>JALWVU010000001.1 GCA_027079305.1 Aquificaceae bacterium
GTGAACTCTATATACCAGTCGCAGAAGTCGGACCAGAAGAAGTCGTATATGGCTTGGGAGGCTCTGGAGAAGTCGTAGCTCTCTAAAGCTCTGTTTACTTTGTCCGCTGTCTCATTTAAAAGAGTCATTATCCACCTGTCCTCGGGTCTGAGGGGAGCCATGTGGGGGAGGGAGGAGAGGAAGTCCTCGGGTGTGTTCATAAGGACGAACCTGGAGGCGTTCCAGATCTTGTTGGCGAAGTGTTTGTATCCCTCGAACCTCTTTTCAGATAGCTTTATGTCCCTCCCCTGGACCGTGAGTATAGCGAGGGTGAACCTGAGGGCGTCCGCCCCGTATCTCTCTATTATGTCTAAAGGATCTATCACGTTCCCCTTGGTCTTGGACATCTTCTGGCCCTTCTCGTCCCTCACGAGGGCGTGGACGTAAACGTCGTGGAAGGGAATGTCCCCCATGAAGTGGGTTCCCATCATTATCATCCTCGCCACCCAGAAGAAGATGATGTCAAAGCCCGTAACGAGGAGATCGGTTGGGTAGAGGTTCTTGAGGTCCTCAGTCTTTTCGGGCCAGCCGAAGACACCGAAGGGCCACAGGGCGGAGGAGAACCAGGTGTCGAGAACGTCCTCCTCCTGCCTCAGGTTCTCGGAACCGCACTTCTTGCATCTCAGAACCATCCTCCACTTCTTTTTCTGAGAGTCGTACCTGTATAAGCCTTTCGTGGAGACTCCTGGGGTGAGCATGGCCATGGGGTTGGCCTCCTGGGTGAAGAAGAGCCTTAGGGAGTTTGCGTCCATCTCGGTGGAGTGGTATCTGTGGAAGACGAACCTCTTGTAAAAGTCGAGAACCGTCATCTCGGGATGGACGAAGTTGGGGGAGTGTAGGATCTCCTCTATCTCCTCGGGGGTGAACTCGAGGCCTATCTTGCCGTCCGCTATCAGGTTGAAGATGATCTTGTCGTAGGCCCTGTCGAAGTCGTCGTCGGTGAAGACGTTCACCTCCCCGCAGTCCTGACAGTACCAGACCGGTATCCTATGGCCCCACCAGATCTGGCGGGAGATGCACCAGTCCCTGAGGTTGTGCATCCATTCCAAGTAGAACTTCTTCCAGTGCTCGGGGATGAAGCGGACCTTCCTCTCCTCCTCTATAACCTTCTTCTCCCTCTCCACCCTCACCTTTATAGACTTCTGGGCGGGCTCGAGCCTTGCCCTTCCCGTCTCTATGACCTGGAGGAACTCGTAAGAGCCGTCCTTCCAACTGTATAGGTTCAGCCTGTTTCCTTCCTGGACTATCAGATACCTCTCCTTCTCCAAGGTCTGCTGGGTTCCCATCCTGGCTATCGTTACCTCTCCCTCCACTCCTATGAGGAACTCCATTCCCGTAGGCCTTCTCATGAACTCGTAGGCGAGCTTCTTGGCTGTCTCGATATTCTCGGGTTTTCCCTCGGGGTAGTAGATGTAGGCGAGCTCTCCCTCTCTCACACCTGCGAGGAACTCTATTCCTTCCGTGAGGATCACCACCGCCTTGGTGTGTCCCGAGACCTCGTCCTCAACGGGGATGTTTATGGTAAGCCCCTGGACCTCCGCAAGCTGAAGGAAGATCTCCTTCTCCTCCCTCTCCTTTATACCTTCCTCCACCACCTTTATAGAAACGTCTTTTATCACTGGGTCTGAGACCTTCACGAACCACTGCTCGGAGACCATGGGCTCTATGACGGTCTTGCATCTGTAGCACCTTCCTAACGCATGGATGTGCTCTTCCTCTTTCTCTAAAAGTCCTTCTTCCCTCAGTTTTTCAACTATCCTCTTCCTCGCCTCGTATCTGTCGAGTCCCGCGAACTCCCCCGCGTTCTCGTTCATCACCGCTCTCTCGTCCATCACCTTCACGGAGGGGAGGTTGTGGGTCTTCCCTATCTCAAAGTCGTTGGGATCGTGGGCAGGGGTGATCTTGACCGCTCCCGTTCCGAACTCGGGCTTCACCCTCTCGTCCGCTATTATGGGGATGAGCTCGTCTATTTCCTCTCCCGAGAGGGTCTTCCTCTTCCAGCGTACGAGGGGGAGCCTGACCTTCTTTCCGATCAGGTGTTTATACCTCTCGTCCTCGGGATGGACCGCTACCGCGGTGTCTCCCAGCATAGTCTCGGGCCTCGTGGTGGCGACCGTTATGTGCCCCGAGCCGTCCTCGAGGGGGTATCTGATATACCAGAGCTTCCCTTTCTCCTCCTCGTGCTCCACCTCAAGGTCCGAGAGGGCTGTTAAATCCTTTGGGCACCAGTTGACTATGTATTCGCTCCTGTATATGAGCCCCTTCTCGTATAGCTCCCTGAAGGCCTTTCTGACCGCCCTTGAAAAGCCCTCGTCCAGGGTGAACCTCTCCCTCTTCCAGTCAACCGAGACCCCAAGCTTTTCCAGCTGGGTTCTGATTGCGTTTCTCGACTTGGGAACCCACTCCCAGACCTTCTTCAGGAACTCCTCCCTTCCGAGCTCGAGCCTGCTTCTGCCTTTCTCCTGGAGCTGTTTGTCGACTACATACTGGGTCGCTATCCCCGCGTGGTCGAAGCCCGGGACCCAGACCACCTGTCTTCCCCTCATCCTCTGCCAGCGGGCTATTATGTCCTGGAGGGTGGAGTTGAGGGCATGCCCCATGTGGAGGGATCCCGTGACATTGGGAGGGGGGATGACCACGGAGAACTTTCTCCTTTTATCGGGCTTTTCGACGTGGTAGAGGGCTTTTTCTATCCAGAACCTGGACCACTTTTCCTCTATCTCCTTAGGGTTGTAGTCCTTGATCTCCTTTCTCATGGGAGAGATATTATAACCTTAGAGGTTTGAAGGCACTTCCATTCCCCCAATCCAATTCAAGATAAGGTTCACCACTTCCCGGTCCCTTCCCCAGAAGCCGTGATAGGTTCTGGCTTTACAAGGATTGCTCGAAACTTCGCTACCACCACTGACGGTAGTAAAACTTTTCTGGGGGGAGGAAAGGTTATCAAAAAGCTCCCGAGCAGATCTGTATTTAGACACAGGGCATCCGTCCTTCCTGTGGTGAACCATTAGAATTCTACCCGCATAGGAGTTCAAACCGGTGCAACCTAAGAAATCACTCGCGCCCGATGGACAGTAAGAGCTGTAATTCCCGCCGTCCGAAGATACCGTTGCAGTAAGGACTATGCCTTTAACTCCGGATATCTTATGAGACAGATAGGCAACAGCTAAGGTTCCCCTGCTCGTTCCCACCAGGAACAGATCCCGGATTGTTATACCGTATGTATTCTGTAGATCACTTACTATAGCAGAGATGTCGCTGACTACATCGTCAGGCTCCTCCACCGAGTCTCCGTCCCAGTCTCCACCGACTCTGTAGGCGCTCCCAGTTATCTTGGCTGAAGTGGGAACGGATAATATACGCTGTTTCACATCCTCGGGCATGTCCACGAGAACAACCGTATGTCCTTTTTCCATGAACCTGCCTGCGTTTCTGGCGAGGAAGTTGTAGCTGACCCAGAGGTTGAAACTTATGTCTATGGAGTTAGAAGAGCTTTTACCGCACTTATCCTTCTCATCCTGGTAGCCAAAGTGGCAGGTCCCGTCTCTTCCAGGGAAAAGAAATATGACTCTGTCCGAAGGCTCTGTCCCCTCATAGATCAGCATATATCGAATACGAGCGCCCCTGTCGGAAGAAATGCTCTCTATACGGTAGGTCAATCCACTATACTCAGGCTTTTTAAACCCTTGAACACCTCTACATGCTGTAAAAACAACGAGGGCTAATATGAGGAACGGTAAAATCAAGCTCATCAAAAACTCGCTGGAAGAAAAAACTTAACGAATAATAGTAAAACACGGGGCAGAACGCCCCTCGGATTATACCTTTGCAACCTCTTGAGGTTTGGGGAGCCAAACCTCCATGCCCTGGTCTCTCGCCCACTCTTGGGCCAGATCGTAGGCCGCTTTGGCGGTGTTTATGTTCTTCTCTATCAGCTCCAGCTTCTTCTTAAACTTCCTCTCTATAGCGGAGTCCAGAGACATAGTTCCTCCGGAAGCTACGAACTTCTTCAGGAACCTTGCCTTTATACCTTCCTCTATCGAGTCCATACCTACTATTTGGGTTGCCCCGAAGAAGGCTCCAAGCATAGCCATATTGGTGGCAAGCTCAGTTCCGGCTATCTCCATGGCAAACTTGGTGGCGGGGAAGTTGAAGACCTTGACGTTAAGGGACTCCAGATACTCGTGATCCCTGTCGGTCAGAAGGTCCTCCTCGGTGTTAATTATTATCAGGCCGTTCTTCTTTATTCCAGAGTAGAAGGGCATGGTGTAGGACTTGCCCATCGTGATAACCTGGGAGTGGAAGACCATTATAACGTCAGGGTAAACCACCTCTCCCCTGTCGTAGATGGGGTCTATCCCGATCCTCACGTAGCTCTCCGCGGGAGCCATCCTCTTCTCCGCTCCGAAGAAGGGGTTAGAAACCGCGTAGTATCCCGCGTGGTCCGCAGCTGTGGCCATTATATGGGCAGCGGTAACCGCACCCTGACCGCCTATTGCGGGCATCCTGACGTTGATCCTCCTTCTCTTAGGCTGGCTCATAGCAGACCCTCCTCTTTCTTCCTCTGTATGACCTCCTTGGCCTCGTCGGTCATGTATTCGAAGAACTTGAACCTCTCCTTGTCGGTCCTCCTCATCTCCTCGAGGCCGTCGTCGGAGTTGAGACCAATCTCGAGTATGCAGGGGGTGTAAAGGTGGATGTATGTGGGGCCTACCTCCCTTGCAACGTATATGGCCTGCTTTATAACCTTTTCAACCTTCTTGGGGGAGGAGACGGTCATCCTAACCACGTAGTGGCATCCTGAATCTATGGCCAGTTGCCACATGGGGACCTTGTCCCATTGCTTGCCCTTAGGAGCCATCTTGAAGACGTGCCCCTTAACGGTCATTCCGCTCTCCTGTCCTCCTGTATTGGCGTAGACCTCGTTGTCAAAGCATATGGTCGTGATCTTCTCCTGCCTGAAGAAGGACTGGAGGGTCATGTCGAGACCTATATCGACTGTAGCACCGTCTCCGGCAAGAACCACAACGTCCTTAACCTTGTCGGGGAACCTCCACTCGAGAACCCTCTTTATCCCTGATGCTACCGCGTTCTGGTTTCCGAAGAGGGAGTGAACCGTGTGGAGGGCTATGTGGGGAAAGACAAGGGATGTGCATCCTGTAGAGTTTACGATTATAGTGTCCTCTGGGTTCGGAAGGGAGGCGAGTATGTATCTGAAGGCCGCGGACTCGGGACACCCCGCACATAGGGAGTGCTCCTCTATAAGCTCCTTGGCGTAGGGAAGGTCCATAACTCCCCTCTTGGGGTTGCCCCAGGTTGCCTTCTCCTCGAGGTCTATAACCTCCTGAGGCATAAACTCCTTAAGGTCCTCGTTTATCTTGAAGATTTTATACGACATGCTTCACCTCCTTTCCGAGGAATTGGAGAATTTCCTTGACTATGAACTCGGGAGGCATGGTCATTCCGCCCGCAACCCTCGGAGAACCTATGACAGGGACGTCCAGGTTCCCGTAAAGGGCGCGCCTTACCTCCCTTTCAAGCCATCCTATAACGTTGAACTCGGGAACGAAGACATATTTGGCGCCCCTGAGGGCTTCTATCAGCTCCTGAGTCGGGAAGGGCCTTATGGTCTTGAGCCTGACGACTCTGGCCTTTATACCCTCTTCGTGCAGGAGCATGAGCGTTGCCTCTTTGGCCTGAGCCGCAGCTGTTCCGGAAGCAACGAAGACTATCTCAGCCTCCGGATCCCCGAACTCCTCTATCAGACCCCTCAGGTAGTGCTTGGCGTAGGGTCTGGACCTCTCTATGGCGGCCCTTACTTCGAACTGCCAGCTGGTGTGGGCCGCGTAGGATATGTAGTTGGACTTCATAACGTATGGGTCCCTCAGGAACCTTCCGGGTGCCATCTCCATGTCGAGGGGAACCATGGGAGACTTGTAGGGGTTGTATGGCGGAAGAGCTATGTCGTCCGGAGGAAGCATGACCGCCTCTCTCGTATGGGATATGAAGAAACCGTCTATGGCTGTTATCAGGGGA
The DNA here is from genome assembly GCA_027079305.1 of Aquificaceae bacterium. Classification (GTDB taxonomy): domain Bacteria; phylum Aquificota; class Aquificia; order Aquificales; family Aquificaceae; genus Hydrogenivirga. The sequence goes on from JALWVU010000001.1 coordinate 6,076, forward strand.
ACGTGGACATCGGGCTGTTCCGCCACAACGAAACCAGCCAGTATCATGTCAAAAAGCTCTTGGGCGGTTTCCGCATGCCAGATCATACACCCTGTATCAAGCAAGAAAGATATTTCAAGGTTATCAGGCTGTATAGTAAGGGGAGCATTCACACCTCTCGCCATCAGGACAAGCTGTATCGGGAGCCTGGAGCCTGCCCACATGGGGAAGTTCTCCATAGCTCTTAGAGTTCCGGGACCGGATGTGGTTGTAATCGTCCTCGCTCCCGCCATTGCGCATCCCGCTATCTCGGACATGACGCCGAACTCGGACTCGCCTCTGAAGTAGACACCCACGTATCCCTCTACCCAGAGCTCTCCTATAAGGTGCGCGGCTTCGGACTGGGGTGTTATGGGGTAGGAAACGGAGGCATCCACGCTCGCTCTCTTGACAGCTTCTTTGACGACCTCGGATCCCGTCATGAACTGCTTCTCTCTGGGCGCTTCGAAGAGAAGGTAATCGGGAGAAACTACTCTCTGCCCCGCTCTATTGTATTGAACGTGCTCGGTCTTCTGCATCACTGCACCTCCTTAAAAAGCTCTTCTAAATTTAGCTCAAAATCCTTTAAAAGGCAGGATTTTACCCTGCCGTTTTCATAACCGAAAGAGCACACCTCGTAACCATCACCTTTAAGTGAGAATACTTCGATGGCCTTCTCGCCAGGGAAAATCAGCCAGAGCTCTTTAACTCCGAATCTCGCGTAGATCCTCTTTTTGTCTTCGGTATCCTTCTTGAGCGTGGAGGGAGATATTACCTCAACTACCAGATCCGGAGCGCCGAATATACCTCTGTTCTGAACTATGTCCGATCTTTCCTTTGATACAAACACAAGATCCGGCTGGACCACGTTGGTGTCCGAGAGGATCACGTCTATTGGTGACACGAAGACCTCACCAAGAGACTTCTTCTCCACGAACTCGTCGAGTAATTTTAGCAACCTCTTAACAAGCCTCTGATGCGTTACACTCGGAGCTGGCGTCTCAATGAGCTCCCCCTCTATGATCTCGTATCTCTTGTCGTCCTCGAGCTTTAGGTAGTCCTCGTAAGTCCAGACCTTTGTCTGGGTAGCCATCACTTGCCCAGCTCCTTCTTGACCTCTTCCGCCACCCTTATAAACTTCTCAAGCTCCTCTACGTGCTGGTCCCTGAGAGTTATCATCGCATCCTCGTGTCCCGAGTTACCGCACATCGCTATCGTAAAGCAGTCGGTTTCCGCCCTTATTATCTTCAGAGCCACGTTCGCGTAATGGCAGTGGACACCGACGAATATGCAGGCCTTTATGTTGTTGTGCCATATGGTGAGGTTCGGATGGTTGGGGTTTATCTCCTTCTCGGGATCGATCTTAGGATACTTGGGCCTGTAGTCGTACATGGGTATGATCTTTGCTCCTAAGGTTTCCGCTATCTTCCTCACCAGCTTTGCCTTCTCCTTCGCCTCCTCGTTCCAGGCGTAGAGGACCTGGGGGCCCGGGAATATGGTGGGATTTTCCCTGGTAAGCATCGCTTTGGCCGCCTCCCTCATAGCTATCTCCTCGTCCACTATCTCGTTGAAGAGAAGGGCCTTACCGGGAGGCGGTGTTAGTATCCCTTCATACATAGCGACGGGATAGGGTGAGTATCCCGACGGTCCAAGCTTAGCCATAGTTTACCTCCTGAGATTTATCTGACTCCCGCAACGTCCCTGTTTTCCGCGTAGACCATCTCTATAGAGTCCCTCTTGAGCAGGTTTGAGCACACGTAAACGCACAAGGCACACCCTTTACACCTTTCGGTCTGGACGTAGGCGTGATGCCCCTCATCGGTATACATAAGGGTGTTGGGTTCCGGACAGAAGAGGGTGCACTGCTTACAGTTGTATTTTGTGCATTCGTCCCGTATTACCTGAGCGACATAATACATTCTCCTGCCTCCTCACGAGCGGTTGTGTTAAACAATATAAGAAAATCCTTATAGGAAAACAAGAGCTTACCTATGATATAGGTTAGATATGGACAAGCTTTACAGCTGGCTCATTCTGAAGTCTATCGAGGGCATCGGGGAGAGGAGCATTAAAAAACTCTGGGAAAGGTTCAAAAGTGCTGAAAGAATACTGAACGCAAACACGGAAGAGCTCGAAAGCGTCTTGGGCAAAGGGAAGGCGAGGGCAGTTCTCGAGCGAAGAGGCCTGAAGGAAGAAGATATAGAACGTATCCTGAAGGCTGTGGAGAGAGAAGGGGTAGAGTTCACTACTTTGGAAGATGAAAAATACCCTGAAGGTCTGAAGAGCATACCGGATCCACCTCCCGTGCTCTTTTACAGAGGAGTGCTGAAAGATTTTCCCCTCTTCGGCCTCGTAGGACCCAGAAAACCTACCGGATACTCCCTCGGATGGACGGAGAGAGTGGTAGGAGAAGGTGTTAGGGCGGGATGGGGGGTGGTCTCCGGAGGCGCACCCGGAATAGATTCTAAAGCTCACCTCTCCGCGGTTGAAAAAGGTGGATACACCCTTTGCATTCTCGGTTTTGGGATTTTAAAAGCGACCTCTTCCCTTTTCAGGAAGATAGAAAAATCAAACGGCGTTTTGATAAGCGAGTTTGACCCCGAGGAGAGGGGAGACAGGTATACCTTCCCAAAGAGAAACAGGTTGATAGCTGGTATATCGGAGTTCCTCGTAATCCCTGAAGCGGGAAGCAAAAGCGGGGCTCTGATAACCGCCAACTACGCATATGCATACCGCAAAAAGGTTTACGTCCACATAGGGATAGGAAGCTCTCCAAGCTGGGAAGGGTGCTACAGACTACTGAAGGAAGGCAAAGCTGAGCCCGTAAGGGATGCTGAGGATATCTTTACCACACATAAGAAGGGAGACGAACTTCATGAGTTCCTAAAAACACCCAGATCTCTTCAGGAGATAGCCTCCTTTCTTAGAAAGGATTCCAAAGGAACCCTCTCCCTGCTCACCGAGCTTGAGATGGAGGGCAAGATAAGGAGAGTTGGCCCCTTCTACACCTCCTGTTAAAATTGATAACTGATGAGTCAGTCAGTTCCTTTCAGCGGAGGTGAGCTTGTTATCCACACTCTCATAGTCATGGCGGGAGCCTTCATGGCTATCCTCGATACCACCATAGTAGATATAGCCCTTCCCAAGATGATAGCTCCCCTGAAGACGGATCTCTACGGGATACAGTGGGTGGTGACCGCTTACATGATAGCTGCAGCGGTGACTTTGCCCCTGATAGAGTGGATGGAGAAGCTTATCGGTCTTAAAGTCATGTATGTGGTAGGGGTAGCCCTCTTTGCCCTCTCCAGTTATCTCTGCGGTGTGTCCACGGAACTGTATCAGATGATAATCTTCCGATCCGTTCAGGGGCTTGCGGAAGCGCTGATAATAGTCTCCGCCCAGGCGATCCTCTTTACGATCTATCCGCCGGAGCAGAAGGGCGTGGCCATGGGAGTCTTCGGCCTCGGAGCATCCTTCGCACCTGCGGTTGGACCGACCCTCGGTGGGTGGCTCACGGAGCACCTCAACTGGAACTGGATCTTCTTCATAAACGTCCCCGTGGGAATTGTGCTTACAACCGCCTCCCTATTCTTCCTGAAAGAGGTCTCTACGGAAAGAAAGGTTCTGCCCTTTAACTTCATCTCCTTTACCTTTATATCAGTTGCGACAGTTTCCACCCTCGTGGTCCTCTCAAAAGGTCAGCAGTGGGGGTGGTTTACCTCAAACTCAATAACTTTCCTCACACTTCTCGCCCTAATGAGCTACGCTTTATATCTGGTCTCGGATCTTAAAGCAAGGAACAGACTGATAGATCTCTCTATTTTCAAGAGGGTGAACTTCAGCGTGTCCTTCCTTGTATTCATGCTCGTGCTGGGTTTTTCCATGTATGCTCTCTTCTACGCCATACCGCTCTACTTTGAGTTTCTGAAAGGCCTCAGCACACTCACTACCGGTATACTACTGCTCCCTTTCGCCCTTTCCATAGCTGTCTTTTCGGTCGTGGCGGGCGCTCTCAGCGATAGGTGGAGCGCAGGAGGAACCCTCCTGATAGCCATAGTGATCTACTTGGGATCGATTTTCCTCTTCATGAGACATTACGACATATACACGCCTAAGACGGAGGCTTCCCTCGAGCTCGCGTTCATGGGTATGGGAATGGGTCTCTTCTTCGCCCCTGTGACAGTTATAGCGCTCCGAGGCCTTGAGGAGAAGACCATACTGGTCATCAGCCTGCTCGACTACATAAGGTTCATAGGCGGGTCTTTCGGAACAGCGATAGCGACCAACATAATCAAGGGGAACTCCTCATTTCACTACGACGAGATATCCGCCCTCCAGTCCATAAATTATCAGGAGGTGAAAAGCAGGATAGAAGCCCTCACCGAGCACTTTCTCGGAACCTCTCACATATTGGAGGAAGCGGTTGCCAAAGCCTACTATACCGTGGGTATGCTCCAGACAAAGTTAGCTTACTCCTACGCCTTCCAGGATCTCTTCGTATGGAGCGGTGCGTTTGCTATCCTCGGTCTTTTACCCCTTTTAGCCCTCTGGACTTACCCCAGGAGTTCCTGAAGGTCTACTTTTCCCCCTTGTTCCCTATAGTAGGCACATCGATTATGCTTCCGTAAACGTAGTTGACCATGCCGTGTTTCCCCTTAACTCTAAGACCCACGTAGTCCACAAACTTTTTGTGTCCGAAGACTGCGTAATTCTGAGAGTCCTGCATTACCCTGTAGTTCTCGTCCTTCTTAAGTTCGTTGTATTTGTTTAGAACAACCTCCGAATCCCCTATAGGCATCTCGGACACTATAAAGGCAAGTTGTTTCTGATAAGGATAGTAGACGATCAGACAGTGGTTCAACCTGTTGTCGTTGTTTATCACGATGTAGACGAACCTGTATTCGCTGTCGCTGAACTTTGACCTTGCCCACGAGGCGTTGCTTATCCAGAAAGCGAACCAGTTGTCTCCGAGGATGGGCTTTATCTTCTTATAGACCTTCAGCATCAACTTCTCCTTGTCTACATCCATGCTTGTTATCCTAAGTTCATCAAACAGGACTCTCTCCATGAGCTTCCTCTCAGATGCACTCATTGTGGCGGTCTCGCTTATGGCAAAAGACATATAGGACCAGGCAAGCAAAAGCGTGAATACTAAGGTTCTGCAAAAGGTCGCCATGCCTACCCTCCTGCAACTTTGCTTTAATTATATTAATGCTCCTTTTTCTCATCCTGGTTCTGGCTTCATCAATATCCTTCTCGGACGTTGTGGCACGGGTGAACGGGAAGATACTGACCAAGGAGGAGTTCGAAAGGGCTTTCAGAAACTACTGGAAGGAGATACTTCACTTCAACCCCGGAAAACCGAGAAAAGAGGACAGGAGGAAGTTTCTCTTCGAGTATCTAAAGGGAATAATCATCGAAGATGTCGCCCTCGACCTGGGCATACGGGTCTCCGAAGAGGAGATTAGAGGACAGCTTCGCAGGTGGGGAGTTAGGAGACCGAGCGATACCATTTTGAATATGGCAAGGTGGGAGATCTTAACACACAAGCTGGAGAACCACATAACCAAGGACGTGAGGGTGAAGGAGGAAGAGATAAGAGCTTACTACCTGCTTAATAAAAGAGAGTTTCGCTATCCGGACCAGGTGAAACTTCTCAGAGTGGTAGCGGAGGACAGGAAAACCGCGGAGAAGGCATACAAGGCTCTCAAAGAGGGGAGAGAACTTCCAAAGACTGGCATAACCGTGGGCAGGGAGAGATGGTATTCCATACACGCCCTTCCCAAGAAGATAAGGAAGAAGCTGTGGCCCTACAGGGTGGGAAGGGTATCGAAGCCCATAAGATTCGAGGCTGGATACCTTATTCTCAAGGTGCTCGACAGGCGGAGGGCGGGCCAGCTACCCCTCTCGGAGGTTAGGGACAGGGTTAGGCAAAAGATCCTTAAAATGAAGAAGGAGGAGGTCTTTAAAAGATGGTTCAGAAGTGTTCTCAGAAACTACAGGCTAGAGGTCTACTTAAAGGAACTCTGATACTTCTACTGCTTGTCCTTAATATAGGCTTTGGCCAGCTACTGGACAGGGTGGTGGCCAACGTGAACGGTGAACCCATCCTCGAAAGCGAGCTGAAGGTAGCGAGCATATTCTACGGGATAAAGGACAGAAAGAAGCTCATAGATATACTCGTAGAAAAACATCTTATAGCTCAGTTCCTCAGCAGGCAGGGCCTCAACATACCCGAAGATTACATAGATCAGCTTATAAAGGACATAGCTACCTCCAACAACAAGAGCGTGGAAGAACTTTACGAGGAACTGCGTAAGGAGAACCTCACAATCGAGGACCTCAGGAACTTCCTTAGAGTGGAGGTAGCTTCTACACTCGGACTCAGGGAGTATCTCTCGAGCAGGATAGACGTTTCAGAGATAGAGATAGAACTTGAAAGGCTGAAGCATGGAGAGGTAAAGTTCCTAAAAGAGATAGAACTCCTCGTGATAGATAAAAAGGACAAGGAAAAACTCCTGAAGCTTATAGAGGAGAAGGGAACGAACCTAAAAGAGGTAGCTAAAGCCCTTGGAACTGAGGTGGAGAGGCTCAAAGTTAGAAGGGGTGATCTGGTGGATCCCCTCGACAGGGAGGTCTGGAGGGCCAGGGAAGGAGATCTCGCCATAGCGGAGGATGAAGATAGAATATACCTGGCGAAGGTTCTCAGAACCGTAAGGGTGTTTTCGGGTAGGAGCGAGGACGAGATAAGGAAAGAGATCCTCAGCAGAAAGATAGAGGAGGAAAAGAAGAGAATAATAAGTAAGCTCAAGAAAGAGAGTTTCGTTCAGATACTCGGCTGAGATCTTCCCCGAGGATACGGGCCTTCGCAGGCTCACCCAGTATTATCTCCAGCAGGCTCTCCAAGTTCTGAGATCTGTCGGTAAAATAAAGCTCGGTTTCTCCGGAGCCTTCGTTCTTTACCACACTCTCAAGCTCCACAGCGACAGCTTCGGAGGAGTCCACCACCCTTACGCCGGGGAGAAACTCCTGGATAAGCTTTTTAAGGAGCGGATAGTGGGTGCAACCGAGGATTAGGGTGTCTATTCCCTTTTCCTTAAACTCCTGAAGATACATGGCCACTACCTTTTCCGGTATCTCTCCCTCCAACAGCCCCTCTTCCACGAGGGGAACGAAGAGAGGACATGCCTTGGAAAAAACCTCCGCACCCGACCTTTCCAAAAGTTTCTGATAGGCACCGCTCCTGACCGTCGCCTGAGTTCCTATAACACCGATCCTACCGCTGGTGCTTTCCAGGGCCTTTTTCACGCCCGGTTCTACCACTCCCAAGACAGGAACAGGGAAGTTTTCCCTGAGAACATCTATCGCCTGGGAGCTCGCGGTATTACAGGCGACCACGAGGACCTCCACACCCTTGGATATCAAAAACTCCGCACATTCCAGGCTGTATCTTATAACCGTCTCCCGGGATCTGTTCCCGTAAGGGACCCTCGCGGTATCACCCAGGTAAACGAGATCCAGATTGCTGAACCTTTCTCTTATGGCCCTGAGAACGGTAAGGCCTCCTACGCCCGAGTCAAATATACCTACCTTCAATCCGCCTCTCCCTAATGATCTCTGTAAAATTTTAAAGCCTATGGATAAGATTTCCCTCTGGAAAGAGAGGATAGAGAAAAGACTTAGAGAGCTGTTCAATCCGCCCGGACCAGAAATACTCAGGGAGGCCATGTCCTACTATCTGTTCCAGCAGGGGAAGAGGATAAGGCCCCTTTTTACCGTCGCGGTGGCGAGTGCTCTGGGAGGGAACGAGGAGGACGCCATAACCGCAGGATGTGCCATAGAGATTATCCACAACTACTCGCTCATACACGACGACCTGCCAGCAATGGATAACGATCAATTTAGAAGGGGGCTTCCCACCTGCCATGTCAAATACGGGGAATCAATAGCCATACTTGCGGGAGATGCCCTGCTGAACTACGCCTTCGAGGTTCTATCAGACGTTCGGAACTTCAGAACGTTATCCGAATCCGAGGTGTTAAAGCTTATAAGCGTGATAGCGGGAAAGTCCGGGGCGGGCGGTATGGTCGGTGGTCAGGTGCTGGACATAACCGGCGAAAAGGACCTGGAAAGGGTGAATTTACTCAAGACCGCTGCCCTATTTGAAGCCTGCTTCATGTCCGCGGGCGTAGTTTCAAAGAGATCGGACCTTTTACCGAATCTCGAACAGGCGGGAAGGATGGTAGGCCTGCTCTTCCAGATAACGGACGATATACTCGACAGGGATGGCCTCTGCGAAATTTTGGGAGAAAGAGATGCCAGGGACAAAGCGAAGCGGATTTATGAGGAGACCTTGACCATCCTTCGAGACCTCTTTGGCAAAGAACCTCCCGAACTAAAAAAACTCCTTGACAAGGTCTATCTAAGGATCACTTGATCAGCTCACCCATCTTGAATATGGGCATGTAGAGAGCTATAAGTATAAGCCCTATTATGCTACCGAGAACTACTATAAGGAGAGGTTCTATTAGTGTTATCAATCCTTCAACAGCTCTGTCCACCTCATCTTCGTAAAATCTCGCTATTGTGTCGAGCATTTCGTCGAGTCTTCCCGTTTCCTCCCCGACCTTAACCATCGCGATTATAAGCCTCGGAAAACGCTCTGTCTTCTCCATAGAAGCCCACATGGGTTGTCCTTCGGTAACATCCTTCTGAACCCTATCAACAGCTTCCTTTATCACAAGGTTCCCCGCCACTTTGCCCGCTATCTCAAGGGCACGTTCTATAGAGACACCGCTTGCAAACATGGTAGCCATGGTTCTGCCAAATTTGGCCATAGCACTCTTCAGAACAAGATCTCCAAACTTTGGTGCTCTAAGCATAAACGCATGAACCGCCTTTCTGAAACCATAGCTCCTTGTGTAGGCTAATCTGAATGCAACTGAAAAAGCTACAATAAATCCAATTATGAAAAGCATATTGTTTCTGAGTGCGTTGGAAGCGTTTATCAACATCTGAGTGGGCAGGGGGAGAGAACCGCCCAGGCTTTTATATATATCCGCAAATGTGGGAACAAGGAAGTATAGAATACCGACAACTATAGCAGTTGCAACTACAAGAACGAATACAGGATAGAAGGAGGCACTCTTTATCTTGCTCTTTATCATAGCGAGCTTTTCGTAATACTCAGAAGCCCTCAGGAGCGCCTTGTCGAGTTCACCGGTCTCCTCACCAACCGCTACAAGGTTTATCACAAGCTCCGGGAATACATCAGATCTGACAGCCATAGCGTCGGAAAGAGATCTCCCAGCACCAACATCTTGCGCGACCTCAGCCAAAGCTTCCGCTAATTTCTTATTAGGCATCTGGTCCGCGACTATCTCGAGGGCATCTATGATCCCCACACCCGCATTCACCATAGCTCCAAGCTGTCTACAGAAAAGGGCTATGTCTCTGTCGCCTATACCTCCGAATAGAGTTATCCCGGCCTTCTTCTTCTTCTCTTCCTTTTTCTCCTCCTTAGGAGCTTCCTCTGCGATCTCGTCCGCGTTTATAAAGTGAAGCCCCCTCTCCCTTACCTTCTCTACGAGATCATTAAAGCTGGGAGCCTCTATTACATCTTCGATAAGATTCCCCTCCTCCGTGTAGGCTTTAACCTTGTATCTCGGCATCTATCATGCCCCCCTCTTCATCCCGAGCATTCTTTCAAGCTCTTTTACATCGGGAGAAGCCCTCAGAGCTTGATCCAAAGTTATATATCCCGCCTTGTAGAGCTTGAATAGGCTCTGGTTCATCGTCTGCATACCGCTCTCTATCTGACCGCTCTGCATGAGGGAGTATATCTGCTGGAGCTTGTTCTCCCTTATCAGGTTTCTTATACCTGAGTTGGGAATAAGAAGCTCGTAGGCGAGAACCCTTCCACCCCCAACCTTGGGAAGAAGCCTCTGGGATATGACTCCCTGAAGGGTGAATGAAAGCTGGACTCTTATCTGCTCCTGTTGTTCCGCAGGGAATATGTCTACTATCCTCGTTATAGTTGATATAGCAGTGTTCGTGTGCAGGGTTCCAAAGACAAGGTGACCTGTTTCCGCAGCCCTGAGAGCGGTCTCTATGGTCTCTCTATCTCTCATTTCACCCACGAGGATGACGTCCGGGTCCTCCCTCAGAGCAGCCCTCAAAGCTTCCGCAAAGGAGTAGACGTCTTGCTCTATCTCCCTCTGGTTGACTATGCTCTTTCTATGCTGGAATATATATTCAACGGGATCCTCTATAGTGATTATATGGTAAGGGAAATTCTCATTAATGTAATTTATCAACGCTGCAAGGGTTGTGGACTTACCAGATCCAGTTGGTCCTGTAACAAGAATAAGACCCATACTCTTGTGGCAAAGCTCTAAAACCTTTTCGGTCAGCCCCAGCTCGCTTACCGTTCTTATCTTATAGGGGAGCCTCCTAAAAGCAGCAGCCACGGAGCTTCTCTGATAGAAGACGTTAGCTCTAAATCTACCTATATCTTTCACACCAAAAGAGAAATCTACCTGCCCTCTCTCTTCCAAAGTCTTCCTGTGCCTTTCAGACATAACCGAGTAAGCAAGTTTTTGTGTCATATCGGGCGTTAGAACAGGGAACTCATTTAGGAAGACTATGTTCCCATCTACACGGATAGCGGGTTTCGCCCCGGAGGTTATGTGTATATCGCTGGCATTCATACGGACCGCCTTTTGGATTATGTCTATAAGCCTTACCTCTCTCGCCTGAACAGCCTGAGCTTCCAATATACCCCTCCTTAAGCTCTTATTATTTGAAAAATTATACAAAAAGCTCGAGATGCAAAGGGACTTGTTAGAAGATTTTAAAGGCTTAATTTATGACATATATGTCATATGGAGGCGGATATGGTTCCTAAGATCTACTTGGGACACGAATGGTTTGGGGCGGAAAGGATACTCTCCCAATTTCAAGTTCCCCCCGAGTGCGGAGCTTCCGTGGTCTTTCTGGGCATTCCGCGCAGTGCACCCGAAGACGGAGACGTTAAGGAACTTCACTACGAAGCCTATCCCGAAATGGCCCTAAAAGAAATGAAGAGGATACGGGAAGAGACCCTGGAAAAGTTTGGAGTTAAAGAGGTTTTCATCCACCACAGGCTCGGCGTTGTTCCTGTAGGAGAACCTTCTTTCCTGGTGGTCGTTTTCGGAGGGCACAGGGAGGAGACTTTTAAGGCCTGCAGGTACGCGGTGGACGAGACCAAGAAGAGGGTTCCCATATGGAAGAAAGAAGTCTTCAACTCCGGTAAGGGTGAGTGGGTCTTAGGAGCCTGATATGATCGACAAACTCGGAAGGGAATTCAGGGATCTGAGGATCTCTGTAACGGACAGGTGCAACTTTAGATGTTTCTTCTGTATGCCCTCCGATAAGGACATAGAGTTCCTGGACAGAAAGGACCTTCTTACCTACGAAGAGATAACAAGGCTCGTAAAGCTTCTGATACCCCTTGGCTTGAAGAAGGTCAGGATAACCGGGGGAGAACCTCTCGTCAGGGCACACTTGGAGAACCTTGTGGAGATGCTGAGTAGTGTAGGTGGGATTAAAGATATAGCTCTGACAACGAACGGATACAGATTGGCTGAGAAGGCGGAGATTCTCAAGGAAAAAGGTCTGAAGAGGATAACCGTGAGCCTTCTGACTCTTAAAAGGGAGAAGTTCCCCAGGATTGTCGGCAAGTATGTAGACCTCGACAGAGTTTTAGAAGGTATAGATTCGGCAGTTGAAGCAGGTTTTTATCCCGTAAAGATAAACACAGTTGTAGTCAGGGGAGTGAACGAGGACGAGATACTGGATATAGCGGAATTCTGCAGGGAGAAGGGGCTTGTTTTGAGGTTCATAGAGTATATGGATGTGGGAACCCTCAACGGATGGAGCATGGACAGAGTGGTCACCGCGGAAGAGATAATAAACCTTATTTCTAAAAGGTATCCGGTGGAGGAGATCGGCAGAGAAGGGAGCGAGACCGCTATCAGGTTCCGCTACAAGGACACGGGACTTGAGTTTGGCGTGGTGGCCTCAGTCTCAAGACCCTTCTGCAGGAGTTGCACGAGGCTCAGGCTGTCCGCGGACGGTCAGCTCTTTACATGCCTGTTTTCTCAGAAGGGTTTTGATGTAAAAGGTTTGCTCAGAAGCGGAGCGAGTGATGAAGAGATAATCAGTAGTCTGGAAGACATCTGGAAGAATAGGGAGGATAGATACTCCGAAATCAGGTTCTCTCTGAGGGAAAGGGCTCCCAAGGTGGAGATGTTCAGGGTCGGTGGATAACAAGGCCCTCGAGGAGCATCTTTTTAACCGACTCCCTGTCCTTGACGATCTTCCCTCTCCTCCCCCTTATGAACCACTGGAAGACCTTGGCCTGCATAAATCCTATGAAGGAGAAGCTGACCTCTTCCACATCTATGTCCTTCCTTATGGTCCCCTCCTGTATACCCTCGTATATAACATCTCCTACCTTACTTGCGTAAGCGTTCAGGAAGTCAAAGATCATCTTCTTTAGCTTCTTTTTGTTGCTCCTCGAGAACTCAAAGCAGAGAACCGGTGTGACGCCCCTCGTCTCTTCGAGGAGGTCTATGTGACCCTCTATTATCAGGGAGAGTTTCTCCACCGCGTCAGCCCCTTCCCTTATAGCCCTCTCAGTTCTCCTGAGGCATTCGGTAGTGTATCTGCCTATTATCTCCTCCGCTATGCTGTCCATGCTGGGGAAGTGTTTGAAAATGGCAGCGTCCGATATACCGAGCCTCTCCCCTATCCTTTTCGCGGTGAACATCTTCAGCCCTTCATGGGCTATTATCTGAGCGCCCGTTTTGATGATCTTCTCTCTCGTGCCCGCCATGGCTTATAAAGTATAAAGTGGAGGAAACCTCCCTCAACACCTTGAGCCGGGAGATCCCTCACACTCCCTACAGAGTTCCACCGGTTTCATGCGCAGAACCAGTTCCAGAACCTTTTCCTCGAACCAGGGGGCTATATCTCCTCTCTTCACCTTCCAGAGGAAGTATTTTTCGAAGGCGGTCTTGAGGTAGTGGACCCACTTGGCCTTCTTCGTTTTGACCCAAGCCCTAGGAGGTATAACGGGATTGGCTATGAAACCCGCCGCCTCCTTGCCCATGTCCGCTATGCATATCGCCGCCAAGGTAGGAGCGTATCTGTCGGGAGAGTTGTGTATGTCGTTCACTATGTTGAGCGCCACCGCCATGGCCATTCCCTCTATCATCTGGCCGGTCTTGGGTGCTCCGGTGGGCACGGGTGTCTTTTCCACCGGAGGTATGGCAGTAACTACGCCTACTCCGTATATGTTCTTGTAGGTAGGGTTTTGAAAGCACCTGTTCACTATGACCATCTTGTTGGCAGGGTTGGCCACCTTGTCTCCCGCGGAAGCTACCACGTCCGGCCCCTGAAATCTGGGCATAAACATGGTGAACTTGGCCTCTATCTCGTGGGTATTCCCGTTGAGATCTTCGTAAACAACCTTATCTTTATCTATCTTTGTAACCTTCACGTTCGTTATATACCTGATATCCTTCTCCGCGAAGAGGTCCTCCATCATCCTCCTGGAGGGACCTACACCTCCGAGGCCGAGATGTCCTATGTAAGGTTCCGATGTTACGTAGGTTATGGGAACCTTATGCCTTATGCCTCTCTTCACAAGCTCGTAGTTCAGCATGAAAGCGAACTCGTAGGCAGGCCCAAAACAGCTCACTCCCGGGATAGCACCTATCACCACAGGACCGGGATTCTGATAGAACTCCTCGAGCTTCTTCTGGGTTTCCATAGCGTGCTCCGCGGTGCACACGGAAGTAGAGTTTTCCTCTTGTCCCTCAGCACCAAATACGAGCTTAGGCCCCGTGGCTATGACCAGGTAGTCGTACTCAATCTCTTTACCGGATTTAGTCTTTACCTTGCCTGCGTCCGGATCTATGCTCTCCGCTGCTTCACTTACGAACTCGATTCCGAACTTAGAAAGCAGGGGAGCAAGAGGGACAGTTATGTCCTCGAACTTCCTCCATCCAAGGGCAAGATGCGGAAAGGCCGGAGTGAATCCGAAGTAGGGTCTGTTGGATACTATTGTTATATTCAGGTTCCTGTCCAGCTTTCTCAGGTTGTAGGCTGTCGCTATGCCTCCTACACCGCCTCCTATTATCACTACCCGCTTGCTCATCTCACACCTCCGGTTTTGCTTAGTAAGTGCTAACTTTAATTATATAGCCACACGAGATCTTTAGCCAAATAAAATTTACAAGCCCTAAATATCCAGGGCTTGAAAGCATATATTAGTGCAATTTTTGTAGCTTTTAAAGTGACTTATATATGGATCGTTAATACATACTAACTAACATACTTTTTCAACCTTCACATCCAGGGAAAAAGAATTATTGACTTTATACTCAGTTTTTGACAAAAAGTGCTTGCATGAAAGACTCCCAAAGGATATGATATTTGTCAACTGATTTAGGTCAGGTTTCTGGTAAGGAGGGACTGAGATGGCACATGAGGCTGTTCATCATCCGCACCACGAAACCAGTATCTGGCCCTTCCCGATAGGGATAGGGACCCTGCTCATACCAATAGCCTTTACCCTCTTTTTCCACTACGGCATGCAGATGCCCGGACTAGTCCTTGGGGGGATAGGTCTGGTGTTCATCTTGGTGGGAGCTGCCGGATGGGCCAACGAACACTTCCAGGTGGACAGGGACGAGGGCTATGGCTGGCTCGGAATACTCTCCTTCATCCTATCGGAGATAGTCATATTCGGAACCATATTCGCCTACTTCTGGATGGCAAGAACCGCACACGCGGACAAGTGGCACGAGTGGGTCCCGGAGGGTATAAGCCTCGGTATGGCCGGTATACTGACCCTCATACTTTGGGCTTCGAGTTTCACTATATTCAAGGCCGAACTCGCCCTTGAGGAGGAGGGTGACAACGGAAAGGCTCTCATGTGGACTTTCATAACCTTCGTTCTGGGTGGACTCTTCGTAGTCCTGCACATGAGGGAATGGATGCACCTGTGGAGTGAGGGTTTCACACTCAGCGCGAACGCTTATGGAACCGGATTCTACGCGCTTACCGGACTGCACACCTCTCACGTTCTCGTGGGACTTATAACGCAGATCTACGCCATGTGGCTCCTCGCTACCGGTAAAATGAACAAAGACAAGCCTACCATGATGAAGGCGGTCTCCGCATACTGGCACTTTGTAGACGTTATGTGGATGCTCGTTGCGGGAACCGCATACCTGGTAGGGTCTGCGGCGATATGATGGTGAATCTGCTGATAGCTCTCCTTATAAGTGCGGGTGCGGTGCTTGCGGAAGCGGTGGGTGCTAACAACGTGCTTAGGGAAGACTTCTTCGATCCTGCGATGCTGAAGATAGACGAGAAAAAGTATCTCGGAGGTTTTGTGGCTAACACAGATGTGATTCTGGAGAACGGGAAGAGAATTAAATTGTATGACCTTCTTTCAGGTAAGCCGACGATATTGCTCTTTTCCTACTATACCTGCGAAGGATCCTGTCCTATAAGGATAGACAACCTCAACAAACTCGTAAAGAGTTCAGAATCCCTCCGGAACAGAGATTTCAACGTTCTGGTCCTCTCCTTTGACAGGAGGGATACCCTCGAAACCCTGAAGAAGTTCAAGGAAATCCACGGTCCCTTCACAGCTCAGTGGGTTTTCGGTCTGATTCCCGAAGATGATGTAGAAACGCTAACAAACAGCGTAGGGTTCAAGTTCTTCTACTCGGAGAGGGACAAAACCTTCGTTCACACTAACGTTTACATCTTCCTCGCTCCAGACGGGAGAATTACAAGATACCTTTTCGGAATAAACCCCAAAGAGAGGGACATAAGGATAGCTCTCGCGGAGGCGGAAGGCGGAAGGATATCTACAAATTCGGTGGTGGATCTTGCCCTACTGGTTTGCTACACCTACGATCCTTCGAGGAGTACCTTTGTGGTCAATCCTACGATCATCTTCGGCGGTGTGGGGTTTGCCGCTCTTGGAAGCGTGATCCTGCTCGCTTTTATATCGAGCAAGTTAGTTAAAAGGGAGGTGCAGTGATGGAGCAGGTGTTTGCCTATCCTGCCAAGTGGTGGAGTGAAGCGGTAACCGTGTGGCTTGTGGTCGCGGTGGTTATCTACGTGATCGTGGCCATACCGGGCCTGTATTTCATAATGAAGTATAGGTTCAAACCCGGCGTTAGGGAGATAGGAGACCACGAGAAGCACGGCCACTGGGGACTGGAAGCCCTCTGGACAATAGTCCCTACCATAATAGTCCTCGTCCTCGCTACATATTCCTTTGCGGTTTTCAAAAAGCAGAGAACCGCTCCCCCGGATGCCATGACCATCAAGGTTACGGGTTTCATGTGGGGATGGCAGGTTGAGTATCTCGATGAGAAGGGAAACACCATAAAGACGGTGGTTACATCCTTTAACCCCTCAAGCTACGAGATTCCCGAAGATCAAAAGATAGTCGTCCCCGCAGGGAAACCTGTGAAGGCCCTTCTTACCTCCTTGGATGTAATACACTCATTCTACGTTAAGCCCGCGAGAATAACTGAAGACATGGTCCCCGGTAGGATCACACACCTCTGGTTCCAGATCAACAAGCCCGGTGAGTACTGGGTCTTTTGCAGGGAATTCTGTGGAACAGGACACTCCCACATGTTCACCAAGCTAAAGGTGGTTCCTCCGGAGCAGTTCGCCCTCTGGCTGAAGAGCGAAACCAACGTCGCTAACAAGCCTTCTCAAATAGATGGGAATCTTTAAGGAGGTTGTGAGATGAGAGAGGCTATACCGGTTCCCTACTTCGGTGCAGGTTTAAAGGAGTGGCTCTTTACCACAGACCACAAGAAGATAGGTATCCTCTACCTGACCACCTCCTACATCTTCTTCCTGGTGGCTGGTCTCTTCGGCCTGATCATAAGGCTCGAGCAGACCTCTCCCGGTATCCAGTATGTCCAGCCCGACTTCTACAACTACCTGCTGACGGGACACGGTGCGGTCCTGCTCCTGTGGTGGGCGATAGCCTCCCACATAGGTGGTTTCGGGAACTTCCTGCTACCGCTGATGATAGGTGCCAAGGATGTGGCCTTCCCGAGGCTCAATGCCCTCAGCTGGTGGGCCTTCTTCGGAGCGAGCGTTCTCGTCCTTCTGACCCTCATACCCGGAAACCACATAAAGAT
Organism: Aquificaceae bacterium; assembly: GCA_027079305.1. GTDB lineage: Bacteria > Aquificota > Aquificia > Aquificales > Aquificaceae > Hydrogenivirga. The sequence continues at coordinate 23,325 of JALWVU010000001.1, forward strand.
GATGTGGACCGGATACCCCCCCTACTCCACCACTGGTGATGCGGGCGTCACCGCTATGTATGTGTTCATAATCCACCTGATCGGTATCTCCTCCATAGCTACCGCGGTGAACTTTATAACCACCTACATAAAGATGAGGGCGCCCGGCATCCACTTCTGGAACACGAACATGTTCGTCCACTGTCTCATAGCGGCGAACGTGATACAGCTCGTCGGAGTGCCCTCCCTCGCAGGTGCGGTTACCATGCTCCTCCTGGACAAGTATCTCGGAACTAACTTCTACAATCCCGCGAAAGGCGGTGATCCCCTCCTCTACCAGAACGTCTTCTGGTTCTACTCCCACCCGGTCGTTTACGTTCAGATACTTCCTGTATTCGGTTTCTTCTCCGAGATAGTTCCCACCTTTGCGAGAAGACCCCTATTCGGATACAAGACCATGATCTTCGCCGTGTGGGGCATAACGCTTCTCAGCTTTATGGTCTGGATACACCACATGTTCGTTTCGGGAGTTCCCGACTGGATAAGGGTGATAATGTCCTACACCACCATACTAATAGCGGTTCCCACAGGTATAAAGATCTTCAACTGGATGGGAACTCTCCATGGCGGGGCAATAATACTCAGGTCCCCCATGCTCTATGCTCTCGGTGGAATATTCATGTTCCTGATCGGTGGTCTGACCGGTATACCCAACGCTATGGTTGCCATAGACCTGGGAATATCCGATTCCCTCTTCATAGTTGGGCACTTCCATTACGTTCTTGGAATGGCTTTAACCCTCGGACTTTTCGGAGCGATAATCTACTGGTTCCCAAAGATGACCGGAAAGATGTATCCCGAAGGCTTCGGAAAGCTTTCCTTCTGGCTTGTGTTCATAGGGGCCAACCTTTTCTACTTCTTCCAGATGGTAGTCGGTATGCTCGGCAATCCCAGAAGGTATCCTGACTATCCTCCCATACCCGAGTGGGTTACCCTCCACCATATACAGACCGTGGGTGCTTTTATACTCGGTCTCGGAGTTCTCGTATTCACAATAGGGATCATCAAAGGTCTCCTCAGTGGTGAGAAGGCTCCGGACAACCCGTGGAATTCTCAGTCTCTTGAATGGAGGATAGCATCTCCCGCTCCCGTGGACAACTTCGGTGAGGAGCACCCCAAGGTAGAACCCGACTACCACCCTTACAAATACGGTGCGCCTCCCGCCTTTTAGATCCCGAGCAACCTCCTGAGCCGTTCCCTTTGAGGGGCGCTCAGCCCCTCTCTTCTTTCAAAAAAACTAATTTGTGATTAAAAAATCAGCTTAAAATCTCCTTGAATTTTTACATTACAAGCTTATAATTTTAATCAGTTAGGTAATACTAACTAACAGGAGGTTGCACCATGGGAGAGAGAGAGGACTTCTTTCCATCAGGAGCGGTGAGCTTCTTCTTGCTGATGATAGGTTTTTACGTCTTCCTGTGGGGACTGGTTTACCTTTTGCTTCTCTCCTTCGCGGACTGAGGAGGTGTGGAGATGGACAGGGCGGAGAGAAACGCTTTAACGATTGCTGTAATTCTCCTTCTATTCTTTTTCACGCTGATAGTCTATGCGGCTAAGGGCCTCAAGATCGACCTGCCCACATGCATAACGGACGTCCAGCCCTTCAAGGAAGGCAGGCTTATAAAACACGCTCCTGACAGATACGAACTTCACGTTGTGGCAAGGATGTGGTATTTCGACTTCAACCAAGGAAGCACGGAGATAGAGATACCCGCTGGCTCTGTGGTGGATATATACCTTACCTCCGCGGATGTGGTCCACGGCATGCACATAAACGGGACCACAGTAAATCTTATGGCCATACCCGGAACCGTGAACTACGCCAGATACAGGTTTGAAAAACCGGGCGTTTACCACGTAGTCTGCCACGAATTTTGCGGTGTGGGGCACCAGGCCATGCAGGGAAGGATAGTTGTCAGATAAGGAGGTGAGAAGATGAGAGTAGAAGGAGGCATAAGGTTCATAATACTCAGCGAAATAGTTTTTCCCATACTTCTTCTCATTTTCGGTATATACCACGGAGTTATGCAGGTTCTATACAGAGCGGGCATAATCAAGGCGGACTCCTTTTTAGGGATAGACTACTATCAGGGCCTCACCCTACACGGGGTTATAAACGCGATAGTTTTCACAACCTTCTTTGCGGTTGCCTTCGGAAACGCTGTTGTTCTTTACCTTTTGAAGAAACCTCTAAGGCCTGCGGTCCAGTGGCTCTCCTGGATCCTGATGGTGGGCGGAACACTCATGGCCGCCTGGGCCATGTTTACAAAGAAGGCAACCGTTCTATACACCTTCTACCCTCCCCTCATAGCCCACTGGACCTTCTACATAGGAACCGTTGTTTTGGTGGTAGGGTCATTGATTCCCTTCTTCCTTGATTGGATACCGAACGCGATCTCTTGGAAGAAAGAGAACCCGGATAAAAAGCTCCCTCTCGCCGTGTTCGGAGTTTTCGTGAACCACATACTCTGGACCATAATGGTTATCCCCGTTGCCATAGAGATACTGTTTCAGCTTTTCCCCCTCTCGGTGGGCTGGGTGGAGGAGATAAATCCCCTGCTGGCAAGGACCCTCTTCTGGTTTTTCGGACACCCTGTAGTTTACTTCTGGCTTCTACCCGCATACGTGATGCTATACACCATGCTTCCCAAGATAGCCTCCGAGAAGGGTAAGCTCTATTCGGACCCAGCGGCGAGGCTGGCCTTCATACTCTTTCTTCTATTCTCCTTACCTGTAGGACTACACCATCAGTTCACCGAACCGGGAATAAGCAACGCCTGGAAGCTGATACATGCGATATTTACCTTCTGTGTTGCCCTCCCGAGCCTGATAACCGCCTTCACCGTTGCCGCCTCCCTCGAATATTCCGCCAAGGCTGAAGATCCTTCCGTCAGAGACTCCAAGTTCTACTGGTGGACACGCCTGCCCTACCTGAGACTCGAAGGAGATAAATGGCTCTTCTCCTACTTCTTTGCTGGTCTTGTTCTCTTCTTTTTCGGAGGTATAACCGGAATAGTTAACGCCTCCTACAATCTGAACCTTGCGGTTCACAACACAGCCTACGTTCCGGGGCACTTTCACACCACGGTGGGAGGTCTCGTGCTTCTGACCTTCCTCGGAATGTCCCTCTACATGGTTTCAAAGCTCAGGGGAACGGATGTGAAGTTTAAAGGCCTCGCAGCCTTGGCTCCTTACTTCTGGATGCAGGGGATGTTCATGTTCTCCTACGCCATGATGGTTGGGGGTGCCCTCGAAGGCTTCCCGAGGCGGACCAACGCTGGACTGACCTACCTGAACCCTGACTCCCCCCTATACAGACCCGAGTGGGTTGGTTATGCCCAACTCTCGGTGGTCGGCGGTGCACTGCTGGGCATAGGTTTTGTCCTGTTCCTGGTAGCCTTCTTCGGAACCCTCCTCTCCCGCAGGGTCAGGGAACCTCAGATAGAATTCCCCATAGCACAGGCCTACCACGACGCTCCCACGCCTGTTTTGAACAACCTCAAGGGCTGGACGGTAGCGGCGGTCCTACTGGCGGTTCTTTCTTACATACCGCCCCTCTACGACGTCACCCAGAGGGGAGTCTTCTACAACTCGCCCGCTTACAACGAGAAGTTTCCCCTTCCCCTAAAACAGATCCAGCAGACCGAGGCTGAAACCAAGGAGCTTTCCATGAAGGAGGGTAATTAAAATGCGCTTTCTCGCTCCCTTCGTCCCCCTCCTTCTACTTTTCCTCTCCTTCCTATTCGCACAGACGGGAGGCACAGGCATACCTCCCAACGAGGACAGAACATTGGGGAACCCTGTCCCCGATGTGATCCTTGTAGACTCCAGCGGTAAAAAGTTCCACCTTTACCAGCTCAAGGGAAAGCCGGTTATCCTCAGTCCCATATATACCCACTGCACCTCCGCCTGCCCGATAATAACGGAAAGCCTGAAGAAAACGATAAAACTCTTTGGACAGCCGGGAAGAGATTTCTACCTTATCAGCCTGACCTTCGATCCGAAGGATACGGTGGAGGATCTAAAAAGGTTTAAGAGGGAGCACGGACTCGGAGAAGGCTGGACGGTTGTTCTGGTTAAGGACAAATCCAAGCTCTTTGAACTTCTCGATGCCATAGACTTTCGCTTTGCTACCCTTCCGGATAGGCAGTTCGTTCATCCCAACCTCATAGTCTTCCTGGATAAGGACATGATCATACGCAAGTATATGTATGGTGTCAGTTTTGATAGGATCGAGTTCGCAAACGCCCTAAGAATTGCAAGAGGTGAGATAGCCCTACCGGAGAAGTTCAGGGGGCATCTCTTCCTCGTGGGTATGCTCGGCTTCGTGGGAACGGTGGTGTTTACGATAGTGAAGCTCTCCCGGATCCGCTACAGGAGGAAGATGACCGCGTAGAGAACAGCTACCACCATCCTGTACACACCGAAGATAGTAAATCCGTGGGAATTGAGAAATCTAAGAAAGGCCTTTACGGTCAGCATGGCGGTTATAAAGGCGGTCAAAAAGCCCACTCCCAGAAGCTCCCACTGATCTCCCTCAAAACTGCCTCCCGTCTTGAGAAGATCGTATAAAGTTGCGGCAAGCATCGTGGGAACAGCGAGGATGAAGGAAAACTCCGCAGCGCTCTTCCTCGATAGTCCCATCAGCATACCACCTACTATGGTTGCCCCCGAACGGGAAACGCCCGGAACCACCGCAAGGGCCTGGAAGAGACCTATAAGGGGAGCTCTCGTTAAAGGCAGTTCTCCAATGTCCCGCAGATAGCAGAACCTTTCACAGTATCTATCCGCCAGTATCAGCACTATACCGCCGAGGAAGAGGTTTATCACAACGATTAGATCGTTCCCTATCAGGTATCCCTTTATGACCTTGTAAAGGGCAAAGCCTACAAGGCCCGTGGGAATGAAGGCGAGCATGATCCTCTTCCATGTCTCGAAGTCCCTTATAAAACGTTCCATATAGAGGAATACAACCGCCAGGATCGAGCCGAGCTGGATGGCTATCTCGAAGCTCTTGGTAAATTCATCGTGGGGAATTCCGAGTATGTGAGCTGTAAGGATCAGATGTCCGGTCGAAGAGACAGGGAGGAACTCCGTAAGTCCTTCCACAACACCCAGTATCACCGCGTCTCTTATGTCCATGGGGGATAATTATAGGGCTGTGAGGTTCGATGCGGTTGTTGTAGGAGGAGGCCCGGCGGGAGCGAGCACAGCCCGCTTCCTGGCCCAGCAGGGAGTAAAGGTCCTTCTTATAGAGAAAAAAAGACTTCCCCGGTTCAAGCTCTGTGCGGGTTGTCTCTCCGCAAGGATAGCTCCTCTACTACCGGAAGGTTGGGAGGCGGAAGTTCTTAACACCATAAGGGGAGGGTTTTTGGGATTCAGGGGAGAGAGATTTCACCAGATAGTTCGCAAAGAGCCCGTCGCCTACATAATCGACAGGGCGAGCTTCGACCACTTTCTCGTGAAGAGCGCCTCCGAAGCGGGAGCAGATGTATGGGAGGGAACGGAGTTTTTAGAATTCGAAGAGGAGAAAGACAGCATCCTTGTCAGAACGAGTGCGGGAGTTGTAAAGACGGACTTCCTCGTGGGCGCGGACGGATTCTACACTAAGGTGGGAAAACAGCTCGGATTGAGGAAGAGAAGATTTTTTAGATCTGTGGAGCTCTGGACGGAAGCGGATCTGAGGGAAGAGGTTGTAATAGACGTGGGTGTAGTCCGCAGGGGATACGGCTGGATCTTTCCTAAAGGGGACAGGGTAAGCGTGGGGCTTGCCACCACAGGGAAGGAAAACACCTTGGAGGTTCTGAAAAGATACGTAAACGATCATAGTTTTCTTAAGAACAAAGATATCGGAGGCGTTAAAGGGTGGATGATACCCTTTGCCCTCCGGGAGGAGAATCTCCATCTGGGGAGAAGCAGGATACTTCTCGTAGGTGATTCCGCAAACATGGTGGATCCGTTACTCGGGGAGGGCATATACTACGGTGTTCTCGGAGGCAAGCTCCTGGCGGAAGCGATCGTCAGGAATACCGAAAACGTTTATGAAGAGTATGCAAGGAGTGTTAAAGATAAGATCCTGCCGGAGCTGTTCTACGCGGGAAAGATAGCCAAGCTGGCCTACACCTTCCAGAGGGTAGCCTTCAGTATGGGAGGCGGGCACGCGGTAGAGAGATTTTTGGACCTGCTTTCCGGTAAGAGATCTTACAAGGATCTTTATATAAAAGGTCTAAAGGAGTTTGTTATCTCCCTCTTGCATTTTGAAAATTTTTCGCATATAATAATAGATAAAATCCTAAGGAGGAGGTGAAAGCCATGAGCAAGAGCCTGTCAGGAACCAAGACCCTTGAGAACCTCAAGGCAGCTTTCGCTGGAGAGTCCCAGGCCAACAGAAGGTATCTCTACTTTGCAAGGGAAGCTGACATACAGGGATACCCCGACATAGCCAACATCTTCAGGGAGACCGCGGAAGGTGAGACGGGACACGCCTTCGGGCACCTCGACATGATGAGGAAGTACGGCGGAGTGGACCCCGCCACCGAGAAGACCATAAACTCCCTTGAGGAGATGCTCGAATCCGCCATAGCGGGAGAAACTTACGAGTATACCGAGATGTATCCCGGCTTCGCTAAGGTCGCGAGGGAAGAGGGCTTTGACGAGATAGCGGAGTGGTTCGAGACCCTCGCAAGGGCCGAGAAGTCCCATGCCGGCAGGTTCCAAAAGGCCCTCGAGCAGTATAAGGCTTCCGCCTAAGATCTTTGAGGGGGATCTTTCCCCCTCCCATACGATAACAAGGAGAAGGGATAATGTATGAATCCAGCATAGGTGGAGTAAAGGAGTTTAACTTCGATATCAAAGATCCTAAGTTCTACGACGAAGAAGCAATCTGGGAGGAGGCGAGAAGGGTCTACTCCAAGTGCAAAGACTGCCGCATGTGCGTGAGTTTCTGCCCCTCCTTCCCAACTCTGTTCGATGCGGTGGACGCCAAAGACGACGATGTAAACAAGCTGACCAAAGAGGAGCTTGCCAAACCCCTCGAGCTTTGCTTCCACTGCAAGCAGTGCTACTTCAGATGCCCCTACACACCTCCCCACGAGTGGAAGATAGACTTCCCCCACCTGTCCCTTAGATACAAGGCTTGGAAGTTCAAGACTAAAGGGGCAAAGTTTACCGACAAGCTGATGGTGAACACGGATCTGAACGGCAAACTCAACGTGGGGCCTCAGGCACATGTGGTAAACGCTCTGATGGACACAAAGCCCGTGAGGGTCATCTTAGAAAACTTCATGGGTATAGATCAGAGGGCAAAGCTTCCCAAGTTCAACACCGAAAGCTTCACTTCCTGGTTCAGGAAGAACAGAAGGCCTGTCAGGGGTGAGAACGGAAGGGTGGTCCTCTTCTCCACCTGTCTGCTCAACTACAACTTCCTCCAGAAGGGTATAGCCCTTACAAGGGTATTGGAGAAGAACGACATTCACATAGAGCTCCCCGAAAGTCAGGAGTGTTGCGGTATACCCTACTTCGATATAGGAGATCTCGACTCAGCTATCGAGAAAGCAAAGAGGAACATTCAAAGGCTCAAGCCTTACGTAGAAGCCGGCTTTGACATAATAGTGCCCATACCGACCTGCGCTCTTCAGATAAAGTATGAGTATCCCCTCCTCCTTCCCGACGATCCGGACGCGAAGGCGGTTGCGGAAAAGGTCTACGACGTTCACGAGTATCTCTGGAAGCTGAACGAAGAGGGCAAGTTCAACAAGGACTTCAAAGTCTCTATGGGGAATATCGCCTATCACATCCCCTGCCACCTCAAGTCCCTAAACGTGGGATACAAAGGAGTGGCTCTTCTGAGGCTCATACCCGATACCAAGGTCCGTGTAGTGGACAGGTGTTCCGGACACGACGGGACCTTCGGTGTTAAGAAGGAGACCTTCGATTACGCTTACAAGGTGGGCTCCAGACTCTTTGATGACCTCAAGGCTCAGGAGGCGGACCTCTACGTTTCCGACTGTCCCCTGGCGAGCCACATGATAGAGCTGGGAACGGGAAAACAGCCCCTTCACCCCATAGAGGTCCTCTACAGGGCCTACGGAGGAGGATAAGTGTTTCTTAAGAAGTCTACAAAGTTTGAGCTCGGTAAGGGCTTTATAAATCTGAGCCTTGCCTTTTTTATTTTTTCGATAATACAACCTGTAGTTCAAGAAGAGGTGTCTGTTAAGTCCTTTGGCTTCGGCATTCTCGGATTTATAACCTCAGGAGCGATCGGAATTATCTTATTAGAAGCGGGAGGAGATAGAAATGAAGATTAGTCCTGATACCGCAGTGCTTATTCTTGTTCTTGTCGTTCTTGTCCTTGGTGCCTTCCTGATCCTGATACCCACTAAAAAAGGCGAGGTTTCCAATTAATACTCTGTGAGGTGTGTGGAAATGAGAAAAGTAGAGAGAAAAGACATACTGAACCTTTACGAATACGAGAAGGTCAGGCCAGAGAAGATAAAGGAGATAACCCAGCTCAAGAAGAGGAGAAGGGTTCACGTGGGGGATAAGGTCACCTTCGTCTTTGAGAACTTCGACACCGTCTGGTTTCAGATACAGGAGATGATAAGAGCGGAGCGGATGGTGAAGGAAGAGGACATCCAGTTCGAGATAGACACCTACAACGAGCTTATACCGGAAAAGAATCAGCTTTCAGCCACCATGTTCATTGAGATACCTGACCAGAAGGAGAGGAGGGAAACACTCCCGAAGCTCGTCGGTATACACGATACCGTTTACATGCATATCGGAAACAAGTATACGGTGAAGGCGGAAGCGGATGAGAAGAGCCAGATGGACTACGAGGAGGGTAAGGCCTCGGTGGTTCACTTCCTCAAGTGGACACTCACTCCCGAGCAGGTGGAGACCTTCAAGCGGGAACCTGTCAGGATAGAGATCAACCACGAGAACTACAAGGCCATGGCGGAGATCCCTCCCGAGGTGAAGGAGGAGCTGATAAAGGATCTGGAGAGCGATTGACTCCTCCATGCCCGTCCGCCTCAATAAATACCTCTCTATGTGTGGAGTAACATCCCGCAGGAAGGCGGATCAGCTTATAAAGGAAGGTAGGGTAAAGGTAAACGGGGAGGTTGTTCGGGAGCTGGGTGTCAAGATCGATCCTGAAGTCGATAGGGTGGAGGTGGACGGAAAGGAGGTAAAACCTCCCCAGAAGAGATACATAATCCTAAACAAACCCTGCTGTTATCTGACACAGCTCGGCAGATCCCAGAGTGGGAAGAAAACAATAGAGGAGCTGATAAAGGACGTTCCCGTGAGAGTTTTCCCCGTAGGAAGGCTCGATTACAACACGGAGGGGCTTCTGCTACTGACCAACGACGGGGAGCTCGCCAACAGAGTTCTGCATCCGAGATACAAACTCCCCAAGGTCTATCTTGCCCTCGTTAAGGGAAAAGTTTCAAAGAACACTCTCAGAAAGATGAAACATGGAACGGAACTCGAGGACGGATTCGCCGAACCCGACGACGTGAGAATCGTCCGCTACGAGGGAGAAAACACACTCCTTGAAATAGTTTTTCATGAGGGAAGAAAGCACATAGTCAAGAGGTTCTTGGGAAGTTTTGGGCATCCTGTCCTGAGGCTCAAGCGTGTCGCTCTGGGCCCCTTAAAGCTCGGAAAGCTGTCCCCCGGTAAATGGAGAGACCTTAGCGAGAGGGAGCTCAGACAGCTCTTCTCCGCCGTTGGTTTAAAATATTCCAAGGGATGGAGTTTTTGAAGATATTTCTGATAGGCGTCGCAGGCACAATAGCGGTAATGTTTGGTCTCCAGCTTTTTGCCCGATGGAGGACAAAAAAGCTCGTAGGAAGGGAAATCCCCAAGAAATTTGGCAAGGAGGGCATTCTCTACTTCTACTCACCCAGCTGCGGGATTTGTAAAAGGATGGAACCGGTCATAGAAAGCTTGTCCGGCAAGGTAAAGGTGAAGAAGGTGGACATCTCTCAAAGGGACGGTCTTCAGCTCGCCCGCGATTTCGGTATCCTGGGGACACCCACAACCGTAATATTCAGAGAGGGGAAGGTGGTAAAGGTGTTCTTAGGATTTCAAAAGGAAGAAAAACTTCTTCAGGAGGTAAGGTCATGAAGTTCTTTCTCGACACCGCGGACATAGAGCAGATAAGGACAGCCAACAGCTGGGGAATACTGGACGGAGTTACCACGAATCCGACGCTGATCTCAAAGACAGGAAGACCCTTTAAAGAGGTGGTAAAGGAGATCCTCGAAGAGGTAGACGGACCTGTAAGCCTCGAAACTGTCTCTCTTGATGCGGAAGGTATGGTTAAGGAGGGAAGGCTCCTCGCGGAACTTGGCGAGAACGTGGTGGTCAAGATACCGATGACTCCGGAGGGAATGAAGGCGGTCCAGATGCTCGAGGCTGAGGGCATACCCACTAACGTCACCCTCGTCTTTTCCCCCATGCAGGCCCTCATAGCAGCGAAGGCGGGAGCCTCTTACGTCTCACCGTTTGTGGGCAGGCTCGACGACATATCGGGCGAAGGCATGAAGCTCATAAGAGAGATAAAGGAGATCTTCTACAACTACGAGGTGGACACGGAGATAATCGTTGCCAGCGTCAGGCATCCCATGCACGTCCTGGAGGCCTCTCTCATAGGTGCGGACATATGCACCATGCCCTTTGCGGTCATGGAAAAACTCTTCAAGCATCCTCTAACGGACAAGGGCATAGAACTCTTCCTCAAGGACTGGGAAAAGGTTCCCGAGAAGCCCTTCTAAGCTCCATGGGATTATTAACGTTAAATTCACAATTAGAAACTCTTATACTAAGCCCGAAGCTTCCGGTGTTATCTTCTTATTGAGGGAAGATGACTCTGCTGAACAAGGTTTCTCTTATAGTCTTAGGGGGTGCGGTTGTAGGGGCTGTGTTTACAATTCTTGCTCTCTACGTAGTTCTCGTCATGGCGGGAGTTCCTCCAGACGAAGCTACGGGTAGGGCGCTCTTTTACGGAGCCATAATAGGTCTTTCATTCCTGATCCCGGTCTACATGATAAGAGTTATGGTTGATAAGTTCATCCTATCAAAGGTAAGGCACATGACCGAGGTTATTACGAGGATAACGAACGGAGAGGTGGACGCTAAGGTAGAGATCGAGTCGGACGATGAGATAGGTAAGATGGCGGAGGCCTTTGAGAGGATGAGAAGAAGCCTTAAACTTCTCATGAGCAAGGCGGGAGGAACATGAAGAAGAACAGTATAGTTACGAAGATAATGCTCATAGTTCTCCTCGGATCCTTTATGGGAGCAGCCTTCGTCGGCCTTATGACCTACATAGCCTTAATCCAAAGCGGTGTAAGCTCTGTAACTGCCCTTAAATACGCGGTTGGTCTCGCTGTCTTTATGGAACTCTCCTGGATAATCGGGCCGATACTGGGGATAAAAATCCTGATAGAGAAGCTGATCCTTTCAAAAATACTCCATATAACCGAACTTATGGACAGGGTCAGCACAGGGGACGTGGATGCAAGCATAGAGGTGAAAGGAGACGACGAGATAGCCCAGCTTGCGGACGCCTTTGAGAAGATGAGGCTGAGCATAAAGGCCCTTTACGAAGTGGTGAAATGAACGCGAGCAGTGAGAGGGAAATAGTAGATTTTCTCGGTCGAGAGAGGGAGCTTGCCAAGGCGAAAGCTCTGATCCTATTTGACAGGAGCGGTTTCGTCAAGCTCGGCAGTTACGCGATTCCGGAAGAAGAGGCTGATCAGATAGTTAGTACCTTTTGCAGAGTGGCCTCCGAACTGAAAGAGCTTGAAGGAAGTTCAGCTAAAGGTGAAGGGTTCCTTATAGGAAAGCTCAAAGACTACCTTGTTTACATAGCTTCCGTTTCGCCTAACATGTGTCTTCTTGGCGTTTTCCCCCAGGATACGAACTTCCTCAAACTGTATCAGTCCATGGGCGTCCTCTCGGAGGTGTTTAAGGAAAAGAGCCAAGAGCTGGAAGATCTCCTAAAAACCAGAAAAACAGAATTCATAAGCGAGAGTGAAAAGAAGGCCAAACCTTCTAAGACCGCATACCTGGAACCTTACAAGGTAGATGCTATACTTGAGGAGCTTAAGAATGAGATAGGACCTGCCTCCGAGCTTGTATTCAAGCTGGTTGCCAAGGACATGGGCATAGACACGAGGCAGATGAGCAAAGAGCAGGCCTACGCTTTTGTAAACAGGCTGGCGGAAAAGATCGGTTCTTTGGAAAGAAAACAGAAGTTTCTGAAGAGAACCTACGGGATAATAGAATCTTAGCTTCGCACCACGCTTAGCAGTTCACCGGAGGTTGTTATGCCCTTTTTGACCTTCTCTATTCCGTCTTCCATCATAGTCCTGTATCCTTTCTCTCTGGCGATCTTCCTTATCTCGTTAGAATCCTGAGTCTTCGTTATCAGGGACTTAAGATCCTCATCCAGTTCGAGAACCTCAAACACCCCTATCCTGCCCCTGTATCCGGTCCCGAGGCAGTGCTCGCATCCCTTGCCTCTGTAGAACTCTCCCTCGAAGTCCTCTAAACCAAGCTCCCTGAGCTCCTCCTTATCCGGTCTGTAAGGTTCCCTACAGTGTTCGCATATTCTCCTCACGAGCCTCTGGGCTATCACTCCTTCAAGGGAACTCGCTATCAGGAAAGGCTCTATCTCCATATCCGAGAGTCTCGTTATTGCGGAGGGAGCATCGTTGGTATGGAGGGTGGAAAGAACCAGATGCCCCGTGAGAGCCGCATGAACAGCTATGTCCGCTGTCTCCGCATCTCTTATCTCACCAACCATTATGATGTCTGGATCCTGTCTGAGCACCGATCTGAGTCCGCTTGCGAAGGTGAGGCCTACTTTGGGATTTACCTGTATCTGGCTTATGCCCTTTATCTGGTATTCGACAGGATCCTCTATGGTGATTATGTTTTTTTGGGGACCCTTTATGTAAAGGAGCATCGCATACAGCGTGGTGGACTTTCCTGCTCCGGTGGGCCCGGTGACGAGGACTATGCCGTAGGGTTTTTTGGCAAGCCTCTCCACCTTCTTCCTGTCCTCTTCCGAAAGCCCCAGTTGTTCGAGCGTAAGTAGAGCACCGGTCTTGTCCAGTAGCCTGAGAACCACTCTCTCACCGAATACGGTAGGAACTACCGAAACCCTTATGTCCAGGTCCTTGTTCCCAATTTTTACCCGTATGCGCCCGTCCTGGGGTATTCGCTTCTCCGCAACGTTAAGGTTGGACATTACCTTTATCCTCGAAACCACGTTCTGATAAGTCGAAATGGGAACCTTCAGTATGTCGTGCAGGACACCATCCATCCTCAGGCGCACTATCGCCTCATCCTCGTAAGGTTCAAAGTGTATGTCCGAGGCTCCAACTGCGCTTGCCTTAATAAGAACCTGGTTCACGAGGCTTACCGCTGGACTGTCGTCCTGGGCGTGAAGGAGGTCCAGTCCCTCCTGTCTCTCTTCCTCCTCCCCTTCAATCCTTATGTCCTCCGCGGAGAGTCTTTCCTGAAGTTTTTTTGCAAACTCCTCATCAGGAAGAACCTCAAGCTCCACATCCTTCCCCGTCCTGAACCTTATCTCCTCCACGACTTCTTCTCTGAAGGACTCAGGAACGAGTAGCTTAAGAGTCCCGTTCCGCTCCTCAAGGGGGATCAGCCTGTATTCCTTAAGTATGTTCATGGTTTAAAATTTAAGCCATGAATAAGGTTATAGTTCTTCTATCCGGAGGGATGGACTCCGCCACGCTTCTGTGGCTCGCAAATAGAGAGTTTGATAAGGTCTGGGCCATCTCCTTTGACTACGGACAGAGGCACAGGGTAGAACTTAAGTATGCAAAAGAGCTCGCAAAACTCGCAGGCGTAGAGGATCATATAATCGTAAATCTTCCCATATACCAGAGCATAAAGGGAAGCGCCCTCATAGACGAAAGTGTTGAGGTTCCCTCAGAGGACTATCCCGAGAACGAGCCCCCTATAACAACGGTTCCCATGAGGAACCTTAACTTCCTCGCAATAGCAAGTGCTTTCGCGGACTTTCTCGAGATTGAGCATATAGGCATAGGTGTCCACGCTTTGGATACCCCTTACCCCGACTGCAGGCCCGAGTTCGTAACAGCAGCGGAGTCGGCCATAAACGCGGGCTCAATCTTAACAGCCAAGAAGAAAATCAGGATCCACATCTGGGCGCCCTTTCTCGGGATGACCAAAAGGGATATAGCCCTCCTTGGGAAGGAGCTTGGAGTCCCCTATGAAAAGACCTACTCCTGCTACAGGGGAACGGAGCCCCCCTGCGGTGAGTGTCCCACCTGCAGACAGAGGGAAGAAGCGTTGAGGGGATTATACTAAGAGGTATGCAGGCTACCCTCTACATTGCGGATGCACGCTCCATGCACGAGCTTAAAGAGGAGAGCGTAGACCTCGTCGTAACATCACCTCCCTACTGGCACATAAAGGATTACGGAGTTGAAAATCAGATAGGCTACGGACAGAGCCTTCACGAGTATCTGAGGGATCTATACAGGGTGTTCAGAGAGTGCTTCCGTGTCCTTAAGGGGGGTTCTCGCATATGCATAAACATAGGTGATCAATTTGCCAGAAGCGTTGTTTACGGAAGATACAAGGTAATACCCCTTCATGCCGAGATAATATCCATGTGCGAGGACATAGGCTTCGATTACATGGGAGCTATAATTTGGCAGAAGAAAACAACCATGAACACCACGGGCGGTGCAGTGGTAATGGGAAGTTTCCCCTATCCTCCCAACGGCATAGTTGAGATAGATTACGAGTTCATTCTGATATTCAAGAAGGAAGGTAAAAGGAAAGTAGACAAAGCTGTGAAGGAGCGCTCAAAGCTGACTAAAGAAGAGTGGAAGGAATTCTTCTCCGGACACTGGAACATAGGAGGAGCTCGCCAGATAGATCATGAAGCTGTGTTCCCAGAGGAAATACCAAGGCGCCTGATAAAGATGTTCTCCTTCCATGGAGATACTGTTCTAGATCCCTTCTCGGGAAGCGGGACTACTCTAAAGGTCGCCCTACAGCTGGGCAGGAAAGCGGTCGGATATGAAGTGAACCCCAAGTTCCTGAACATCATCAAGGATAAGGTTGGATCCTTGAATCTGAAAGTGGTGGAAAGAAAAGATGAAACACCGCTCACACCTGTGAACTACGAACCCAGGATAAAGGATGCGAAACCCGTTGCGGATGAGAGTAAGCTAAAGCCTGACGGAGAGAAACTTTACAAGGTTGTCGATGTCCTTTCTGAGCGGGAAATACTCTTGGACACAGGCCTTAAGGTCAGACTCTTGGGCGTTAGCGTGCCCAAGGAAAAGAAGCAAGATGCGATTTCTTATCTCAAAAAATACGTAAAAGGCAAGCGCGTTTTCTTAAAGTTCGACTCATCGGTAAAAGCTGGGGGCAAAGGTTTCATAGAAGCCTACGTTTATCTGAAAAACAAGATCTTTATAAACCGCAAGATGATACAGATGGGTCTGGCGGAGGTGGATACGAGCAGAGAATTTCTATACAAGAAGAAATTTACGGAGGTAGCAGGTGGCTAAGGAGTGGATACTCAACATGGCTACGAACAGGTGGCAACTGAATAGACCAAAATACGTAGGAAAAGTTTCTGAAGAGATAAGAAGATGCCAGCCCAGAACCCTCGAGGATTGGAAGAGATTTTACATGGAAGAAGTAGAACCTGAGAAATTTGCTGAAATGAAAAGACATATAAAGTCCTTAACAAAGGATCAGTATCTGGAATGGCTTGGTATGGAACTGTGCAAGAAGATCCATGAAGTTATGAAAAAGGAAATAGAAGAGGTAAGCGAGGAGGATTGTAAAAGCTACATAAAAAAACTCATATTTGAAAGGACCTACGAAGGATACAAAACTGAAATAGAAACTATATACGGAGAGCTTGAAAAAGAACTCGGGGTGCATATAGAACCTGCTCCAGATGAGTGGGACAGGAAGTATAACATCGACTTTTTCATACAGGCGAAAGAAGGGATAATAGGCTTGCAGATAAAGCCTATAACCTATAATCAAACTCCCGAGATACACAATTGGATGAACTGGTTAAAAGAGAGCCACGCTAAATTCGAGAAAGATATAGGTGGAAAGGCATTTGTCATCTTTTCCATAAAAAAGGACCGCAGAAAAGAGATATACAACAAAGAGGTTATAGACGACATTAGAAGGGCTATTGAAGAGCTTGGAGGAACCTAAGAATGGTAGATCTCTCCATAGAACTCTTCGGCATAAAGTTCAAAAATCCTGTATGGACCGCAAGCGGAACCTTCGGATACGGCCTTGAGGCAAGGGAGATATACGATCTATCCAAGCTCGGAGCGGTAGTCACCAAGGGAATATCTTTGAAGCCGAGGAAGGGAAACGAAACACCTAGAATAGTTGAAACTCCCTGTGGAATGCTTAATTCCATAGGACTCCAGAACCCCGGGGTGGAGAAGTTCCTGAAGGAGCTTTATCCCGAAATAGAAAAGGTAGATACCCATTTCATAGTTAACGTCTTCGGAGAAACTGAAGAAGAATACGTGGAGGTTTGTAAGGCTCTCGAATCCGCGGATAAGGTAGTAGCATACGAGTTGAACGTATCATGCCCTAATGTAAAGAAGGGTGGGATAGTCTTCGGACACGATCCTATCATCCTCGGGAGTCTGGTAGAGAATATAAAAAAGAACATAAAGAAACCTTTACTCGTAAAACTATCACCCAACGTCACGGACGTTACAGAGTTCGCTAAGGTCTGTGTAGACTCGGGCGCGGATGGTCTCGTTCTCATAAATACACTTTTAGGGATGAGGATAAACATACACAAAGAAAGGCCGGAGCTTTTTACAAAAACGGGAGGACTTTCGGGACCCGCCATATTGCCGATAGCAGTCAGGATGATATGGCAGACTTTCGAGAAGTTCGGCCACCTGATTCCCATAATCGGCGTTGGGGGAATAACAACCTACGAGGATGCCCTTGAACACGTATACGCGGGAGCTTCCGCGATTCAGGTGGGGACAGCCAACTTTTACGATCCCCTCGCTCCACTAAAGATAATAGAGGGTATAGAAGAATTCATGAAACGTAAAGGTGTGAGCAAGTTCAAAGAACTCGTGGGACGAGCGCACAGACTCGACGTGAAGGTCTGAACCTACCTAAAACTCAGGCTATAATTTTCCCCATGGGCTACAGGGTAGCTGTAGTAGGTGCAACCGGCGAGGTAGGGAGAACATTCCTCAAAGTTTTGGAAGAAAGAAACTTTCCCGTTGACGATCTTGTCCTCTTTGCCTCCGAGCGCTCGGAGGGGACAAAGCTCACCTTTAAAGGAAAAGAGTATGAGGTAAAGGCCCTCAGCAAACAGAGCTCCTTCAGGGGAATAGACATAGCCCTCTTCTCCGCGGGAGGGTCCGTCAGTAAGGAATACGCTCCCAGGTTCGCTCAGGACGGGGTGGTGGTGGTGGACAACTCCTCCGCCTGGAGGATGGACCCGGAGGTCCCCCTCATAGTCCCCGAGGTAAATCCCGAGGACATAAAGCTCTTTGAGAGAAAGAGAATCATCGCCAACCCCAACTGCTCCACTATACAGATGGTCGTTGCCCTAAAGCCCATATACGACGAGGTGGGTGTAAGCAGGGTGGTTGTGGCCACCTACCAGTCGGTCTCGGGGGCGGGAGCCAAGGCTATAAGGGAACTGGAAGAGCAGACCAGAGCCTGGTGCGAGGGAAGGGAATTCCCCGAACCCAAATACATAGCGAAAAGGATAGCCTTCAACGCGGTTCCCCACATAGACGTCTTCATGGACCGGGACTACACGAAGGAAGAGCTGAAGATGCTCAACGAGACGAGGAAGATAATGCACGACGATAGCATAAAGGTCTCCGCCACCGCGGTCAGGGTTCCCGTCTTCTACTCACACTCGGAAGCGGTCCACATGGAGACCAAAAAGGTCATCTCCCCCGAAAGGGCAAGGGAGGTCCTCTCGAGGGCTCCCGGAGTTGTTGTGATGGACGATCCGGAGAAGGGGATCTACCCCACCGCCATAGACGCTCAGGGAAGGGATGAGGTCTTCGTGGGGAGGATAAGGGAGGATCTGGTCTTCACGCCGGGCCTTGCCATGTGGGTGGTAGCGGACAACATAAGGAAGGGTGCGGCCACCAACACGGTCCAGATAGCGGAGCTTCTCGTGAAAGAGGGTCTTGTTTAGTGGAAGGAGTATTCTATCTTTATTTCGGGAGGAAGTGATGAGGAGGCTGATCCTTCTCCTTTTGCCCTTGATTCTTCTGGTGGGATGTGAGAGCAGGAAGGCGGAAGTGAAGGCACCCGCGGGTGAGGAGAAGGTGGAGAAGAAGGTTCTCATACCCAAGAAGGACTACGCCCTCCTGATAGTAGAGAGCAAGAGCTGTATATACTGCAAACAGCTGGATAAGGACATAAAAACGGAAAAGAGCCTCCAGGAGGCCCTGAAGGACATAGACCTCTTCAGGATACTCTACGAGAGCTACTCTCCCGTTGAGGCCAACTTCGGGGGTAAGCTGATCGAAACCTCCGAAAACGAGCTGGCAAAGATGCTGAACGCCCTCTCCTTTCCCAATCTTATCTTCTACGACAAGCAGGGGAACATAATCCTCCAGATCCCCGGCTACGTTTACCCCTCCCAGCTGGTCTGCATAATCGACTTCGTGAAGACGGGAGCCTACAAGGAGGAGGACATAAACACGTACGTTAAGAGGAGAAACTGTGCCTAAAGTGCCCCCTCTTCCCAGCTTTCACAGTAATGCTATTTCAGCATACACGGAGGGGACTAATGTCTGCAAACGTAGAAGCAAAGGCTATCTACGAGGACGAGAACCACAGGTTTATCTGGCTCGGCTGGGAGGAGGATGAGGACGAGGGTCTCGTCCAGACCAACCAGTACCTGATCATCAACGACGGGGTTGGCGTTCTGCTCGATCCCGGGGGTGCCCATGTCTTCCCGAGGGTGGTGGCCGAGACCGCCCGCTTCATAGCTCTGGACAGGATCAGATTCATCTTCTACTCCCACCAGGATCCGGACGTGAGCTCGGGCCTCCCCCTCTGGCTTGCGGTAACACCGGCAAAGGTCTACATCTCCAAGCTCTGGATCAGGTTCGTCCCCCACTTCGGAAGAGCTGACATAAGCAGGGTAGAGCCCATAGAGGACCACGGGGGGAGCATAGATCTGCCCACAGGGGACAGGCTCGAGTTCATCCCCGCCCACTACCTCCACAGCGTAGGCAACTTCTCCGTATACGATCAGAGGTCGGGGATCCTCTTTTCGGGGGACATAGGGGCCTCCGCCTTCCCGCCGGGGAAAAGATACCTTTTCGTGGAGGACTTCGACTCCCACGTGAAGTTCATGGAGGGCTTCCACAGAAGGTATATGAAGAGCAACAGAATTCTAAGAAAGTGGGTCCAGCTGGTGAGAGAGAAAAGACCGAAAATTATAGCCCCCCAGCACGGAGCCATATTCGACGAGAGGACCGTAGAGAGATTCCTCTCCTGGCTCGAGAGCTTAAAGTGTGGTGAGGATCTTATAGATCAGATCTACGGGAGGTAATTAAAGGTGTTCTTCAGGCTCAGGAGGAATAACCCGAAAAAAGAAGAAAAGCCATACATATACGAGGCGGTAAAGCCCATCTCGGACGAGCTGATAAACTGCTACGACAGGGTCGCCATCTTAGAGAGGTCCGAGAAGCTCCTGAGGGATCTCGTTATAAAGAGCAAGGAGGGGATAGGTGGCATCTCCACCGCCCTCGAGGAGTTCTCTTCCACCCTGAACATGCTCAACTCGAACGTGGGCTCCCTGAGCAAGGATGTCTCGGGAATGAAGGAGGAGATAGCCAAAAGGCACGAGCGGTTCGAGGAGAAGCTCTCCCAGATTCTCGAGAAGGTCAGGATAGTGGAGAGGCTCATAGAGAGTGTTAGGAGTTTCCAGAGCATAGCTGAGAAGGTCATATACATGGTCGGGGGTATATCCAGCATAGCGGAGCAGACGGGTATGCTGGCCCTGAACGCCACCATAGAGGCCGCCAGGGCAGGTGAGCACGGGAAGGGCTTCTCGGTAGTTGCGGAGGAGATAGGCAGGCTCGCCTCCAAGACCGAGTCCTTCACCAAGGAGATACAGGAGCTTATGGGAGAGTTCATAAAGAGCCTGAACGCCATGGAGGAGAACATAGAAAGCATAAGGGATCTGGTGATGGAGATAGCCAGAGACATGGAGGAGGTGAAGGAGTTTCTGGGTTACGTTAGAAATTTCTCAGACAAGGTGAACTCTTCCATCAGCGAGGTGGCCAGTGCTGTGGACGAGCAGGCCCAGGTGATAAGGGGGATAGAGCAAAGCGTATCCTCCCTCAACTCTGAGCTGGAGACCATCTTAGGCATGGTGGATGCCCTCTCGCATATAAACGAAAACTTCAGGTAGATCACTCAAAGAGGGCCTCTACGTAATCCTCCACCTTAAAGGGTTGGAGATCCTCTATCCCTTCACCCACACCCACAAGCTTTACGGGCACTCCGAGCTCCCTGCATATGGCCACAACAGCCCCACCCTTTGCGGAGCCGTCGAGCTTGGTTATCACTATCCCGCTTATGTCCACAGCTTCTTTAAAGACTTTAGCCTGCTGGATGGAGTTCTGGCCTACGGTTGCGTCCAGAACGAGGAGTGTCTCCGAAGGCTCCTCGGGGAGCAGTTTCTGGATAACCTTCTTTATCTTCCTCAGCTCCCTTATCAGGGGCTCTTTTGTGTGAAGCCTCCCCGCTGTGTCCACGAGGACGATGTCGTATCCTTCCTTTATGGCTCTCTCAACGCCCTCGTATACCACGGAAGCGGGATCCGCCCCCTCCTGCCTCTTGGTTATGTCCGCTCCGGAGCGCTGGGCCCACACCTCGAGCTGTTCTATGGCTGCGGCCCTGAAGGTGTCCGCGGCGACGAGCATGACTTTCTTCCCTTCCCCTCCAAACCTGTGAGCGAGCTTTCCTATGGTGGTGGTCTTCCCCGAGCCGTTCACCCCTAAGAAGAGGATAACTACGGGCTTCCTGCCCTCGGGCAGGTTCAGCTCACCTTCACAGCCTTTCAGGAGCTCCTTTACCTTTTCTTTGGTTACATCCTTCAGCTCCTCGGAGGTCTTTATGTTCTTTCTGATGGCGGTCTTCCTCAGATCCTCCACCAGATTGACCGCGGTCTTCACCCCCATATCCGCCCTGACGAGGAGTTCCTCAAGCTCCTCGAAGAGCTCCTCGTCCACCTTCCTCCCCCTGAAGATGACACCGAGCTCCACGCTCTCTTTGGTTTTTTTGAGCCCTTTCCTCAGCTTCTCTAAGAGGCTCTCCTTCTTCTCTTCAACGAGGCCCAACTCCTTTTTAACCTGATAGATCTTCCCCTCCACCTCCTCCCTCTTTGTGGGGGGAGCTATCTTCAGGGCTCTTTCCAGAACCTCTAAGGCCTTTTCCTTGTTTCCGGTGGCGTAGAGGATGCTTCCCGCCCTGTAGAGGCTCTCGAAATCCCCTACCTTCATATACTCCTCAATTGCCTTGGTGTAATTCCCCGCCTTCTCGTAAACTAAGGCCCTCTCCTTTGCACTTCCCAGCTCCTCTCCGTATCTCTCCAGAAGCCTGTAGGCCTGGAGGTAGTTTTCCTCCTCCAAGTAGAGGTCGAAGAGGACCTTCCTAAGGTCCGGATCCTCTTCGTGTTTTTCCAGGAGCTTTTTTGCCTTGTCCTTTTTCCCTTTTCTGAGAAGCTCAAGGATGGCACTCTTGTCCCCTTTTTCCGCCTTCTTTTCCAGGTCGGACTTTTTGAAGAAGAGCATAGTAATATGCTGGTTACCCGAACTGTGCAGAACTGCACAGCTCAGGTGCCGGGCTATTTATACCCCGCCTCTTCAGGGTGCCCATGTGCCCGGCAGGCGGCTTTTGGACACCCATAGATCCTGTTCCAGGTAATAGGGTCTCGCGCCCTTTTAGGGTTCCTCCCAAGTCCCTTGAAATTAGTAATAACTTCAGGGGTGAGAGACATCCGGATGCTTTTTGTCCCTCGGGGGAGAGCGCAGTTAGCCCCCTGCCCTTCGGGCGCCAGCCACACCCCGTTACCCCCAGCACTCGCCACAGATTATACGGAGACCTTCTCAGGTTCTCCGCAGTGCTTGAGTTCCTTCCATCGGTTGACTCAGGCACCGTTCCTGACTCACGCTGAGAGTTTTCAGCTACCTGAAGAAACACCCTGTAACTTTTGGGCACTCCTTCAGATAGCCCCAATCCTCTACGAGCTATTACCCAGGCAGAAGCTATGTCTTTGGTAAGTGATAATTGTGGTGCGTATTTGAGCATACCTATCACGCTCGTGTAGACGGGATTTACTTCCTTTACAGCTACACTGTATCTCCTCGCCAATTGGTGAGCATATTGCCACGCCCAGCAATCTCTCTTTACTTTCCTACCGTCAAAAAGGTGTGGTGTGGGAATCTCCCCGTAGCTTATCAGATTTCTGTTTCCAACGTTCACTCTAAGGTAGTGTTTCTTTCCCTCCTTGACTATTCTAAGGTTCAGGTTCCCGTTCTTCCTTCTGTCTCCTCTTGAGTAGGCGTTGCACTGCCGTCTCTCTTTCCATTCTCTTTTGAGCATCTTCTTTTGTTTATCCGACAGGCGGTTTTTGGAGAGTTTCTTAAACAGGTCCCTTCCACCGAAAATAACTTTTTCGGGTTTTCCGCCGAGTTCCTTAGAAAGGTTGATGATACTTTGAGCTTCCAAGACAGCATCATCTACATAGCGGGAGTTGAGACCGAACTTGTTTTGAAGTTCTCTCTTGAGTTCGTTCTTTACCCTACCTACCAGAAGCCTCTTATATGCAAGTCTCTTACAGGAAGACCATTTTCTCATGAGGTCGTCAAGGGTTTTCTTTTCTTCTCCTTTGACCTTAAGCCTTGCCTGGATGGCAGTCATGCTCTTGGGCATTTTGCTTTTATTATATGCGCTGTGATAGTTTACGCTTTTTGTCTGCCACGTTCCACAGTTCACTTTTGCACAGAACTGCACATTGTTCCTCAATTGTTGCTAATCTCCTAATTTCAACCTCACAAGGTAGTAAATTATAAGTTGTGAGAAGAGTTCTGGCACCTGCGAAGGTGAACCTTGGCCTTTGGATACTTGGAAAGCGTCCTGACGGATATCATGAGATACTTACTATCTTCCATTCCGTAGATCTATGTGACGAGATAACTATTAAAGAAGGTCCTCTCGACGTTCAGACGAGCACCGGTATTCCGCGCGAGGAGAACCTTGTTTACAGAGCACTTCTGGAGTTCGGTAGGAGAATAGGAAAAATGCCTGAAGTGTCCGTATTTATTCATAAGAACATACCCGAAGGTTCCGGCCTCGGGGGAGGAAGCTCAAACGTAGCGGTGGTCCTTAAGGCGGTAAACGAGATGATGGGAGAGCCTTTGGATACAGAAGAGCTTAAGGAGATAGCAGGTCTTATATCCTCCGATGCGCCCTTTTTCTTCGAGTGTGGGACAGCTGTCGGGAGGGGCCGGGGAGAGTTGATCGAGAAGGTAGAAGCTCTCAATCTCACAGTAACGCTCGTGATACCACCAGTTAAATCCTCTACGAAAGCGGTTTACTCCAACGTGAAGGAAGACCACTTTTCGAGCATGGACATAAAAAAGGTCCTTGAAGCACTGAAAGAAGGGAGCTTTGATCTTCTGGAAAACAAGCTGGGAGAGCTCGCCTGCGAGATGTATCCTGAGATAGGAGAGGTAGTCAGATTCCTTAGG
Organism: Aquificaceae bacterium; assembly: GCA_027079305.1. Taxonomy (GTDB): domain Bacteria; phylum Aquificota; class Aquificia; order Aquificales; family Aquificaceae; genus Hydrogenivirga. Next base: position 47,192 of record JALWVU010000001.1, read on the forward strand.
TTTCTTGGTCTCAAACCTCTTGTCAGTGGAAGTGGTTCTGCTGTATTCTATATAGGTAGTTCCTCCCCGGAGCTGGAGAGGGGTGCAAGGCTTCGGGGGTGGAGAGTTGTGGAAGTTAAAAGTTGGCCTGGGGTGTAGCTCAACTGGCAGAGCACCGGACTTTGGATCCGGGGGTTCCTGGTTCGAGTCCAGGCACCCCAGCCATTTAAAAAACCATGAACAGGCCTCTTAAGCTTCTCACGGGAACTTCCAACAGGGAGCTGGCTGAGGAAGTCTCTAACTACCTGGGCGTAAAGATCTCAGATATGCTCGTTACCAAGTTCAGCGACGGCGAGGTCCGGGTTCAGATAAACGAGTCCATAAGGGGTGCTGACGTTTACGTCTTCCAGTCCCTCTCTTATCCTGCCAACCAGCATATAATGGAGCTTCTCCTCATAATAGATGCCCTCAAACGCTCCTCCGCGGGAAGGATAACAGCGGTCATCCCCTACTTCGCCTACGCCAGACAGGATAGACAGGACAGACCCAGAACACCTGTCAGCGCCAGATTGCTGGCGGATCTGATAACGGTTGCGGGGGCTAACAGGGTGGTAGCTATAGACCTGCACTCTCCTCAGATACAGGGCTTTTTTGATATACCTGTGGACCATCTCTCCGCCCTGCCGGTTCTACACGACTATATAAAGAAGAACCTGATAGTTGAAAATCCCATAGTTGTATCTCCCGATGCGGGAGGGGTTGAGAGGGCACGCCAGCTTGCCAACAGGCTTGGATGCGGTATCGCGATAATCTACAAAAGGAGGCCGGAACCCAACAAGGCGGAGGTTCTCGATGTGGTGGGTGAAATAGAAGGGAAGGAAGCCATAATCATAGACGATCTCGTAGACACCGCGGGAACGATGGTAGCTGCAGCCAACATGCTTATAAACAGGGGTGCAAAGAGAGTTATAGCCTGTGCCACCCACGGGGTTCTTTCCGGACCTGCGGTAGAGAGGCTCACCAACTCGCCCATAGAGCAAGTGATAATAACAAACACTATCCCCGTCGGAGATAAGATGTTCAACAAACTCAAGGTCGTTTCTGTGGCTCCTCTCCTGGGAGAGGCTATAAAGAGAATTCACGAGGAGGAGTCCGTAAGTTCCCTTTTCGTTTAAAATTTTCTACATGTATTACGCCTTGCTGACGATCTTCGTGATAGTTTCGATCCTGATAATAGTTCTTTCCCTCCTTCAGAAGGGAAGGGGGGATGTGGGCGCCGCCTTCGGGGGAGGAATGGGACAGTCCATATTCGGTGCTGGAGGCGTGGACACCATCCTTACCAAGGCAACCTACTGGCTCGGAGGGATATTCCTGTTCCTGGCGGTTCTCCTATCCATAGTTCCGAAGGAGGAGAAGGTGTCTATCTTAGAGAAAGAGATCGGGAATGAAGCTCCGACAGCTCCTGCAGAGCCTACCCCCCCGCCTCAGAAGGGACGGGGAGATAATACTGGCGCACCTTCTAAGAAAAAGACCGAGTGATCTACACCTCCTCGCGGAGGAAGAGGTTCCCCCCTGGGTGGAAGAGAAGTTTACACAGCTTGTGCACAAGAGGAGGGAAGGCGTCTCCACCGCCCACCTGATAGGGGAGTGGGACTTCTTCGGAAGAACCTTCAAGGTGATGGAAGGTGTCCTCGTCCCGAGGCCCGAGACGGAACTACTCGTCGAAAAAGCTTTAGAACTTATCCCCGAGAACGAGAGGCTCGAAGGCTTCGAGGTAGGAGGCGGAACGGGAGCCATATCGATAACACTCCTCTTAGAGAGACCACTTCTTAGTATGACCGTGGACGACGTGAACCCTAAGGCGGTAAGTTTAATGAGGGAGAACGCAAAGCTCCATGGAGTAGAAGACAGGATAGAGATCCTCGAAGGAAGTATCTTCGAGCCCGTCAGGGGAAGGGTGTTCGACTTCCTTATCTCCAACCCCCCTTACATACCCGAGAGCGCCTGGGAGAGCCTGCCCCCGGAGGTCAAGAGGGAGGGAAAACTTTCTCTGATAGGGGGTAAAAGGGGAACCGAGTTTTACGAGGAGATCGCCGGGGAGGCCAAGAGGCATCTTAAGAGGGGAGGGTTCGTGGCCCTTGAAATAGGACACGATCAGGGGGAGGTGGTTAAGAGGCTCCTGGAGGAGGCGGGTTTTGAGGGAGTTATGATATATAAGGATTACTCGGGACAGGACAGAGTGGCGGTGGGATGGAACTTATAGGCTTTTTTATAGGCGTTGCCTTCTTTATAGCCCTCGAGGGTTTCTTCGCGGGCTCGGAGATAGCTCTCCTGAGCGCGGACAAGGGGACACTGAAGGCCATAGTCAGGAAGAAGAAGTATAAGTTCGTGGAACACTTTCTTGAAAATCCAGAGGAATACATAACCCTTACCATGCTCGGCTACACGGTGAGCATAGTCTTTGCCGCCACACTCTACACCCTGGCCCTCATGTCCCTCTCCAGATACTTCCCCGCCATAGGAGGATACGAGGTGCTTCTGGCAGAGACCCTCGTGATCTTCACCATAACCTTCGGAGAGATAATACCCAAGAGCCTCTTCCAGCACTACGCCAACAGGATATCGGTGCCCAGCCTCTACATCCTCGACAAGCTTAGGGTCCCCCTAAAGCCCTTCTTAGTTCTCTCGAGGGTCATAAGCAGGTTCATATCGAGCAGGTTCGCCCGCTCCCACGTGAGCGTGAAGAGGGAGGACATAATAGCGCTTCTGAGAGAGAAGAAGACCTTCGACGAATACGAGGGTCTGATAGTCTCGAACATCCTTTCTTTCAAGGAGCGGAGGGTGGGAGAGATAGTAAAACCCCTCTACGAGATAGTTATGATCTCCGAGAACGCAAGCGTCTCCCAGGCCATAGAGAAGATAAAGGAGAGCGGATACTCGAGGATACCCGTCTACAGGGTGAGGGTGGACGACATAGTGGGATACATAAGTGCCTACGACCTCTTAAAAGCCCAGCCCCAAGAACCGGTAAAGAAGTATGTGAGAGAGATACTAATATTCTCCGAATACATGCCTCTGCCTAAGGTTATAGAGGAGTTCAAGAACAGGAGGGAGCACATAGCGGTGGTGGTGGACGAGAGGGGTGTGATCATAGGGATAGTTACTCTGGAGGACATCCTCAGGGAGATCATAGGGAACATACAGACTGACAAGGGGGAGGAGGAGCTGATAAAGGAGATCTCTAAGGACAGGTGGATAGTGGACGGAAAGTTGGAGCTGAACGAACTAATCAGAATCACCGGGGTTAAACTCCCTGAAGGGAACTACAGCACGGTGGGAGGGTTCCTCTCCTACCTGGCGGGCAGGGTCCCGAGGGAGGGAGAGAGCTTCCAGGTGGACGGTTTTCTATTTAAAGTGGTTTCAAGCGACGAGAGAAAAGTCAAAAAGGTCCTCGTGGAAAAAGCGAAGGCAGAGGATAAGGGTGAGGTATAAGATCAGGGACATCAAGAGCCTTCCCGAAGAGCTCAGGCCGAGGGAGAAGCTCATCCGCCACGGTGCCCGGAAACTCTCCGACGAAGAGCTTCTGGCGGTTATCCTCGGCTCGGGAACCAAGGGAAAGGACGTTCTCGCCCTCTCGAGGGAAATAGTCAGGATAGGCTGGAAGAGTCTCGAGAGCATGAGTCTGCACGAGCTCGTCCGTCTGAAGGGAATGGGCAAGGTCAAAGCCCTCCAGATCAAGGCCCTCTTGGAACTCTCTAAGAGGATAAGGGAGCCTTTCGGAAGCACCCGGGTGCTCTCACCCGAGGAGGCCCACAGGATACTCGCGGAGCACTTTCACAGCGGGAAGGAGGTTCTCGTAGCCCTGTATCTCGACCTGAGCCACAGAGTCCTGGGAACGGAGATAGTAGCCATAGGATCTCTCAACAGGGTTTACTCCCATCCGAAGGACATTCTCAAGCCTGCGGTAGAGCTCTCCGCTTACGGCATCATAGTCGGACACAACCATCCTCAGGGAGACCTTGAGCCTTCCGAGGAGGACGTTAAGTTCACCGAGAGACTAAACCAGGCCTGCGGGATACTCGGCTTCGAGCTGGTGGACCACATCATCTTCGATCGGGAGAGCTACTTCTCTTTCAGGGAAAGGGAACTCCTATAATTAATTCCCCCATGAGGCTGATCTTAGCTTTTCTGATACTGCTGTCCGTATCTTTCGCGGAGAGTATTACCGTGGCGGTTGCCTCGAGCCTACGACCTCCGGTGGAGGAGATAGCCAGGATCTTTGAGAAGAAAAAGGGGGTAAGGGTAAGGCTCTCCTTCGGTTCCTCGGGAACGCTGTATAGACAGATTCTCGGCGGAGCACCCTACGACCTATTCCTCTCTGCAAGCAAGGTTTATGCGGAGGAGCTTGTAAAAAGAGGATCCGCTATAAAGGGGTCTCTGAGGATCTTCGCAAGGGGGAAGCTCGCTGTCTTCAGCCTGAGCGGGGAGGCCGACAGCCTTGAGTCCCTTTTAAAAGCGAATAGGATCGCGGTGGCCAACCCCAGGTTCGCTCCCTACGGAAAGGCTGCGGTGGAGACTCTAAAGAAGGCGGGCCTCTACCAAAAACTGAAGGGCAGGCTCGTATACGGCTCTAACGTGGGTCAGGCCTTTCAGTTCGTAGTTTCAGGAGGGGCGGACTACGGTCTGGTGTCCCTTTCTCTGATAAAAGCTTTCGGAAAGGGTAATTACTGGATAGTCCCTCAGGACCTCTACTCTCCAATAGATCACGCGGTCATCATAACGGATAAGGGTTCGAGAAATAAGCTGTCTTACGAGTTCCTCGATTTTCTCAAAAGCACGGAGGCCAAAGAGATTCTGAGCAGATTCGGATTCGAGGTTCCCTGATGGAAGAAGCCCTTCTGATAAGCGTTAAGCTTGCTCTAATAACAACTCCGCTCCTGATGATAATCTCGGTGGTAATCTCCTACCTTCTCGTGTTTGTAAAGCTACCCCTGAAGGGACTTTTAGAGGCGCTCATACTTATGCCCGTGGTCCTCCCTCCCACGGTCCTCGGATTCTACCTCCTGCTCCTATTTGGGAGGGGTTCGCCCTTAGGCGATTTCATCGAATCCTTGCTCGGGAGATCAATCCTATTCTCCTTCGAGGGTCTCGTTCTGGCATCCCTCGTATACTCTCTGCCCTTCGGTGTTTTCCCCGTAAGGGAGGCCTTCCAGGACATTCCCAGGAGGTATCTGGAGATAGCCTACGTCTTCGGATACTCCAAATTCGAAACCTTTATAAGGGTTGTCCTGCCAAACAGCTGGAGGGGAATACTGACTTCCTGTGCTCTCGTCTTTGCCCACACTATGGGAGAGTTCGGAGTGGTTCTCATGGTGGGAGGGAACATACCAGGTGAGACAAGGACCCTCTCAATCTACATATACGACGAGGTTCAAGCTCTGAACTACTCTGAGGCCGGCAGAGCCTCCCTGCTACTGCTCACTGTATCCGCGGTAGCACTTCTTCTGATACTCACGCTGAGGAGAAGATGGGTAAAAGTATAGAGCTCAGCTTCAGGAAGAGCTACGGGAACTTCAGTGTAGAGGCGGAGTTCTATTTCGAGGTAGGCGTGAACGTCATACTGGGACCATCCGGATGCGGTAAGACCACGACACTCAGAGTGATGTGCGGTCTGGAACGTCCCGAAAGAGGTTTTATGAGATGCTGTGGGGAAGTGTTTTTCGACATGGACAGGGAGATCTTTCTACCTCCACAGAAGAGGAGGCTCGGTATAGTCTTTCAGGAGGACAACCTCCTCCCGCACCTGACGGTTAGGGAAAACGTAGAGTTCGCACTGAGAAAGTCCAGGGGAGAGATGGATCTGGAAGGTGTCCTCGAAAGGTTCGGAATACACCACCTTCAAACCAGGTATCCCCACGAGCTTTCGGGGGGTGAGAGGCAGAGGGTGGCCATAGTTAGGGCGATAGCCTACGATCCGAGGGCACTTTTGATGGATGAACCCTTCGCGAGCCTCGATTTTAAAAGGAAGTTCAGCGTGATCGAGTTTATAAAGGGATTGAAACTCAAGGTGCCCGTGGTGATAGTGACCCACGATCCCTTCGAAGCCTGGCTCCTTGCGGACAAGGTCTTTGTGATGGAGGAAGGAAGAAAGGTGGCGGAAGGTGATAAAGAGCTTGTGAAAGAGTTCTTCAGCTTCCTTCCTGAAGTTTTTTAACGAGCTTCTTGGCCGCCTCCTGCTCAGCCTCCTTCTTACTCTTGCCCTTTCCTACCGCGGAGAGGCCCCTTATGGAGCTTTCTACGGTGAATATCTTGGCGTGCTCTGGACCTTCCACGCTTATCACCCTGTAGGTGGGCCTCTCCCTCCATCGCTTCTGGGTTATCTCTTGAAGCATGGTCTTGTAATCCTTCTTGATCTTGTGGTTTTTAACCGTCTCCACTATCCTTTCCTTGAACAACCTCTTGAAGAGGTCCTTTACCAGGTTGCAGTCCCTTCCGCTGTCCACGTAGACCGCTGCCCAGAGAGCCTCAAACACGTCCCCCACTATGGAAACGTTCTTCTTGCCCCTGCTTATGAGAATGTATTCGGGAAGCTCGAGCTCCTTGGCAAGCTCATAGAAGAACTCTTCGCTTATCAGGTAGGCTTTCAGAGATGCCAGGGTCCCTTCCCTCTTTCCCGGAAACTCCTCCACCAGTATATCCACCACTATAAAGTTCAATAGGGCGTCCCCGAGGAACTCTAAGGTCTCGTAATGGGAGGTTCCCTTCTCCCTTGCGTAGGAGACGTGGGTGAAGGCCTGCTTGAGGAGATCCTTGTTTTTGAAGGTGTAACCTATTCTGCTCTCGAGCTTTTCATACATCCTCCACCTTTTTAAATACGAGGCAGGCGTTGGTTCCTCCGAAGCCGAAGGAGTTGGACAGGACCACCTTCACATCAGCCTCCACGGATTTATTGGGAACGTAGTCCAGATCGCACTCGGGATCGGGGTTCTCCAGGTTTATGGTGGGAGGTATAACTCCGGTTTCTATGGTCTTGACCGAGGCAACCGCCTCCACCGCTCCCGCAGCACCGAGAAGATGTCCTATCATGGACTTGTTGGAGCTGATCTTTAGCCTGTAGGCGTGGTCTTTGAAGAGCTGTTTTATGGCCATGGTCTCCACCTTGTCGTTGAGGGGGGTGGAGGTTCCGTGGGCGTTTATGTAGTCAACCTCTTCGGGGTTCAGACCCGCATCCTCAAGGGCCAGCTTCATGCACTCGTAGGCACCCTCACCGCACTCGTGAGGGGCGGTTATGTGGTAAGCATCGTCCGTGGCCCCGTATCCCACGAGCTCCGCGTATATCTTGGCGCCTCTCGCCTTGGCATGTTCATACTCTTCCAGAACGAGAATGCCCGCCCCCTCTCCCATCACGAAGCCATCCCTATCCTTGTCGAAGGGCCTCGAAGCCTTCTGGGGCTCGTCGTTCCTCGTAGAGAGTGCCCTCATCACCGCAAAGCCCGCCACTCCGAGGGGTGTTATAGCCGCCTCCGTCCCACCCGCTATAGCCGCATCTATGTCCCCCGCCTGTATCATCCTGAAGGCGTCCCCTATGGCGTGGTTCCCGGTAGCACAGGCGGAAACGACACAGTAGTTGGGACCCTTGAAGCCATGTTTTATGGCCACGTATCCCGCAGCCATGTTCGAAATCCCGTAGGGTATGAAGAAGGGGGAGACTCTCCTTCCTCCCTTATTGAGCAGAACAGAATGCTCCCTCTCTATGTCAGCAAGGCCTCCTATGCCGGTTCCTATTATCACACCAACCTTGAGGGGATCGTAACCCGCCTCCTTTATTCCGCTGTCCCTTACCGCCTCTTCAACCCCGGCCACCGCATACTGGATGAACAGGGAGAGCCTGCTCGCCTCCTTTTTGTCCATGAAATCGAGAGGATCGAAGTCCTTTACCTGGGCCGCTATCTTTACGGTCAGGCCGAACTCATCGGGATCGAAGCCCTTTATGCGATCTATACCGCTTACGCCTCTTACAAGATTTTCCCAGAATCTATCCACACCGGTCCCTATGGGGGTTACCGCCCCCAGACCGGTTATGACTACCCTTCTCCTCATCCACCTACCTTTTCCTTAAGGTAGTTGATCACGTCCCCGACGGTCTGGATCTTTTCCGCATCCTCGTCGGGTATCTCTATCCCGAACTCCTCCTCGAAGGCCATTATCAGCTCAACCACGTCGAGGGAGTCCGCACCGAGGTCTTCGATGAACTTGGCTTCGGGTGTGACCTTCTCCACCTCCACACCCAGCTGATCCGCTATGATCTCCTTGATCCTCTCTTCGATAGCCATCTTCTTCACCTCCAAACCAGATTTTATCTAAAAGAGTCCTCCGTTAACATGAATTACCTCACCCGTTATGTAGCTTGAAAGATCCGAAGCCAGAAAGAGGACTACATTTGCCACGTCCTCGGGCTTTCCGAACCTCCCCGCGGGTATCTGCTTGAGGTAGCTCTCCTTTATGTCATCGGGAAGAACATCCGTCATGTCGGTCTCTATGAAGCCCGGTGCTATCGCGTTCACCGTTATGTTCCTCGAGGCGAGCTCTTTGGCAAGGGTCTTGGTGAAGCCTATCAGTCCCGCCTTGGCGGAAGAGTAGTTGGCCTGCCCCACGTTCCCCATAAAGGCGACCACGGAGGACATGTTTATCACCCTTCCCCACCTTTTCTTTATCATGCCCTTAATAGCCTGCTGGGTGACGAGAAAGGTTCCGGTCAGATTTACCCTGATTACCTCCTCCCAGTCCTCGAGCTTCATCCTGAGGAAGAGGGTGTCCCTGGTCATGCCCGCGTTGTTCACGAGGATGTCCACACTCCCGAACCTTTCGGATATCCTTTTGAAAGCCTCCTCGACCGACTCCTTAACGCCTATGTCCATGCTGACCGCGAAGGTCTCACTCCCCGTCTTCTCCTTTATCTCTTTCGCAACCTCGACCGCCCTATCCTCGCTCCTCCCGGTGATTATCACCGTGGCTCCCGCCTGGGCGAGTCTCTCTGCGGTGGCTCTGCCTATACCACGGGTTGATCCTGTAACAAGGGCTACTTTACCGGAGAGATTTAACATGATTGCGAGAAATTATAGCAGATTTGCCTCCGAATTGCTATATTAGAGACGATGGGGAGGTTTTTGAGTTTAACAGTAGCCCTTTTAACGCTACTTATCCTCTCCTGTTCGGAAAAACCTAAGGATCTGAAAACCTACGAGAAAGAGAATCCCTTCCCGAAAGAGGAGTATAGAATTTCCAGATCTCCGGGGAGTCTCTTTTCCAGCGAAGGATGGATAGATCTATATAGTGAGAACAGAGCCTCAAAGCCGGGAGATCTGATCTTTATCCAAGTTTCAGAAAGTATAAACGCTGTAGAGAGCGTATCTAACCAAATGGGAAGAAACAGCGCCTTTTCAAACGCTATAAGCTCTTTTTTTGGAGTTCCCCAGAACACGTTGGCCAATCTTGGATCCGAGGGGAAAGGGGGTGTGAGCTCCAAAGGTTCAAGTAAGGTCCAGCAAAGTGGATTACTCACTACCCGTCTCGCCGGTAGGGTGGTAAAAGTTTATCCCAACAGGACGATGTTAATAGAAGCTAAGAAGTATATAGTGGTAAACGGAATGAGAAGGGAGTTCATCCTGAGAGGGATCATCAGGCCCGAGGACATAGACAGCAACAATACGGTGACGAGCGACAAGATAGCCAACATGGAGATATTCTTAGACGGCAAGGGATACATGGCGGAAGGAGGAAAGCCGGGATGGTTGGCAAGGATATTCGCAATTATCTTCCCCTTCTGATACTTCTCCTCTTTGGACTCTCCTTCGGTGAGAGGATAAAGGACATAGCCACCATAGAAGGAAACAGGATAAACTACCTTCAGGGATACGGCCTCGTGGTGGGCCTGAGGGGAACCGGAGACGGTAAGGCCACCCAGTTCACGGTAAAGAGCCTCGCCAACGCCCTCCAGAAGATGGGGATAGTGGTGGATCCCAACAGGATAACGGTGAAGAACGTGGCCGCTGTCATGGTGACCGCCAAGGTTCCTCCCTACGCCAAGGCGGGTATGAGATTCGACGTGAGCGTATCCTCCATAGGAGACGCCAAGAGTCTGGAGGGCGGAACACTTCTTCTCACACCTCTGAGAGGCCCGGACGGGAAGATATACGCCCTCGCCCAGGGACAGGTTATAGTAGGCGGTTATGAGGCGAGGGGAAGGGGAGCGAGGCAGATAAAGAACGTTCCAACCGTGGGAAGGATACCCAACGGTGCTGTTCTGGAGAGGGATCTTCCCTTCGATATGAACGTGAGCGAGGTTAACATAATCCTCGACTATCCTGACTTCACCACCGCAAAGGAGATACAGGACGCTATAAACAGAAGGTTCGGATACGAGATAGCAAAGGCTCTCGACAGCGCCACCGTTAAGGTTAGGATACCTAAGGATACCAATCCGGTAGACTTCCTCGCCACCGTAGAGAACCTGGAGATCAGAACCTCCCAGGTTGCAAAGGTGGTAGTGGACGGAAGAACGGGAACGATAGTCCTCGGTGGAAATGTAAAGATAAGCCCTGTGGCGGTTGCAGTAGGAAGCCTCGTGGTCAAGGTAAAGGAGATGCCCCAGGTTGTCCAGCCTCCTCCCCTGTCCCCGGGAGAGACAAAGGTAGTCCCGAGAACGGAGGTCCAGATAGAGGAAGAGAATAGGAGGATAGTTCCTCTGAGGGGAACGACCGTGGGCGAGCTGGTAAACTCCCTCAACAGGATAGGAGCTACACCGAGGGAGATAATCTCCGTCCTCCAGGCCATAAAGGAGGCGGGAGCACTCAAGGCCAAGCTGGAGGTGTTATGAGGGTATTCTTTACAAGCCCTTCCTACAACTACAGGGAACTCCTCAAAAAGGACATAAAGGAGGTGGCCAAGGAGTTCGAAGCGGTTATGATAAAGCAGATCTTGAAGGAGGCCTACAGGCCTATCCTGAAAAATAAGAGCTTCTATCAGAGGCTTTACTACGATATGTTCCTGGAGAGCGTGAGCGAGAAGCTCGCGGAGGGAGGAGGCATAGGCATTGCCAGGTTCATAGTGGAGAGCTATCAGAAAAATTCTCCCAGCAAAGAAGAACTTAAAGAACACGTTCGGAGCGTTCTGAAAAGGGAAAACCTTCCTGAGTGGCTCGCTCTGATCCCCGAGGTCGAGAGCGGATACGACCCGAAGGCGGTATCTCCCAAGGGCGCGGCTGGCCTGTGGCAACTGATGCCCGATACCGCGAGAGCCCTCGGTCTTAGGGTGGACGGAGAGGTGGACGAGAGGCTTGATCCCATCAAGTCCACCGAGGCTGCGGTTAGGTATCTGAAGTATCTCAGGAGAAGGTTCAAAAGCTGGCTTGCGGTCCTTATAGCCTACAACTGGGGAGAGGGCAATCTGATTAAATACGGGGAGGAAGAGGTTCTGAAAGACCTCAGGAGGCTTCCTCCCGAGACAAGAAATTATGTTAGGCGCTTCCTCGATCTGGTCGGATCTGATAACCTTATCTCTTCATGATAGGTGTGGACATAGTAAAGAACTCGAGGATAGAGGAGGCCATAAACAGGTTCGGGGACAGATTTCTGAAAAGGATATACACACCAAAGGAGCTTGAATACTGCAACTCTCAGGAGGGTTCTATCCCCTGCCTCGCAGCAAGGTGGGCCTGCAAGGAGGCGGTCCTTAAGGCCTTCTACACAGAGTTCGGTGTGCTTTTGAGGTTCAAAGAGATAGAGGTCCTCGGAAACAGAGGGAAACCCGCCAGGGTAATCATACACCGGGACGGTGTGGAGAACATACTGAAAGGAAGGGAGGTCGTGGTATCCCTCTCCCACGAAAGGGACTACTCGGTCGCGGTAGCCTGCATAAGATGAGCTATTCAAAAAAGCTCGAAGAGTTTATCCTGCATCTGAAAGGAGGTGTCTTCTTCCTATCCCCCCGGGAAAAGATCTTTTTGAGGTTCCTTGAAGAGCTTGGAGTCCCGGAGAGTATCGTGAGGACAGGTGTAGAAGAGTGCTACAGGGCTGTGAATCCCATGAAAAGGAGCAAACATCCACTTTTTTTGTGCTTCAGGAGCATAATGGAGGCCTACGAGAATCATCTGAGGTTGGAGGCCCAAAAAATCGATATAGACTGGAGGAAGAGGTTTAGGAAAAAGCTGGATCTTGTAAAGGACTTGATCAAGACGAGTGTAAAGGAGCCGGAAAGTGAGGAGGAAGCTCAGAAGATCCTTAAAGAGATAGAAACCCGGATAGTCAGAGATCTTTGGAAAAGGCTGAGCAAAGAGGAAAAGAAAAGAATAAAGGAGAAATACAAGGATCTTGAAAAAAACAAGGAAATTTACGGAGAACTTATAAAGGCGGAGGTAAAGAAGCTCTTCGGTATCCCGGACCTATCTCTCTACACCGATTGATACCGCGGTGTCTACCGCCTTCATAAGGGCCTTTGCCTTGTTAACCGTCTCCTCCCACTCTCTCTCGGGGACCGAGTCCGCCACTATGCCCGCCCCCGCCTGAACGAAGATCTCCCGGTCCCTGAGGACCGCGGTCCTTATGGCTATGGCCATGTCCATATTCCCCTGGAAGGAGACGTAGCCCACGCTCCCCGCGTATATTCCCCTTCTCTCTCTCTCGAGCTCCTCTATTATCTGCATGGCCCTGACCTTGGGAGCACCCGAGACGGTTCCCGCAGGGAAGGTGGCTCTCAGGACATCGAGGGCGGTGAGCCCCTCCCTCAGCGTTCCCACCACGTCGCTCACTATGTGCATCACGTGGGAGTATCTTTCGATCCTCATAAAGTCTTCCACTTTAACCGAGCCCGTCTCGGAGACCCTCCCCAGGTCGTTCCTGGCAAGGTCCACGAGCATCAGATGCTCCGCCCTTTCCTTCTCATCACCCAGAAGCTCCTCCTCAAGCCTTCTATCCTCCTCCAGCGTCCTCCCTCTTGGCCTCGTCCCCGCAATGGGCCTCGTCTCTATCCTCCTGCCTTCTACCCTTACGAGAACCTCCGGCGAGGAACCTATAACCTTAAGCTCCCTCAGATCGAGGTAATACATGTAGGGAGATGGGTTCAGGTATCTTAAGACCCTGTATATGTTCTCCGGATCGCCCTCGAAGACCCTCCTGAACCTCTGGGAGAGAACCACCTGGATAACGTCCCCCCGGGCTATGTATTCCTTGGCTTTCAGGACTATCTTCTCAAACTCCTCCTTAGAGAAGTTGGACTCCCAGAGGGAGAGGTCTGGATCCCTCTCCTCGAAGGAGATGTGATCCGCACTCCTGTTTCTGAGCCTGTCGATAGTTTTTCTTATAAACTCCTCAGCCTTCCTATACTCACTCTCCACACCTCTATCGGTCAGTATCGGATAGACTACCTTTATCTTCCCGGTCAGGTTGTCGTGGATCACCACCCCGTCTGTCAGAACCATGTAGAGATCGCAGGCACCTATGGGATCCGGGTTCTCATCCCCCACAGGCTCGTAGAACTTCACCACATCGTAGGCTATGTAGCCCACAAGACCTCCCCAGAATCTGAGAAGACCCGGATCGTTGTAAGGCTTGAATCTCTTTATCACATCTTCAACCGCTCCCGCGGGATCCTTGGTTTCAAAAAATTTGACCCTTCCCCTGTCGTAGATCTCTCCGTAAGGACCCTTCGTTCTGACGTAGAAGGATGATCCGCTTATGATGAAGGAGAACCTCCCCCACTTCTCACCCCCCTCCGCACTTTCCAGAAGGAAGTTGAACTTTCCCTTTTCCTGAAGCTTCAGGAAGATCGAGAGAGGAGTTTCCACGTCCGCGAGTATCTCCGTGTAGACGGGTATCACGTTGTATTCTTTGGAGAGCTCCTTTACCTCCTCTTCCTTGAGGCTCAACCGCATGCTTGCAGGAAGTATTATAAAAGAAGCCTCAGAAAGGTGGTGAAATATGAAGTCGACCTTCTGGTGGGCTGTGGCGGGGTATATAGACGAGCCCCGGGGTAAGGCAGAACTGCAGCTATACGGAAGGAGAATACCCGGGATCTTCCTCGATATCTGTATATGTATATACAGCTGAGCGGAAATAGTCCTTTACTCTTTCCCAGACGGGATCTATATCCTCGTGAATTTCATGTTCAGCATCGTCGAAGTAAGTTAGTGCTCGCAGAAAGATGCCGAAATTCCACGATGGGTATTTAGCACGAATAAATCTTTCAAGATCTCCCAGATTCCACCCGTGTTCGTGCATTAGGAACCACAAATCAAAGAAGTCTTTTTTGCTTCCTCTTTGAGCTATGGCAACTGCTTTCATAGCTACTATATCCATATCTGAGGCAAGAACGACCCTGTTCCTGTATACTTCTCCTTCTCCAATAAGCGGGACATCATACTTGAAAAACAAAACTTTAACCTGTTCCGGTTGCGAGTAAAAAATCAGAGTGTCTGGCTGGACAACTACCACCTCTACCTTACCAGCTGATTGAAGTATGCGTTCCATATTAAAGTTATTACTTTGGGAAAGTGTAAAAAAGCCCAGATCGTCAGATCTTCGGTGATTGTATTTCAAGGCTATCGCCGTTCCACCGGCGAGGTAAAACCCTTCAGTAGTTCCAGATCTTACAAGCTTCTCTAAAGTTTGAAGAAGACGCTTTGGCAACTTCCTCATCGCTTACTTTCAAGACGAGCTTCCAGAAGGACCTGTTTCTTTTATCGAACCTGTGTATGTGTTTGAGGAAGATTTTGCGGAGCTTTTCCTTTCCATGCTTTCTCAATACCTTTCTGGGGTCTTCATAGAGCATCTCCCTGATGGTGATTTCCCTGGCGCTCTTTACTCCGTCCCACGCAAGGTTCATAGGAATAAGATAGATCAGCGCCGGTTCACGGACAAGGTGGATCTGACATTCCTGAAGCTTCATAAACCATCGTGCTATAATATGCATTCTCTCCGAGGAGGTGGAAGGAATGGAACTCTGGGCGAAGATAGGGAGATCCAAGAAGAAGTTTCAGGGTTCTTTCAGGAGTGTGATGGAGGAAATAGTAAAGGAAGGTAAGGGGAAAAAGACGGTTCAGCTACTTTCTTTCCACGCGGGACAGAAGGAGAGAAGAAGGCTCAAAAGAGAGCTGAGGGCCAACGATAAGGACCTCCTCAAGACCGCCAGCTCCATAGCGAGGTGGTTCTATCTTTCTGACATGAGGAGGATAAGAAGAAGGATAAAGGAGCTTAAGAAGAGGGCAAGATACATATCCAAAGGTGAGGTTCTTTACTGCCCGAAGACCATGGAGCAGGTGAGGGAGCTGGAAAGTAGGCTTGAGGAGATAAAGAACAAACTCGAGGAGCTGAAGGTAAACTGAGTTGAAGTCCTACACCAAGTATCTAACATTTAAAACGGAAAAGAGAAGGGAGCTCATAAGGATAACGGATACCGTTAAGGAAGCGGTTAAAGAGTCCGGTGTAAAGGAAGGCTTATGCCTCGTCTCCGCCATGCACCTGACCGCGGCGGTGATAATTCAGGATGACGAGGAGGGTCTCCACGAGGATATATGGGAGTGGCTCGAGAAGTTAGCTCCTTTCAGAGAGGATTACAAGCACCACCTCACGGGGGAGGACAACGGGGACGCCCACCTAAAAAACCTCCTGGTTCACCTTCGGGTCGTTCTCCCCATAACCAACGGGAAGCTGGACCTGGGACCTTGGCAGGAGATCTTCTACGCGGAGTTTGATGGCCAAAGGCCCAAGAGAGTCATTATCAAGATAATAGGTGAGTAAAAAGGAGCCCCCTCCCGACCGGGAGGAAGCGCAGGGACTTCTTAGAACTTCCAGTTCAGGCCGACGGAGAGGGAATCCTGGGCGTTTTTAGCAGATATAGAACAGTTGTAAGGTCCCCCCATCATACCACCTGTTAAAGCGGGACAGAATCCAGAAGATGTCACCTTTTTGTTGAAAGCGTGAACATAAGAAACATCTACTCCGAAGGTCTTGGTGAATTCGTATCCCGCACCGAGGGTTATATGCTGTTCAGAAATCGCCGGGAAACCTACAAGATTAAAAAGAGCTAACATGTCATCTGTGAAGGTAACACCTCCTCTAGAGCTTGAGAAGGTAGCAGCATTAGCTCCTGTAAGATTTTTACCCCTTATAGGAGACTTACCATAGTTATATCCAACTCTTAGAGAGAGCTTATCCATGGGTTTATATTCCGCACCTATAGCTATAACCCACTGATCCTTCCATCCAAACTTTTTGTATCCTTTAGCATTTTTCCAGTCTATCCACCTTGCATCAATTCCGACTTTAAGACCATCTAAAGGCGCAGCACCTACACCTATTGCAAACTCCTGGGGTTGTTCCAGCTTAAAGTCTTCAAAGATACCATCACATCCACTCGATGAGTGACAATCAAAATCGTATACACGCTTATAGGTCATGGGAACAGAGGTCTGATATGTTATACCTCCGTATAGGAAATCCCCAAAGTTGAGAGAAGCTCCTACCTGAGCACCCAGTCCAAGAGCTTGAGACTGTCCTTGTCCCATATCAAGAGATCCCCAAGCTCCATGAAGTGCACCGGATACTGTTATCATTTCGTTTATCTGGAAAGCAACTGCAGGAATTATCCTCATGAACTGAAAAGTAGTATGCATCCCTGCAAAAGGAGCGGGATTCCCTGTAGAGTCTTTTGCGTTCCTATAATCAACACCCATACCGGAAACACCAAAGGCTCCAAGACCGAATACGAGCCTATCACTAAGCCTATGAACTATCCCTATTTCTGGAACAACAAATGTATCTGCTTTGCTTTTTACATATCCGGAAGAGTAGCCAGGACCGGGAGTGGATACATCCATCTTCGCCTTCACCTTCGGCATAAACAGTATCCCACCGAACTGGGCGGTAAACTTATTCTCCATTACGCTCATCCAGGCAGGGTTCCTGAAGATGGAGTCAACCGGTCCAACTGGCATACCAACACCGATACCACCCATACCTCTCGAGGCAGGTGTAAGACCTATCAGGTTGTCCCCGTTGGTTGCGAAAGTCAGCGTTGCGGTAGAGAACAGGGCACCTACAAGTAAAGCCTTTCTCATCCTTCTACCTCCCGTAGCGGTTTTTTGCTACCGTTTAGGAATTCTAACTCCAAGCCCTGCGGATCCGTAGTTTTGAGTTTCTTATATACCAAAAACTTTGAGTTATATAGATATATTCTTAATTTCTTATAATTCCTGCAAGATCGTAATCTTTGGCCTGTGTTATCTCAACCTCCAGTATCTCACCTTCTTTTAAAAACCTTTCTTCACTCTCTATGTAGATCACACCATCTACCTCGGGAGCCTGTAGGTATGCTCTCCCTTTGGGGACGAATGAAAACTCCTCGGAGTATCCTTCCACGAGAACCTTCAGTCTTTTACCAAGCAGAGATTCGTTCTTTTTTTTGGTTATCTCCCTCTGAATCTCCATAAGCTGATTCCTTCTCTCCTCCTTTACCTCCTGAGGGATTGGATCTCCCAGATCGAAGGCGGGTGTGTCCTCCTCGTGGGAGTATGTGAAAACGCCGAGCCAGTGAAAGTGGCCCTCCTCTATAAAACCCTTCAGCCTTCTAAAGTCCTCCTCGGTTTCTGTGGGAAACCCAACTATTAGGGTCGTCCTGAGAACAGCCTGTGGAATAGCTCTTCTTATTGTCTCGACAAGATCTCTCACAAACCTCTCGTCGTATCCTCTCCTCATGCTTCTCAGAACAGGGGTGGAGATGTGCTGGATGGGCATATCGAAGTAGGGAACTACCTTCTCCGAGTCCCTGATGAAGCTGATAAGCTCTGAGCTCACCTCCGTGGGATAGAGGTAGAGGAGTCTGATCCATTCTATACCTTCCACCTTTTCCAGCTCTCTGAGAAGATCAACGAGTCTGAACTCGCCGTAGAGATCCTTTCCGTAAAAGGTGGTGTCCTGGGAGACTATGTTTATCTCCTTGACACCCTTCTCCGCGAGGTCTCTGACTTCGGAGATTATATCCTCCATGGGCCTCGATCTGTGCCTCCCCCTTATCTTCGGTATGGCGCAGAAGGAGCAGAGCCTGTTGCATCCCTCCGCTATCTTGACATAGGTGTAGGCTCTGGGTGTGGTCAGGAGTCTGCGCGGACCGCGGTATTTAGGTTCCAGCCCCAGATACTTTAAGATCTCGTCCCAGCTCTGGGTTCCAAAGAATCTCTCTACTTCCGGAAGCTCCTTTTCAAGCTCTTTTCTATACCTTTCCACGAGACAGCCCATCACGATAACCCTCTTACCCGAGTCCGCCGTCTCCAGTATGGTCTCTATGGACTCCCGCTTTGCCTCCTCTATGAAACCGCAGGTGTTGATTATGATGCAGTCCGCGGAGTCTATGTCCGAAGTCAGCTCCACCCCCGCGGATTTGAGCCTTGCGAGGAGCACCTCCGAGTCCACGAGGTTCTTGGAGCACCCGAGGCTTATAACACCTACCTTCATGGAGTTAAATATAACCTGATGAACAGGTGGAAGGACTGGATGGATCAGGCGGAGAGGGATCTGGAGAGGGCGAGGCTGGATGTGGAGCACGGCTTCTACGAGTGGGCGTGCTTTACAGCCCAACAGTCCGCTGAGAAAGCCATAAAGGCTCTCGGGATGAAAGTGGGGGTGGATATGTGGGGCCGTTCGCTCACTGCCATGCTTAAAATCCTCGGGGAAAGCCTGGATATTCCTGAGAACATTAAAAAAATGGCCATGCTTCTCGACAAATACTACATTCCGACCCGCTATCCGAACGGGTTTGCAAGTGGAAAGCCCGCGGACTACTTTACCCTCGAGGAGGCGAAGGAGGCGGTCGATGCGGCGGGTGAGATCCTCAGGTTCTGTAAAGGCTATCAGCCTTGATAGGGAAGAGATCTTCAAGAGATTGAGCAGGCTCTCCGCGGAGCTCAAAGCAAAGCTCCCTTACGTTAAAGAGGTGAGGTTGTTCGGTTCCCTCGCGAAGGGAGAGGAGCACGGTCTGAGCGATGTAGATCTGCTCGTTGTGGTGGACAGGCTCGACAGAGAAAGCTTCTGGAAGGTATACGGAGAAGTTTTTGAATTTGTTGCCGACAGGCTTCCTGTAGACTTCGATCTTGTGGTTATATCCCAAGAGGACTTTATCAGAGATCCCGAGAGGCTGGGCCCCACCTTAACGGTATAATATCTCTCCCATGAGCAAGTTCTACGTGACCACCCCCATCTACTACGTGAACGACGTTCCCCACATAGGACACGCCTACACGACCATAGCCGCTGACACCCTGGCGAGGTTTTACAGGATAAGGGGATACGATGTCTTCTTTCTGACCGGAACGGACGAACACGGCCTGAAAATTCAGAAATCCGCGGAGGAAAAAGGTGTAAGCCCTAAGGAGCTTGCGGACAGAAACTCTGAAAACTTCAAGAAGCTCTGGGAGTTCTTGAAAATAGATTACGACAGGTTCATAAGGACCACCGATCCGGAGCATGTGGAGTTCGTAAAGGAGGTCTTCCAGAAGAGCTACGAGCGGGGGGACATATACCTTGGTGAATACGAGGGCTGGTATTGTGTCGGGTGTGAGGAGTTCAAGTCCGAGAGCGAGCTTGCGGAGGGAAACAGCTGCCCCATTCACATGAAACCCTGTGAGTATATAAGAGAACCCTCCTACTTCTTTAGGCTCAGCAAGTATCAGGACAAGCTCCTCGATCTTTACGAGAGCAGGCGGGACTTCATAAAACCTGACTACAGGAGGAACGAGATACTCTCCTTTGTAAAACAGGGCCTCAAGGATCTCTCCGTAACAAGGCCCAGAAGTAGGGTAAGGTGGGGAATAGAGGTTCCCTTCGATCCGGAGCATACCATCTACGTATGGTTCGATGCACTCTTTAACTACCTCTCCGCTCTCGGAGACAAGAGGGATATCTACTGGCCCGCGGACCTCCACATAGTGGGCAAAGATATTCTCCGCTTCCACACTGTCTACTGGCCCGCTTTCCTCATATCAGTCGGATACGAAATTCCGAAGACCGTGTTTGCCCACGGATGGTGGACGGTAGAGGGAAAGAAAATGTCCAAATCCCTTGGAAATGTGATAGATCCCTACGAGGTGGTGAGAGAATACGGCCTCGACGAGGTCAGATACTTCCTCCTGAGGGAGGTCCCCTTCGGACAGGACGGAGACTTTTCTAAAGAGGCTATCCTCAACCGCATAAACGGCGAGCTTGCCAACGAGATAGGGAACCTCTTCAGCAGGGTGGTATCCATGAGCGGTAAGTATCTGGGAGGTAAGGTGAACGGTAAGCCGGACCCCTCGTATGTGAAGGTGGCATCCGAAGTCATAGAAAGCTACGAGAGCTTCATGAGGGAAGCAAACTTTTACAGAGCCTTAGAGGATGTTCTCCGGTTCAGCTCCTTCCTCAACAAGTTCGTGGACGAGAAGGCCCCCTGGGAGCTGGCGAAGAGAGGAGACGAGAGGCTGAAGGACGTTCTCTATACCCTCGTGGACGGTCTCTTTGTCCTCGCCTACCTGCTGTATCCCTTTACTCCCAACAAGATGAAAAAGGCCTTCTCCATGCTCGGTGTAGAGGATCTTCCTACCCGGATAGAACCCTCGTCCTTCGAAAACTACCGGGTAGGAGAAAGGAAAATACTCTTCCCAAGAAGGGACGCCTGACCTTTTTCTTCAGAACCAGCCACAGAACCGTGGATTCCAGCTCGTAAACCTTCATGTCTATATAGATCGTTCCGCTCCCATTAATGTTAAGTGAAAGTTCACCTTTTAAGAATTCATGTAACGGTGTGCCTTATTAGGAGTATGCTCCCCAGGACTATAAGAAATCCTACGAAGGAGAGAAGAGATAGTGTAGATGGCTTCAACCCTCTTACAAGGTTCAGGTGTATAAGGAAAGCGTAGTAGATCCACATGGCAAGGGTCAGGATCAGCTTGGGATCGTTTACCCAGTGTTTTCCCAAGAAGTCCTTTGCCCAGATGCTCCCAAATATTAGTGTCAGCGTCAGGAATATGAAGCCTATGTTGAGGAGGATTCTCTCCATCCTCCTGAGCAGGTTCACGGGAACCATAAAGCCTTCTATGTGTTTCGATCTGAGCTTCCTCTCCACGAGAAACTTGACCACGGAAGATATACCCGCCAGAATCAGAGATGCGTAGGCTACAGCTGCGGAAAGTATGTGGTAAACGTAAAAGGGATTCTTATAACCCACCTTCTGAGCAGGGAGGCCTACCAGAGTGGTTAAAAAGCCTATGAAGGCGATTATGAACCCGAAATCCGCCACTCTCTTTTTGAAGACGAGGTCCAGGACCACAAACATCAGTATGAGAAAGTTCCCAACGAGGGAAACCATCCCGTAAAAGTCTCCCACAGGAAAGTGGCCGGTGGATATGTAGACTCTGAAGAAGTGCACCGTGTAGAAAGAAAAGCCCAGGAGCAAACTTAAGGTGGGGAGGTTCCTGAGGTTTACACCGAAAAGAGTTCTCAAAGCGAACAGGGCTGTGCTAAGCAGGTAAACCCCAACCGACAGGAGAAGAAATATCATAGGCTTATATTTTAGAATTTCTATCTTATGGCGGAATGCGAAAGGCTTGAGAAAGTTTTAGAGAGGATAGAAAGGGCCTGTGTAAGGGCGGGTAGAGATCCTAAAGAGGTAAAACTGCTCGGAGCTTCGAAAACGGTTCCCCCGGAGAGGATAAGAACCTTTTACGAATGCGGTCTGAAAACTTTCGGTGAGAACCGGGTCCAGGAGTTTTTAAAAAAGCTGGATAAACTCTCCGATCTTTCGATAGACTGGCACTTCATAGGAAGGCTCCAGACGAACAAGGTCAAGTATTTGATGGGAAAGGTTTCCCTGATACACTCCCTCGACAGAGAGTCGCTGGCGGATGAGATAGACAAGAGGGCCGGTAAGGCAGGGAAAGTTCAAGATGTCCTAATAGAGGTAAACGTGGGAGGAGAGGAGAGTAAGGGTGGCGTGGAACCGGAGAAACTCAGAAATCTTTTTGAATACGCCCTGTCCAAGGAGAACCTCAGGGTGATAGGCCTTATGACCATACCACCTTACCTGGAAGATCCAGAGGAGGTAAGACCTTTCTTTGCAAAGCTCAGATATCTAAAAGACAGCCTTGAAAGAGAGTTCGGCCTTGAACTCCCCCACCTTTCTATGGGAATGTCCCATGACTTCGAAGTCGCGGTGGAAGAGGGTGCGACAATAGTGAGGGTGGGAACACTCCTCTTCGGAGAGAGGTCTTGAAGGTAAAGTTCAAGGTCTGGCTGGAAGAAAAGGGCGAACCGATAATAAGCGAGGGAAAGTTCAAGCTACTTAAAGAGATAGAGAAAACAGGTTCCATACTTGAGGCCTCCAAAAGACTGGGACTAACCTATAAGAGGGCCCACAGCCAGATAAAGTTTATGGAGAGAAGGCTTGGAAAAAGGATTCTGGAAAGAAGGAGAGGAAAGGGGGCGGTGCTTACACAAGAGGGCAAAGAGCTTCTGAATGTATACGAAAAGGTGCTTTCCGAATTCGAAAGTCTATCGAGAAAGCTATCTTCAGACCTCCCCTTTCTCGAAACAAAGAAGTCTCTCCTTTAAATCCAATCCGTAGGAAAAACCACCGAGACCGTTTTTTGATAAAACCCTGTGGCAGGGGATTATTACCGGGAATCTGTTTATCCTCATGCAGTAAGCCACGAACCTCGGATGCTTCCCCGTCAGCTTGCCCAGCTCACCGTAGGTTACCGTATTACCAAAAGGAACCTTTTCCCTAAGAGTTCTGTAAACTTTTATAACCTCGCCGTCGTATCCGCTCAGATCAAGTTCACCAAGATCAATCCTGACATCACCGTTTCTTTCTATATAAGGTAGGAGCTTCTGGTATAGGTCTTCAAATGTAATATACTCCGGGCCAGAGGTTCTTAAATAACTTCCCTCGATAAGATGATTTCTGAGGCGGATCTCCAAGTACAGATTTGTGGTAATTTTCACCACCAACTCTTATAATTTAAAAACATCATACTATTGGAGGAGGGTAGAGATGAGATCTCAAACTCTCGTCAGGGCGTCCCTTATATCGGTCCCACTGCTTGTGGCGTGCGGAACAAAGGCTCCGGAGATCGACCCCACCGCTTACCAGATAACTCCCGAAGACAGGATAAGGGTAGAAATTCCTGATGCGTGCAGGGTAGCTTACGAAAATGCTGTGCCTACAGTGGCGGTGATAGACTTCGCCAACAACTCTACCTTCGATCTCGCTAAGGTGGTCCAGAGCCAGTCCGCAGGGACAAGGACCACTAAGGAGGTTCACGGAGGCGTGTGGGGCGTTACCGCTGGTCCCGGCGGTATAGGTGTAGGACACGTCGGAGGTAGCGCCTCCAAAACCGACTGGAGAACACAGGCCCAAACTATTTCGAGAGATGTCAATGCTAAACTCGGTGAGAGTGTGGCGGAAGCGGTTGTGGCTGAGATAGCCAATATAGGCGGTATGAAGATATACACCAGAAGGGATCTCCAGAAGGTTCTCGAGGAGCAGAAGTTCCAGATGTCCGGTCTTGTAGATCCCAACACAGCGGTTCAGATAGGACAGCTTGCGGGTGTCAGATACATAATCACCGGCGCGGTTAACAACGTGAACCTGAGATGGGTGGAGGTAGGTGAGAGCGTAAAGAGAGGCCTTTCGGAGCACTTGGGTCTTCTGGGAACCGCCCTCGCAGCAGCCTCCTCTACTCAGGAGGGCTGGAACCTTACGGTGGACCTTGTGGTTAAAGTAATAGACGCTCAGACGGGAGAGGTGGTTCTTTCCAAGACCGTGTCTGGGAGAGAGGTTCTCGGTAAGACACCTGTTTTCAACTACGACTCCATAATAGGTGCTGCAAAGAAGGCGGCCGCGGAGGCGCTGGAGGACATAAGACCCGAACTCTCCAAGCTGTTCCCTCTGAGGGGCTACATAATACAGCTCAGGACCGCCCCGGACAAAAGTTCCAGGTTCGCTCTCATAAACGTCGGGGCAAAGCATGGAGTTAAGGAGGGCCAAGAGTTCTTTGTGATAGACTTCCAAGCTGTCCAAGATCCCATCACCGGTAGGGTTACCTGCGATCAGATAAAGCTACCGGTCACACTGGTGGTATCCAAGCAGATACAGAACGACAAGGCTTGGACCGTCGTTCAGGGGGATAAGAGCCAGATAATGAGGGTAAAGCTCGGCCAGGTAGTGGAGAGGAAGCCCTTGGAGGGTGGTAGTGTGATCAAGAAACTCTTCTAAGGGGGAGAGCTATGTTATTAGCGATCTTACTCCTTATGGCTTTCGGGCTTTCTTTATCCTTAGGGAGCCCCTTTGGAACATCTTCAAGATTTGAGCCCGGTGATAAGGTCATTCTTTTTCTTTCTTCAGAATCCTGCCCTGTAGGGGGAACCTTTGAGGAGTTTCAGGTTGTAAGGGGAAGTTACGAGTGCGTGGACTATAAGGGGAAACGCTGGATTAGACCCTTCGATGCAGGACTCCTGCTGTATAAAGAACTGAATCTGAAGGACAACTTCTCCGTTGAGTTTAACTTCCTCGCTTTTAAGGAAGGATGTCCCTACGTTGCGGTAAACCTCTTCTCCGAGGAAGCTCTGAAGAGTGCTAAAACCAAACATGTATACGGAGTTCTCGGAAACACCTATATAACTATGATTGGAACCTGCGATTCCCTGGAGGCTGGGATAGATACAAAGCCGAAGAGCTTCGCTGCACTCAGGGAGTATTCACGGAAAACTTCTCCTCAACAAGTCCACAAGGTTGCGCTGTCGGTAAAAGACGGGAGGGCTTCCATATTCTTGAACGGCACAAAAGTAGCTATGGAAACGTTCAGACCCAACGCTCCCGTAAGAGGTATAAGTGTTTACTTTTACAGGAGGTTTGCAACGGATGCGCCTTACGCGGATAATCCCGCTTTGATCAGCGATCTGAAGGTGGCCCTTTACACTGGCAGGAGTAAAACACCTTCCGTTCCTTCGGGTATTACCGCACCACAACCTCAAACGCAGAGAGCTTTGACTCCTCTTCCAAGTGTAGAACCCAAACCGGTTCAGAGAAATGTAGCACAGAGGCCCTACAGACAGACAGCTGTAAAGTGCATACCTTCCACCGGCGTAGGTGAAGCTTCGGTAATAGGTGGGGACAGGGCTTCCGCCAAGGCTGAAGCTCTCGCAAGGGCAAAGTGGGACGCCATAGAGAAGGCTCTGGGTGTTACCACCAGCGTGAAGACGATCGTTCAGAACTTCAGGCTCCTCGACGAGGTTATAAAAAACGAGGTGGGAGGCTTTATAAGGGATGTGAAGATACTCAACGAAGAGAACTTCGCTGATATGGTCAGGGTAAAGATAAAGGGATGCGTTTATCCCAACGAGGCGGAGAAGGCTCTCAGCCTCATATCAAGGGACACAGCCTTCAGCGTTCTGATAATAACCAAGAGCCCGAACGGTGTGGAACTTGACGAGATGAACCCGGTTACGACCGAGCTTGTTAACATTCTCAACCAGCAGGGCTTTAAGGTTTACGACTTTGCGGGAAATCCGAACGTGAATCCCTACGATGTAGAAAGCATAATTGCCCAGAGGAGGTTCATAGCTCTCAGGGCTTACATGTCGAGAGTTCTTTCGGGGGCAATGATTGTCGGCAAGGTAGAACTTGTTCCCTCTACAACCACGGGACAGGACATAGGTTACGGGATAAGGGCCACCTTCAATGTGGTAACCGCAAGGCTCAACTACTACCTGCTGGCGAGGGACAAAAACGGTGTGAGGATAATCGCATCGGGATCTCTTTCCGCTCTGGGAAGGGCGCCCAATATGAGGGACGCTCAGTATAAGGCCATGGAAGCGCTTGCCAGGAGGCTCGGATCGGACATAATGGGTAAGCTCGACAGGTATATGGCCTCTAAGAGGAAGGTGGTCACCGTTGTGGTGAAGGGCGTCAAGAAGACTACTCAAAACTTTGCAATAAAGGAGAAGCTTCAGAGGATACCCTGGGTTCAATCGGTGGAAGATATGGGCCTCGGAAGGTTCAGGGTAGTTTACCTTGAGAATACGGTATACCTCGCGAACGCAATAGAGAGAATTCCGGAACTTGAGTTGATCCGCTTCTCACCGACCGAAGTGGAGGCAAGACTGCTATGAGGAAACTCTCGCCCCTCCTTGCCCTTCTTTTGATCCTCTCCTGCGGTCAGAAGACGGAGGTGGTGAAGAAGCATCCCTCCAAGGAGGAGCAACTCCAAAAGGCGGAAAAGGCCTTCGCTGAGTTGAAGGTGGAGGCTAAAAAGCCCGCAAAGGATCTCACCCTGGAGGAAGGCACAGCTCCACCGCCGAGAAAACCGAAGCCCGAATACAAAAAGTATCCGGTAAAACTCTCCAAGAGGCAGGCTCCCAGAACCAAGTATCCAGTGGTAGACGGGCTTCCCGTGTGGGTGAGAAATCCCAACTACGGGGGTGTTCTGGGTGGTGTCGGCATAGCCAAGAAGATCCCGGGCAAGGGCTACGCGGAGCAAAAGAGACTCGCCAAGCAGATAGCCCTCGCGGATCTCGCCAAGCAGATAGAGCTTATAGTGAAGACGGAGCTGACCAAGGTGGAGACGAACGTAGACACTAAAACACTCCAATATTACAAAAAGAAGTTTAGCTCCTACTCTGAGCAAGAAGTAAGGGCTATGCTCATAAAGGACGCAGTCATAGAAGACGAGTGGATAGATCCCCAAACGGGAGACCTTTACGTTTGGGTTGTGCTTAAGAAGAGATGAAGAGGATTTTACTGACGGGTATCCTTCTTGCTTTTCTGGAAGCGCACGCGGTAGAGATAGGGGCCAAGTTCGGGAACACCCGGATAAACTGGAAGGGTATCAACGACAGCACAACTTTGGAGTGGTATATAGGAGTATACGGTGAATACATGTTCCCTGTGGGGCCTTCGCTGAACTTAGGACCCAACGTAGAGATAGGCTACGGGAAGAAGAACGTAGGGGCTTTCTACTGCGATTCGAACAGAGTATGCACCGTTGATCTTACCTACACCACCCTCGAGGTGAACGCAAAGGCCATACTGGATGTGTCTCCCATGTTTGAGATCTTTGGGGGTGCCGGGGTTTCATCCAACAGGTTCGGACTGGATGCCCGGGATACCTCCACCGGTAGATCGGTAGGTGCCTTAGCGGACGAAACGGGAGGAGGATTCCAGGCCTTTATAGGCGCTCAGCTCACCGTAAAGGACTTCGGTGTGGGCTTGGAATACAAATATAAAGCGGTCGATACGAGCTCTATAAAATCGGTCGACGTGGTCACCCTCAACTTCTTTTTCAGGCTCTGATCTAAGCCGTAGTATAATTAGCCAGAAGTTAAAGAAGGAGGTCGGCGAGGATGAACAAACTCGTTCTGGAGAACCTCACCCAGCAGAAGGAAAGTCCCGAGTATCTTCAGATAAGCTGGGCTGCGGCGATGACCTTGGGCCTCATACCGGGCCAGTTTTATAGAAATACCAAGCTGAGCTGTATAAACACTCTTCTAACATACCCTTCCGGGTGCCATGCTACCTGTGCTTACTGCGGTCTCCAGAAGGCCAGGGACATGGAGTATTCGAAAAAGAACTTCATAAGAGTCGAGTGGCCAACCGTAAAGCTCGACGACATAATAGAGAGAACCAAGAAGGTAGGGCACGCGGAGAGACTATGTATATCCCAGATCACCCACCCGAGATCCATAAGGGATACCAAATACGTCCTCAAGAGAGTTGTGGATGAACTCGGAGATCAGCTCTTTGTCTCTATTCTGATGAACGCTACGGGACAGAGATACGAGGACATAGAGGACTACAAGAAGCTGGGAGCGGACACACTCACGGTTGCCCTCGATGCGGCCACTCCCGAAATCTTCGACAAGCTAAGAGGAAGGCCCATGAACAGCCCTCACAGATGGGAGACCTACTGGGAAGTTCTCGAATGGTGTGCTGAGGTGATGGGGGACGGCTACGCGGGATGCCACCTTATAGTTGGCCTGGGAGAGACCGAGCAGGAGATGGTGGAAACGATTCAAAAGGTCAGGGATCTCGGGGCGAGAACGCATCTGTTCTCCTTCTGGCCCGAGGAAGGTTCCCTTATGGAGAAGGAAAAGCCCTGTCCCGCACCCCAATACAGAAGGGTCCAGATGGCCAGATACCTGATAGACAACGGCCTCTCCAGATACGACTACATGGATTTCAACGAGAAAGGCCAGATAGTAGACTGGGGTGTGTCCAAGGAGGTTTTTGAGGAGATCTTCTGGAGCGGAAAGCCCTTCATGACCGCAGGATGCAGGGGCAAGACCACAGAGGTGGCCTGCAATAGGCCCTTCGGGGACAGCTCCGTCTCAGACATAAAGAGTTACCCCTTCAAGCCCAACAGGAACGATCTGAAGAAGATCAGAAAACAGCTCTTCGATTACGAGATGGAAAGAGCCTATCCGGACGTTCTGAATCCGAGTGTGTTCAGATACCAGTAAAATAACTGAAGGTTGGAGCGAAGCTTCAGGAGGAGGTTTGAAAAAAAGCTCGGCTTTACCTTCTTAATTTTCCTCCTCCTGCTCGCTCTTTCCCTGTTGAGGATACTCGACCTCCAGATAACAAAGAGGAGCGAAATAGCCAGGAAAATAGAAAAACACTTCGACAGGGTGGTTTCTATAAAGATTCCCCTATACAGGGGTAGCATACAGGACACAAACGGCAGAGAGCTCGCCCTGAGTGTGCCCACTATAACCGTATACGCCCATCCGGATACGAGCAGGATAAAGAACAGAGAGGTCTTCATAAGGGAGCTTTCCAATATAACCGGAGTCCCGCTCGGTGAGATAGAAAGGAAGATGAGAGCGGGAGCAGACAGACCCGTTAAGATACTGACCGGTGTTGATAGATCCCTTAAAGAAGCGGTAAGGGAACTTATAAGAAAGACAGGGAACACCAGCTATGTGGGAATTCAGGAAGGATACAAGAGACTCTATCCCAACAGAAGCCTCGCCTCAAATATCTTAGGGTTCGTAGGCGTCGATGGGATAGGCCTCGAGGGTATGGAATATGCGCTGAACCCGATGCTGGGAGGGGGATATTCAAAAGCCCTCATATACCTGAACGGAGGTATCGGGAAGATATACCTCCACCCCCTAAAGGGCATGCTCGGAGAGGAGAAAGATGTCCTTCTGACAATAGATACGGGAGTCCAGAACCTGCTCGAAAAGATAAGAGACGACATAGTCAAAAAGTGGAAGCCCAAGAAGGTATCCATAATACTGCTGGACCTCTCCAACGGAGATATCCTCGGTCTTGCTACCTATCCTTACTTTGACCCCAACAACTTCTCAAAGTATCCACCCGAGCACAGGAGGAACTTTGCGGTAACAGACGTTTTTGAGCCTGGGTCCATAATGAAGCCCTTCTTTATAGGCTACGCCTTGGACAAGGGCTACGTTTCAACGCGCTTTACCGTAGACACGGGGAAGGGAAGGATAAAGGTCTACGACAGATACGTGAGGGACACAAAGAGGCTGGGAAGGATATCACTCAAAGAGATTCTCGTCCACTCCTCCAACGTGGGGACCATAAAGGTAGCCTCATACCTAACCAGGAAGGATGTGGAGGATCTCCTTAAGAGGTTTCACATGGACAGAAGGTTCGGCATATTCCCGGGGGAGGCGAATCCCCAGATACCGGACTTCGGCTACCCCGCCAACATACTTTACTCCTCCATAGGTCAGGGGATAGCCATGAACACCCTCAACATAGCGGTCGCCTTCGGGGGGCTCGCTACAGGGAGGATACTGAGGCCCCACATAGTGAAGGAGGTAGTTTCTTCCGATGGAAGGATCGTATACAGGGCCAAGGTCGAGGTATTAAGGGACAACGTCTTCTCCGGCGGAACCCTAAGGTGGCTCAGGAGAACCCTGACGGAGGTTGTGGAGAGGGGAACGGGAAAGGAGGCCAGATCCAGGTTTTTCACCATAGCGGGCAAAACGGGAACCTCCCAGAAGTTCGACTTTGAACTGGGAAGATACTCCAGGGACAAGGTGGTGACCTACTTTGCGGGCTTCTTTCCCGCTTCCGATCCCAGGTTCGTGGCGGTTATAGTGGTGGACGAGCCGAGGGGAAGAAAGCTCTACGGAGGTGTGGTTGCGGCGCCCTACTTCAGAAAGCTCGCTGAGCAGGTGGCCTTTTACTTCGGTCTAAAGCCCGACAAGCTCAAGTAGATTTTCCCTTTCAGCTTGAGGAAGCTCTATCCCCTGCACCTTAGGGATCAGGATCGGTTTTATACCCGTCATCTCCTCCACTATCCTCGGATTGGTTCTCTCGGAGACGTCCCTGCCTTCGAAGCGGTTGAGGACTATACCCCTTACGTTCAGACCTCTGCTCTTGGCGTAAAAGTAGGTGAGATAGGTGTGGTTCAGCGTCCCGAGACCCGCCCTCGCCACCACGATAACCTCGAGACCCCAGTCCCCCGCAAGATCCGCGTAGGTGTAGTTCCTGTCTATCGGGACCGCTATGCCTCCCGCACCCTCCACGAGGAGAAGCTCGTATCTGCCTTTGAGTTCTTCGAACCTTTCTCTCAAAAACTCCAGGGAAAAATCTCCCCCCTCCTCTATCTTGGCCGCGTAGGGAGAGAGGGGAAGGCGGAATCTGACGGGGACCACCTCCTCCACCCTCTGCCCCGTAGCCCTGGACAGGAGGCTCCCGTCCTCGGGGACATCCCTCACGTAGGTCTCTATCGGCTTGAAACAGCCTACCCTGATATCCCTCTCCTTCAGAGCCAGAGCGAGGTTGTAGGTTATGAAGGTCTTTCCCACCCCCGTGTCGGTTCCCGTGATGAGTAGGGCGCCCATGGGCTATAGAATCACAGTATAGAAGTCAAGTCCTATTTTATGCCTAATCAGTCAAAAATTACAAGATAATGGGGGAAGCTACACTTACGCCATACCTCATTTCCTAACTCTTTCATATTAGTGTATATTTTCGTTAATGCCAGAAACAATAAACGGGGTGAGGTTCTACACGCTCAAAGAGACCGCCAGCCTGCTAAAGGTTTCATACTTGACAGCCTGGAAGTATGTAGTGGATGGGAAGATAGAAGCGGTCTTCATAGGCGGGCGCTATTGGATATCCGAAGACGCTATTAAGCAGTTCCTGATAAATCAATCAACTAAGAGGAGGTTCAGCCATGGAAGAGAGAAATGAGCTTGAAGAGCTTATTAGCCTTGAGGAGTTCCTTGAACAGCAGAGGGGAGAGATAAAAAGCATAAAGATAACAAGGGATGGGAAGTATCTAACTTCAGTCCTTCCCGAAGAGCTTAAAGGTTGGGACATTCAGGAATGGCTAAAAGAGAGGTTCGGGGGCGGTAAATACACGGTGCAGATGCAGAAGAAAGACGGGAAGTTTGGTAAGTCCTTTACCTTCCTGATAGAGGGAAGACCTAAAGAGCCTGAAGAGGAGTTGAGGGGATCTCCTGAAATAGTTTTCCTTATGCAGGAGATAAAGGAGCTTAGAGAAGAGATCAGGCGCAAAGAGACAGGGGGCGGGGACTTCTTTAAATACTTGCTGGAGATGGAAAAGATGAACCGCAAAGAGAGCTTTGAGATGTTCATGAAGATGATGGAGCTTCAAAATAAGAAAGGTTCCTTTGTAGAGGAGCTTATTAAAGGAATACTTAAAAATCCCTCTGTCCTCATGGCTCTGGGATCAGGAGCCTTGAAGCTGATAAAGGAGATCATGAATAAAAAAGATGATCTTGTCGAGCTTGTCAAAGTGGCTAAGGATGATCCTGAGCTTAAAGGTGTTATAGGAGAGCTTTTAGGAGCTAAGTTCGGGATAAATAAGGGTCTCCTTGATAGCATCCTTGAAAATCCTGAGCTTATTAATAAAGTCCTCGATACGGTTAATAAGGCTCTGTCCTTAAAGCAGTCCCAGGGGACTGAAAGAGCCTTAAGCTACATGAAGGAAGAGGTAAGGCAGTTAAAAGGTGGTGAGGTATCTAACCAGGTATCTAACCAAGATGAAAAGGTATCTAACCCTTTGGAGGTTTACTTAAAGCTCATGCGTCTTGCGGAGGAAGGTAAAACCTCGGAGGAGATATATAAGGAGCTGACAGAGGAAGAGAAAAGGTATCTAACCGAGTATCTAACCTCTACCGGTATAGAAAACACGGATGAGCTTGTGGGAGTGCTTAAGGCTTCGGGAGTGCCGAGAGAATACATAGAGATCGTTAGAAAGCACGAGGATAAACTTGATGAGCTTATAGCTATCCTGACCGGGGAAGAGGGAGAAAATGAGGGCGGTTAATGCGGTGTCCCCACGGTGTCCTCACGGTAAACTTACGGTATCCTCACGGTGGAATAGCGGTAGGGGGCGGTTTAAGGCGGTGATTGAACAAAATAACCATTTTGTTCAAAGTGAGGTAAAGCCTTATGGCTCTAAGGCTTGATAAAATTCCTACTTGGGAAGAGGTTAAGAGGCTTTGGGGGGAAATTTTGAACCGCTACCGGTCTGGGGCGGTCTCGGTGGGGGATGTGGTCTTTATGGGTCTGGTGTTTTTCACGGGGGCAAGAATAAGCGAGATCCTGAATATTAGGAAAGAGGACGTGAACCTTAAGCGTGGCGTTGTGGTGATACGGCAACTGAAGAAGCGGGGCGAAGTTAAGAGAGAGGTTCTTATTCCTGAGTTTTTACTTGAGTATGTGAGGGAATATGTTGAAGGGCTTGGGGAAGGAGAGAGGCTTTTTAAGATGGCAAGGAATACCGCTTATGTGAAGGTTAAGAGCTTTACTGGTTATAATCCTCACGCTTTTAGGCATACCTTTGCTATTGAGATACTAAAGAGGACTAACAACCTTGAGTATGCAAGAAGGCTTTTAGGACATTCCAACTATAACACTCTTAAGCATTACCTTAATTTCACGGTGGAAGACATAAGAGACAAGATAGAGGATATGTTTTAAGCCTCTGTTTAACAAATCAGGGACCTGGAACCGGATTTTGTTTAACGGAGGCCTTATTTCTTCTTCCTGAACTTCCTTATGTTGTAGATGTTCACATATGTCCCGTAGTCTTCTATCTTATAGGTTCTCTTCTTCCTGTAATCCTCAATCAGCCTATCCGCTTCAGCTCTGCTCACTTTCCCCTGAAATTCTCCATCTACAAAGATTTGCACTCTCATAGCTCTACCCTCCTAATTTGTTATTGCCTTCTTCGGATCTTTAAGAGCGGAGCGCTCACCGAACCAAAAACCTATGAGCATGGAGTTAATAGGGGCTAAGGTGGTCAGGTATTCCTGAAAGGAGACCTTACCGGTGAAGAGTCCCACAAGTAAGGTTATGTTGAATATCCCCGTTATCCCGAAGGTGAGAACCGGACGCACCAAGCGGGTAAACCTGTCTATTGTCTTAGACCTTTCCCTTATTTCAAGCTCTTTGAGTATCTGTTCGTTGTAGGTGGTTATTACGTTCATTAGCTCCTTGCTCAGCTCGGCTTCTATCTCCTGATTTTTGAAAAGGTCATCTATTACCTCTTTCACTTCTTCGGGGGCTTTTTCTTTGACCTTCTTTTTAAAGACGTTCATGAGGGCGGGGGCTATCATGGGGGCAAGGCTTAGGATCGCCTGAAGCATCCTTTACCACCTCCTTGCGTATTTGAGGACTTTATTGAGGTATCGGGTGGCTGTCCTTCCTCTCCTGACGTTTCCTATACCTATGTGATAAGCCTGTATGGCCTTGTTCCAGTCTCCCAAGGCTCTGTAAAGCCTTCTGAGGTATTTAGCCGAGGCTTTGGTTTGAGCGTCCACCGAGTTTTTGATCTGATCCATGGACATGCCTATGTCTCTCAGGGCTACACCTGTCAGCCCGTATATGCCGAAGCTTCTACCGTCCGGGTGGTATGAGAAAGCCCATTTGGGAAGGATAGAGCTTTCGGTCATGGCTATGCCGTAAAGGTATTTAGCTGGAACGCCATACATGGCTGAGTATTTCCTTATCGCCTTCCTTACTTCCCTCTCTAACTCTTCCCTTGTGCGGGGTTGGCTCGGTTTAGAAAGGGCGTATATGGAAAGTCCGCCTATGACCAGAGCCATTAACAGGGGCGTTAAATTGCTTTTGTTCCTCATGCCTTCCACCTCTCCATTTTCTCCAGAATCTTATCAACGTAGGGCTGATTGACAAACTTCCCGTCCTTCGTCATCCGTGGTGAACCTGCGTTGTAGGAGGCTACCGCATGGGTGATGCTTTTGTTGTATCTTAGATAAAACCTAAGAAAGTGCTTTATGCCGTATTGTATCTGTGAGCTTATGTCTGTGAAGAGCATGGTAAGGGGCTTTTTGTATCCGAGTTCTCTAAAGACAGCTCCCATGACCTGCATGAGACCGATTGAACACTTTTGCAAGATTATCTCAGTCTCCTCGGTGGAAGTGTAAGAGCGGTAAAACTCTTCGGGTTTATACAGCCAACGGTAATGAGGTTCATACCTTATGGCGAAGGGGTTAAAGGAGCTTTCTACCTCTATTATCGCCATTATTACAGGGAAGAGTTCAGGACGGTTGGCAGTATTCAGTTCTCTTTTCACTATGTCCCTTACAAGCTCCGCCCTTACGTCAAGCTCCATCTTTCAGCCCTTTATAAGAAGCGTTATCAACTGTCCTATGACTATCCCTAAAGCGGTTCCTATACCTGAGTAAAAAGCGATCTTTACCTCAAGCCTTCTCACTCTGTCTTGGAGTTCCCTGAAATCTTCCTCAAGTTTCCTGAACCTCCCTTTAAGCTCCCCGAATTCCTTGATAAAGTCCTTTTCGTCCATCGCTATCATCCCTCAATCTCCTTTAGGGTAGGGGCGCTACACTTACGGCGCTGTCGTATGCCTGTTTTTCAAGGGCTTTCACGTCTATGTTGGGCAGATCCGCATCAAGGGTGTTCTGGATGACAGCTGTTTGGTTGTCTATCTGTGTGTAGTATTCCCTATACCAGCTCAGGATCGCTGTGGCTTCGGCGCTGTCCGGGTCGTTTGCGTCGTTGGCTGTATCTAAAAGGTCTCCTATGTCAAGGTAGTCGTATCGAGTGAGGACTTTTCTAACTCTTTGGTTTTGGAGCCATATGAGGGCGCTAATCAGCCCTTGGCGGAGTTTTACGGGGTCTTGGAGTTCGGGATATATGGGGTTCCCGTATTCGTCGGTGGCGTTCACGTCTATGTTTTCGTGAAGTTCGTTGTTTATCACTACCGTTATCATCGCTTCTTCCCTCCTTTACAGGACTATGTTGGATCTGACGTTCCGAGGAAGACCGTTGGCGTCTCTGACTATTCCGCCTATAATGTCCGTGTCGGTTAAGGCGGTTCCTGCCGAGTCCTGTATGGTGGTGTTTGAGTCCCTATAGTAGTCAAGGGCGGAGCCACTGCAGTTTACAAGCAAACCCGTGGAGGTTTTGGTGATTGTGGAATTGCCTACGGTTACATGGTAGTGTTGATAAATCCAGTATTCTATGAAGTTTGAGGCTCCTATGGAAATGTTGCAGGCGTTAAAGGAAACTCTTGACGCCATACCGCCTGTACCTATGACAAAACGCCCTCCAGAGTTGTCAAGGTTGCAGTTGTCAAAATACAGACCCGACCACCTTAGTCTTATGCCCCCTCCAGATTGGTTTGTTATGGTCGGTTTGTTGGTGGCATCGCCGTATATGTATACGTTTGCTCTATTGAGAACTACAGCCTGCGAGAGGTCAAAGGTTTGGGCGGGGGCAAGGTGGATAAAAAGTAGGGGCAGGTTTTGGGCGGTTTCGTAGAAGTTCCAAAGGGTATAAAACTGGCTTTTGGGAAGCTGTAAGGCTCTATCAAAGGTTTTAAAGGGGGCTTCTTGGGATCCGTCGTTTCTATCGTCGCCTGCGCTGTCTACCCATACCTCTTTGTAGACAATTTGGAGCTTGTTAAGGAGGTCTCTTAAAGCCTCCATGCGGTCAAGTTTTCTTTTGTAGATAGTGGGGGTTCCGTTGGCATCGGTGATTATGTCC
The DNA here is from genome assembly GCA_027079305.1 of Aquificaceae bacterium. Taxonomy (GTDB): domain Bacteria; phylum Aquificota; class Aquificia; order Aquificales; family Aquificaceae; genus Hydrogenivirga. The sequence continues at coordinate 83,228 of JALWVU010000001.1, forward strand.
GCTACTACAAAGTCGTCAGGGCGGTTCCACTCTTCCGCTCTCAGGGGAAGTCCGTTAGGGTTGTAGTTTGTATCGGAGAGGGAGACAAGGTAAAAGCCTTTGTCGGGCGGTGTGTAGTTATTGACGGGCTGACCTGCTACGGAAAATCTCAGATGGTAGACGGTTGAGGGTGAGAGGGTGAAGGTTCTTTTTGTTATGTCGTAGTCCGAGGAGCTGTAAAACCTATCTCCTACAAGAAATCTTTGGTTGTCGTCTACTACCACGGTGCCGTTTGTGGAGTTGTAGGAGATAGATATGGTTTTGTCGGGTGTGAGGGCTTCGGGGAATAGGGACTTGTAGGCGGGAATGTCTGGGGTTCCGAGGAAAAGGTTCCCGCCTACGGCGGTTATCCTCTTTTCCTGTCCATCGGTGTCGTATACGTAAGGCTCATATCCGAAGCCTTTTATTACTCTCGGTGTGCTTACCTTCATGATCACTTCCTCCAAGTGGTTAAGGTCTCATCTTGATTCATTTCAACCGCTACTATCTGAGCGTGGATGTTAAAGGTGTCTCCCGTGGCTATGGGGGCTAAGGCTGTGGCTGTGGCGGTTATGCGTCCTTGGACTTCTACGGGGATGGCAAAATCCACCTTGAAGCGTGATAGGTTCCTCATGGTGGTTGGATCTTTGGGGGTTAGCACCGCTATGGTTATGCCGTTTTCTTTAACGGCGATTGAGTAAGGGTATTTGGAAAAGGTATATCCTCCCACGGTCGGGGTGTTCGTGTCTTCGTCTGTCATGACTTCCAAGGTCTCAATCCTCAATTTTTTGGCTTCGGGTATGTGGGCTATCTCTACTTCCGCTGTGGGCTGTGTGTCCGTCAGGACTGCGTGAAGCTCCAGCCCCATAAACTTCACTTCACTCCTCCACTACGCCCGTTATGGTGATAAACACGGGATCCGTGGTAACGCTGAGGAGTTCTACGGTTATGTCAAGCTCTGTCGTTTCTATCTCCACGGGCTTGGGGAAGTTGAAGGTTCTTGTAAAAGTGTTGAAGACCCCTCCGCCTATGGGGTTTTTGCCGAATATGGATTTGTTGTTGTCTTTGATGTCTATAAGGGCATCTGGAGGAACGAAAGCGGAGACCGAGAGGAGTTTGAAGCCCCTCGGCACCGCTACGCTGTCTCTGTTTATGCCCACCTGCGGAGTTCTTATTACCGAGTTAGCCACATAGGGCTTTAGCTTTTTGTCTTCCATAGCTCAAGCCTCCGCTTGGCTCGGCTGTTCTGTTACTCAGCCGAGGTCTCTACGCCATCCACTCTTACAACTATCTCCGCCGTCTCTCCTGCAGTAGCGTCAAGGGTGTTCTTTTCGTCCCACCTGATTATCACGTCATAAGAAGCATTGGGGGGTATGTATATTGGGGCGTCAAGAACATAAGCCTCTTCCTCGGTGTAGGCGTTTAGTTCTGGAGCTATAAACTTGGCGTGTCCGAGGACTCTTTCTTGCCCGCTTTGACCTTTCACTATTACCACAGCGCCGTTAAGAGCTTTCTCAAGGAGTGCGGTGGTGGTTCCCGTTGCCCTTTCTATTGTGATCTTGGATATAAGAAGTCCAGCGTTGGAGGGCGCTTTTCCTTCCTTGTAGATCCTGTAATCGTTTCCAGACTTGTTAGAGAATGCGGAGACTGATCCCGAAGTGTTTGGGTCTACGATGATAACCGCCCAGTTCCTGTAAGTTTTGTTCTTCGCCATCTCTTTACACCTCCTTAGTGGTTTTTAAAGGGTATCTATGCCCGAAAGTTCGGGCTTAGCCATCTCATCAACGGGGAGATCTTCAGGTATCGCCAGGGTGTCTGGCTCCTCTTCCTCTACCACCTCCGCAGGTATGGCCTCATCCTCCGGAGCCGGGAGAGTTTCTTCCTGGGCTATCTCGTCTCCTTTAAGGGAGACCATACCTCTGCCCTTGAAGACGAAGGTATCTATCAGGTTGAGAACAGCTCTTGATGCTGAGCCTGCCACGAGACCGAGGAAAAATTCTTTATTCTTTTTAGACTTCTTGAGTCCGAGCATTCCGCCCGCCATTACCACTATGTCACCCACGGGTATGCCTTTGTTGGTTAGAGTGGAAAGCTGGGGAATTCTGGGAGCGAGCATGGTTTCTAAGAGCTTTCCACCTGCAAGCCCGAAGGCGGTTCCTGATGCGATCATAAGAAGCGCCTTAGAGTCTTTGGCAGGGTTTTTGATGATCAGCTCTCCTACCTTGCGGGTTCCTCCGCCCTTTTTAGGCTTAACTATGCTGTAAACTTTAGTGGGGTTCCTCCTTGCCCTTGTCTTTCTTTTCTTTCTCCTTGATCTCTTTTTCTTCGGGTTGATAACAAGTCCTTCAAGTATCTCCGCCATAGTCAGACCTCCTGAAGGTTCTAAGATTGATGTTTAGGCTTCCCAAGTGTGCAGGGGATAAAGAGGCTTTAAAAGTCCTTATAGCCTTTTCAAGGGTTTTATAGAGATTGTGTTTAACAAAGTAAGGACCTGGAGCTGGAATTTGTTTAACCGATGATGCCCTCATCCTTTACTCTCCCCTTGAAGTTCACTATGTAGAGGTGTTTCCCCCTGTCGTCTGTTAGAAGATCCGGAAATTCGGACAGTTTAAAGTCTCTCTTTTTGGCTATGTATATCTCTCCGCCTTCCGCCACAAGCTCCAAGGGTTCATTCTTTCCGAAGAAGTGTATATAGGGCTTGTGTCCATCTCCTTTATCCGCAAGGTAGATAACTCCGAGGAGCTTTCCGAGCTTTACGAAGTGATCGGGGATGTAGATCTTTACCTTGCTGAGCCTCCGGGGCTGTTTTCCCCAATGAAAGCGTGTATAGAGGTTTATAGCTCTGTCAAGGCTGTTCATCTTTTCCTCTTTAGCTTGTAATCCACGAACTTACCAAGGAGATAGAGACCTCCTCCCACCATAGCCATCTTCCCTGCGTCGCTTATTGTTCTGCGTATGTCCTCAACTATGGACTTGTTTTCTATCTTTGTGCAGTAGTCAGGTTTTACCTTCCCCTTCTTTACGAGTTCTAAGCACTTTATACGCCTCTGCTCCTGTTTTATGTCCCGGAAGATAGAAGAACCTGTTATTGCTGTTATGGTTGCCACTCCTATGGCTGTCAGCACGTAAGGGAGCATAGTTTTAACCTCTCATGAACCTGAGAAGCGTTAAACCACCGCCGACGAGGAGAAGGGGCATAAGGGCTTTTTGTAATCCTGCCTGTTGCTGTTGCTGGATGTTGAGACGTGGGATGTTGGCTCTGACCTGCGGGGTCTGAAGTTTTATCCTTTCTCTGAATGTGGTTATTGATCCTTTTTCTGGCCGTTCTGGTGTCATGAGCCTTTTATAAGCTCTTTGCCACCTCTTGAAAAGGTTAAGGTATCTGTTGTCCCCTGTCTTCCTGTATAGGCTGAGGTATTTTTTGGCTCTTGCTTCTGCTTTGTAGGCTATCCTGAGCCTGTTAGCCTTTTTAAGCCTGGACCACCATGAGCGTGGCTCTTTCTTCTGAAGTTTCCTAACTCTCGAAAGCCACCTTCTACGTCTCCACCATCTTTTAATGCGCCACTTCTGGGCTGTTGTCCATCTTCTAAAGGCCCACCACTTTTGTTTAGCCTTAAATATTCCTCTTTGGATCACTCCCCTAAAGGCGGGGGAAAATTTATAGGCTAAGGCCCCAGCGCCCACAACACCTGCGGTGATAACAGCGGTTCTGAGCCACTTTTTACGCCAAATCTTCTTAAAGCCTTTTTTGATCTTTCTGAAAAGTTTTTTTATAAAACCGAGTTCTTGAGCTTCGGCAAGTTCGCCGTAGAATTCTGCCATCAGTTCAAGATCTTCCTCGTCCATGTCTTCGGGGTCTTCGTCAAGTTCGAGGGATATTTCGTAGTCCTCAGATCCGAAGCTATCTACCGAAAGCGTTATAATGGTCTTCTCCTCCCCAAGTTCTCCGCCAAGTTCATCTATAAGGTCTTCCACTTCTTCGAGTTCCCTGAGTTCTTCCGTAAGCTCTTTTTCAAGTTCCACCATAGCCTAAACCTCCTTACTTCATTTTTGTAAGCAGGTAGCCCGCTCCGAGGATTGCAAGCAGGGGAATAAAAACCTTGGTAGCTACCTCCGCCCTTTTGCGTTCTTCCCTCTTTTTGAAGAACCTACCTATTAGGGGAATGTCTTTAAGTGATAGTCCAAGCTCCTGGGCTTCAAGCTGAGGTTTTTCAAGTTCGCTCATGGCTGGAACCTCCTCGAAAAGGTCTATTTCCTTGGTGGGATATGGTTTAGGTTTAAACGGGTTTTTGGCGGTGGTATCTACCACCAGCCAGCGGTTGCCCACCTTAGCCTTTACAAAAACGTGCTCATATTTTCCGTCGCTGTTGATGTCTCCGAGGACTATCTTGATTGGGAAGCCTGCAATCCTGAGAAGTGTTCCCGCCAATACCGTGTGGTCATCGCAGTCTCCCATACCGAGGATAAGGGTTCTCTTGGCGCTCTGGACGGTCTCAAGGCGTGGGGGATCGTAGACGTATTTGACATTTCTGCGAATGTAAGAGACTATGCGCTTGAGATAACAGAGAAAGTCTTTTGATTTGCAGGGGCTTATTATGTCCGCTACGAGTTTTCTTAGCTCCATGTCTTCCGAGCCTTCCTTTATAAACTGCTGGATGATGGCTACGGTCTGGGCTGTGTCCCTTAACTTGACCTTGTAGGCTTCGGGGCTGTCTGAGACTTTTACAGGTTCTACTCCGAGCTTTTCGAGAGTATATCTGTCCATAAGGTTAGGTTTAGTCTCATGAATAAAGGTTGAGGATAAAGAGACTTTAAAAGTCCTTAAAGTTTTTTAAGAGGTTTTAAAAAGAGAGCGGGAGGGGAGCGGAAGGAGTTTAACAAATTCGGCGGGCCATCCGGAAGATTGTTAAACATCGTCCCAATCCCTATAAGAATATGAGTATGAACGTGTATACAGATTAGGGCGGTAAACAAGCCTTTTCTCAAGCTCATCCTTTAGCTTCTCTAACTCCTTCCCATACCATTCAAGGTTCCTTACTATCCTTCTATACTCCTTCAGGGCGTCTATCGCTTCCTCTATCTCCTCCGCCACCTTCTTGAGGCTATCGACGTTGGGGCATCTCCTTAACTCCTCTCCTACCTGAGTCAGTTCCTCTATTCTGGTAAAGAGTTCTTTCAGATCCTTTTCCTTCATAAGCCTCCATGCGTGTATACATTCCCTTATCCAGTCCGAGAGCTTCATGTTTTCGGGCTTTAGCTTTAAAAGTTCCTCCTCGATCCTTACGCCTACGTATTTTGTCCCCATGACTAACCTCCGTTAAACAAAATCCGGTTCCAGGTCCTCGAGTTGTTAAACAAGTGCTTATACTTTTCCATCAAACAGCCCTCTATCACGGAGAACATCGAGAAAGGTGGAAAACAGAACTGTAATAACCGGTATAGCTTTTAGCTCTTCGGGCGTAAGCTGATCTATGGGCTTTTTAGCGTATATATTGGCAAGGCGTGTTAAGGTTGTCCTGAGTGTTTTCATGAGGACTTCTATGGGAATGTCCTCCGGATTAGGGCCACCTTCATGGTTAGATACCTGGTTAGATACTGAGGTTAGATACTGGTTAGATACTTTTTCCTCATGGTTAGATACCGAGTTAGATACTCGGTTAGATACAGTATCTAACCTAAGCTCTTCCCTTAGCTTCTTGTTGATGTGCTTTATGTGCTGGGAGCCGTCAAGTTCGTATATGACTGCGGGATACTTTCTATCGGAATTTCTTTTTACCTTACGGTAGATGATGCCTTTTACCTTGGCTTCCGGAGGTAGCCCCAGGATAGCCTTAAGATTATCCTTTAGCGCTTCCATGATTGAACCTCACACGGGATAAAAAGCCTATGGTTGTTATGCTCCCCTGTAATAGCTTCCCGTTGATCACGGACTTATAGGGGCGGATCTTCAGGTAGAAAGTTCCGAAGTTCTTGAGCTTGACCTTGTAGCCTTCCTTGATCTTCTCCGTTATGATGTCGAGAGTGTAATCCAGAAGTCTGTCCAGCTTGTAGATCGGTATCTCCCACCTTTCTGTTTCTTTGAGCCTGTGATGTAGCTCCTTGGCTAATTCCTTCCTTGTTAAGGTTCTCATGGCTGACCTCCTTATTGATCCTTCTAAGCTCTTGCCTAACATTTTCTCCGGGGTCATGCCCCATCACAGTATCCGGGCTATTGAACTTAGAAGGATCGAATTTTTGGCGGGTTTTTAGGAGGTGGTAAATAGTCCTTAAAAGTTTGTCTGCAAACTTCCAGCCTGCTTTCTTCTTAACTCCTCCACATTTTATTAGTAAATATTCACGATATTCTCTCATGGTTTCTGCTTTTCCCGGTATCTTTTCCTTACCAAGTTGGCTGAAAAGTCCATATATCTCTCTTCTAACATGGCGGTTTGATTTGTTTCTTTCCTTTTTGTTAATAGACGTCCCGCTTTCTCTCTTAGCTTTGGCGTAGCCCATATATTTAATGAATTTCTTTACATTAGTGAACCTGTTAATGTCTATATATGAGGCGATGAATACTAAAGCCCTAAACTCACCTATAAACGGGATTGATGTTAATATTTCGAAGTCTTCCTTATAGCTTTGAAATTCCTCTGGAAAGTTCTTAACTCTTTCTCTAAGTCTTCTTTCCTCCCGAAGGACAAGCCTTAAGGTCTCTATCTCATATAAGGCTTCCTGCTTAATTTCGGTTAATACGGTATCCACCTGCTCTATCTTTTCCTTGAGCTTGTCTAAGTTCTTGAAGCTCTCAAGCCTGTCTTTATTCCAGTATTTGTATTCTCCAGGGATAAGAACGGCTACCGCTTGCCTTATCCGGTTTACGCTTGCCTGCTTGATTTTCTCTATGCGGAATATCCTTTTGACAAGTCCCCGGATTTCATAGGCTTCGTAATTGACAGCTTGGGCGTCTCCTCCGAGTTCACCGAAGTAGTAAAGGAGTTCTGCATCTTTGTAGTCGTCTTTTACGTCAATACCTTTCCAGTCTCGGAAAGCTTTAAGTTTTTTGCCTTCTACTACTCTTATTGTGGCTATATCGTGCAAGGCTTTAATGACTGGTAGGGAATACCTACCCGTTTGTTCTATGTAGATGGTTATAGGCTCCCCTTGGGCAAGCTCAAGTATGTAGTTTTTGAACGCTTTAAGCTCTTGGGGTGTGTGCTTAACCTTCCTGAACTCTCTTGTTTTTCCTATGAAGAAGACAGTATAATTAACGCATACATCTCCGCCTATTATCATGCTGTTTCCCCTCCTTCCTGATTTTTCTTAGTGCAAGGAACAAAGCCGTAGGTTCTATATCACAGGGACGGGGACGCCCCAAAATTCTATGCGGGGTCAAAGCCCCAATATACACCTCGGGGTCTTGCCCCGTCCCTGCCTTTATTTTACCTTGCATAGTCTAAATGATAGAAAATATACACCATGCTAATGCTTCTGCTCCTTCCACTTTTGGCCTTTCCCTCGGACTTTCTCTTCTTCAAGAGAACCTCCTACGAGGAGATCCTCGAAGGCATGAAAGAGGCGAGGATAATCTACTTAGGAGAGATCCACGACAGGGAGGAGGTTCATCAGCTCCAGCTGAGGATAATCAGGGACCTTCACGAGGAGGGCTTTGAGCTCGTTATCCTCATGGAAGCCTTCCAGCAGCAGTTTCAGGACGCCCTGGACGAGTACGTGGATTGCAGGATCACGGAGGAGGAGATGCTCTCGAGGACCGAATACAGAAAGAGGTGGAGGTTCGATCCAGAGCTCTACGCACCCA
>JALWVU010000002.1 GCA_027079305.1 Aquificaceae bacterium
TAATAACATGGGCTATATTACCGGCATTGATGCGCTGAGGCTTCATGGTTATGACTGGCACCTGGGGAAAATAAGGGATGACAGGTATCCTGAGAATGTGAGGAGGTGGTCTGACTTCGGAATTGAAGGCAGCGTAGCCACGCCGGTGAGGGCATTTCTCGATATCCTGTACCACTACATAGTTAATCTGAACATACTTCCCCCTGTAAAGCTCGAGGAGTTTACGTTTACAGGGGAAGAAGAGAGGGAAATTATGGAAAAGCTGGATAGCCACCTGAAGAAGGCTTTGAAAGAAGGTGAGCAGAAGAGGCTTTTAGAGGAGTGGAAGGAGTATAGCAGCGGAAAGATTTCCTATAATTGGGTTGAATATGGCAGGCGTCTCAAAGAGCTTGAAGGAAAGGTTGCTTTCAAAAAAAAAAGATATCGCTGATTATGCTTTGATAAAGATTTATGATCGGTGACTTTCTTTTGCTCTTGCTCTGCTGTCGAGCCAGAAAAGGGCTGCAGAGGCAAAGGTAACAACAGCGGCAACAAGGATTGCGGCTATATAAATGTCGTTCATTTTTGAAGCTCTATTTCGATCATTGTGAGCTTTGCGTTTTCTTCCAGAGTAAGTTCATCTATATTTGGCGGCAGGGTATAGCTTAACTCTTCTGTTTGATAGTGCAGCTCGATCGCTTCTTTCAGGTTTTGGAGGGCTTCCTCAGGGGTAGAGCCTACGCTGAAAACTGGCGCTCCTGCAACTTCTGCTCCCCAGTCGCTATTATCATCCTTTCTCAGAATAACAAGAAATCTGGCCTTTGTTTTTCCCATTTCTTCTAAGTATAGCCCTTATTCTTCAATACGCTCGGGCATTTTTTTGATAGTCCAGATCATGTAGGCAAAGTATGAGGCCAAGATGCTGAAGATGGCCAATCCTATTACCTCAAGAACCTTCATTTTCTCTATAAAATATAGCCAGCCAAAATTTTCTGCCCAGAGGCTAATTTTTGAAATCTCAATAAACTTATTAAAAAGCTGGAGGTAGGAAGGCATGAAGAAGTTGATGAGCCTTTTTCTGGCATGTATCGTAACTGGATCGGGATTTGCCTTTGATGCTACACAGCTTCCAAAGTATCTATCGTCCAGCGGTAATCCGAATGGGATTGATATTATTAAAAGTGGAAAAGTAAGGATAAGGCTTGAGCGGTATGTGGAGGGCACATGTTACTGGTGGGGCGGCGATTGTACATTGTACCTTGTGGCAACAGCTAACTGGAACAGACCGAATCAACGTTATCAGTCATTTAGAGTAAATTTTGATTCGATTAGATGGTATTATGACACTGTATACAAACTTGGAACATTCAGTAATGCTAACGTGACTGTTGATGTTTATGCTACGTCGGCTTGTCTCTTCGGTTGCTTTATGGGATATATTTACGGAGTAGTTCGTGTTAACGGTAAGTATGTAGATTCATCTGTAAGTATCTTAAGGAAAAACTCTGGAAATATATATTCTGAACTTGATCTGGCAATTCTTCCGGTTGAAGGTTATTACAAACCTCTGACTTTCTGGACTTGGTACTGGTAGTGTTCCATTTCCTTGTTTTCAGAGTTCTATTACGATTTTCTGGCAGGCTGGTATGAACTGAACCTTCTTGCCCTTTTCCCTGAGTTCTATCAGCCCCGCTGCCTTGAGCAGGGTAAGATCCCTGTGAACGTTTTTAGCATCCCTTCCCACAAGCCGAGCAAGTTCCTTTATGGAACCTGGAGAATGTTTTCTGATCGTTTTTAAAAGCTTTAACCTCTCAGGAGAAAGAATAGACTGAAGTTCTCTCAAGCCCGATACGCCTATGGTATCCTTTTCTTCAAGTTCACCTTTTTGTGCTTTCCTGTAGGCCTGTGCAAACTCCCGAAGGGCCGCTCTGGGATCAGTTATGATAATAACCTTTTTTGATGGTTTCATTGGTCAATATCTTTCAAAATAATTTCTTGACCTGATTTCTGCAATTTTGACCATCCCATTATCTCATATCCCACAATTTCGTCTTTCTCGTTATAGTCTACAACTATGCCCTTAACTTCAAGGTATTCGCTTTCCATTACAGGATCATTTTTGAGTCTTATCAGAAGCGTGTCCGTTTCGGGCATATATTTTATCCACATAGTCTTTTCTTAATTTTCTTCGACTTACTCTATATATTGAAGAGCAATTCTCTTTTCTTCCTTAGCGCCTTCCGCTAATTTTTCATCGGGTATCTTTGCCAGTGACCACGAACCAAATATTTGAGTTATGAGGGAATCTTTTGCTTCCTCAGGGGTTGAACCTATTCCTTCCCACCATGAGTATTCTAAAACACGGGCCAAGTAATAACCGCCATGTATTTTGCAAATTTGTATCGTGATAGGTTTTTTAAAGAGTATCTTATAGCAGGAGGACGCTAATGAAGTTACTGTTTCCTCTATTTCTGTATCGTTGCTTTCTATTTTGAGATTAACGTAGTTTTGCATTTTCTTCGCCTTCCTTCAGAAATTTAGTCTAGGATGCACCCTTCGTCAACGTTATCAAAACATTGTAGCTCTGTCTTTTATTTCGAAAGTTTCCCTTGGTATTATCCAACTTCATTGATAAAGACTCTTCTCGCTTCACAGATAAAACAAAACCTTTTCCCAAGCCCAAGATATGCCCTATCCAAGTAATCTTGTCCCACTACATGGATAAAACAAAACAAGGAGAACATGCTTAAATAAAGTCCACAGGTGAATGTCTTTTCCCACTACATGGATAAAACAAAACCTGATACAATCGCGGAACACTTTGACAGAACAGTCATTGCTTTTCCCACTACATGGATAAAACAAAACAATATATCACGATAAGAGCATCGTATTCAAAAACAACTTTTCCCACTATATGGATAAAACAAAACCACGATTAACAGTGTTTTGAGACACTCCCTCACGCAGACTTTTCCCACTATATGGATAAAACAAAACACGTGGGACGATGTAAACATCAGCGAGGGATATATCACAATCACTTTTCCCACTATATGGATAAAACAAAACCTTTCTCTTGGGCGTCGGGGGATGATACGACAACTTGCTTTTCCCACTATATGGATAAAACAAAACACATCGAGCTGTCGCGCAAAATTGACGCCCTCAGGAGGGACTTTTCCCACTATATGGATAAAACAAAACTGAAGCTCTGAAGGAGGCAAAAGAATATCAGAAATTCCTCTTTTCCCACTATATGGATAAAACAAAACGGTGATGTAGTTCTTGCCCTGCCTCCTGACCTTCAGCCCTCTTTTCCCACTATATGGATAAAACAAAACCTCAAGCACTACTACACAACGCCGTTTTTGATTTTCCTTTTCCCACTATATGGATAAAACAAAACAGCTTCACCTCCTGAGTTGATTTCTGAGAGTTTATGCCTTTTCCCACTATATGGATAAAACAAAACAAACTGAAGTTATTGACTCTAAAGAAGTTATTATCGTTGACTTTTCCCACTATATGGATAAAACAAAACTTAATAATCATTACAGCGTACTTTGACAGGACGCTTAAGCTTTTCCCACTATATGGATAAAACAAAACTTCTTCTTTTTGTGTATCTTTGAATTTCTCTATTTTCTTTTCCCACTATATGGATAAAACAAAACCACCTTCATTCAGGCATACATCAATTACGTAATCTATACTTTTCCCACTATATGGATAAAACAAAACCCTCCATTTGACCGCTCATATAACCAAAGAACTACAATAAGTTAACAAAACCACTAACTTTCTCAAATGAAGTTAATTTCCGTAATCAGGAGATCATGAAACAGATAGTTAATAACTACCTTTTCTACTGCTGAAGGGGCAATGGTTTTAGATACCATGCATATATGCATCGGGGCATATTGATGCGGTGATGATCGGATATGATCACTTTCTCTTCCCTATTCAGTTGTCATGGAAACGGGAGGTCCTCTGGGGACCTCAATTATTAGTTTATTTTACTTATTTTGTTTTTCAACAGATTGTTAACCTTAAAGACCAGAAATTTCATGTGGACAGACCATACTAACAAGTATGATGGTGAGTTTTGCGGAGCTTATGAGGATTCAGGATGAGCTTAATGAGGCGGTAACGCCTGAGTGGAGGAGCAAGATTCCTGTTTACAGGTTTGAGATTGCGCTGTTTGCTGAGATGATGGAGCTTGCTGATTCTTTTCCCTGGCCGTGGTGGAAGCCGGGGAAAGAGGACAAGGAGAATGTAAAGATCGAGATCGTGGATATGACACATTTTCTTCTTTCTCTGGCCATCAAGAAGGGCTGCAGGCCCTTTGATCTTGAAGTAGCTTTTGAGGACGGGTACTGCATAGGGGGAAGAGGAGATCTGCCGTCGCTGTGGAATTTGCTTACGGATATGATGGTGTTTGTGAAGACGCACAGATACGACAGTGCATTCAGGGTTCTGGGACAGCTTGTGAGGGCATCGGGAATGAGTCCTGAGGAGTTTGCCCAGCTTTACAGGGGCAAAGTGAAGCTGAACCTTGAAAGGCAGAGGAAGGGATACAGGAGGGATGAGTCGGTGAAGATGGTGGATGGGGTGGAGGATAACAGGAAGCTGCTTGAGGAGTTAGCTGTCAAAAAAGGAGGGGTCAACCTGGCCGGTTTCCATGAGCCTTACAAAGGGGACGACCTCGAGAAGGCCGGCGAGGTCGGAATTGACGGTCCCTGAGAAGTAGCAGTGGAGCTCTGTAAAGGGAACACCGGAGCCTTCCGGTTTCCATGCTGGATTGTAAAGGGCTGAGGTTATTTCGGTAAATTCCTCCCGTCTCTTTGCTCTGACCTTTATGCCGATGCCGAGGGATTCTATGAATTTACCTGCAAGGAAGGGATCGGGCCAGTCCTGGTAAGAATCAAGGAGGGCGCTGTACCAGGGAGCGTTTCTTGCAGAGGGAGTGAGGATGTCGGGCTCTCTGATTGTCCAGTAAATGAGACAGTTGTAATAGGCAGACAGCACATCAAAGTAAAGAGAGGATTTCGGTTTTCTTTCAAGAAGGGATACCTTCAGCTGGGTGAATTCTTCTCTCATGTGATGGCCTACATCGGCATGGATTTCTGCAATATCGGCGCCTCTGATTGATGCGCTTGTGAACAGAAACTGGTGGATGGCCGCTATGTTTGTGAATAAGTCAAAAAGGTGGGAGAGGGTGAGATGGAGCCTGAAACTGAGATCGGGAGAGGATGGGCCGTGAATCTTTATGGAGGCGCCTGGTCCGAAGAGGAAGGCGAGATCGAAGTTGTATCCCGTTATGACTCTGAGGGCGGTGTAGAAGAGGTCAACGCCGTTTCTGTAATGAATAACTGTCCTGAACTCTGATGGTTTGAAGTCTATCTTCAGCTCATCTGATCTGACAAAGGATACGAGGTGGTCAACAGCATGGTAAAGGTAGCATGAGCGAATCAGCTCTTTTACGTCCTCTTCCTGAAGCCAGTAATCGTCAACGAGGTGCATCAGTTATAACTATAAAGCGGGAAACCATAATTGTATGCGTAACCGATACCTGCCGCGAATTTTAAAAAATTGGATAAAAAATCCACATATATCAGTAACTTAATCTAACTAATGACGTTATCAACGTTAGTGACGTCGGTAACGTTAATGACGTAAGTCTCTGACCTTATTGGATTATCAATAACTTAAAAAAACGATCTTAGGGCATAATTTCTGGCTCATCCCGGCCTGCCAAGTCCTATTCCGGAGCCCGTCCTGATGGCCACTTCTTGTAACTTTTTGTTACAGGTTGTAACAATTGGAATTACCTATCGATTAATAACAATTTGAGATTGTAACATCTTGTAACATTTTGTTACAACGCTATCTGCATTCTTTCAATGGTCCTATTCCCGTGTTTACCGGACTATTCTTGCAGAGGCCACAGCCCTCTCAAAATCCTCGCAGAGGATCTCTTTGCCCCTCAGTGCCCGGGAAACGGCCAGAAGGTTCTCCTCATCACAGATGTTGGGCCGACTGTATCTGCCAAAGGGAACGTTGAACTCGCCCCTGGAGTTGACACGCCACAGATCGTTGTAGCAGGTCTTGTTGAGGTAGATGAACCTGCTTGCCCTCTCAACGGGGTCAAGCCCTGAAGGGTCAAGGGACCTGATGCGGTAGTAGTAATCCCTCTCATTTCTGTGCTTTTTTAGGCTCTCAATCAGCTCAAGGGGTCTGTCCCTGACCACGACGTAGGCGTTTATCAGTTCCTCATTTTTATCGGCAAGGACTGCCCTTTTGGGCAGTAGTGAGAAAAACAGCGCCCCTCCGCCCAGGAAGGGCTCGTAGTAGGTTTTGAAGTCCGGCGGGATCAGCTCAAGGAGCCTTCCGAGGATCTGGCTTTTTCCGCCAGCCCACTTGACGAAGGGTCTTTATCAACAGAGGAAATCATAGATTTCATTGCCGTTTTTCTCTTTTCCCCTTTTTACTTTCTGGCTTTCTTGAAATCCTCCTAAGTTACCATAACCGTCTGTTTCAGTTTTTAGGTTATTTCATTATATTCTCTTTCCCTTAGCCTAAAGAAACCCTCACTTTTGAATTCTTGACCAATACATGCCATATATTTTTGACTATTTGACGATGCAAGCGTCCTATATACAGGAGTCTTATGACTATCGATCATAAAGAAATTTTTTTACTACCTTTATAGTCGTATATTTTACTATTATCACTCGGTTTTCTTATTAGATAATCTCATATAAATTCATGCAACTTTTATTTTTATTTGTCCCATCCCGCCCAGAATACTGCAGGAAGATTTTTTCTTTCTTTTGAATAAGTGTGGTTTGAATCTGGAGTCAGTAAGGATTATAAAAGGTTTTGATGTTATGATGACAGTCCCGAGTTTTTTCACCATCTCCTTTTATCTTGTTAATCAATAGCCTTTAATGGAACCTCTACTGCAGAAGGGTCCTTTCCACAAAGAGGGGAATAAGCTATCCTCAGGATGAGGAAATCCTGACCCTTGTGTCCCAGATAAGGAAAGCAGAAGGCAGAAGTAAAATGCTTTATCTATGGATGATACGGATGCAGGAATTGAAATAAGTCCACGCTGTCCTGTACAGGTAGGGCTTTCAGGCGGGGCAATTGCTGCCATAACAGCTACAATTGACAGGTTGTTTGAAGACACAGATGGCTTTACTGTTACCTTTGTAGTTAAGGCCGGCGATAGGTTTTACGAAAGAAAACTTTCCGATGTAGCAAAGCGGGGAATAAGATCAACAATACCCGACAAAAAGAAAGCAGAGGATAATAATCAAAATAATCCTGTCGAAGAAATCAGAAAGAAGCTTGAGGAGGAAAGATGATCACGAATTACTGAAGGCCTCGGGAGTGAAAGCAATCCCCATAAAGAATGTTATTCCCGTAAAGATGAGAAATACACCTTCTGGACCTAAACCGAGAAGCATAACAGGTATATCACCCAAAGGTAATTAATAAATAAAATGCTTCCTCCAGGATAAGGCTGAATGGACTTGAGTGAGGGCTCCTTTCTGTTCTGAGGTTAAAAATAGGTTAAAAATTTTCTGAAATTTTTTGTGATGTTCGGTGTTTGTTCGTTTTAATTTGTGATTCTTAAGACATTGATTGACAGAAAGATGAGACGATAACCTCAATATAAGTCCTGATACGCAAGCCTTTGAGAATCATAACCATCAGAAACCCCTGAGTATCATGGACTTGAAAATGGAGACGAGGGGATTTGAACCCCCGACCTCCGCCGTGCGAGGGCGGCGCTCTCCCGGTCTGAGCTACGTCCCCAAAACTGTATAAATTATACTTTTGTTGATGAAGGGTGCAGGGTCAAGGAGAAGCCTTGATACAAGAGAGCTCTCAATAGTAAATGAAGTTGCCAAGGTTCTCAGCAGGGGCTTTGATTTTGACTCAGCCATTGACAGTATTCTGAAAACACTCTACTCGTACTGGGATGCTAACTTTAGCTTTGTTGCTATATACGACTACAGGGCAAAGGCACTCAGGATCGTAAAAGCCTTTGGCTTTACTGAGAAGGAAATAAAAAGGGGGATCTTCAAAAGAGGAGAGGGTGCTACCGGAAAGGTCTTCAAGTCGGGAATTCCCGTTGTCCTGACCGATCTGCTTTCAAATCCAGCCTTTCTGAACAGAACGAGGATACGGGAGAAACTGAGGGGTGATGAAACATTCATGGCGGTTCCAATCAAGGTTGGAGGAGACATCGTTGGCGTCCTCGCGGTCATAAAGCCCTTTGGTTCCAGAGAAAGCATTGAGAGAGGTCTTGAGACTCTTATAATTCTGGGTACGCTGATCGGGATGTTTTACAGGCTTTCAGAAAGGATGGAAGAAGAGAGGCAGGAATGGGAAGAAGAGAGAAAGCTTCTCACCGAAGAACTGCGGAAAACCTACAGCATCCACGGCATTGTCGGGAGTAGTGAGACGATAAAAGGACTTATAGAGGTTATCAAAAAAGTTGCTGAAACCGACAGCACCGTGCTTATCACAGGTGAGAGTGGGACCGGTAAGAGCCTGATAGCCAAAGCGATCCATTTTCTGAGCAACAGGAAGGATTCCCCCTTTGTAACCATCAACTGCGCGGCGATTCCGGAGACTCTCTTGGAGGCAGAGCTCTTTGGCTATGAGAAGGGTGCCTTTACAGGCGCCCACAGTTCAAAGAAGGGAAAGTTTGAGCTCGCTCAGGGGGGGACGATCTTCCTTGATGAGATAGGGGACATGCCTCTTTCCCTTCAGGCTAAAATCCTCAGGGTTCTCCAGGACAGGGA
>JALWVU010000003.1 GCA_027079305.1 Aquificaceae bacterium
CCAACAACCCACCCGTTGCAGTTGATGATGCCGCTACTACAGCACTAAGTACAGATGTAAACGTAGATGTTTTGGCAAACGACAGTGATCCAGACGCAGGAGACACTATAGTAGTGAGTATGATAAACGGCGTAGCCGTAACCCCAGGAGATGGCATCAATGTTCTCTTACCGGGAGGTGGCACCGCTACTTTATTAGCAGATGGAACCATAGAGGTAACCCCACCAGCGGGAGACAATACCCCTATTAACTTCCCATATACAATAAGTGATGGAACCGATACAGCTACAGCAGATGTTGATATTACCTTTAGTAATACAGATCCAGTAGCAGTAAACGATGCTACCACTACGACAGTAGATACAGATGTAAACGTACCAGTTTTGGCGAACGATAGTGATCCAGACGGAGATACTATAGTAGTATCCGAGATAAACGGAACAGCAGTTACCCCAGGCGATGGTGTAAATGTAATTTTACCAGGCGGCGGTTCCGCTACTTTATTAGCCAACGGCACCATAGAGGTTACCCCACCAGCAGGTAGTACAGCAGCCATTACGTTCCCATATACTATTTCAGATGGTAATGGAGGAGAAGATGATGCAGTAGTAACAGTAACTTTTGCTAACACAGCACCAGTAGCCGTAGATGATACCGCAACTACAGCTGTAAACACATCAGTGAATATTGATGCTTTAAGCAACGATACTGATCCAGATTCAGATCCATTAGTAATAATGGACATTAACGGAACAGCCGTAGTGCCAGGAGATGGACAAGTAATAGCCGTACCAGGCGGTACCGCTACCTTACTAGCAGACGGAACAATTGAAGTAACTCCAACCGCAGGAAGCCATGCAGCGATTAATTTCCCTTATGGAATTAGTGACGGAAACGGAGGAACAGCAACAGCAAATGTTGCAGTAACAATTGATAATAATCCACCAGTAGCGGTAGATGATGAAGCAACAACTACCGTAAACAATCCAGTAAACGTAGATGTTTTAGACAACGATAGTGATGTGGACGGCGATACATTAGTAGTTATCGACATCAATGGAACCCCAGTAGTACCAGGCGATGGACAAGTAATAGCCGTACCAGGCGGAACCGCAACATTACTAGCAGACGGCACAATTGATGTAACACCTACACCAGGCAGTACAACACCAATTAGTTTCCCTTATGTTATAAGTGATGGATATGATAGCGCAACAGCAAATGTTGCTGTAACTTTTACCAATACAGCACCTATAGCAGTTGATGATACCAACACAACCAATGAGGATACTACCTTAACAGTAGCCGTTGGAGATGCACAGAATTTATTAGCTAATGATTCAGATCCAGATTCAGATCCAATAGCGATTACACAATTTGTAATTGATGGGGTAGCAGGCGTATTTTTACCAGGAGATGTAGTCACTATTCCAGGAGTAGGAAGCTTACAGATAAATGCAGATGGAAGTTATGAGTTTGTACCAGTAGCAGACTTTAATGGAGCCGTACCAACAGCGACTTATACGTTGAGTGATGGAACAGATACAGTAACGGCGGATTTAGATATTACCGTAACACCAGTAAATGATCCACCAGTAGCGGTTAATGATGCTACCACTACACCTTATGATACAGATGTAACCTTTAGTGCAGATGGCAATGATACAGATATTGATGATCTTGTAGATCCAGCCACCGTAGATTTAGATCCACTAACAGCAGGAATTCAAAACATGTTTACAGATGCAGATGGTAATGTATGGACAGTAGATGCAGCAGGAGATGTCACTTTCAATCCAGATGCGAACTTTGTAGGAACAGCAACAATACCTTATACTATAAATGATGTAGCAGGAGACACTTCTAACGAAGCTGATTTAACTGTAACAGTAGCAGATCCAACTTGTACAGATGTACTAGGAGGCGGTATGGATGTATGTACATTCTTAACAGCTAATCCAGGCAATGCAATAGGCACATCAGATTGTGATGGAGACGGAGTAGACAATGCCACAGAATGTGCAGCAGGAGATGATCCAACAGACCCATGTAGTCCAACCCAGGCAGCAGGATATACAGGATATGATGCCACTAATGTAGTATGGCAAGCAGGCGACTGTGATGGAGACGGAGTACCAAACGGTACAGAAGATCCAAATACAGACCCTTATGATCCATGTGATTATAATCCAGCCGATCAGAATTTAGTAAATGTCACGGCAGCATGGGAAGCCTTAGATTGTGATGGCGACGGAGTACCAAACGGAACAGACACAGACCCACAAGATCCATGTGCCCCAGCACAAGCAGCAGGATACACAGGCTACGATGCTACTAATAGCGTATGGGCAGAAGCAGATTGTGATGGCGACGGCGTACCAAACGGTATAGAAGATCCAAATACAGACCCTTATGATCCATGTGATTATGATGCAATAGATCAAGTAATAGCAGATACAACTGCAGCATGGAGAGCCTTAGATTGTGATGGCGACGGCGTACCAAACGGAACAGATGAAGACCCACAAGATCCATGTGCACCAGAACAAGTAGCAGGATATACAGGATATGATGCAGCAAACCTAGTATGGC
>JALWVU010000004.1 GCA_027079305.1 Aquificaceae bacterium
AAGTATAGTTCTTAGTGATCTTCTAACTTCTACAAATATTAGAATGATAAGTCCTAATAATGAGATTAATGTTATCGTTCTTAGAATAAAAAAATTGGATATAACATTTTCATTTACTAATATTAATAGACCAAAGATTGTTGTATATAAAACTATCGCCAGCCCAATTGTCTTTTTTGGTTTGCTCATAAAAATTATTAAATAGTTTAACAAAAATATTTGTTCAGTTATTAATTCAATGTCGATTTTTAATGCTTTCAAATTGAACATAATGTCCATAGAGTATGCTATACTGTTCAGAAGTAGTAGAGGACCTGAAATTATTACCATTAGGCATCTTACTTTTTCTTTGTCAAAATTCATATTCCCAACCTACAAATTATTTACAAGTGATATTCGGTCTTAAACACTTTTCATATACATAAACTGAACCGCCTGCAATACAAGCTAAGCATGCCGATGCCGGACCTTTTAAAGATCCTCTCGAAATTAATGATATTGAACATAGAAGAATGCAGGGTCTCGTAACAGGCTCTCTATAAACACCTATTAGACATCTGGCTATACCAACCCATTTTATATCGCAGTTTAAATCTTGCCCATCGCAACCACACGTTCCTAATTGTTTACAAATCGGAGGACCAAAGGGAGGACCAAACAATTCTCCCTCCCAATCCCCATAGTTCACAAAATCACAGCCAGTGTAAGAGTATAGATTTATCCCACCTTCAAAGAGGATAGGATCTCTTTGTATAAACCTTCTCAGTTCAGGTGAGTAATACCTCGCCCTAAGGTAGTATAACCCCGCCTCCCTGTCATAGTATGCTCCCGTGTAAAGGAAAGGCTGTTCCACTCTCTCCTCTATCCCCCTCATGTTCCCGTCGGGCCAGTAAAAATATCTTGTAATCCTTCTTTGTATTTATGTCTCCACAAGATCATAAATGTAAGCAACTCTAAGAGAACATATTCCAATGCGCTTATAAGATTAATTTTTTCATTTAAAATTTCAGCTTTATATATAATAAGGAAATCTGTAAGTAAATTAATGGACAAAAATAACACAATAAAGACGGAAATAAAACCAGGCCTGAAGGTCTTTATATTCTTATAAACTGTAGAAAATACAATAAATGTGGTCGCAAAGAACGAGAATTCGTCCTTAAAAGCTCTTATAAAAAATGAATCTAAATATGTAAAGGCGATGATACCTATCATAATGTGTATATGCGAACTTTCCTGAAAATGCTTCTCTTTTCTAAGAAAAGTAGAAAAAACTAGAGTTAATGATAGGAGAGTTGTAATAAAGAATAACAAGAAGGAGAAAATTAAAAAGTGAGAGCAATTCGCTATAGCAATATTACCTGTAGTTATAAAAATTTTGAGACATTTTGAAAATACGAAAGCAGTTAGAAGTGATGCAGTTAAATATAAAATCCATAGCTTATAATTCTTTAAGATTATGAACTTTAGAGTGTTTAGGGAAATCAAAAGAAGAAAAGCAACTAATGGATTTACAGGTAAAAGAGGCAGACCTCTAAATGTTTGAAATAGAAAGAACAAAACGCTAAAAAACTGGAAGTTGCGCGAAATCAAGGTCTTCCTCCTTTCCATGCTGTTTTATAAATCCATTTTAAAAGCTCCATACATCCTTCATCACACTCCTTTGGATAACACTTTTTTAAAATTTCTGAAGCAAGAAAAACAACATTGTTATTTAAACAGTGGTCTGGATCACTATATCTTGCCCTACATTCTTGCATTTCAGGGCCATTAAACTTTGAAAGACAAATAAAACACTTATATGAAAACTTAACAAACTTATACGTCTTATGAGATACTATTGTAGCAATTATAAGCTTAATAGGAAATTTTCCTTCCCAATCTCCATAATTTACAAAATCATAACATATGCAAAAGTATAGGTTTATCCAAAGATATTCCATACTTTTTGAAAGTAGAATAAACCTTCTCAGTTCTGGAGAGTAATATCTAACTTTCAGATAGTACAACCCTGTTTTCCTATTATAGTGAGCTCCTGTATGAAGAAAAGACTGTTCTATCCTCATTTCCATTCAGTGTACCTCTCTATCAACGATTTAAACATTAGTATAATCTTAGGCAATTTCTTAGCAAGTGAAAACTAAAGAAAACCAGGACGAAAAATGCTATGGAAAATGCATATATTAAAAGAATCTTTTCTATTTTGTTGGCTTTTCTCCAAAAATGAAAAAGTCCTAATATAAAAATTAATACACATAGTATAGATCCTATAAAGTTTAAACAGACATTCTTTGGAATAACTACTAAAGAAAAAAAATGTAAACAAAAACAAAAAGAATAGGAATATATTTACTTTCTCTTTTACTTGCATATATAAACTCCTGCCCTGTTTATTGAGATAACCATTAAAACTAAAGCTTTGCAAAGCTTTAATTCCATCTGCTTTCCTCCTTTTTACACAAATTCTGGCACAACCCCTCAATAATCCTTCTTCAAACCACTTCCTCCCTGCTACCTAATCATGGTTTAATATACAACCCATAAAACTTTTAGTGAAAATTAAAAGCAGTATCAAAAAGCCAAGGCTCCATATAAAACTAATTATCCTCTCAAGATTGTTCAGATGTTTATAAATAAATTTTAAATTATACAAGCTAACTATGTTAATAGTGAGCAAAATAAATGAATAGATAAACAATGACAAGCATTTATCATACCTTTGTATAAGAAAAAAATTAATGGCAAGGCTTATGTAAATAAGCCAAAAGATATAAATATACCATCCTGGATACCTTATCCTACTTATACCAAATACCTCCGCATTATTACCTACATACTCTAATTATGCACAGATCTATACCTATCGAAAATCCTATAGCTGCACCAGGAAATGGAGGGACATATCCACTAATGCCACCACCACCAAATCCATTTTCGTTAAAACTAAAACCAATACTTCCACCTATTCCTTTCACAAAAGCCACATCTCCACCAATACCTATACTATAACTTGTAGAACAGTTTTGATTGCAGTTTCCGTTTACAGTATCTGGTGATATTCCTGTGGTAAGCTCCGTTCCTACACCTATGTAGGCTCCTGCTCCGTTTACTGCGTAGTAAGTATAAATATAACCATCAAAATCAGTTTCTATACTGTAAAGCCTTAAAATATTCATTCTCCCCATATAGAAGAATTAGCGCTATTGTATAGTTTACAATCAAAGTGAGAATTATAATATACTCAGGCATTTCTAAACTCAATAGCAAAGAAATTAGCCTATAATAAGAATCCATTATAGGAAGGGCTTCAATAAAGAGTATAACTGCTACGGGATCTAAAGGGATAATAAATGTGAGAATATAAAAAAGTCCCCTTTCTATGGACAGAAATTTACATATATAATAAGTAAACTTGGAATGTAGATTTAGAAAACAAAGCATCATTAAGGAAAGCACGAACCCACCCTGTAGAATATACCAATTGCAGATTCTAAACTTGGCGTGAGGATTTGAAATAAAAAAATAAAAGAAGGAAATAAATCCAAGAACAATTAATATAGTATGAGCATGTAATATATATCTCACATACAATTCTTTGTATATAGATGCTATTCTCCCCATTTCACATCAAAGTCTGGCAAAGGACTTCCAAATATATCAAAAGGATTTTCTGTATTAAAAATGCAGTTCAAGAAACAATATCCATGCTCGGAAGTATACATTATTACAGCCATTATATTATTATTATCTTTTACACATTCTACTTTGTAAAAGATTTGCAAACAAGCTCTGACACAATCTTCCCATTCGTCAGTAAATCTATACCTATCAAGTACTCTGAACTTGGGACAGAAAAAGGAGGCTACATGACAGGGATAAATATCTCCAGTTTCCTTACAAGCATACTCGTAAATCTTACAGCTCTCTGTTCCAAATAATTCCCACCAATTCCCATAATTTACAAAGTCACAGCCTGTGTATGAATAGAGGTTTATATTGCCCTCAAACAATATAAGATCACGTTGTAAAAATCTTCTGACTTGGGATGAGCAACAGCGGTATCTGAGATAATATAGACTTTCCTTAATCATAACTTTACTAATCATAACCTTTCTACAACACTAGCTTATCTAAGATTTATTTTCTAATCTCCTTTAAATATTCGAATTCTACTTTCAACAGTATGTATAAAAGGCTGTAATTAACAATAAAAACTATTGATATCAACATAATGGATAGTCCCTTTTTAATAGATTCCATAATATTTATTAATTCTATTATTATTTTGCAATTAAATATTTCTGATATGATAAATCCATAAATAGTTATAAGGTATTGCCCTTCAGAGAAAATTAAGCCAAGTGGATTGAACATGATTGGTGGGATGAAAAAAGTTGCTAAGTACAAAGTTATTCGTTCAATAGATGTCATGAAACAAAATAATTTAGTTTTTTTGAACAAACAAATAATAAGCATAGGGGTAATTAATAATGCCTGGAAAAAATGGGGGGTGTTAAGGTATTTCAAGGGCTTCCCGAGCTCAAGAGAATATAAAAGGAAGGTGTCAATGTTGCCTAATATCAAAGTGAAAAGATGAATAACGATAATATACTTTTTATAAAAATGGTAGTATCCATTAACAAATGATTTAAAAGTTCTCACGGCAACCCCAATCTATATCAAAATCTGGCAATGGCGGACCTGATGGATTAAAGGGATTCTCGGGATTTCTTCCACACCTGTAAAAACAATAAGCATGATCAAAAATATATCCGCCCAGGTCTTGCTTTGACAGGTTTCCTTTCTCTTTCATACCTGTGCCTCCTTTTTACGCAAATTCTGGCACAGTTCCTCATACTTCCGTTTCCCTTACGATTTTAGTTTTTATGCTATAAAGAACTTCTAATGCAGTAATTATCAGCCATATTATATATATAGTTACAGTTAAAAGTCTAAATATTCTAAATTCGCTGTACAAAGTATTTAAAAATAGTACCATGATTGAGATTGCTAATAGAACAAGATAAAACTTCTTTTCAAAAAAGCAACCCTTATGGTGGTTTGTCACAGCAATAGTCCAAAACAAGATGGCACAATAAAAGTATAATTCTAATCCTATACAAGTAATATTTATAGAGTTTTTTATAAACAAGACTGTATAATATTCTGGCAATATAATTGTAAATGGAAACATAGGAAAAAAGAGAAGATTTCCTACAACCAATCTCCATATAAAGATGAAATGATTAAAGCTTTTTGTTCTCAAATGTCGTATCAAAATATAAAGCTCATAAAGTGCAATTATATATAAAATAACTTTTGACTGGTTTATATTATGAAGGTTAAGCAATCCCACAATTATCCAAGCTATATGAACGTAACCAGTAATCTTAACCATAGTTAATTTATTAATGGCACATTCGGTTTTATTTCAATATTAGGTATAACATCATAGTCGGGAAGCTGTTCACCAGAAAAAGGATCAAATGGATTTTCCGGATTAATAAAGCAGAGACTAAAGCATAATGGATGATCAATGAAAAGTCTATATGGAATATCTATAAGTGGAACATATGACATACACCTTGATTGTTCCCTCCTTTCTTGTAAGCAAGCCCTAACACATTCAGCCCACTCTTTAGGCAACGGCACTTTCTTAATTTCCTTACAAGCTGGACCTGCAATAAAACAACTGTATATATCTCCCGTATATTTACACAATATATCATAATACTCACAGCTCTCTGTTCCAAATAATCCCCACCAATCCCCATAATTTACAAAGTCACAGCCTGTGTAAGAGTATAAATTGGTTCCACCCTCAAACAGAATAGGATCTCTTTGTATAAATCTCCTAAGCTCAGGTGAGTAATATCTCGCCCTCAGGTAGTATAATCCCGTCTCCCTGTCATAGTAT
Source organism: Aquificaceae bacterium (assembly GCA_027079305.1). Taxonomy (GTDB): domain Bacteria; phylum Aquificota; class Aquificia; order Aquificales; family Aquificaceae; genus Hydrogenivirga. Next base: position 5,918 of record JALWVU010000004.1, read on the forward strand.
GCTCCCGTGTAAAGGAAAGGCTGTTCTACACTCTCCTCTATCCCCCTCATGTTCCCGTCTGGCCAGTAGTCATACCTGTTTACAATCCTTCCCCTCCTGTCCACGAGGGCTATAACAGAACCCTGGTGGTTGTGAATGTAGTAGTAAGCCCTGAGTCTGTTCCCCCTCTTTACCACCATCGCCAAGGGCCTGTCCAGTCTTCCGGGAAGGTAAACGTAATACCTCTCTTCCTTCAAGTTGCCCCCCTCAATAATCCTCTCGTAAAGCAGGTTACCGTCCACTCCGTAAAGATACTCATGAACTCTGTCTTCAAACTCCTTCCTCCACCTGAACCCGAGAGCTGTGTAAGAAAACCTCACCTCCCTGCTACCTACCCTCACCGTCTTTAACCTTAGATCGTCTCCGTATTCATACTCCCTCCTTCCCCAGTTCCCCTCCCAGAGAATGAGATCGCCCAAAGCGTTATACTGCAAACTCTCCTGTCCCCTTTCGGTCTCCATGCTTATAAGCTGTGAGGCGGAATCGTATACCGCGTTCCTGAAGACAAAAGGTTTCAACACGGATTCGCTTCCGAAAAGGCCTTCCTGTTCCTGAACCACCACCCTCCCCAGGGAATCCCTTACATACTTTATCTTTATCTCTTCGTGGTGCTTGCCCTCAATCTCTATCTTCTTTACCAGCCCACGCCCGTCATACTTGTATTCCACCCTGGTCCTTCCCAGCCTGATCCTTTCGGGAAGTCCCCTGCGGTCGTAGGAGAACCTTATCCTTCCGCCTCTGAACTTAATACCTTTAACGTTGCTGTCCTTGTTATATCTGAACCTGACGGTGAAGTCTCCGGGATATACAATCTCACTGATGAGTCCCTCGGGAGTGTAGCTGTAGGAAACCTCCAGGTTGAGAACCTCGTCTATTAACCTCGTGGGCCTGTTGAGGGAATCGTATTCTATCCTAAGCGTTGTGTTCTGATTCTTCGCGACCAGAATATTTCCGTTCCCGTCGTAGGTGAACTCTTCATAGGAACCGTCTGGATAGTTTACTCTGATAGGTCTTCCCGAGCTGTCGTATTCGTAGGTTATCCTCCGACCGTCCGGCAGAGTTATGCTCATTAGCCTGAAGTTGTTGTCGTATTCTTTCACGAGGGCGTTCCCCAGAGGATCCCTTACGCCCGCGGGATAACCCGCAACGTCCCTGAGCATATCCCACCTGTTGCGGTTGTAGTCTATCAGGGCGACCACCCTTCCTATTTCGTTCCTCACGTAGGAGTAGCAGTTTCCTTCCTTGCAGACCTCCGTGAGGAGATCAAGGGGATCGTATGAGTATAAGGTCTCCTTCCCTGCGGGATCCACATACCTTACGAGATTCCTGTGGTTGTATTCAAAGGAATAAACGTTCCCCTCGGAATCCCTGATACTCACAACCCTCCTGAGGTTGTCGTATTCATACTCGTAAGAGTTACCCTCGGGATCCTGAACCCTTTTTAGGTTCCCGACCGCGTCGTAGGAGAACCTCCACCTTCTACCGCTCGGCAGGATTACCTCCCGAGTATATCCGTAGTCGTCGTATCTTATGCGCAGTTTCCTCCCGCCCCGCGTTATAACCTCCGCGGGGAGACCCTTTTCGTTGTAAGATATCCGAGTCTCAAGTCCGTCCGGATAGGTTATGGAAATAAGGTTCCCTTTATCGTCGTAAAGGAACAGGTATTCGTTACCGTTTCTGTCCCTGTATCTTGTAGGAAGGTCGTAGTCGTTGTAGGTGAACTCTTCGTAGGTTCCGTCCGCGTAGCTTATCCTGGTGATGTTTCCCCTGCTGTCGTAGCTCAGCTCCACTCTGTTTCCCTGAGAGTCCACTATCAGGTTCCTGAGTCCCTCCGCATTGTATCCGTAAAGGACTATCCTTCCCTTTGCGTTGAAAACCTCCTCCGTCCATCCCGGATATACGTTCCAGTATGAAATCCAGGTCCCGTCCGGATAGTCCACACGCGTGTTGTAGTGACTCTGCCAGGTTCTGTATCTCTTGACCTGTCCGTTAGGTAAGTGGATAGCGGTCAGGGCGTATCCCTCCCAGGTGGTATAGTAGTTGAACCTGTAGGTTCCATTTGGTAGTCTGAGTTCAACGAGGTAGCCGTTGTTGTCGTAGACGTATTCCACCACCGTTCCGTAAGCGTCCACGTTCCTTATCAGGTGCCCGTCAGAGTCATATTCGTAGGTTATAACCACACCGTTGAAGGTTCTCACACTGCTGACGTATCCCTGATCGTTGTATTCCAGAAGTATCTCCCTTCCCGCGGAGTCCACTATCCTCACAGGTTTGAAGGGAATGCTGTCGTCCCTGTATTCAAACCTGATGGAGTTTCCGTTCCTGTCCCTTATCTCAACGAGCCTGCCTATATCGTCGTAAACCCAGAACAATCTGTCGTATTTTCTGTAGAGCACATACCTGTTCCCTTCCATCCAGAGCTTGTCCGATGCTCCGTATTCCGGAATGAAGCTGTCCGTGCTCTGGTCGTAGTAAAAGTGAACTATCCTTCCGGTGGGAGTATACCAGTCCACACCCCCTGAGGGAGTTCTTCTCAATCTCGTTCCGTAATACCAGCTCCACCCTTTACCGAATACGGATACGTGAGGGGAATCCGCGTTGTAGGTTCTTTTCAGGAGGAACTCTACCCCGTAATGTCTGTATCTGAAATCCACATCGGATATGACGAGGTTGAGAGTGGCTGTGTTGGCAAGAATAGCTGGCAGACCCATGGAAGCCCCACAGGACGTGGTCTCAAAGTCCGTATTGGGATTATCCTCCGGACCTCCCAGCTCACCGGGAGGACAGCACCAGCAGTAGGCACCGAACAGTTTTTCCGCAACCTCGGGATTTACCTCCGCAAACTTCCCCTTCTCAAAGACGAGGGCGTATCCTGTGTATTTCTCTTCAAAGACTCTGATGTTTTCAACCAGCACTCTCCTTCCCTTTGCGGGATCCATATAGGCTACGTCCGCGCCCTTTCTACCGAGCAAAACCACAAAGTGTTTACTCTTTAGAAGAACTATCTTTGGCTTTGAAGTTTTCACAAGATCTTTCAGCCCAGCTTTTACCACCCGGACTTCTACACCCTTCTTCTCAAGAAAAGCTTTGAGCTGAGCGAGACTAACGCCCTTATTGCTTACCGCAAGCCTGACTACCTCCTCCCATCTGACGGGAAGGTTGAGCCTGTCCACGACCGCAAGGAGAGACCCTCTCCCGCAGGCGAAGGCTACAGGTCCGAAACTGCTCTGATACTCCTTAACCTTCCTTATGTATCTCAACCAGTAATTGCAGAACTTTATCTGCCTTTCATCGTTCGTGTTCTCAAGGACTTCCCTCAGAAGTCTCTCCGCCTCGTCAAGCCTGCCGAGGTAGAAGAAAACCGAAGCCATATGAGTCTTGGCATCGTTTGCTATTCTCACTTCCGGTGATAATTCCACAGCCTTTCTGTAATGGAAGAGGGCGCTGTCGAAGTCTCCTTCGTACTTGTAAAGAAGCCCCAGCCTGAGGTGGGCGAAGGCTACCTCCTGAGGGGAGTAATTATCAGGGGCTGACAGGATCTCTTCTATTGTAGCTCTCGCTTCTGTGAACCTGCCCTTTTCAAAGAGAGTGTCTATCTCTCTTATAAGCGGATCAGGATGGTTGAGGTAGGCTCCCGAGAATTCCGTAGGAAAGGCGAGGCTTAATACCAGAAACAGGGCTGTGAATAGAAAGGAGAGAACCATTTTCATACTTTTCCCTCCCTCAGTTTATTTGAACTTCGAGTATGTTTCCGTTATTGTCGTAGATATATCTTATGTTCACCGTCTCCGTGGGGCTTTCATACCTTTCCCGCTCAAGCCTATCTTGGTTGTCGTATGAGTAGTTATCTTTGTAAGAGTCTTCCGAATCTCCGCAGGAGGAAAGTATCAGGGCGAGCAGGACCACAAACTTCAGAGCGAACGCCTTGGTGACCATTCACTTACCCCTCCTACCCTTATGATCTTTTGCCCTTATTATACAGAACGAGGTAAAAAATTTCAAGCTATACTCACTTCTTCAAACTCTCCTGAAGTGTGTCCCTGAAGACGCTCTTTCTCTCCTCGCTGTATATCTCAGTTATCCTTACACCGAACTTCTCTCCGACGACCACAAGCTCCCCTTTGGCTATCAGCTTGCCGTTCACCTTTATGTCCACCGGTTCGGTGGTCTCCCTGTCCAGTTCTAAAACCGAGCCGGGACCGAGGTTTATGAGCTCCTTTATCTGTATAACGGTCTCTCCCACCACTACCTCCACCTTGAGAGGTATGTCCATGAGCCTGTCGAGGATCTTGGTAATGTCCCTGTCGCCGAGCTTTTTGGGTTCACTGACCTGGGGTTGCTCTTCTTTGGCTTCCTCTGGCTTCTCCTCCTCTTTCGTTTCCTCCGCCGTTTCTCCTGTCTGGGACTGCTGGAGGAGTGCCTCCTCCCACTGCTTTGCCAGCTCTTCCTGGGAGAGCTCCTGCTGTTCCTCTTCCTTCTTATCCTCTTCCATCCTTTCCCCTCTACTTAGTTTAATTCATGTTCTCTATCTCTCTGAGAAGCTCCTCTGCCATACTGCTCTCGTCCACCTTCTTTATGGGCTTCCCGTCCTTGAAGAGCCAGGCAAAGCCCCTCCCGCAGGCGAGACCTATGTCCGCTTCCCTGGCCTCCCCTATCGCGTTCACCACGCATCCCATTATGGCCACCTTAAGTGGTTTGTCCACACCGCTGAGCTTCTCCTCCACTTCCCTGACTACCTTCGGAAGGTCCACCTCTATCCTTCCGCAGGTGGGGCATGCCACTATCTCAACACCCCTTCTCCTCAGGCCGAGGGACTTGAGTATCTCGTAGGCGGTCTCCACCTCCACCACTGGATCGTCTGTGAGGGAAACCCTCACCGTGTCTCCTATACCCATGTAGAGGAGTATCCCGATGCCGACGGAGGACTTAATTATCCCCTTCCTTCCCATGCCCGCTTCCGTTATCCCTATGTGGAGGGGGACGTCCGTCCTCTCCGCAAAGATGAGGTTCGCCCTGACGTTCTCGAGAACATCCGAGCCCTTTATGGAAACCTTGTAGTTGAAGAGACCCCACTTTTCAAATCTTTCGGACCACCTGAGGGCGCTCTCCGCGAGGGCCTCCGCTGAGGGGTATCCGTATTTCTCAAGGAGATCCTTCTCCAGAGACCCCGAGTTCACACCCAGCCTGACCGCCACCCCTCTCCTTTTGGCCTCCTCCACTATCTCCCTGACTATCTCCTCTTTACCTATATTTCCGGGATTTATCCTTATGCCGTGGACCCCTCTCTCCATGGAGAGGAAGGCGTAAGAGGGGGCGAAGTGTATGTCCGCTATAACAGGAATGGGGCTCTTCCTGACTATCTCCTCGAGGGCTTCCACGTCCTCCTTATGGGGAACCGCCACCCTGATCAGCTCACAGCCGGCCCTGTAGAGCCTTTCTATCTGATCTAAGGTGGCCTCCACATCACGGGTCTTGGTGGATGTCATGGACTGGACTACGACGGGGGCTCCCCCGCCTATCTTCACGCTTCCCACACTTATCTGCCGTGTCTTCCTTCTCTCGATCATAGAGGATAAGATAGACCTAAAAGTTTACTTGGAAAGCTCCTCCAGATCCTTTATCAGGGTGTCTATGTCTATAGCGGGCATGGTGAGGGTCCTTATGGTTCCCCTCGAGTTGAGCTCAATGGCCATCTTTACCACCGTATCGTTGTCGGGAGCTTCGATGATGTTAACGAAGTCGTAGGGACCCATGACCGCATACTGGGCCAGTATCTTTACCCCGAACTTCTCCATAACCTCCTGATCCACCTCTTTGATCCTCTGTGGGTTGTGCTTTAAGGTTTTAGCACCCTCGTCCGTCAGAGTTGTGAGCATGACAAATACCGGCATGGCCTCCACCTCCTTAGTAAACAGTTTATCACTTGGAGGGTCTGAAGGCCTTTACTTTTTCTTCATAGGTGTCTATGAAGGCCCCGCCTATTAGGTCTATGCAGTAGGGTATGGCGGGAAAGACCGCGTCCAGGCAGAGCCTTATGGACTGGGGCTTTCCGGGGAGGTTAACTATAAGGCAGTGCTTCCTTATACCCGCGGTCTGCCTCGAGAGTATGGCGGTCGGAACCTGCTCTAAGGATACCTTCCTCATCAGCTCCCCGAAACCCGGGAGCATCTTCTCGCAGACCGCCTCGGTCGCTTCAGGTGTGACGTCCCTCGGAGCCGGTCCCGTCCCTCCCGTGGTAAGGATCAGACTACAGCCCACCTCGTCCACGAGCTCTATGAATGTCTTCTCTATGAGATCCCTCTCGTCGGGGATCACCCTGTATTCGACCTTGTAAGGGGTCTTTATGACCTCCTTCAGATACTCGATGATGGCCTTTCCGCTTATGTCCTCGTATTCTCCCCTGCTGGCCCTGTCGGATACGGTGACTACACCTATTATGGCTTCCATAAGAGATATTTTAAGGCCCGGCGGGCCCGGAGGCTATGAGCTACTTCCTCTTAACGTAGTCCGTGAAGACGAAGTCCTTCTTCTCCACCAGCTTGTGACAGGTGAAGCACTGCATGTAGTCCTTGGCGCTCTTTCCAAAGACCTTGTATCTTCCCGTCTTCTGGTCCTTTACGAACCTGGCAAATCCCCAGCCTCCCGTGTCCTTGAACCTCTTGGAGTCCTTTATCATGAACTCTACCCTCTGTATGGCTTCAGGTTCCACCGAGGCCTCGAAGGCGGGGTTCTTCTTCAGGCTGTAGCCGATCTTGACCAGAATTGCTCCGTCGGGGAATTCCTTTCCGTTGAGGGGTATCCCGCTCCTGTAGGCCTTGACCGCTATGTCGTTGCCTATTATGTAGCGGAGCTCGTTCTTATCCGTCCTGTAGTGGGTGGCCACCACGTGCCAGTCCTCGTATCCCTTTATGAGACCGAACTTAAGGCCCGTTGGTGCCTCAAGATCCCAGTCGCTCGCAAAGGCCACGGCTCCCGCTCCTAAGGTGATGAGAAGCTTTCTCATACCGTTCACCTCCCTATCGGTTTGTCTACAATCTCTTTCCGGAATTTGAAATTTTCTTGAACTTTTCTTGAAAGGATTTCAAAATTTCCCCCTATGAAGGGAAAGATATTGATAGTTGAGGACGATCCCCTGATAGCGGACATGGTGAGAAGGTATCTGGAAAGGGAAGGTTTCAGGGTCTTCTGGGACGAAAGGGGAGAGGAAGCGGTAAAAACCTTAGATATCCACAAACCGGACGTGGTGATCCTCGATCTGATGCTTCCTGATGTGGACGGCTTCGATCTTTGCAGGATCTTCTCGGAGAAAGGGACTATGGTCCTCGTTCTGACCGCTAAGGATGCGGATGAGGACAAGATCCTGGGCCTTGAGCTGGGGGCGGACGACTACATGACGAAGCCCTTCAACATGAGAGAGCTGGTGGCGAGGGTAAAGGCCCTCCTTAGGAGGAGGGATAAGATAAGCTCATACAGAGACACGGTTTACGTGGGGCCCTTCGAGATAAGGCAGGATGAGAGGCGTATATACCTCAAGGGCACACCTCTCGATCTGACGCCGAAGGAGTATATGATCCTGAGGAAGCTCCTCCTCAGCAGAGGGAAGGTCGTATCCCGCGAAGAGATCATGGAGGAGGTATACGAGAGGGACCTCCCCGATTACGAACGCATAGTGGACACCTACATATACAGGATCAGAACCAAGCTCATGGAGGTGGACAAGACCTCCGCGGAGAGGATAAAGACCGTAAGGGGGTTCGGCTATCGGTTCGAGTAAGGTCTCCCTCTTCAGAGTTCTGCTCGTATCTCTCTTCATTACCTACCTTGTTGTGGCGAGCCTGATAGCCTTCTTCACGGTCAAGATAGTGGGTATCCCTATAGGGAAGAAGATGTTCACCAAGATAGTCCTATCCATACTCGCCTTCGTTCCCCTTTACCTCCTTCTGGCTTACCTACTCTCCAGGTTCCTGAGCAGGGACATAAGGAGACTCGAAGAGAGTGTGAGGAAGCTCCCCTACGGCGGTGAACCTGAAGATAGCTGGATAGAGGAGGTGGACAGCCTCTCCAGGGTCATAGGCAGGCAGGCGGAGAGAATAAGGGAGATAATAGAGGTCCAGAGATTAACCTTATACAGAATAGCCCACGATCTCAGAACTCCGCTAACCAACGTAAGAAACGTGATCCTTGCAATTAAGGAGGGCGTTATACCCCCTCCCGAGAGGGAAATGTATCTGGACAAGGTGATAAAGGAGACCGACAGGATAAAGGATCTGCTCGAAGAAGCCCTGTCCATACTAAGGAAGGTGAGCAGAGAGACCAGAATAGAGAGGATAGAGCTGTGTTCCCACCTCCGGGAAATCCTGTCCCTGTGGGAGGTTCGGCTGAGATCAGAAAGGGTGAAGCTGATCTTTGAGTGTGAGGATAAGGTCTACATAAAGGCATCACCTCTGGATCTGGAGGAGATAATAAACAACCTTCTGGAAAACTCTCTCAGGCACGCGCACCCTAAGGAGATACGATTCTATACGCATAAAGAGGGAGACAGGGTGCTCGTAGAGCTTTCGGACGCGGGCAGGGGGGCGGACACCGCCAAGTTAAAGGAAGCTTACAGAAAGGGAAGCCTCGGCCTCTACATAGTCAGGGAGCTTACCTGGAGGAACGGGGGTAGTGTGGAAATAGGCTCCTCCGAAAAGGGAACGAGGGTTGCCCTCAGCTTTCCGGCAGGGTAAATTTTTAGAAGATCAGAGCGGGAGGGCAAAAAGATGAAAGCAAAAGCATTAATCGCGGTCCTATCCCTAAGCGGGATTCTCTTCTCAGCGGACAAAGTTATCCTAAAAAAGCCTCCGGAGTCCCTCAAGAAGTTCTATCCACCCGCTTCCCAGAAGTTCGAATTCCTCTCCAACATGTACTCCATGAGCACCGCCTTTTACGGGATAAACCTGAACATAAACGAGGGCAACTGGAAGGGAGCAAAGGAGTGGGCCCTGAAGCTCAAGAAGACCTACATCGAGACCTCCAAGATGGTCCCCGAGTGGAAGGATTACTTCAAACCGAAGCTGGCGGACAATCTCGTCAAGGCTGTGGAGTCCAAAAGTGTGGACAAGGTCATAGAGGCATCCAAGAAGCTGGGCCAGACCTGTGCTAAGTGTCATGCGGACAACCAGGTGGCGGTTAAGCTCGTATACCACTTCCCCAGCTTTGACAACATCAAGATAGAGGATCCGGTGGAGTTCATGGAGCTGGAGACGGGCAAGTATATGAAGAAGCTCACCAACTCCCTCAAGGCCCTCAAGGTCTACCTGACGCAGGGCAACGTGGAGGCGGCTCAGGAGGCTGGGGCCAACTTCATAGAGAGGGCCCGCCAGCTCAGGAGCATGTGCTCCAAGTGCCATACCAACAAGCTCTCCGAGGAGGTGATCGTGGGCAAGGAGTTCGAGGGGCACCTCAACAAGCTGGAGGAGCTCCTCTCCGCCCAGAAGCCCAATAGGGAGGAGATATTCAAAACGCTCGGATCGATAGGTATGTCCTGTAGCAGGTGTCACAACGTTCACCTGATCCCCGCCCTCGTCCAGGAGGCCTTCAAGAAGTGATCCCCCTCCTCCTTCTCCTCCTGTTTCTGGGAGGGTGTGAGAAGCTCGAGACCGTCTTCGTAGAGGAGGATCTTCTCCAGAGACCGCCCGCCAAGAGGTGCTCTGACTGCCACGCGGACATATACAGGGAGTGGAAGAAGAGCAGGCACTTCCACGCCTGGACGAGCGAAAGGTTCAGAATCGAAACGGAGAATTACGCTAAGGTTAAGTGCCTTGCCTGCCACGCACCCCACCAGGTGGACCCTGGGAGGAAACCAGAGCTCAGGGCGGAGTTCAGGGAGGACGGGGTTAGCTGTGTCGCCTGCCACTTTAAAGAGGAAACTAAATCCATGCACGGCCCCCTCAAGGTCTGGTCACCTCCCCACCCCTCCAAGCAGGACCTGAGCTACACCAAGTCCAGTTTCTGCGCAAGCTGTCATAGAGAAACCTACAAGGAGTGGAAACTCGCAAAGGTGGAAAGATCCTGCCAGTCCTGCCACATGCCCTCCCTCGGAAAGAGGGATCTGATACAGAAGTTCCCCTTCCACCTCTTCCACCTGGCCAAGCCCAGAACCTCCCACGAGTTCCCCTCCCTAAAGGCCAGACCGGAGGACGTGGAGGTGAGGCTGGAGCCGGGCAAGATTGTCCTCACAAACGTGGGTGTTCCCCACAACCTCCCCACCGCGGACCAGGGGGATCCCAAGCTCTACCTCCTGGCGGAGGTGATCTACTCGGACGGCAGAAGGAAGAAGGTCAGGAAGATCCTCTCCCCCCAGTCCAAGACCGCCTTGGCCTACAGAGAGCCCAGGGAGATAAGGATACCTCCCGGGGAGGTGAAGGAGGTCAGGGTGAAGCTCCTGAGGAGGCTCGCCTGGAGCGAGGAGAAGGAGCTCATAAAGGAGATCACCCTGCGAACTCCCTCTCCCTGACCCTCGGATCTATCCAGGCCAGGAGCAGGTCCGCTATCAGGTTCCCCACTATGAGCATTATGGTCCCTATGTAAAGCCCTCCCATCACGAGGAAGAGGTCCTGGGAGAGAACAGCGTCCAGCATAAGCATCCCCATCCCCGGCCAGCCCACGATTATCTCTATCAGCGCCGCACCCGAGATCAGGCTCGCTATCTCGTATCCCAGGAGTGTTGTGAAAGGGTTCATGGCGTTCTTGAGAACGTGCTTCAGAAGTGTCAGCCCCGAAACCCCCTTGGCCCTGAGGGCGACCACCATGGGGCTCTGAAGGACCTCTAAGACCGCGCTCCTCACGAGTCTGGTCAGCCCCGCCAAGGACACGAAAGCAAGGGTCATGGCGGGTATGAAGAGGTGGTGGAGCACGTCCAGAACCTTACCTACGGGGCTGAGCTTCTCAAAGTCCGGGCTCTGAACGCCCCCTATCGGGAACCAGCCCGTCTTGCTGGCGAGGAAGAGGAAGAGGAAGACGAGGAAGAAGCTGGGGACGGACATGAAGGAGTAGGCGTAAGCCTGAATGAGCTTATCGATCTTACTTCCTTCCTTGAAGGCAGAGAGTGTTCCTAAGGGAATCGCCAGGGTCCAGGCTATAAGGGCGGAGCTCACCGAGAGCAGGAGTGTGTTGGGGATCCTCTCGAGGATAAGCTCCGTTACGGGGGCGTGATACTGGAAGGAGTAGCCGAGATCGAAGAATATGGCGGATTTGAGCCATTTGAGATACTGGACGAGCACGGGCTGGTCGAGGCCGTAGAGCTTCTCCAGCCTCTCTATGGTTTCGGGCGAGATCTGGGGGTTGAGCTTGAGCTGGTCGAGGAAGTCTCCCGGGGCGAGCTTTATTATGAGGAAGGAGATAAAGGTCACCCCGATAACCGTGGGGACAGCCTGGAGAAGCCTCAAGAGCAGGAACTTGATCATCAGAAGTAGTTGGCTATGAAGAACTTGGTGCTCTCGAAATACCTCTCTATCTCCTTTTTGTGCTTCTCCTTAACGTATCTGACGAGCCTGTAGTCGTCCCAGTAGCCTATCATGGGTATCCAGTCGGGTATCCCGTCCCTCGTGTCTATGAAATACCAGAGGGCCGCTATGAAGTCCTCCCTCGCATCCCTCTTGAGATCGAACTCGGGATCTATCAGTATCCTGTAGAGGAGCTTCACATCCAGTATAAGGTTCCTCAGATACTCCATAGTTGGGGGGATCTTCTCGAGCTTTTTGGGAAACTCAGCTTTCAATCGGTCTAAGTTATTGAGGTTCTCGTAGGTTTTATACTTCTGGAGCTTGCTCTCAAAACTCATGGCAGTAATTATATCACCGACCTTCGAGAGGCCCTATATTAAAAGTGAAGGAGGGGCGAGCCATGAGGAGCTTAGTTCTCTTGGTCTTTATTATCCTGGGAGTTTCCCTCGGGCAGGAGGTCTACGTTCCCACACCCTTTACCAGGAGTGTCGGAGATTACATGGTGAGCATAGGCATTATGCCCATCTCGGAGATCAGGAAAGAATTTCCGAGGGCCTACAAGCTTCTGGTAAAGCATCATGGAGAGCCCGCATCCAAGGACACCCACCACCTTGCGGTGAGCGTATGGAAAGAGGAAAAGGGAGAGGTGAAGTATCTCTCGAACTTTAAGGTGGAGGCGGAGGTGAGATCCCCCATGCTAAGGGCGGTCCGCAAGGAGCTTTCCAAGTATTCCCACCAGTATGGGGACAACTACGGCGGGTGGTTCGATATGTCCGACAGGGGCCTCTACCACATAACGGTGATAATCTACGAGGACGGAGAGAAAAAGAGGGTGGACTTCGACTACCTCGTTCAGTAGGCTTTTCGGTTAAAATTAAAGTCCGGTGATCAAACACCCTTTTGCCCGGAGGTAGTCTGATGAAACTACACGAACACCAGGCCAAGGAGATCTTCTCCCGCTACGGGATCCCAGTTCCCGAAGGGAAGGTGGCCTTCTCCCTTAAGGAGGCGAAGCAGGTTGCGGAGGAGCTGGGAGAATTCCCCCTCGTGGTGAAGGCCCAGATCCACTGCGGAGGAAGGGGAAAGGCGGGAGGAGTGAAGATAGTCAAGAACATGGAGGAGCTCGAGCAGGCTGTTGAGGGGATGCTGGGAAAGGTGCTCAAGACCTTCCAGTGTCCGGACGGAAAGCCCGTGAACAGGGTCTGGATAGAGAAGGCGACCGCCATAGATAAGGAGTTCTACCTCTCCATAACCCTCGACAGGGCGCGCTCCAAACCGGTCCTTATGGCCTCCGCGGCGGGAGGAATGGAGATAGAGGAGATAGCGAAAGAGAACCCCGAGGCCATAATCATAGAGGAGATAGATCCAGAGCTGGGACTTATGCCCTACCAGGCGAGGAAGCTCGCCTTCAGGCTCGGCCTTCCCGTTAAAGACTTTTCAAAAATGGCGCTCACTTTATACAGGATCTACACGGACCTGGACGCCTCCCTGGTGGAGATAAACCCACTTGTATTGGACAAGGAAGGGAAGATTATAGCCCTCGATGCCAAGCTGGACGTAGACGACAACGCCCTCTTCAGGCACAAGGACATAGAGGAGATGGAGGACGAGAGTCAGATCTCACCCCTCGAGGTGGAGGCTAAAAAATACGGCCTCAACTACATAAAGCTCTCGGGGAATATAGGCTGTATGGTCAACGGTGCGGGCCTCGCGATGGCTACCATGGACATAATAAAGCTCGCAGGAGGGGAGCCTGCCAACTTCCTCGATGTGGGGGGAGGAGCTAACGTGGAGCAGATAGCCAACGCCTTCAGGATACTGATGGCGGACGAGGACGTGAAGGCGGTCTTCATAAACATCTTCGGCGGTATCCTCAGGTGCGACAGGCTTGCCCAAGGGCTCGTTGAAGCGGGCAAGATGGTGGAGCTCAGCGTCCCCATAGTGGTGAGGATGGAAGGAACGAACGTGGAGGAGGGCAAGAAAATCCTCGCGGAGTCCGGTATGAACTTCGTGAACGCGGAAGACATGTGGGACGGGGCGAGGAAGGCTGTGGAGCTGGCGGGAGGCTGATACCGGCATGGGCCTTGCGGAGAGGTTTCTGCCCCACTACACGGTAAGAGATTATGAAAAATGGGAAGGAAACTGGGAGCTGATAGAGGGAATACCTTATGCCCTTGCCTCACCTTCTCCACTCCATCAGAGAACGCTCGCACGGACGGTCAGGGTATTTGAGGAGGCTCTGGAAGGGTGTCCCAACTGCGGTGTCTACGTGGAGCTCGATTGGTATATATCCGAGGACACTGTGGTTAGACCTGACATGGTCGTGGTATGTTCCGAAGAACCTTTTGAAAAGTTGGACTTCACACCCCAGCTAGCGGTGGAGGTGGTCTCTCCATCCACAAGGGAAAAGAACGAGGAGCTGAAGAGGATACTTTACGAGAGGGCAGGCCTTAAGTGGTATGTGCTGATTTACCCTGAGGAGAAGGAATTCAAGATCTTTGAGCTATCCGAGGGCTTCTTCAGCCTCGCATATTCAGGTCCGGAAGGCTGGTTCGGGTTCAGTTTAGGTGAGTGCAAAGTGAGTGTAAACTTTAGAGAAATTTTCACAGGATAAGGAGGTTTGAAGGATGGCCATACTCGTGGATAAGAACACCAAGGTTGTGGTTCAGGGGATAACGGGTAAGGAAGGCTCCTTCCACGCAACTCAGTGCAAGGCTTACGGGACCCAGGTGGTGGCGGGTGTCACTCCCGGCAAGGCAGGGCAAGAGGTGGAAGGTATACCCGTTTTCAACACCGTAGAGGATGCTGTGAAGGAAACCGGAGCCAACTGCTCTCTCATATTCGTTCCCGCGCCCTTCGCCGCGGATGCGATAGTGGAGGCCCTCGACAGCGGTATAGAGCTCGTGGTTTGCATAACCGAGGGAATTCCTGTCAAGGACATGATGATGGTAAAGGACTATATGAAGAAGAACTACCCCGACGCCAAGCTGGTAGGTCCCAACTGCCCCGGACTCATAACTCCCGGCGAGGCCAAGGTGGGTATAATGCCCGGTCATATATTCAAGAGGGGCAACATCGGTATAGTCTCGAGGAGCGGGACGCTAACATACGAGGCGGCCTATCAGCTCACGAGGCTCGGGCTCGGCCAGAGCACCGCTGTGGGCATAGGTGGAGATCCTGTCCACGGACTCTCCCACAGGGACGTTATAGAGATGTTCAACGAGGATCCCGAAACGGAAGCGATCCTGATGATAGGTGAGATAGGGGGAACCGCGGAGGAGGAGGCTGCGGAGTTCATAGAGGCCCACGTGGACAAGCCCGTCTTCGCCTACATAGCTGGTATAACCGCACCCCCCGGAAAGAGGATGGGACATGCGGGAGCGATAATAATGGGTGGTAAGGGAACCGCCAAGGCGAAGATGGAAGCTCTCGAGAAGGCGGGAGCCTACGTGATAGACAATCCCGCCAAGATAGGGGAGACGGTAGCCAAAATACTGGGAATACTCGAGGTTGCGGAAGAGGAGAAAACGTGCGATACTGATTAAGATTATCTTGATATATTGAAGTTCTTTTCTATTTTTATATGTCCGAAGAAACCTAAGGAGGTGCACGGATGGGTCTGAAGGTGAGGGTAGATCAGGATACCTGCACAGCCTGCGAGCTCTGCTACGACAGAATTCCCGAAGTTTTCAAGGATATTGGAGACGGCATAGCGGACGTAGTCCGCGTTGATATAGAGGACGGGGACGAGAGGTGGATGAATGTCCCCGAAGATCTTTCCGACGACGTTCAGGAGGTCGCTGACGAGTGCCCCAGCGGCTCCATAATCGTCGAGGAGGAATAATATGCCTAAGAAGAAGGTTCGCATAGAGTATGACACCTGCACCGCCTGCGAACTCTGCTACGATAGAATTCCGGAGGTCTTCAAGGACAAGGGGGACGGGATAGCGGACGTGGTCCGCTACGACATAGAGGAGGACGAGGAGACCAAGTGGATGTTTGTCCCCGAGGATCTGGAAGAGGAAGTGGAAGAGGTGGCGGACGAGTGTCCGAGCGGTTCGATAATAGTTGAGGACGCCGAATAGAGTAATCATCCTCGGAACCGCAGGCGGCAGGGTCACCACCTTCCGCCTCGTAAGGAGATCTGGGGGCTTTTTAGTAGACTTTGACGGCCCCAAGGTTCACGTAGACCCCGGGCCGGGAGCCTTTGTCTACCTGAAGGAGAAAGGGATAGACTACAGAGAGATATCCCTCATAGTTCTCTCTCACATACATCTCGACCACACCGCTGACGTGAACACCCTTATAGAGGCCTGCACGGACGGGGGGAAGAGGAGGGGACTCTCCCTCGTGGCTCCGAAATCCGCGGTCGAAGGTATGGACAGGGTGGTGCTTCCCTACCTGATGGGAAGGCTCGATAGGGTGGAGCTTCTGGAAGAGGGCAGATCCGTAGAGATCGATGGTGTCAGGATAAGAGCCATCATGAGGCACACCCACCACGGGGCGGAGACCTACGGCCTCGAGATAGGAGAAGGCGTAGTTTACCTCTCCTGTGCCAGATACGACAGGAGGATGCTAAAGGCATACCCTAAAAACCCGAAGCTCATGATAATCAATACCACCTTCTACAGGAAGAGGCCCGGCATAGACCACCTCTCGGTGGAGGAGGTCAAGGAGCTCATAGCGGAGTGCAGACCTGATCTCACGGTTCTCACCCACTTCAGCATGGAGATGCATCAGAAAAATCCCGATACGGTGGCCCAGGAGCTCGGTGAGGAACTCGGTCTGAACATAGTGGCCGCCCACGACAGCATGGAGATAGAGCTAAAATAGGAGCATGAAGGAAACCTCCATAAGGGCGGGAGAGCTCCAGTTTGCTTACGCAAAAAAGTATTTTGAAGAGTTCCTCTCCTCCAGACCCAGACTTAAGGAGAAAATAATGGAGGTGGAAACTCCCTCGCTCCTGATGGACCTAGACGGGGTCAAGAGCAGATACGTTCAGATAAAGTATCACCTGCCCGAGGTGAACGTATACTATGCGGTGAAGGCCAACGACCATATAGATGTTTTGAGAGCCCTCTCCGAGGTGGGCTCCGGCTTCGAGGTGGCCTCGATACAGGAACTCGAAAGGGTCCTATCCCTCGGTGTTCCTTCTGAGAAGATAATATCGAGCAATCCCGTAAAGCCCGAGGAGTTTGTAGCCTTCGCCTACGAGAAAGGTGTGAACAGGTTCGCGGTGGACAGCTATGCGGAGGTGGACAAGATAGCGAGGGTGGCTCCCAGGGCGAGGGTTTACGTTAGGATAGTGGTTCCAAACGAGGGGAGCGAGTGGCCCCTCTCGAGGAAGTTCGGTGTGGACGAGGAGACGGCACTCTCTCTGCTTGAGTATGCAAAGGAAAAGGGTCTCGTTCCGATCGGCGTAACCTTTCACGTGGGATCCCAGTGCAACAACCTGAGGAACTGGTTCATAGCCATAAGAAACTCCTCCAGGTTATGGGAGAGGGCGCGTGGTAGAGGTCTGAGGCTCCAGGTCCTCAACATGGGAGGGGGCATCCCCGTCAGATACGTACAGGAGTCCCTGAAGATCGAGGACATAGCCTACTACGTGAGGGGACTTCTGAGGAAGTATTTCCCCACGCCTCCCTACGAGCTTCAGATGGAGCCCGGGAGGGGGATAGTGGGGGATCAGGGCGTTCTCGTGGCTAAGGTAATAGGGAAGGCCGGAAGAGGCGATGAGATGTGGCTCTACGTGGACACGGGGGTCTTCAACGGGCTCGCAGAGGCCCTGGGGGGGATAAGGTATCCCGTCTACGTGGAGAGGGAAGGGGAGCTGAAGGAGTGGGTCATAGGTGGTGTTTCCTGCGACAGCATGGATGTTATAGCCAAGAGGGTTTACCTGCCCGAGCCTGAAGTGGGGGACAGGATCTACTTCCTCTCCGCGGGCGCCTACACAACCGTATACGCCTCCGAGTTCAACGGCTTCCCCAAACCGAAGATCACAGCTCTTTAATGGAGAAGCTTATCCTCTCCCCCTTCTCGTCCAGACTGAGCTCTATAACTCCCGAGATCAACCTTATCACCTCCTTGGACTCCTCTTTCAGGAAGACCTCGAAGCTCCTCTTCAGAGCCTCCACGCTCGAGGCGGTGACGCTCAGGATCGTGAGTATGGGTATATCGAAGAGCTTTCTAACCGACCTGAAGGCGTCCTTCATAGCTATATCGCTTATGTAGATTATCTCGGGGTGGAAGAAGAGGGCCTCCTCTATCCCCTCGTCGAAGCTGTCCACGTCCACGCCCACCTCCCTCTGGACCACTATGGAGTTGCTGTGCTTTATCAGGTAGGTTATGGGCCTCTCCAGGACGTATATGAGACCTGACTCCCTGTCGCATATCTCCTTAAGGAGTGAGTAAGAGAAAAGGTTGTGTATCACGTAAGACTTCCCGATTATAGCCAGTATCCCGTTCGTCCTCCTGAGAGTATCGAAGAGATCCTCCAGATCCTCCCTGTTGGAGACGAGCTCGTTCAGGGGAGGTATATCGTAGGGGACCTTCACTATGCTGACCACGTAGCTTCCCCTCTGGGTAAGGTAGGTTACCCTTATCCTGCCCACCTGAGGGATGCCGAAGGAGAAGAAGCCCTCCTTTCCGAGGGGGCCGAGGGAGGTTGGTGTGTGAGACCTTAAGGAAACCAGTGTGTCCCTTATGTCCTCGGGCGAAAGTATCACGTCCATTATCCTGTTTATGGTCCTGTCCCTCCTCTCCACGGGAGAGGCCTTGGGGGCTAAAATCACCTCAGTGAACTCTCTTCTCTCCGCAAGGTAGTTAAGAATTTCGGGCGCTATGTTCATAGTTCAATATGATAAACCCGACCGGACAAAGGCGCGCGATATTGTGAAGATTACCTCTCGGGGCTCACCAAAGGGATCTAAATTTAATTTAAAGAGGGATTTAAGATATGGGAGGTGAGTGTTATGAGGAGGAGGAGTTTGAAAGCCTTTATACCTTTGATGAGTGCAATTATACTAACGGTAGCCTGCGGTGGAGGTGGAGGGGGTGGAACTACAACAAGTAATACCGGCGGAGGGGGTGGCGGAGGAGGAGGTGGTGGTTCAACTACCTACACTGTAGGGGGCACGGTAACCGGACTGAACGGCACCCTTGTCCTTCAGAACAACGGTCAGGACGACCTCACGATCACTTCAAACGGTCCTTTCACCTTTCCCACTCCTCTGCAGGACGGCTCCGCATACAACGTTACAGTCCTCACTCAGCCGACCGGGCAGACCTGCTACGTAAAGAACGGTTCAGGAACCATATCGGGAGCGAATGTAACTAATGTTAACGTGAACTGCTACGATTCGGGAACGCTCGATCCGGACTTCGGCACTGGCGGGATAGTTATCCAGTCCGATGTGGCGGGTGGCAACAGCAGTGATCACGGATATTCCATCATAACGGACGGTCAGGGGAGGATACTGGTAACCGGATGTAGCAAGAACAGTAACAATGACTACGACATGGTAATCTGGAGGTTCAATCCGGATGGGACGCCGGACACGAGCTTTGGAAATAACGGAATTGTCATCCATGATAATGCGGCAAACGGTAACGGCGACGATTGCGGGCGTTCTATCACCTTAGACAGCCAGGGGAATATATACGTAGCAGGATACAGCTGGAACGGTTCCAATTTTGACATGGTGGTCTGGAAGTTCAACTCGAACGGGGTTCCAAGCACGGACTTTAATGGAAAAGAGAAGATCGTTCACAATAGTGCTGCAGGAGGAAACGGTGATGACTTCGGATATTCGATAGTTCTGGACAACCAAGGGAAGATACTGGTCGCAGGATATAGCAAAAACAGTAGTAACAACTTTGATATGGTGATCTGGAGGTTTAATTCCAACGGAACTCTCGATTCAACCTTTGATTTTGATGGTATAGTTGTTCACGGGAACGCGGCTGGCGGAAACGGTGACGACAAAGGTTTCTCAATTACCTTAGACAGCCAGGGGAGGATACTCGTTGCAGGATATAGTGAGGGCAGTGGCACCGGCTTAGACATGGTTATCTGGAAATATAACTCTGACGGAACACTGGACACGAGCTTCGGTAATAATGGACTCGTGGTTTACAACAGCTCGGGCGGTGCTTCCGATGTGGGATTCTCAATTACGGTGGACAGTCAGGATAAGATTCTCGTGGCAGGATACAGCTACAACAACTCCCACGGCAATAATGACTTGGTTATCTGGAAGTACAACTCCGACGGAACACCGGATACGAACTTCGGCACTAACGGAATCGTCACCTACGACAACGCGGCTGGCGGTAACGGGAACGATTACGGGCGTTCAATTGTTATAGACAGTCAGGGGAGGATACTCGTTACTGGATTCAGCCAGAACACTAATACCGATTACGACATGGTAATCTGGAGGTTCCTCTCTGACGGATCGCTCGATACAAATTTCGGGAATAACGGAGTGGTGGTTCATGCAAGCACAGCTGGCGGTAATCTTCACGACCGTGGATATTCTATCACCTTAGATTCTGATGGCAAGATACTGGTGACTGGTGATAGCTTTAACGGCTCTAACAACGAAGACATGGTTATCTGGAGATACATCCCTTAAATCACGGAACGTATCCGCGGGGAGGAGAATCCTCCCCGTTGGTTCTATACTTTTCATCCCGATGACAGCAGTCATACTTAAGATCTCAATTTACTATATTCTTTACTTAGAAGCCTTTCCGTCAAGGAGGAAGAGTTTATGGCTGTAAAGGACATAATGGACGCTCTCAAAGGAGAAAGTCTCGAGGATCTTGGACTTAAGGAAAATCTCGCCCAGCTGGTTAAGGACATAAAGCTCATAGGTGATGAACTCGATGTTCTCCTGTATCTTCCAAAGCCCGGTCTCGAGGATGTCCTGAGGGCCAAGGTGGAGCAGGCCCTCTCTGAGGTTCCGGATGTAAAGAGACTAAACGTCAGGTTCGCTCAGGCCCCTCCCGAGCAGAAGCCCCAGATACCTGTGGGACAGCCCGCCTTCACGAAGAGGAAGGTTCCCGGTATAAAGCACCTGGTCGCGGTGGGGAGCGGTAAGGGAGGCGTTGGTAAGTCCACGGTGGCGACTAACCTCGCTTTAGCTCTGGCCAAGATAGGCTACAAGGTGGGGCTTCTGGACGCTGATATATACGGCCCCAGCGTTCCAACCCTATTGGGACTTAAAGGGGAAAGGGCTACCGTGAACGAGAGGAACAAGATAGTGCCCGTGGAGAAGTTCGGTATAAAGGTCCTCTCCATAGGCTTCATGCTCCCTTCCGAGGACACCCCCGTGATATGGAGGGGACCGATGCTTATGAAAGCCCTCACCCAGTTCCTCTTCGACGTGGAGTGGGGAGAGCTGGACTTCCTTATAATGGACCTTCCTCCCGGGACGGGGGACGTTCAGCTCACCCTCGCCCAGAACGTGGAGATGTCAGGAGCGGTTGTAGTCACCACTCCCCAGGACGTTGCCCTGGCGGACGTGAAGAAGGCTACATCCATGTTCAGGGAGGTTCAGATACCGGTTCTGGGAGTTATAGAGAACATGGCCTACTTCATCTGCCCAGGCGACGGCCAGAAGTATTACATATTCGGCAAGGGAAAGGTGGCGGAGTTCGCCTCCGCTTACGGTCTCAAGATACTCGGCTCCATACCCATAGATCCCGAGGTCTCCGAAAGGTCGGACAGGGGAGAGCCCATAGTTGTGGGAAGTCCCGACTCGGAGGTGGCGAGGGCTTTTGTGGGGATAGCTAAGGTTCTGGCTCAAGAATTAGGATGAGGAGGTAAGAGGATGTTTGCGAAGAAGGCAGGTGCGAGGGTCGTTTACCTGGATCACATAGCTACCACTCCCGTTGCGGAAGAGGTATTGGAGGCCATGCTCCCCTACTTCAGGGAGCGCTTCGGAAATCCCACCTCTCTCCACAGCTTCGGTCAGGAAGCCAAGAAGGCGATAAACGAGGCGAGGGAGAAGATCGCCACCCTGATAAACGCCAACACACCCGAGGAGATAATCTTCACCTCAGGAGGTATAGAGGCTAACAACCTGGCCATAAAGGGGATAGCGAGCGCCTACAAGAGGAGGGGAAACCACATAGTCACTACCGAGATAGAGCACCACTCTATACTCCACCCCTGCAAGAGCTTAGAAAGAGAGGGCTGGGAGGTCACCTATCTAAAGCCCGATAAATACGGCCTTATAGACCCCGAGCAGGTCAGGGAGGCTGTGAGAAAGGACACTGTTCTCGTCTCCATAGGACACTCCAACAGGGAAATAGGGACCATACAGAACATAAAGGAGCTCGTTCAGGCTGCTAAAGAGAAGAACCCCAAGGTAATCTTCCACACGGACGCGGCCCCCACCCTGGGACATTACCCGGTGGACCTCAAAGAATGGGGCGTGGACGCTGCTTCCTTCACAGCGCATCTCATGTATGGACCTAAAGGTGTAGGTGCCCTCTGGACCAGGAAGGGAGTCAAAGTCAGACCCCTCATAGAGGGAGGGACCCAGGAAAGGGGTGTGAGAGCGGGAACCGAGAACGTCCCCGGAATAGTTGGCTTCGGCGCCGCTGCGGAGCTCACCATGAAGGAGCTCGAGGACAGGATGAAAAGGCTCGCCGGCTACAGGGACAGGCTCAAGAAGGCCATAGAGGAGAAGCTCGAATACATAGAGTTTACGGGACATCCCACCCAGAGGCTTCCCCACCACCTTTCCCTCATAGTTCACTTCATAGAGGGAGAGGCCATGCTCCTGAGATGCGACTTGATGGGAATAGAGACCGCCTCCGGATCCGCTTGTGTTTCCCTCGCTCTCAAGCAGTCCCACGTTCTCTTCGCCATAGGTGTTCCCAAGGAGGTCTCCAACGGCTCGATCGTCTTCAGCTTCGGAAGGGAAAACACGGAGGAGGACGTGGATTACGTCTCGGAGGAGTTTCCCAAGATAGTTAACTGGCTCAGAAGCCTCTCCCCCTTCAATCCCGAGAACTGGGAAAAGTATGTGAAGTCGAGGGAAGGAGCACACTAAGATATCCGGCTCCCCTTCCCCTCCCTTTTCAAAATACAGCAGAAGGGCCTGAGCCCGTTGCTGAGCCTGACCTTTCTGTAAGGCTCACCGCTGAGCGGATCCTTCAGATTGGGGTCCAGCTCCAGCATGGGGATCAGGACGAAATCTCTCTCCTTTATGAAGGGGTGTGGGATCCTGAGCTCGGGAGTGTCCACCACCTCCTCTTCGTAGAGGAGTATGTCTATGTCTATCTCCCTCGGTCCCCAGCGGAAGCGCTCCTTCCTTCCTACACGCTTTTCTATTTCCTTCAGCCTTTTGAGGAGCGTGAAGGGATCGAGCCCTGTGAAGAGCTCTAAAACGCAGTTCAGAAAGGGATCCTGATCGACGACACCCCAGGGCTCGCTCTCGTAGACGGTGGAGATCCTTCCCAGTTCACCTATTCTTTCCAGCTCATCTATCGCCTTCAGTATGTAAGAGATCCTGTCTCCTACGTTGCTTCCGAGGCCGAGCAGAATCCTCTTCCTTGACTCCATACCTGTGAAAACTAAAATTAATAAAACTTTAAAGCAAAGGAGTCTGAGATGAACCTGCCCAAGCTGAGAATAAGACACATAGAGGTGGACATCCCCATAATCCAGGGTGGAATGGGAGTGGGCATCTCCTGGGAGAGGCTCGCGGGATCGGTCGCTGCTACAGGAGCCATAGGAGTGGTATCCGCGGTGGGAACCGGATACAGGCACCCGGACCTTGTAAAGAGGGATAAGTTCGGAAGGCCGATAGGCTCGGAGAACACCCACCATCCCGAGGCCCTAAAGAGGATAATCAGAGAAGCAAAAGAAATCTCGAGAGGAAAGGGAGCCATAGGGGTGAACATTCTCGCCGCCATAACCGATTACGGGAGGGTTGCGAGGGACGCGGCGGAAGCCGGGGCGGATCTGATAATCTCCGGTGCTGGACTTCCTCTTTCCCTCCCCCAGCATGTGGAGGGATACGATGTTGCCCTCGTTCCCATAGTCTCCTCCGCAAGGGCCTTAAACCTCATATGCAGGACCTGGAAGAGGAGATACGGGAGGCTCCCGGACGCGGTCATCCTGGAGGGTCCCAAGTCGGGAGGGCATCAGGGATTCAAATACGAGGACTGCTTCAAGCCCGAGTTCCAGCTGGAGAACCTGGTCCACAGCGTGGTCGAGGAGGCCAGAAGGTGGGGAGATATACCCGTCATAGTGGCGGGAGGTGTATGGAGCTACAGGGATATACTCTGGTATCTGGAGCAGGGAGCAGCAGGTGTTCAGATGGCTACCCGCTTTGTGGCCACCCACGAGTGCGACGCACCGCTTATATACAAGGAGGTTGTTCTTAACGCGGAGGAAGAGGACATAATACTTCTAAAGTCCCCCGTCGGGTATCCCCTGAGAGTCATAAGGACCCCCTTCATAGAGAAGCTTTTGGCGGGCGTGAACGGTTGGAAGGGATGCGTCTCCAACTGCGTTACCCCCTGCAACAGGGGGGAAGAAGCCAAGAAGGTGGGTTTCTGCATAGCGGACAGGCTGGGTGCTGCATGGCTCGGGAACTACGAGGAAGGGATATTCATAATCGGGGCCAACGGACACCTTCTCAAAAGGCAGGGTATAGTTCACGTCCAAGAGCTTATAGACATGCTTACAGGCAAGAGGCCCGATCCAACCCTCGAACCCGAGACAAGGAAGATAGTGAGCTGAGGCGTTTCTAAGAGCGGGCGACGGGACTCGAACCCGCGACCTCCTGCTTGGGAAGCAGGCGTTCTACCACTGAACTACGCCCGCTGTAGAAATTATTATATCCACCTAATCCCCCCAGACCACCCTGTTCTTCCCGCTCCTCTTGGCTTCGTAGAGGTTCTTGTCCGCTCTATCTATGAGTTCGTCCACGCTCTCGCCACTCCTTCCTTCCGCTACACCCACGCTGACGGTCAACCTCACCTCCCTTCCGTTTATCCTGAAGACGGTCATCTCCACCCTTCTCCTGACGTTCTCCGCAGCCTTTACAGCTCCCTTCAGACCAGTTCCCGGCAGTATAACAACGAACTCCTCGCCTCCGTATCTGAACACCATATCCGAGTCCCGGAGGGCCTCCTTTATGGTCCTTGCCACGCCCGATAGGACCATGTCTCCCACCTGATGTCCGAACCGATCGTTCACCTCCTTGAAGTTGTCGATATCTATCATAAGAACAGAAACAGGCTTACCTATGCTCATCATCTTCTCTATAAACTTCCTGCCGAACTCCTCGAAAGCTCTCCTGTTGAACACCTCCGTTAGGCTGTCGGTGTAGGCTTTGTTGGTGTATAGATCTATCTCCTTGGAAAGTGTATCCACGTAGCTCTTTATCTCCTCCGCCATCTCGATCACAGCAAGCCTTATCCTGTCTATCTCGTCTTTTACCTTCTCCACCCCCTCTTTCTTGATCTCCTCAAAGCGCTTGCTCTTTACAAGTTCTATAACATTCAGTGTCCTCTCTATCCTCAGGTAGATCCTCGAAAGAATCACGAGAAGAAGAGATAGGATGATAAACATGGGAGGTGCGTAAAAGAGCAGAACGTTTTTCAAACCGCCCAGCAGAGCCTTGGCGGTAAGATCCGTAAAGTCCCTGTATACGAAGAAGTATCCCACTATCCTTCCCGAAAAGTCTTTGAGAGGCTCACCGCAGAGGACAAAAGTCCTGCCATTCACACTGAACTCCGCGGAGGTAGATCCGATAAGGCTTATTGGAACTTCCTCAGGACTTAGCTTTCCTCTTGTCTCCACCACGAACTCCCCCAACTTCTTCCTTCTTTCCAGATACCTTTGGTAGCTCTTGTCGAGGAGAGACTTCTTTAGAACCTTGTCGAGAACCGCAAGACCGCTCCCATGGCCTGTTATATCCGTATACCTGGTGATAAAATCTTCCATATCTATGCCCACCGAAGCGACTCCCACCGCGCGTTTGTTCCAGATGATAGGGCTGGTAGCCCTTATGCCTACATAGTTTATGCAGATCACCAAGGATTGGGTGGAGGTGCACGTCTTTCCCGTGTAAACTACGTCCTTTCTCCTTTCGCTCACGTCTCTGGTGGGAGCCTCTGGATTCCTGACGTTCAGAAATGTTGTGGCAGGGAGCTTGAATATGACCATCTCCCTTATGAGATCGTCCTTGCTGACCGCTTCGTATAGGGGTTTAAGTCTGCGGTAGAGCTTCTCTTTGTCCTCCTCCGCCACGGCTTTTGCCACTTCCGAATCTCTGGATATGTATGAGGAGATGGCCCTTGCCACCGTCTTGTGGAACTCAACAAATTCCCTGTATTCTCCGAGGCTGTCTCCGCAGAACCTATCTTTTTCTTCCTCCAAGAGCCTTCTGTAGTTGCTCCACTGATGTATACCGCCTGCGATGACCGCGAGAGAAAAGGAGATTGTGGTTAGAAGGAAGAGCTTCTTCTTAAAGGTCATGTCCCAGCTAATATATATCTCGGCTCATTGGGGCCTCATGTGAGGGAAGAGTATGACGTCCCTGATGGTGTCCGTGTCCGTCAGGAGCATCACGAGCCTGTCTATACCTATACCCTCTCCCGCGGTGGGGGGCATTCCGTATTCGAGCGCTCTGACAAAGTCCTCGTCCATCTCCATAGCCTCCTCGTCCCCCATCTCCCTCTCCCTGAGCTGCTGAAGGAACCTTTCCCTCTGGTCCATAGGGTCGTTTAGCTCCGTGTAGGCGTTCGCCACCTCGTAGGTGGCAACTATGAGCTCGAACCTCTCCACGAGGTCCGGATCCTCCCTGTGGGTCTTCGCGAGAGGCGAGAGAAGCTTGGGGAAGTCTATAACGAAGGTGGGCTGGATGAGATCCTCCTCCGCCACCCTCTCGAAGACCTTGTCGATGAGCTTGGCGTGGGTTAGCTTCTCGTAGTTGGGGATCTCGAGCTCTTTAGCGAGGTTTCTCAGGCCTTCGAGATCTCTTAAGAAAAACTCCTTGTCCTTGCCCGTCTTTTCCTTGAGAAGATCGAAGTATTTTACCCTCCTGAAGGGGGGCGTGAAGTCTATCTCCTTACCTCCGTAGTTTATCTTCAGCTTCCCGATAACCTTTTTCAGGAGGTGGACGATCAGCTCCTCGGTGAACTCCATCAGATCCCTGTAGTCCCAGTAGGCCACGTAGAACTCCACCATGGTGAACTCGGGGTTGTGAGTCCTGTCCACGCCCTCGTTCCTGAAGTTCTTTCCGATCTCGTAAACTCTCGGGAATCCTCCCACTATCAATCTCTTCAGGTAAAGCTCGGGAGCTATCCTCAGGTAGAGGTTCATCTCCAAGTAGTTGTGGTAGGTGATGAAGGGTTTTGCGTTCGCCCCGCTCGCTATGGGCTGGAGCACGGGGGTCTCCACCTCCACAAAACCCCTCTCGTCCAGAAACCTTCTGAGCTCGCTTATCAGCCTGCTCCTGAGGAGGAAAGTCCTCCTCGAGTCGGGATTGGCTATGAGGTCCAGATACCTCTGCCTGTAGCGGACCTCCACGTCTTTCAGACCGTGCCACTTCTCCGGGAGAGGGTGGAGGCACTTGGAGAGGAGTTCGAAGCTGTGAACCTCCACAGTCAGCTCCCCCGTCTGTGTCCTGAAGAGCTTACCCTTAACACCGACGATGTCCCCGAGGTCGAATATCTCGTTGAAGAAGTAAAAGTTCTCATCCCCTACTATATCCTTCCTTATGTATATTTGGATCCTGCCCGTCAGGTCCTGAATATGACCGAAGATCGCCTTCCCCATGGTCCTGAGGGAGACGAGCCTCCCCGCGAGGGAGACTTCCTCACCTTCTGGATCCGAATCGAACCTTGCCTTGATCTTCCTTATGCTCTCCCCATCGCCCTCGGAGAGCTTCGCATCCACAACACTCAGCTTCCCCTCGACCCTCGAGAGAACACCCTCGAAGGTGTAGGTCTCACCCTGCCTGAGCCCCTCTTCCCTTGTAAACACGAGGATCTCCACGTTCTCCTCGTCCGAGAGCCTGACCATAAAGCCCTCTTCCGTTCTGGAGACTCTCTTCGCCTTACCCCTCACCTTCACTTTAAGTCCTTCGGGGACCTCCCTCTCGAACCTGCTCC
Organism: Aquificaceae bacterium; assembly: GCA_027079305.1. GTDB lineage: Bacteria > Aquificota > Aquificia > Aquificales > Aquificaceae > Hydrogenivirga. The sequence continues at coordinate 33,583 of JALWVU010000004.1, forward strand.
TGACGTTGCCTATGAAGTCGGAGATCTCGAACCTGTAGGGGTAGGGGTTTACACCTTTCTCTCTGAGCTTTTCGAGTTTTTTCAGCCTGCTCTCTTCCATGGTGAAGAAGATTATAAAGGCCTTTCCTCAGCGGATGAGGTAGAAGTCGTCCACCATGTCGTAGTTCTCCGCTCCAAGCTGGATCAGTATCTCGTTGAACCTCTCCACCGTCTTTGGATATGCCTGTGTCAAGAGCTTTCTTAGTTCCTTTTCGTCTTCCGCAAAGGCGGAAGGGAAGAACTCCTCAAAGGAGCGGATCTTTTCCCTTGCACATACAAAGAGTATCTCCTCCCTTTGGGGTAGAGGACGCCCGGGCAGGGGTTCAACCACAAGCTTGTAGCTGTGTGAGATCATCCTCTCTGTAGGAAACCTTACCTTGCCCATTAGCTTAAAGGATTTCTCTACCGGATTAGGCAAGAGCCTGTAGACTCTCCCCTCCGCGTCCACGCTGAAAAGGTATGGAAAGCAGGGCTTTTCGGAGGAGATTTCAAGGTAAAGCTCTTCTCCCGCTTTTAGCTTCTTCTTGCTCAAAACAAGCACGAGGCTGAAGTCCGCAGGTTTTAAGCTTTCATCCGGTATATCAAATCGGGCCCTCGCGAAAACACATATCTGATCCTTTCCCACAATCCTCGGCTCTCCGTAGACCGGTTCATTAACCCTCTTGATCTTTCCCACCATGCGAGTTTGGATTATGTCTCTCATTATCTTGCTGTTCACAATGAGCGTCTTTGAACTGATCAAAACACCGAGGTGCCTCTCAACCGCATTTATTTTGGCGTTCTTCAGAGCCTCCCTTTTGGCTTCCTTTATGTCGGAACTGCATCCCTCACCCTCAGATTCCACTATTGCGGAGAAAGAAGTTCCTAAAAGGATAAGGAGGATTAGGAATATACCATTCATTCTCACTCTACCGGGAATATCTCAAAGTCCTTGGGACCCCACACATCCGGAGTCTGCTTCCCGTCAGCGGAAACTTTTCTTACCCACTTGGTTAGAGGTCTTATCAGCTCCTTTATCTCCACATACCCGTCGTCGTCAAAGTCCAAATTAACAAGCCCTGAGCTTGCCATCTCGTAGAGTGCCCTTGTAAAGGCTGAATACCTCTTATCCTTGTCCACGTTAGATAGCTGTCCCTGTTTTGTGGAAAACACCATAGCTATGTCAGAGAGCTTAGGTTCATACACAACCACCGCAGGCTTCCACGGAGGGTCTATCCTGCAGGCGTCTATGAAGGCAACCTTCTTACCTTTGGCTCTTGATAGGAGTCTCTTGAGGGTGTTTATATTCACACCGCTCTCTCTGAGGGCTTCTTCATCTTCTATAGAGGCGTCCGCAGGCAGGATGTAGAACTTGCCTTTAGAGTCCAAGATGCCGTGTCCTGAGTAGTAGAAGTAGAGCCGTGCGTCGTGTTTCTTTATCCTCTTCGCAAATCTGAGCAATTCTCTCTTTAGTTCCGCGTAGGAAGGGTTTTCTATTATCTTCATGTTAACTTCCGGAACTCCCATATAGCAGGCGGCGAGCTTGCGGATAATCTCTTTATCGTTCTTAACGTATTCAAGCTTTCCTATCTCTTTGTAGTTATATACCACAACTGCGAACAGGTAGTTGTTGGCGCTGGGAAGTGGACAATCGCTGGGAAGAGTGCTGACAGATTTCGTAGATTGACCACTCGGCGTACCTTTGCTTGTGCTCTTAACAGAGGGAGCGCTTTTGGGTTTTTGTACAATGGTGGATTTGGGCTTGGTTTGGGATATAGGACGGAGGATTAGTATAAGTATACCTACACCGACCTTACCATCTACATTTGCTTTTGCTGCTGGTATATTATTAATTGCATATACTTCATCTAAACATAAGTAAGATTTAAAGCTTTTAATCTTATTTTCACAGTATTCTTCGAGGATAATCTTCGCTATGTCATAACTTGTAAGAATTGTATATGCTTTTATAAGCCTCTTCTTAGGTACATGTTTAACTGGCTTTTTTTCATTATCAAGGACGCGGATAGGTATTTTCCCTTCCCTCCTTATAGCAAGCTTTATGCCAAGAATTATATCTCCCTGAACAATTTCAAGCTTTTTAACAAGTTTATATCTGCCTTTGCTCTTTGCTGAAGATTTCCATTTTTGTATGGTTTCATAGGTTTCCTTTTTGCTCAAAACTTTTAAAGCTATATGCTCTTTCCTACTTCTTATATATATAGACTTATTAGCTAATTTCCTTCTGAGGTTATCTATATACTCTTTCAAGGAATTTGAACGGTGTACAATCGGGATTAATACTTCCTTTTCAAACTCTTCAAGGGAACTGAAGGATAGATCAGGCTTCTTATTATAAGATGTTTTATCTTGCCCATACCCAGAGTAACTATAGCTCGTAGAAGAAGGTGGTGGAGCACAACTGAATATGAATATTACAACCAGTACAGACAACGCAATCAATATGCGTCCCATACTTCCCATACTTAACCTCCAAAGCAACCGGCTCTTAGAAAATATAATAGTCCAACACTAACCCCTGCACATAACCTTAGAATAGAAGGCGATGGAAGACCGGAAGAAACTAATACAAGCCCAAAAGAAGTTAGAAAGTATCCTCGGTACCAAAAAGAAGGCGGATGTGAAGATCGGTCAAAGCGTTCGTATAGCAGACTTCCCGAGGAAGGAGAAGATGAAGGGTATAGTAACGGATCCTTTCGGTTACGAATTCTTCTTCACGGATTACAGAGTTAAGCACAGCCTGAAGGACAAAAAACCGCACCATGAGAAGGTGATAGCTGATTTATGGAAACGTATAGGTGAATTTTTCAGCAAACCTGACGTTATAGTCCACGACAGACTGAGAGGAGCTTTGCTCTACGCTTTCAGGAGAGGAGAGCTTTTTGTAGTTTTCGTGGCTGGTGTAGAGAAAAGAGTGTTATGGACAGCCTACACGAGAAAGTTGCTCAGAGAGACGGAAAGATTTAAATTCCTATATGAGAAGGAGGGTATCTAAGTGTCTGCGATCCTTGAGCTTGATAGGGAAGCCCTTGAGCACGGATTTATACACTTGAAGAGAAAAGATCCCTATAAGCCTACCCAAAACGACCTTGAAGAGGAAAAATTGGCGGAAGAGGTCGGAGCGGACACCCTGTATCTTTCCGAGGACGATCACGTATATATGTTTGACGTCTGTCTCGGAGATGACCCCTTGGATGTTTTGGACTATCTGGTAGAACATGCTGATAAAGTAAAGGGCGTTTATACCGTGGAAGATCTCGGGCTCTACAATGTCTCTTTTGCCGAAGTTCTAAAAGCTATCAAAAAGTTCTACGACCAAAAGCTGACCATTCCAACGCAAAAATAATCTCTTTCACTCCACCAGGAAGATCTAAAAATCCTTGTGTCCCCATATAGTTCACCATTAGATAAGCCTACAGTGGACTGCTATAAGAGAAATATATAGACTCAAATTCGGACACTCTTTTAGGTCTATGTTTCTTTGTAGCGTCAGGGGGGAATCTTCTCGAGCAGGCTATGCATAGATGGGTTTGTTTACCTTTTTTGCCGTTCTTCACTATCCTATCGTTTCCACACTCCGGGTACCTCATGAGGTTCATTCTAAATCATCTAATTAGCGATGTGTCCATTTTGAGCTTGCCTTCTGTCCCCTGAATTGTTAGAATACTATTTTGTCTCTTTTCAGGAAAGCACTTTAGATTTTGGGGTGAAAAGCCATGATACAGCGCCAGAGCTACATGAACGTTGCGGACAACTCGGGAGCCAAGAGGGTTCAGGTGATAGGTATACCATACGCTCCGAGGAAATACGCCACCCTCGGGGATGTGATAACGGTGACGGTCAAGGACGCCCTCCCCGACGGGAACGCCAAGAAGGGAAAGATATACAGGGCGGTTGTTGTAAGGACCGCCAAGGAGGTCAGACGCCCTGACGGTAGCTACATAAAGTTCGACGACAACGCCTGCGTCCTGCTGAATCAGTATGGAGAACCCCTCGGGACCAGGGTTCTCGGTCCAATAGCAAGAGAAGTAAGGAACAGAGGCTTTACCAAGATAGCTTCCTTAGCACCGGAGGTAGTTTAATGGCTGCGAAGATAAAGAAAGGAGACACAGTAATAGTGGTAAGAGGTAAAAAGGCGAACAAGGGACAGACGGGAAAGGTGATAAGGGTGATCCCAGAGAAGAACAGGGTGGTGGTGGAGGGTGTCAATCTGGTAAAAAAGCACCTGAAAGAGATCCCCAACGTCAGAGAGGGCGGAATCATAGAGATGGAAGCTCCTATCCACGTGAGCAACGTGATGCTCGTGTGCCCTAACTGCAACAAGCCGACAAGGGTCGGTTTTCGCATAGTTGAGGAGAAGGGAGTTCTGAGGAAATACAGATACTGCAAGAAGTGCGGTGAGAACATAGATCTTGTAAGGGAAAAACAGTTGAGAGGTTAGGGTGATGGCTGTAGCTACCAAGTATGTCCCCAGGCTTTATAAGAAGTATAAGGAAGAGGTCGTCCCGCGCCTGATGCAAAGGTTCGAATACAAGAACCCTATGGAGGTTCCCAGGATAGTGAAGGTGGTGGTGAATATGGGCGTGGGCGAGGCTGTTCAGGACATAAAGAACCTGGAGAGGGCTGCGGAGGACCTCAGGCTCATAACCGGCCAGCAACCCTCTATAAGAAGGGCCAAGAAGTCCGAGGCTGGCTTCAAGCTCAGGAAGGGTATGCCTGTGGGTCTTAAGGTCACCCTCAGAAAGGAGAGGATGTGGGACTTCCTTGACAAGACCATATCGGTGGCTCTTCCGAGGGTCAAGGACTTCAAAGGTCTCAATCCCAGGTCCTTCGATGGAAGGGGCAACTACTCCTTTGGTATATCGGAGCAGATAGTCTATCCCGAGATAGACTACGACAAGGTGGACAAGATCAGGGGTATGGACATAAGCATCCACACCACCGCTGAGACCGATGAGGAGGCCCTGTGGCTTCTTTCCCTTTTAGGTCTTCCCATAAGAGCATCTTGAGGAGGTTGTTATGCCGAGGAAAGCGAAGGTCGCCAAGGATCTTAAGTATTACCCCAAGTGGAGGGTGAGGAAGAAAAACAGATGCCCCATATGCGGTAGGCCGAGAGGTTTTATAAGGTATTTCAATATGTGCAGGCTCTGCTTCAGAGAGAGAGCCCTGAGGGGCGAACTGCCCGGAGTCAGGAAATCAAGCTGGTAATCGGAGGTAGGAGATGGACCCGATAGCGGATATGTTCTCTGCGATCAAGAACGCGATAATGAGGAAGAAGGACTACGTGGATGTGCCCTCCTCCAAGGTTAAGGAGAGGATCCTTGAGGTTCTAAAAAGGGAGGGCTTTATAAAGGACTGGGAGAGGATAGAGGAAAACAGAAAGGGAACCCAGTATACCCTCAGGATACACCTAAAATACCTTGACCCTAAGAAGGAGAGAAACGCCATAACAAATCTTGTCAAGATCTCGAAGCCCGGAAAGAGGGTTTACTCACCTGCAAAATATATACCCTACGTTAAGAGGGGCCTCGGTATAGCCCTCGTGTCCACCGACGCGGGGATAGTGACGGACCACGAAGCGAGGAAGATGAGGAAGGGCGGTGAGATCCTCGCAATAGTCTGGTAGGAGGAAGGAGATGTCGAGGATAGGCAAGAATCCCATACCGATACCTGATAACGTGAAGGTAAGCGTTCAGGGGAACACGATAACCGTTGAAGGTCCTAAGGGTAAGCTCTCGATGGACTTTCACCCCGATATGAAGGTCGTTGTGGAGGACAAGCAGATAAAGGTAGAGAGGCCCACCGATAGGGCATTCCACAAGGCTCTCCACGGGACCACTGCCGCGCTCATAAGGAACATGGTGAAAGGTGTAACGGAAGGATTTACGGTAGTCCTCGAGGTCCACGGGCTCGGTTACAGGGCGGCGGTTAAGGGGAACAACCTCGAGCTTAACCTGGGTAAGTCCCATCCTGACATATATCCAATACCCAAGGACATAAAGATAGAGGTGAAGGGGAACGAGATACACGTAAGCGGTATAGACAAGCAGAGGGTAGGTCAGGTGGCAGCGGAGATAAGGGCTCTCAGGAAGCCCGATCCATACAAGGGCAAGGGAATCAGATACAAGGATGAGGTCATAAAGCTCAAGCCCGGAAAGGCTGCCGGTAAGAAGTAAGGAGGAATAGGATGGCCAGACTGAGCAGGAGAGAGAAGAGGATAAGGAGGCACAAGAGGATAAGGAAAAAGGTTTTCGGAACTCCCGAGAGGCCGAGGCTGGCGGTTTACAGGAGTCTTCACCACTTCTACGCCCAGATAATAGACGACACCGTGGGCCACACACTCGTTTCCGCCTCCACCCTCGATCCCGAGTTCGAAAAGCTAACCGGTAAGAGAGGAGGAAAGTCCATAGAGGACGCCCAGAAGGTGGCGGAGATCCTCGTCAAGAGGGCTCTGGGAAAGGGCATAAAGAAGGTTGTCTTCGACAGGGGTGGTTTCATATACCACGGGAAGATAAAGGCCTTTGCGGACAAGTGTAGAGAGCTTGGACTTGAGTTCTAAGGAGGAGTTTTATGGGTGGTAAGGACATCGACAGGATGATCGAGGAGAGAAGGAAGAGGTTCGGCGTCGCTGAGATGATTGACGAACTCCAGCTTGAGGAGAGGCTAATATACGCCAACAGGACCGCAAGGGTTACCAAAGGCGGTAGGAGGTTCTCCTTCAGCGCCCTCGTAGTTGTGGGAGACAAGAGAGGGTTCGTAGGCTTTGGCCACGGAAAGGCTAAAGAGGTCCCCCTCGCGATAGCCAAGGCCATAGAGCAGGCCAAGAAGAAGATCATAAGAGTTCCCATAATCGAGGGAACCGTTCCCCACGATGTGGTCGGGCACTTCGGCCCCACGAAGATAATAGTCATGCCCGCCAGAAGGGGAACGGGTGTTGTCGCAGGTGGTGCGGCAAAGCCCATATTCGAACTCGCTGGATACACGGACGTTCTCACGAAGATAATAGGAAGCACGACGCCGGACAACGTGGTGAGAGCGGTCTTCGACGCCCTGCTCCAGCTAAAGACCCCGGAGCAGGTGGCAGAGGAGAGAGGTCTTCCCCTCGAAGAGATCCAGAAGAGATACCGCATCTACGCCAACCCCAAGCTCAGGGTAAAACTTTACTACCCGTGGAGGGGAGTCCATGGCTAAGAAAAAGAAGGAATCCAAAAAAATGGTGAAGGTTACCCTCGTGAGAGGCCTTGCGGGAAAGCCTGAGAGCCATATAAAGGCGGTAAAGAGCCTCGGGCTCAGAAAGCCCGGCCAATCGAGAGTATTGGAGGACAACCCCATGGTGTGGGGAAACATCAGGAAGGCCCATTACCTCGTAAAGGTGGAGGAAGTGAGCGATGAAACTTCATGAACTTCAGCCCCATCCGGGAGCTACAAGAGAAAGAAAGAGAGTTGGCAGAGGTATAGCGGCGGGACAGGGCAAGACCGCGGGAAAGGGCCATAAGGGCCAGAAGAGCAGATCCGGAGACAGAACGCTCCCTCCTTACTTTGAAGGTGGTCAAACACCGCTCCACCAGAGACTTCCCAAGAGAGGGTTTGTAAATCCAAACAGAGTGGAGTTCACTCCGGTTAACGTGGGAACCCTCGAGAGGATCTTCGAAGACGGAGCGGAGATAACACCTGAGACCCTCGTTCAGAAAGGACTCTGTTCCAAAAAGGACAGGGTGAAAATACTCGGTGATGGAGAGCTTACCAAGAAGTTCACTGTAAAGGCCCACGCCTTTTCTAAGAGCGCCAAGGAGAAGATAGAGAAAGCGGGAGGATCCTGCGAGGTAATCGGGAAGTGATCGACTACCTCAAGAACATATTCGCCTTCGAGGACCTCAGAAAAAGGTTCCTCTACACCCTCTTCATGTTTGCCATATACAGGTTGGGGAGCCACATTCCCATACCGGGTATAGACGTCCAGGCCCTGGAGGACTTCTTTAAGGCCTTTCAGGGAACCCTCTTCAGTCTCTACGACATATTCTCGGGCGGGAATTTGAGCAGGATGACCGTCTTCGCCCTCGGGGTGATGCCCTACATCTCCGCCTCCATCATGATGCAGCTCCTCACGGTGGCTATCCCTGAGCTTCAGAGGCTCGCAAAAGAAGAAGGGGATTACGGCAGATACAAGATAAACGAATACACCAAGTATCTGACCTTGTTCGTGGCCTTTGTCCAGTCCATCGGTATATCCCTCTGGCTTCAGAACCAAACCTCTCCCACGGGTCTGCCCGTGGTCCCTGAAGCGGGCTTCCTCTTCATATTCGTGAGCGTCCTCACCCTCGTGGCCGGAACCATGTTCCTGGTCTGGATGGGAGAGAGGATTACCGAGAAGGGTATAGGGAACGGGATGTCCCTTCTCATATTCGCAGGTATAGTGGCGGGCTTTCCCAACGCGGTGGTTAGTATGGTGGACAGGCTCAGGAGCGGAGATATAACTCCCTTCACCGCCGCGGGTGTGGTGATAATGGTCCTGGCGGTGATAATCGGGATAGTTTACATACAGGAGGCGGAGAGGAGGATACCGGTTCAGTATCCCCGGCGGGTGGTGGGAAGGCAGGAATACAGGGGTGGAACCACCTACCTGCCCATAAAGATAAATCCCGCGGGTGTGATCCCGATTATATTCGCCCAGTCCCTGCTGATAATCCCATCCAGCATACTCGCCTTCATACAGCATCCCATAGCTCAGGCCCTTCACGATGCCTTCAATCCTACATCCATCCTCTACAACTTTCTATACGTTCTGTTCATAGTCTTCTTCACCTACTTCTACACTGCGGTGATGATAAATCCTGTTGAGGTGGCGGACAACCTACGCAAGGGAGGAGCCTTCATACCTGGAGTCAGGCCCGGCGCTGAGACCCAGAAGTTTCTCGAGACGGTTATAAACAGGCTCGTCTTTGTAGGGGCCATCTTCCTCTCCGTGGTGGCGGTGATACCGATCCTGATCAGCTTCCAGCTCCAGGTTCCCTTCTACTTCGGAGGGACTACCGCGCTGATAGTTGTGGGCGTTGCTCTGGATACCCTCAAGCAGATAGAGGCTAACCTTCTCACCAAAAAGTATAAAGGCTTCGTGAGGAGAAGGAGATGAAGAAGAACCTCGTCTTCTTGGGACCTCCCGGAGCGGGAAAAGGAACGCAGGCCAAGAGGCTCGCCAATGATCTGGGCCTCGTCCACATCTCAACCGGCGACATACTCAGGGAGGCTGTGAAGAACCAGACTCCCCTGGGCAAGAAGGCGAAAGAGTATATGGACAGGGGGGAGCTCGTCCCGGACGATCTGATAATAGCCCTCATAGAAGAGGTCATGCCCCCCGAGGGAGGAGTGATATTCGACGGCTTTCCCAGAACCATAGCCCAGGCGGAGGCCTTGGACCGGATGCTATCCCGTAAGGGTCTCAAACTTGACGCGGTGGTTCTCTTCGACGTTCCCGACGAGGTGGTTGTCGAGAGGCTCTCGGGCAGGAGGGTCTGTCCGAGTTGCGGAGCTGTCTACCACATCAAGTTCAATCCTCCGAAAGAAGACGAGATCTGCGACAGGTGCGGGACAAAGCTAATTCAGAGGGAGGACGACAGGGAGGAGGTGGTCAGGAACAGACTCGAGGTCTACAGAAAGCAGACAGCTCCGCTGATTGAATACTACGAAGGCAAAGGTATATTAATAAGATTGGACGCCTCTAAGGACATCGAAGAGGTCTACCAACAGCTCAGGAAGGTAGTATGAAGAAAGGCATAGAGCTTTACTCGAGGAAGGAGATAGAGAAGATCAGGAAGGCCTGCCAGATAGTGGCTGAAGTTCTACAGATAGTTGCGGAGAACATAAAGCCCGGAATAACTCCCTGGGACATAGAGATGATAGCGAGGGAGGAGACCAAGAAGAGGGGTGCAAAGCCCGCCTTTTTGAATTACAAACCTCCCTTCAGCAATGTCAAATATCCTGCCGCCACCTGTATATCCATAAACGAGGAGGTTGTTCACGGCCTTCCTAAGAAGGACAGGATCATAAAGGAAGGGGACTTGGTTAGCGTGGACTTTGGTGCTATAATAGATGGTTACGCTGGCGATTCCGCCATCACCGTGGCGGTCGGCGATATCGACGAGGACAAGAAGAGGCTTATGGAGGCTACAAAGACCGCTTTGGAGAGAGCTGTAAAGATGGCAAAGGCCGGGAACTGGCTCAGTGACATAGTCGAGGCCATACACTCCACCGCGGAGGAGTATGGGGTCTATCCGGTTCTCAAATACGGGGGACACGGTATAGGAAAGAAGGTTCACGAGGAGCCGTTTGTGCCCAACAACAGGAAGGACCTTGGAAAGAAGAACATAAAGCTCAGGCAGGGCATGGTGATAGCTATAGAGCCCATGTTCTCCCTCGGCACCGAAGAGACCGTTTACGACGGGGACGGCTGGACGGTGAAAACCAAGGACGGAAGCCCTGCGGCCCACTTCGAGCACACGGTGGCGATTACCAAGGAAGGCCCCATAGTCCTTACGGAGATCTGAAGGATGGGAAAGAAGAAAAAGCAGGAGCGTGAGAAGGAGAAAGGCATAGTTATGGAAGGAGAGGTGGTGGAAGCTCTTCCCAACGGCATGTTCAAAGTAAAGCTCGAAGGCGGGCACGAGGTTCTGGCCCACATATCGGGTAAGATGAGGATAAACTTCATAAGGATCCTTCCCGGCGACAGGGTCAGGGTGGAGCTTTCCCCCTACGACCTGACCAGGGGAAGGATAGTCTACAGGCTCTGAGGAGGTAGACATGAAGGTAAGAGCTTCGGTCAAGAAGAGGTGTGCCAAGTGCAAGATAATCAGGAGAAAGGGAAGGGTTTACGTGATATGCGAGAACCCCAAGCACAAGCAGAAGCAAGGCTAACGGAGGTCGTAAGATGGCAAGGATAGCTGGAGTAGATCTTCCCGACCACAAGAGGCTCGAGATAGCCCTCACCTACATCTACGGGATAGGCAAGTCGAGGGTAAAGGAGATATGCGAGGGGACCGGTATAGACTGCAAGAAGAGAGTGGGCGAGCTTACTCCGGAGGAGCTTAATACCTTGAGGAAGTTCATAGACGAGAACTATAAGGTGGAAGGAGATCTCAGAAGGGAAGTCCAGCTCAACATAAAGAGATTGATAGATATGGGATGCTACAGGGGTCAGAGGCACGCGAGGGGCCTCCCCGTCAGAGGCCAGCAGACGAGAACCAACGCCAGAACGAGGAAGGGGAGGAGAAGAACCGTTGGCGGAACCAAGAAGAAAGGTAAGTAAGGAGGAGGCACATGGCTAAGAAGAAAAAGCAGAAGAGAACGGTTACGAAAGGTATAGTCCACATACACACGACCTTTAACAACACGATCATAAATATAACCGATCCCCAGGGGAACACAATAGTTTGGGAGAGCGGTGGAACTGTTGGATTTAAGGGAACGAGGAAGAGCACCCCGTATGCGGCTCAGGTTGCAGCCCAGAAGGCCATGAGAAGAGCGATCAACGAATTTGGGCTTCAGGAAGCGGAAGTCTGGATAAAAGGACCAGGAGCGGGAAGAGAGTCTGCCCTCAGGGCAGTGTTCGCTTCCGGCATAAAGGTTACCGCCATAAGGGACGTTACACCGATCCCTCACAACGGATGTAGGCCACCCGCAAGGAGGAGAGTCTGATGGGCAGGTATATAGGACCCTGGGTAAAGCTCGACAGAAGGTTTGGAGTAGTAGTCTCAGGAAAGAAATCAGCTCCGAGGATACTCCAGCGCAGGAACTACCCGCCCGGCCAGCACGGAAGGATAAAGGGAAGAAGAAGGAAGCTGAGCGAATATGGCATCCGTCTCATGGAGAAGCAGAAGCTCAAGTTCCTCTACGGAGGCCTGAGGGAGAAGCAGTTCAAGAGATACTTCGATAGAGCCACAAAGTCTAAGCAGAACACGGGAGAGGTCCTCCTCCAGCTCCTTGAGAGGAGGCTGGACAACGTGGTATACAGACTCGGCTTCGCAACAACCAGGAGGCAGGCACGCCAGCTGGTTTCCCACGGCCACATACTTGTGAACGGAAAGAAGGTGGACATACCCCACTACGAGGTAGAGCCCGGTGACATCATAGAGGTAAAGCCCTCCTCGAGGGATATTCCCTTCCTGAAGGAGAACCTGGAAAACATAGATCCCAGAAGCGTTCCAGAGTGGCTGGAGCTGGACAAGGACAATTTCAGGGGGAAGGTTCTCAAGCTCCCCGAGAACGTGGCTGAGTATCTGGAAGTGCCCGTTAACGTTCAGTATATTATCGAGTTCTATTCTAAGGTTTAATCTGGAGGTCATCAGATGCTAAACGAGTTTGTCTTTCCCAACAAAATTTACTGGGAGCAGAAGGACAAGGACAGGGGAGTTTTTGTAGTTGAGCCACTGGAGAGAGGGTTCGGAACCACCCTCGGAAACGCCCTCAGAAGGGTTCTGCTCTCATCGATTTCGGGGACTGCAGTGACCGCAGTGAAGATATACGGGGTATACCATGAATTTTCCTCACTCGAAGGTGTAGCGGAAGATGTGGTGGAGATAATAGCGAACCTAAAAGGTGTGCGCTTCAACCTAAAGGACTCGGAGGTGGAGGTTCTCTATCTCAAGAAGAAGGGAGAGGGAGAGGTAAAGGCTTCGGATATAGCCTTACCGCCTAACGTGGAGGTAGCAAACCCGGACAAGGTGATAGCCACCATAACTAACCCGGATGTGGAGTTCAACGCGGAGATAAAGATAGAGAGGGGCAAGGGTTACGTTCTGGCGGAGGAGATGGAGGCTATAGGTGAGACGGGCTGGATACTTCTGGATGCGGACTTCTCTCCCGTTAAGCTCGTAAGCTACAAGATAGAGCAGACGAGAGTGGGAGAGAAGACCGATTACGAGAGACTCACGATGGAGATCCTCACCGATGGGACCAAAACACCCGAAGAGGTCGTAAGCGAGGCAGTGGACATACTCAAGAGACATCTGGCTCTTCTGGAGCACATATCTTACGAGGTTCCTACCCTCGAGGAGCCTATACCCGTCGACGAGCTATCCGAGAAACTCACGCTGTCGATAGAGGAGCTCGATATATCCCAGAGGGCTTTGAACTCCCTCAAGCGCATGGGGATAACCACCATAGGGGATCTGGTCCAGATGACGGAAGAGGAACTCAAGAGCACAAAGAACATAGGGAGGAAGGCCCTTGCGGAGATAAAGGAGGCCTTAAAGCAGATGGGCCTTCAGCTTGGACTTAATATAGAGAGTAAGAGGTGAGGAGAGATGAGACACAAAGTTAAGAAGAAGAAGTTTGACAGGACGAAGGAACAGAGGCTGGCTCTCTACAGAAGCCTTGCGAGAGCTTTGATACTTGAAGAGAGAATAGAGACCACCGTTGAGAGGGCGAAGGCCCTCAGGAGCTTTGTGGAGAAGCTCGTCACCCTTGGAAAGAAGGGAGACCTCGCCTCCAGGAGGAGGGTGCTCGAGCTCCTTCCCGATAGACAGGTAGTAAAGAAGCTCTTTGAGGACATAGCTCCCCGCTTCGAGGATAGGAACGGAGGTTATACGAGGATCGTAAAGCTCCCCAACCGCAGAAAGGGAGATGGGGCGGAGATGGCCATAATAGAATGGGTTGAGTAATGCTCCCCAAACTTCTCCACCTGATAATAGAGCTTTTGATAATTCTTATCTTCATCCATGCCCTCGGCTCCTGGATACCACAGATAAGGGAGAGCAGGTTCTACGAGCTTCTTGACAGAATAGTAGAGCCCATGCTCAGACCTATAAGGCAGGTTCTTCCCCACATGGGAGGCATAGACATATCCCCCATGATCCTTATATTCATCCTCATACTCATAGACAGGTTGATCGCGAGATGAAAAGACCCGTAATGCTCATAGACCTCGACAGGTGCATAGGCTGTCTCTCCTGCGAGGTGGCCTGCCTTCAGGAGAAGGGTCTCGAGAAGTTCGGCGTGAGGCCCATGAAGGTTTTCAGAGTGGAAGGTTTTTACGAAAAGCCGGACGCTTTCTTCCTCCCCATGAACTGCTTTCACTGCGATCCTGCACCGTGCGTAATGGCCTGCCCCACCTCAGCCATGAGAAAGAGGGAGAAGGACGGGATAGTGTATGTGGAAGAGCTTTTATGTATAGGCTGTAAGGCCTGCATAATAGCCTGCCCTTACGGGGCCATATCCTTCAACCCAGCCACCATGAAGGTGGAAAAGTGTGATTACTGCTACAGTAGAGTTGATAAGGGACTGCTTCCCTCCTGTGTTTCCAAGTGCGTAACCAATTGCCTCTACTTTGTCGAGCTGGAAGAGGTTCCAAAGGAGAGACACAGAGTAAAGAAGATAGACTCGGAGCTCTACAGAGAGATCTTCGGAGCGGGGAATAAGGTCGCAGGTTTAACTTCCGCTCCTTGACCGCCTGTTGGACTTGAATTAAAATTATCCTCCGTGTCCGCTGGCGTAGCTCAGTCGGCAGAGCGCGGGATTTGTAATCCCGTGGTCGCGGGTTCAAGTCCCGCCGCCAGCTTGATGTCGGTGGATATACGCCTATACGCGAAGTTGACAACTTGCGAAAGCGTTGTAAAATGTCTATTTGGCTGTCAGGAGGGGTGGCCGAGCGGCCAAAGGCAGGGGACTGTAAATCCCCCGGGCTTCGCCCTGCGCAGGTTCGAATCCTGCCCCCTCCACCAGGAAGCGGGTGTAGCTCAGTTGGTAGAGCAGCGGCCTTCCAAGCCGCAGGTCGCGGGTTCGAGTCCCGTCGCCCGCTCTTGATATATAAATGGGGAGGTAGGATACTTTGAGACCGTTAGTTCTCATGCTTTTCTTCGTTAAAATTTCCCTTGCGGCTGAAGTGGCCATAGGATTCGGAAAACTTACTCCCGACGAGGAAATTATTAAACTTCTTGAAAGGTGTAATGCAAAAATAAGAGCCACATGGTATGCATCTCCCTACGGTAGTGGAGGGTCCGGTGCAGAAAGAGAATGGTATGAACCAAGGAAATTCTTTGTTAAACTAAGGAACGACTTCACTAATATATATAAGACTACATACTTTGAAAGAGTAATAGGTTTTAAAATTATTTTGGAGAACAACTTACTGACAGTCGATGATTTAGCTAAATATCCAAAACTGCTTAAGTTTATAAGAGGACTTGTAAACATCTATTATGAATACAAGGAGGGTTATTTATACATCAAGAACAAAGGACCTATAGTTTACGCGGTTCTTGCCAAAACTGATGACGTTGAGTGTATAGAAAGTAGCAGGCTCGTTAAAGATATCAGCGTCAACTACTTTCCGCTTTTTACAGCCTTTCTCAAATATGTTCCCTACTACTTCAGACCCAAGAGATACAGTCAGTATTACTTCTTTCCTGAAGTAAAAAATGCAAAACCTGAAGAGCTTTACAAAATGATGCAGAAGGCTGTAAAAGAACTTGAAAACAATGAGGAATTCATTCAGTATTATGAAAAATTTTATGTGAAAGGCAACTTTTATCAGACTATGTTTAAATCCTTAAAAAGTTCAATAGAAGGTGCAAAGAAACGTTCTATCATAAAGAACAGTAAACGAGAGGCTTCCATACCCACTTTTTACCCAAATGAGGGAGATATTTTTTACACTGGAACAAATGTAGTTAGATACTATAAAATCCAGTGGAACAATCCGGGAGATTGGTCTGTTGACATACCTGGATATGAACACGATTTAGTAGCGAAAAACGATTACTTTACTGGATGTCGTTCTTCATCTGATCTACCTGACTGGTATGACGACTGTCCTACAGCCTGCGTATCGGAAATGTCTGGAGATTACTGCGCTTTCTCCTTCGGGACTTATAACGCCCTGCTCATCGAGCCTATGTATCCTTATACGGGTGTGGTTCAACTAACGAGAGGTTCCGCAAGTTCAACAAATTTCCGTCTCAACGCTCAGGAGGTATTTCACTCTCCGAAGTGTTTTAAGCTTCTGAACAGGTGGATCTGTATTCCCTGTCCCTTTGACACTCCTTGGTGCATGGGTGGAACTCCCTATAGAGATGGAAGTCCTTACCTAAACTGTCCCACCAACTCTCTGATTCTAAAAACCTGTGAGTTCAGGAGATTCTTCCCTTACGGTAGTGCATGGTCAGGTAAATACGATTGCACACCTGCAGGTTGGTGTGATTAAATTAATATCCTCAGCCCAGGTAGCTCAGTCGGTAGAGCGCACCCTTGGTAAGGGTGAGGTCGCCGGTTCAAGTCCGGTCCTGGGCTTAAAACTATTTGTCTTTTCATAAAAAAGGGATTATGATATTCTGTTAGCTCAAAATCATACGGAGGTATGGAGAGAGATGGCGAAGGAGAAGTTTGAGAGGACAAAGGAACACGTCAACGTAGGAACAATAGGACACGTAGACCACGGCAAATCCACACTTACCTCCGCCATAACCTGCGTAATAGCAGCGGGCCTTGTAGAAGGCGGAAAGGCAGAATGCTACAAATACGAAGAGATAGACAAGGCACCTGAAGAGAAAGAGAGGGGAATAACAATAAACATCACACACGTTGAATACGAGACCGCAAAGAGACACTACGCCCACGTGGACTGCCCAGGCCACGCTGACTACATCAAAAACATGATCACGGGAGCGGCCCAGATGGACGGTGCTATCCTCGTCGTCTCCGCCGCTGACGGCCCCATGCCCCAGACCAGGGAGCACGTCCTCCTCGCCCGTCAGGTCAACGTTCCCTACATAGTAGTGTTTATGAACAAGTGCGATATGGTGGACGACGAGGAACTCCTCGAACTCGTCGAACTCGAAGTGAGAGAACTCCTGAACAAATACGAGTTCCCGGGAGATGAGGTCCCAGTCATAAGAGGCTCAGCCCTGGGAGCCCTTCAAGAGCTTGAGCAGAACTCCCCAGGCAAGTGGGTGGAGTCCATAAAAGAGCTCCTCAATGCTATGGACGAATACATCCCCACTCCGAAAAGGGAGGTGGACAAGCCCTTCCTCATGCCCATAGAGGACGTCTTCACCATCTCCGGAAGGGGAACGGTCGTCACAGGAAGAGTTGAGAGAGGTGTTCTCAAGCCCGGTGATGAGGTTGAGATAGTGGGTCTCAGAGAAGAGCCTCTCAAGACAGTCGCTACTTCAATAGAGATGTTCAGGAAGATCCTTGACGAGGCATTGCCTGGAGACAACGTGGGAGTGCTTTTGAGGGGAGTAGGTAAGGACGATGTTGAAAGGGGACAGGTGCTTGCTGCGCCTGGGAGTGTGACGCCACACAAGAGGTTTAAGGCGCAGGTGTATATTCTTTCGAAGGAAGAAGGTGGGAGGCACACGCCCTTTTTTGTGAACTACAGGCCGCAGTTTTACTTTAGGACAGCTGATGTGACTGGGACAGTAGTGAAGCTTCCTGAGGGAGTGGAGATGGTGATGCCAGGGGACAATGTGGAGTTGGAGGTAGAGTTGATAGCTCCGGTTGCTATGGAGGAAGGGCTGAGGTTTGCTATTAGGGAAGGAGGAAGGACTGTAGGGGCTGGTGTTGTTACTAAAATTCTCGATTGAGGAGTGAGAGATGGCGTCCGTCCGCGAGATAATTACCCTTGCCTGCACCGAGTGCAAGAGGAGGAACTACACTACTACCAAGAACAAGCAAAAACATCCCGAAAGGCTTGAACTTAGAAAATACTGCAAGTGGTGCAGGAAGCACACCATACACAGGGAGGTAAAGTAAAGGGGCAGTAGCTCAACTGGCAGAGCGCGGGACTCCAAATCCCGCGGTTGGGGGTTCGAGTCCTCCCTGCCCCGCATGGGAAGGTCCTATGGGAAAGTTAAAGGAGTTCCTCCAAGGGGTAAGATCCGAGCTACGGAGGGTAACCTGGCCGGATAGAAAACTCGTCGTGAAGGCAACGGTAAGTGTTATAATTTTTTCTTTGGTCGTAGGTGTATACCTTTGGATTTTGGACCTGGCTTTTACGAAGATTCTCTCTCTCATATTCGCTCTTAGGGGTGCGTAATGGCGGAAAAACAGTGGTACGCTCTTCAGGTTGAGGCGGGAAAGGAGGTTGCTGCAAGGGAGAACTTCCTGAAGGTTCTTGAGCTTGAGGGCCTGAAGGATCTGGTAGAGCAGGTGGTAGTTCCTGCGGAGGAGAAGGTAGTAATAAGGGCGATGGGAAAGGAGAAGTACAGGCTTTCCCTTAAAGGTAACAACAGGGACCTTCCCGTCCTCGGCAAGAAGGGAGTTACAACATTCAGGATAGAGAACGGCACTGTAAGAGTTGTGGAAAGCGTTGAAGGTGACGATTGCCTCAAAGCACCCCCCATATCAAAGCCGGGCCAGAAGCTCGTTTGCAAGGACAACAGGACGGAGGCCAAGATAGTTCTCGATAACAAGATGTTCCCCGGATACATACTGATAAAAGCACACATGAACGACAAGCTACTCAGGGCCATAGAGAAAACTCCTCACATATACAAACCCGTTCTCGTGGGAGGCAAGGTGGTTCCCCTGAAGGAGGAAGAGGTTAACAGGATACTGGAGCAGGTTCAGAGGGGTGTGAAGACGAAGAAGGTAGAGTTCGAGAAGGGAGATCAGGTGAGGGTTATAGAAGGACCCTTCATGAACTTTACGGGAACCGTCGAGGAGGTTCATCCGGAGAGGGAGAAGCTCACGGTTCTCATAAGCATATTCGGAAGGTTAACCCCCGTCGAGCTTGACTTCAACCAGGTCGAGAAGATTTAGGAGGAAAGGAGATGGCCAAGAAGGTGGTAGGAACCATAGAGCTTATGCTCCCCGCACAGCAGGCCTCGCCCGCACCGCCTGTGGGTCCCGCTCTCGGTCAGCACGGTGTGAACATAATGGAGTTCGTCAAGCAGTTTAACGCGGCGAGCAAGGACTTCGAGCCCGGAACGATCCTTCCCGTGGTGATAACCGTCTACCAGGACAGGAGCTTCACCTTTATAATGAAAACCCCGCCCGTCTCTTACCTTCTCAAAAAGGCGGCGGGAGTAGAGAAGGGAGCTTCCGATCCGAAGAGGCAGAAGGTAGGGAAGGTTACCCTCAAACAGGTGGAGGAGATAGCCAAGATGAAGCTCAAGGATATGAACACGGACGACCTCCAGGCTGCCATGAGGACCGTGGCGGGGACCGCAAGAAGCATGGGTATAGAGATAGAAGGTTGGAAGGAGTAGTGCCATGGCGAAGAGAGGGAAGAAGTATCTTAAAGCTTTAGAGCTTGTGGACAGGAACAGGACCTACACCGTTGAAGAGGCTGTAGATCTTATCAAAAAGATGGCGGAAGTGGCCCAGAGAGGCTTCGATGAAACCGTGGAACTCGCCATGAGACTGAACGTGGATCCCAAGTACGCGGATCAGATGGTAAGGGGCTCTGTCGTTCTCCCGCACGGGCTCGGAAAGCCCATAAAGGTTCTCGTCCTTGCGGAAGGTGAGGAGGCCAAAAAGGCGGAAGAGGCAGGGGCGGACTACGTGGGCGGAGAGAACCTGATAAACAAGATCCTCAAAGAGGAGTGGATAGACTACGACGTGGTTATAGCCACACCCGAGATAATGCCCAAGGTGGCCAAGCTCGGAAGGATCCTGGGTCCCAGAGGTCTAATGCCCAATCCCAAAACCGGAACGGTGACGAGGAACGTGGAGCAGGCCATAAAGGATGCCAAGAAGGGAAGGGTCGAGTTCAAGGTGGACAAGGCGGGGAACATACACATGCCCGTAGGTAAGGTCTCCTTCGATAAGGAGAAGCTCGTAGAGAACATCTACTCAGCCATAGATGCCGTTGTCAGGGCAAGGCCCCCGGGAGCAAAGGGCCAGTATGTCAAGTCTATAACTCTCTCCACCACGATGGGCCCCGGCATAAAGATAGATATACCCGAGACCATGAAGAAGCTACAGGAGCTTGCAGCTTAAAGGAGTGGAGCCATGGAAAGAAAGAGCCTTATAAGAAAAAAGGAGCTGGTAGCCTCTTACAAGGAGAGGCTCAAGAAGTCTAACGGTTTCGTGGTCTTCTTCAACTTCCAGGGGATAGATGCCTTCCCCTTCTCCCAGCTGAGGGCAAAGATAAGGGCTACTTCGGGAGAGATAGTCGTGGGAAGGAACACCCTGCTTTACAGGGCCTTCGAGGACACCCCGCTGGTGGACCACAGGGACATATTCGTGGGACCGAGCGCGGCTCTGTTCGCCTACGAGGATCCGGTTTCTACCACCAAGACTCTCGTGGAGTTTTTAAAGGAGGTCTTCGACAAAGAGTATAAGGAGAAGCTCAAGGGTGGCCTTATAAACGGCAAGTTCATGACCCCGGAGGAGGTCGTCGCCCTCGCGGAGCTTCCGAGCAGGGAGGAGCTCGTGGCCAAGCTTCTGGGAGTTCTGATGGCTCCCGTAACCCAGCTGGCGATGACCCTGAAGGCGGTTCCCCAGAAGCTCGTTCTTACTTTGAAAGCTATAGAGGAGCAAAAATCTTAAGGAGGTTCTGGTATGGCTACACTTACCATTGACGAAATCGTCGAGGCTATCAAGAACATGAGCGTTCTCGAGGTGGCCGAGCTTGTTAAGAGACTCGAGGAGGAGTTCGGAGTCTCAGCAGCAGCCATGGTTGCTGCCGCACCCGCCGTAGGAGCAGCCGCAGGTGGAGCCGCCGCGGCGGCCGAGGAGAAGACCGAGTTTGACGTTATCCTCAAGTCCCCCGGCGGGAACAAGATACAGGTGATCAAGGTAGTCAGGGAGATCACCGGTCTCGGCCTCAAGGAGGCCAAGGAACTCGTCGACAACGCACCCAAGCCCATAAAGGAAGGCGTCTCCAAGGAGGAGGCGGAGCAGATAAAGGCCAAGCTCGAAGAGGCAGGGGCAGAGGTAGAGCTGAAGTAATAGTGGATCGCGCCTGTATAGAGGCTTCTGGGAACGGGGCACCCGATAATCGGGTGCCCTATTCTGGGTTTTTGGTGTTCTGTGCTAAAATTAAAAATTTGCCACTAAATCTGTAAGGGGTGGAAAGTATGAGAAACGTCGCACTTCCGAGAAAGTTCTTCGGGAGGAGAGAAGAAATTATAGAGCCTCCCTACCTATTGAGTGTACCAAAAAACTCCTTCGAGAGCTTCATTCAGCTCAGGAAGGCACCCCACGAGAGAGAGAACAAGGGACTTGAATACATATTCAGAACCTCCTTTCCTTTCGTAGATCCGGACGGAAACATATACATGGAGTATCTCGGCTATGAGATAGGGGACTGGGAGTGTAACGCCTGCGGGTATAAGCCCGAGTCCGACTTCCTGGCGGGGTGGGGAGTGGACTGTCCCAACTGTGGAGGAAAGCTCGTTTACAAGGAGAAATACACACCCGACGAGTGCAAGATAAAGGGCCTTACCTACTCCGCTCCTCTGAGGGTAATGTTCAAGCTCAAGGTAAAAACCAAGGACGGAGAGAGGGAAACGCCTCCTAAGAAGGTCTACTTCGGTGAGATACCCCTCATGACAGACTGGGGGTCCTTCATCATAAACGGGAGCGAGAGGGTAATAGTAAACCAGCTGATAAGATCTACGGGTGTTTTCTTCGAGGAAAAGGAGGAGAAGCAGAAGGACGCCACCATCACGAGGATCATATACAGGGCGAGCATAATTCCCGATAAGGGATCGAGGATAGAGTTCGAGCTCTCCGGAACCACGGACCTCTTCTCTGCGAGGGTAGACAAGAAGAAGGTAAGCGGTATAGCAATACTGAGGGCATGGGGTTTTGAGACCGCCTACGAGATCCTCTCCAACTTCTACGAGGGCGTCAGAAAGCTCGTTGTCAGGGACGGTGCCCTCTTCGATGCCCAGACCGGGGAGGAGTTCAAGCCCGAGGATCTGGAGCACCACTACATATTCGCCATACTCAGGTATAAGGCCAAGCTCGAAGACTCGGACAAGGAGAAGGAGTTTATAGAAGAGAGGTTCATAGAGAATTGGGAAGGTCTGGAGCTTCTCCTTAAGGACGACAGGATAAAGGTCGAGGCTGTAACGATCCTTCCCAACGAGAACGCTGTAAAAAGCCCCTACGCCAAGATAGTGGTCGAGACCCTTGAAGAGGATACGAGGCCGAGAGACCCCGACAGGATGAGCCCCGTCAAGGTCCCCTCCCAGTTTTCCCTCAGAGACTACGGCTACATGGAGATCTACAAGAAGCTCAGACTCGTAGAGACCATGACCATGGAGATAGAGAACCTCATCGAGAGGGCACGCTCCTACTTCGAGACCTTCTTCGGACACATCACCAGATACGATCTCTCGAAAGTCGGTAGGGTCAAGATAAACGCCAAGGTCCACAAGCTTCCCAAAACTCTAAAACCTGCTGACGTTGACCTCCTCGACAAGTTCCCTCCCCTCGCCCTTGCGGAGGACGTTGGCAAGTATAAGGAGGGGACCAGGTTAACCAAAGATATCCTCAAGGAGATCTTCAAGAAGGTCAAAGAGATAAAGGTAAAGGACTACACAGAAGAAGAAGCGAGGTTCATCCTCCCGATAGACCTGATAAACATACTCAAGTATCTGATAGATCTGAGGTTCAGGAGGGAGAGGAAGGATGACATAGCCCACCTCGGAAACAGGAGAGTCAGGTCCGTAGGTGAGCTTCTCGAGAACCAGGTAAGGACCGGCATAGCCAAGATGGAGAAGGTCTTCAGGGACAGGATAGCGGTCATAAACCCCGAGGACCCCAACATAAGACCTCAAGATCTCATAAACCCCAGATACGTGACCAACTCCATCGTGGAATTCCTCAAGGGAGGACAGCTCTCCCAGTATCTCGACAACGCCAATCCCCTTTCCGCTCTAACCCACAAGAGGAGGCTCTCCGCTCTCGGACCGGGAGGACTCACCAGGGAGAGCGCCAAGTTCGAGATAAGGGACGTCCACCCCTCCCACTACGGGAGGATATGTCCCATAGAGACTCCCGAGGGACAGAACATAGGACTCGTTACCTCCATGACCGTCTACGCCCAGGTGAACGAATACGGCTTCCTCATAACTCCCTACAGGAAGGTTGAGAACGGTGTGGTCACCGACAAGATAGAATATCTGGCCGCCTACGAGGAGGAGGACTACGTCATAGCCCAGAGCACCCCTACCGACGAAAAGGGAAGGATACTCGCTGAACGGGTTCTCGCAAGGCACAAGAACGACATAAGGATAGTAAAGCCAGAGCAGGTGAACTACATAGACGTATCTCCAAGGCAGGTGATCTCGGTGTCCGCGTCGCTAATACCCTTCCTTGAGCACGACGACGCGAACAGGGCCCTGATGGGGTCGAACATGCAGAGGCAGGCTGTCCCGCTGATCCTGACTCAGGCGCCCCTTATAGGGACCGGTATGGAGAAGAAGGTGGCCAGAGACTCCCACTCGGTAGTCGTGGCAAAGAGGGGAGGCGTAGTCGAAGAGGTGGACAGCTCGAGGATAGTGATAAGGGTGAATCCCGAGGAGATAGATCCTTCCGATCCCCTCGACTTCGGGATAGACATATACGAGCTCAAGAAGTTCCAGAGGACGAACCAGAATACCTGCGTTAACCAGAGGCCCCTCGTGAAGAAAGGGCAGGAGGTAAAGGCGGGAGAGGTCATAGCGGACGGTCAGTCCACCTACAGGGGAGAGCTCGCCCTCGGGAAGGACGTTCTCGTCGCCTTCATGCCCTGGAGAGGATACAACTTCGAGGACGCTATAGTCATCTCCGAGAGGCTCGTCAAGGAGGACGTATACACATCCATCCACATAGAGGAGCTCGAGGTGGAGGCGAGGGAAACCAAGCTCGGTGAAGAGGAGATAACGAGGCAGATCCCCGGAATTCCGGAGAAGGCCTTAGCACATCTGGACGAGCTTGGAATAGTGAGGATAGGGACCTACGTAAAGCCCGGAGACATACTCGTCGGTAAGGTGACCCCCAAAGGGGAGACCCAGCTCACTCCTGAAGAGAAGCTCCTCCAGGCCATATTCGGTGAGAAGTCCAAGGACGTTAAGGACTCCTCTCTCAGATGTCCTCCGGGTGTAGAAGGAGTAGTTATCGACGTTCAAATATTCACGAGGAGAACCGGGGAGAGGAGGAGCATGCTCGCGGACACGGTGGAAAGGGAGGAGATGGAGTCTCTGAAAGAGGAGCTCGAGAAGAGGAAGAACCTGATAGTCGAAGGCAGGAACAAGGTTCTCAAAGGTCTCCTGCTCGGGAAGAAGATAGAGAAAGATGTCACCATAAGGAAGAAGACCTACAAGGCGGGAACCAAGATAGACGAGAGCGTGCTCAAGTCACTCCTCAACTTCATAATTTCCAAACCTGACAACTTCTTCAAGAGCAAGAAGCTGATACAGCAGATAAGCGAGGTGGTCAGCAGGTCCAAGAGCCAGATCCAGATGCTCACTAAGATCTACGAAGAGAAGAAGAAGATGCTCTACAGGAGGGGAGACCTGCCCCCCGGTGTCATAACGCTGGTGAAGGTCTACATAGCTCAGAAGAGGAAGATAAAAGTCGGAGACAAGATGGCGGGAAGACACGGGAACAAGGGTGTTATCTCCGTGGTCCTTCCAGTGGAGGACATGCCCTTCCTGCCCGACGGAACTCCCGTGGACATAGTCCTCAATCCCCTCGGTGTTCCCTCCAGGATGAACGTGGGTCAGATACTCGAAACCCACCTCGGATGGGCGGCGAGGGGCCTCGGCAAGAAGATAGGGGAGATGCTCGCCAAAGGTGTGGACAGGAAGAAGCTCACCGAATGGATGAAGGAGACCTACGCGATAGGTGATCCTACCGGTGAGAACGCCAGGTTCATAGAGGAGTTCCTGAACTCCCTATCCGATGAGGAATTTTACGAGGTCATGAAGGACTACGCCCAGAACGGCATACCCATGGCAACGCCCGCCTTCGAAGGGGCGGAGGAGGATGCAATAAAGGAGCTTCTCAAACGGGCGGGCCTTCCCGAAAACGGAAAGACGATACTCTACGATGGAAGGACGGGAGAGCCCTTCGACTTCGAGGTAACGGTAGGCTACATGCACATGCTCAAGCTCATCCACATGGTGGACGACAAGGTCCACGCCAGGTCCACAGGACCCTACTCCCTGGTCACCCAGCAACCTCTCGGCGGAAGGGCCCAGTTCGGCGGTCAGAGGCTCGGGGAGATGGAGGTCTGGGCGCTCGAGGCTCACGGCGCTGCCTACACGCTCCAGGAGATGCTCACAGTCAAGTCCGACGACATCGAAGGAAGGAGCAAGGTTTACGAGTCAATCGTCAAGGGCAAGTATACCTACTCTCCGGGCATACCCGAGTCCTTCAGGGTTCTTGTAAGGGAGCTTAAGGCCCTCAGCCTCGATGTTAGATGTATGAACGGTGAGGACGTTGGCTGTGATCAGGTTGAGATGAAGGAGGAGGAAGAAAGATGAATCAGAAAAGGAGAGGTCTCTTTCCTTTCGAGAAGATAAAGCTCATGCTCGCCTCCCCCGATGAGATAAGGAGCTGGTCCCACGGGGAGGTGAAGCGTCCCGAAACCCTGAACTACAGAACACTAAAGCCGGAAAAGGACGGACTCTTCTGTGCAAAGATATTCGGACCTGTTAAGGACTACGAGTGTCTGTGCGGTAAATACAGAGGAAAGAGATACGAGGGAACGATATGTGATAGGTGTGGAGTGGAGGTAACCCTCTCCTACGAGAGGAGGAAGAGGTTTGGACACATAGAGCTCGCTGCCCCCGTGGCCCATATCTGGTTCCTCAAATCCACGCCCTCAAAGATAGGAACACTCCTGAACATGACCTCAAGGGACGTGGAGAGGGTTATATACTTCGAGTCCTACCTCGTCATAGAGTATCCCAACGAGGAGGAAGAGGAGGCCTTTGAGAAGGCGGAGGATACAATACCTCTCAACGATGGGACCACGACCAAGTGGGTTAAGCTCCACATAGTTACCGAGACCGAGTTCGAGGAGGAGTATTCCTTCACGGTAGACGAGAAGTATGAATACGGGATGGGGGCGGAGATAATAAAGCAGGTCCTCTCCCAGCTCGACCTCAACGAATACTCCAAGAAACTCAAATCTCTTATAAAGCCCTACAGCATAGGCTTTGAGGATCTCGGAAAAGAGGTGGAGATTCAGCACAAGAATCTCTACGAGAAGATAATCAGGACCATAGCGGAGGACTTCAGGTCCTTCGGAGTGAACTTCCCCAACCTCGAGGAGAAGGGGCTTTCTCTGGAGGAAGCCATACACAAGCTCATAAGCGAGGAGATATACCTCAACGTGGAAACGGGAGAGCTTTCAGAGGAGGACAAGGGAGAGGATTACCTGACCGGGAAGGAGGCCATAAGGACCTACTACGAGAACCTCAGGAAGAAGAAGAACCTGCCCATATTTGAGAGGATTAAGGAAGACATCAGGGCGACCGTTCTCAAGGAGGTATCCGAACAGAAGGTCCGCAAATACCTGAGGATACTCAAACTGGTGGAGGGCTTCATAAAGAGCGGGAACAGGCCCGAGTGGATGATCCTCGAGGTCATACCCGTCCTGCCTCCAGACCTCAGGCCTCTGGTGGCCCTCGACGGGGGAAGGTTCGCCACCTCAGACCTCAACGACCTCTACAGGAGGCTCATAAACAGAAACAACAGGCTCAAGCGCCTTATAGAGCTCGACGCTCCCGAGATCATAATCAGGAACGAGAAGAGGATGCTCCAGGAGGCGGTGGACGCCCTCATAGACAACGGAAAGAGGGGAAGGGTGGTAACGCAGAACGGAAGACCACTCAAGTCCCTGGCGGACTACCTCAAAGGCAAGCAGGGAAGGTTCAGGCAGAACCTCCTCGGTAAGAGGGTGGACTACTCGGGCCGTTCAGTCATAGTGGTTGGGCCCGAGCTCCAGATGCACCAGTGCGGGCTTCCCAAGATAATGGCTCTCGAGCTCTTCAAGCCCTTCGTCTACAGAAGGCTCGAGGAGAAGGGATACGCCACATCCATAAGGAACGCTAAGAAGCTTGTCGAGCAGAAGACGCCCGAGGTCTGGGAGTGCCTGGAGGAGGTGGTAAAACAGCACCCGGTGCTCCTGAACAGGGCACCCACCCTCCACAGGCCCTCCATTCAGGCCTTCGAGCCTGTCCTGGTGGAGGGTAAGGCCATAAAACTCCACCCCCTCGTCTGTCCTCCCTTCAACGCGGACTTCGACGGGGACCAGATGGCGGTTCACGTTCCCCTCGGCATAGAAGCCCAGCTCGAGTCCTACATACTCATGCTCTCCACCCAGAACATACTCTCACCGGCCCACGGAAAGCCCCTAACTATGCCCTCCCAGGACATGATTCTCGGAACCTACTACATGACCCAGGATCCAATTCCCGGAAGGAAGGGAGAGGGCAAGGTCTTCTCTTCTCCGGAGGAGGTTTTAAAGGCCCTCGATCTCGGAAAGGTAGACATCCACGCCAGGATAAAGGTGAAGCTCGACGGCAAGCTCGTAGAGACCACACCAGGAAGGGTTCTCTTCAACTCCATAATGCCCGAAGGTGTTCCCTTTGTTAACCACACCCTCGACAAGAAGAACCTCTCCAAGCTCATAACGGACCTCTACATACAGGTGGGGAACGAGGAGACGGTCAAGTTCCTCGATAGGGTGAAGGAGCTCGGCTTCGTTAGGGCAACCCTGGCGGGCATATCCATAGGCGTGGACGACCTCCAGGTTCCCAAGGTCAAAAAGCAGATAATAGAGGAAGCTCTCAAGGCAACCGACGAAATCTGGAACCAGTATGTGAACAACATCATCACCAACAAGGAGCGCTACAACAAGATCATCGACATATGGTCCGAAGCCACCAACAGGATATCCAAGGCCATGTTCGACGAGATAGAGAAGTCCGAAAGGCTCGAAAACGGTAAGAAGTTCCCCGGCGTCTTCAACCCCATCTTCATGATGGCCAACTCGGGAGCGAGAGGTAACAGGGATCAGATCCGTCAGCTGGCAGGAATGAGGGGTCTGATGGCCAAGCACTCGGGAGAGTTCATAGAGACTCCCATCATCTCCAACTTCCGTGAAGGACTATCTGTTCTTGAATACTTCATCTCCACCTACGGAGCACGTAAGGGTCTGGCGGATACCGCTCTCAAAACAGCCTTTGCAGGATACCTAACCAGAAGACTCGTGGACGTGGCCCAGGACATAACGGTAACCCAGCACGACTGCGGAACTCTCAAGGGCATAGAGATAGAACCTATCGTGGAGGGCGGTGAGGAGAAGGTTCCTCTCAAGGAGAGGATCTTCGGAAGGGTTCTCGCGGAAGATGTGAAGGATCCCTATACGGGAGAGGTCATAGCCAAGAGAAACGAGGTCATAGACGAGAAGCTTGCGGAGAAGATAGCCAGGTCCGGCGTGGAGAAGGTGAAGGTGAGATCGCCCCTCTCCTGCGAAGCGAAGCGTGGCGTGTGCGCCATGTGCTACGGATGGGACCTCTCCCAGAGGAAGATAGTCTCGGTAGGAGAGGCGGTGGGCATAATCGCGGCCCAGTCCATAGGTGAGCCGGGAACCCAGCTGACGATGAGAACCTTCCACATAGGTGGAGCTGCAACAGCCCAGAAGGTCCAGAACGTCCTTATAGCGGAGACCGCAGGTAAGGTTAAGTTCTACAACCTGAAACTCATAACCAACAGAAAGGGAGAGGTGATAAACATATCCAGAGAGGGAGCCATAGGTATAGAGGATCAGGAAGGAAGGGTGGTAGAGAGACACGCGGTTCCCTACGGAGCTAAGATCCTCGTCGAGGAAGGTCAGGAGGTCAAGGAGGGAACCTCCCTCGCGGAGTGGGATCCCTTCAACACCTACATAATCGCTGAGGAGGAAGGAAAGGTAGAGCTCAGGGACATAATCCTCGACGTTACCGTCAGGGAAGAGAGGGACGCCCTTACCGGTAAGACAGCCACCATAGTCTCCTTCATGAGACCCAAGGACGCCATGCTCCACACCCCGAGGGTTGTGGTGGTAACCGAGGACGGAAAAGAGCTAACCTACGACCTTCCCGTGAACTCCATACTCAACATACCCGCGGACAAGATGGAGATAGAATGGCACAAGTGCCCCACCTGTTCCGAGGCTGAGGACGCCCACATAGAGCACAAGTATTACGTGGTTAAGGACCTGAAGGTCAAACCGGGAGACGTGCTCGCCAGAATTCCCAAGGAGATGGCCAAGGTCAGGGATATAGTGGGAGGTCTCCCCAGGGTCGAGGAGCTCTTCGAGGCCAGGAAGCCCAAGAATCCCGCCATAATTTCCGAGATAGACGGCTACGTGAAGATCTACGAGGACGCGGACGAGGTGATCGTCTACAACATGGCCACGGGAGAGACGAGGAAGTATCCCGTCAAGAAGGACGAGCTGATACTGGTGAGACACGGCCAGTTCATAAAGAAGGGCCAGCCTATAACCGAGAGCGTTGTCTCCGAGATAGACGGCCAGGTTAGGATGAAGGGAAGCAAGGGCTTCAGAGTGATCGTCTACAACAAGGAGACCGGTCTCGAGAAGGAGTATCTCGTCCCCAAAGGTAAGCACCTACTTGTCAAGGACGGGGACGAAGTGAAGGCGGGAGAACCTCTCACCGACGGAACGCCGATACCCGAAGAGATGCTCAAGGTCAAAGGCATAGAGGAGCTCCAGAAGTTCCTCCTCAAAGAGGTTCAGATGGTCTACAAACTCCAAGGTGTCGACATAAACGACAAGCACTTCGAGATCATCATCAAGCAGATGCTCAGGAAGAGGAGGATCGTGGATCCCGGAGACAGCAACTTCCTCGTGAACGAGGAGGTGGACAAGGAAGAGCTCGAGGAAGAGATCCAGAGGATCAAGGAGGAGGGCGGAAAGCTACCCAAGGCGGAGCCTGTCCTCGTCGGAATAACCAAGGCCTCCCTCTCCACCAGAAGCTGGATATCCGCGGCATCCTTCCAGGAGACGACCAAGGTCCTCACCGAAGCGGCCTGCGAAGGTAAGGTGGACGAGCTCTACGGGCTCAAGGAGAATGTCATAATCGGGAACCTGATACCCGCCGGAACGGGAGTGGACGATTACTCCAGGGTGGATGTTGTGGAGGAAGGCAAGAAGCTCCTCTTCAAGGAGGAAGAGACGGAGGAATTGAAGGAGTCTGAAGATTAAGGTATAATAGTTGATTGCGTGTTTTCAGGAGGAGAAGAGTATGCCGACGATTAACCAGCTTATCAAGCACGGAAGGGAGAAGAAAAAGAAGAAGTCCAAGGCTCCCGCCCTCGAAGGGTGCCCCCAGAAGAGGGGAGTCTGCGTTAGGGTATACACGGTGACTCCCAAGAAGCCCAACTCCGCCCTCAGGAAGGTCACGAGGGTCAGGCTCTCCAACGGAATAGAGGTAACCGCCTACATACCCGGTGAAGGGCACAACCTCCAGGAGCACTCGATAGTCCTGGTAAGAGGCGGAAGGGTCAAGGACCTTCCCGGTGTCAGATACAAGGTGATCAGAGGAGCCCTCGACGCTGCAGGAGTTCAGGGTAGAAGGCAGTCCCGCTCCAAATACGGTGCCAAGAGACCTAAGGAAGAGAAGGGAGGTTAAAGGATGCCCAGGAAAGGACCCGTTCCCCCAAGAGAGATACCACCCGATCCTAAATACGGAGACGTCCTCGTCCAGAAGCTCATCAACAAGGTTATGAAGGACGGCAAAAAGAGTGTGGCGGAGTGGATAGTCTACACCGCCCTCGAGGAGGCGGCGAAAGAGAGGAAGATGACACCCGTTGAACTCCTCCACAAGGTAATAGACAACCTCAAGCCCCAGTGGGAAGTCAGGCCCAGGAGGGTAGGAGGAGCCACCTACCAGGTTCCCATAGAGGTTCCCGAGAGGAGACAGATCAGTCTCGCCATAAGGTGGCTCGTGGAGGCTGCGAGAAACAGACCGAGGGGAAGAGGTTCATACACCATGATCCAGAGGCTCAAGGCTGAGCTTCTCGACGCTCTCGACGGCAAGGGCGGGGCTATAAAGAAGAAGGAAGATACCCACAAGATGGCTCAGGCCAACATGGTTTTCTCACACTTCAGATGGTAAGGAGGTAAGAGATGGCAAGGGCGGTTCCGATAGAAAGGCTCAGGAACATAGGTATAGTGGCGCACATAGACGCTGGTAAGACCACCACGACCGAGAGGATCCTCTACTACACCGGAAGGACCTACAAGATAGGTGAGGTTCACGAAGGCGCCGCGACAATGGACTGGATGGAACAGGAGAAGGAAAGGGGAATAACCATAACCGCAGCTACAACCGCCTGCTTCTGGGAGAGGTTCGGCCAGAAGTATCAGATAAACATAATCGACACGCCCGGACACGTGGACTTCTCTGTGGAAGTAGTCCGCTCCATGAAGGTTCTCGACGGGATAGTCTTCATCTTCTCCGCGGTCGAGGGCGTTCAGCCCCAGTCGGAGGCCAACTGGAGGTGGGCGGACAGGTTCAACGTCCCCAGGATAGCCTTCATAAACAAGCTCGACAGGCTCGGAGCGGACTTCTACAGGGTCTTCGACGAGATCGGAGAGAAGCTCTCCATAAAGCCGGTCGCTATCCAGATACCCATCGGTGCGGAGGATCAGTTTGAAGGTGTCGTGGACCTCATGGAGATGAAAGCAATCATCTGGCTGGAGGAGACCCTCGGCGCCAAATACGAGATAAGGGACATTCCAGATGATCTTAAGGACAAGGCCCAGGAGTGGCGCGAGAAGATGGTCGAGTCCATAGTTGAGACGGACGACGAGCTTATGGAAAAGTATCTCGAGGGTCAGGAGATAAGTGTGGAGGAGCTCAGAAAAGCCCTCAGGAAGGCCACCATAGATCGTCAGCTCGTTCCCGTTCTGTGCGGTTCCGCCTTCAAGAACAAGGGGGTTCAGCCCCTTCTCGACGCGGTTATAGACTACCTTCCCTCCCCCATAGATCTTCCCCCTATCAAGGGAACCAATCCCAACACCGGTGAAATAGAGGAAAGGAAACCTCTCGACGACGAGCCCTTCTGCGCATACGCCTTCAAGGTTATGTCCGATCCTTACGCGGGCCAGCTGACCTACATAAGGGTGTTCTCCGGCAGTATAAAGGCGGGATCCTACGTTCTTAACGTTACCAAAGGCGAGAAGCAGAGGGTAGGAAGGCTTCTGAGGATGCACGCAAACCACAGGGAGGAGATACAGGACGTCTCCGCTGGAGAGATCTGTGCGGTTGTGGGTCTCGATGCGGCTACGGGAGACACCCTCGCGGACGAGAAGCATCCCATAATCCTGGAGAAGCTCGAGTTTCCCGACCCAGTCATATCCATGGCAATAGAGCCTAAGACCAAGAAGGATCAGGAGAAGCTCTCTCAGGTTCTCAACAAGTTCATGAAGGAGGATCCCACCTTCAAGGCTACCGCGGATCCCGAAACCGGCCAGACACTCATACACGGAATGGGAGAGCTACACCTGGAGATCATGGTGGACCGCATGAAGAGGGAATACGGGATAGAGGTCAACGTGGGCAAGCCACAGGTGGCCTACAAGGAGACTATCCGTAAGAAGGCGGTCGGTGAAGGTAAGTTCATAAGGCAGACGGGCGGTAGAGGTCAATACGGACACGCGGTCATAGAGATAGAGCCCCTCGAAAGGGGTAAGGGTTTCATCTTCGAGAACGCCATAGTTGGAGGAGTTATACCCAAGGAGTTCATACCAGCGGTGGAGAAGGGTATCAGGGAGGCTATGGAGGGGGGAATACTCGCCGGATACCCGGTTGTGGACGTTAAGGTTAAGCTCTTCGACGGCTCCTACCACGAGGTAGACTCCTCGGAGATAGCCTTCCAGATAGCGGGCTCCATGGCCTTCAAGGAAGCGGCCAAGAAGGCGGATCCCGTTCTCCTCGAGCCCATAATGGAGGTCGAGGTGGAAACCCCCGAGGACTACGTAGGAGACGTGATAGGGGATCTGAACTCCAGGCGTGGAAAGATCATGGGAATGGAGAACAAAGGCGTGATAACGGTCGTGAGGGCACACGTTCCCCTCGCGGAGATGTTCGGATACGCCACAACCTTGAGGAGCTTGACACAGGGAAGAGGAACCTTTATAATGAAGTTTTCCCATTACGAAGAGGTTCCTCAGCACATCGCTGAAAAGATTATCGGGGAACGCATGGCAGGAAAGAGCGCCTGATAGGAGGTTGGTATAGATGGCGAAGGAGAAGTTTGAGAGGACTAAAGAACACGTCAACGTAGGAACCATAGGGCACGTAGACCACGGCAAATCCACACTTACCTCCGCCATAACCTGCGTAATAGCAGCGGGCCTCGTCGAAGGCGGTAAAGCTGAGTGCTACAAATACGAAGAAATCGATAAAGCCCCCGAAGAAAAGGAAAGAGGTATAACCATAAACATCACTCACGTCGAATACGAAACCGCCAAAAGACACTACGCCCACGTCGACTGCCCAGGCCACGCTGACTACATCAAAAACATGATCACGGGAGCGGCCCAGATGGACGGTGCTATCCTCGTCGTCTCCGCCGCTGACGGCCCCATGCCCCAAACAAGAGAACACGTCCTCCTCGCCCGTCAGGTCAACGTCCCCTACATAGTGGTGTTTATGAACAAGTGCGATATGGTGGATGACGAGGAGCTACTTGAACTCGTTGAGCTTGAGGTAAGGGAGCTACTGAACAAGTATGAGTTTCCTGGGGACGATGTGCCTGTGATAAGAGGCTCAGCCCTGGGAGCCCTCCAAGAGCTTGAGCAGAACTCCCCAGGCAAGTGGGTGGAGTCCATAAAAGAGCTCCTCAACGCTATGGACGAGTATATCCCTACTCCCAAGAGGGAAGTGGACAAGCCCTTCCTCATGCCCATAGAGGACGTCTTCACCATCTCCGGAAGGGGAACGGTCGTCACAGGAAGAGTTGAGAGAGGTGTTCTCAAGCCCGGTGATGAGGTTGAGATAGTGGGTCTCAGAGAAGAGCCTCTCAAGACAGTCGCTACTTCAATAGAGATGTTCAGGAAGATCCTTGACGAGGCATTGCCTGGAGACAACGTGGGAGTGCTTTTGAGGGGAGTAGGTAAGGACGATGTTGAAAGGGGACAGGTGCTTGCTGCGCCTGGGAGTGTGACGCCACACAAGAGGTTTAAGGCGCAGGTGTATATTCTTTCGAAGGAAGAAGGTGGGAGGCACACGCCCTTTTTTGTGAACTACAGGCCGCAGTTTTACTTTAGGACAGCTGATGTGACTGGGACAGTAGTGAAGCTTCCTGAGGGAGTGGAGATGGTGATGCCAGGGGACAATGTGGAGTTGGAGGTAGAGTTGATAGCTCCGGTTGCTATGGAGGAAGGGCTGAGGTTTGCTATTAGGGAAGGAGGAAGGACTGTAGGGGCTGGTGTTGTTACTAAAATTCTCGATTGAGGAGTAACGGGTTATGGAGCAGGACAAGATAAGGATAAAGCTTAGGGCTTACGATTACAAACTTCTGGATGAGTCCGTAAAGAAGATCATAGAGACCGTCAAAAGGACCGGAGGTGTGATAAGGGGACCTATTCCCATGCCTACCAGGATAAGGAAGTGGTGTGTTCTCAGATCTCCCCACAAGTTCGACCAGTCGAGGGAGCACTTCGAGATAAGGGAGCACTCCAGGATACTCGACATCACGAGGGTTACCCCTCAGACTATAGAAGCCCTGATGGAGATAAACCTTCCCGCGGGCGTGGACGTAGAGGTGAAGATGAGAGGTTGATGAGATGGGTGTAGGAGTCATAGGAAGAAAGGTCGGAATGACGAGGGTCTTCGCCAAGGACGGGACCGCCATTCCCGTAACGGTCATACAGATCCCCACCAACTACGTTGTTCAGGTAAAGACCCCCGAAAAGGACGGCTACTCCGCCATCCAGGTGGGAGCGGTCGAGGCCAAGGAAAAGCATCTAACAAAGCCCTTAATAGGGCACTTCAACAAGAGGGGTGTAAAGCTCCTCAGGTATTTGAAAGAGTTCAAGGTAGAGAACCCCCAGGACTTCCAGGAAGGTCAGGAGATAAAGATAGAGGAGATATTCAAGCCCGGAGACCTGGTGGACGTGGTGGGAACTTCTAAAGGAAGAGGCTTTGCAGGAGCTATGAAGAGATGGGACTTCGGGGGCTTTCCCAAATCCCACGGACACAGATACCACAGGGCTGTAGGAGCCATAGGAAACAGAACCGATCCCGGTAGGGTATGGAAGGGCAAAAAGATGCCCGGACACTGGGGCGCGGAGAAGATAAGGGTTCAGGCCCTCCTTGTGGTGGATGTGATCCCAGAGGAGGGTATCCTGCTCGTCAAGGGCTCCGTTCCCGGACCCAACAAGGGTATCCTCTACATAGAGCAGTCGAGGATAGCGGGAAGGAAAAAACAACAGCTCAAGATCAACAGGCTTAAGCCCTTGGCAGAAAGCGTAAAGGAGCTTGTAGGAGCTGAGGCATGAAGATAGGAAGGGTAGAGGTAAAGGACGAGGTCTTCAACGTTAAGGTAAAGAAGCACGTCCTCTGGGAGGTGGTAAAGTGGCAGCTCGCCTCTAAGAGGCAGGGGACCCACTCCACCAAGACGAGGGGTGAGGTCGCCTACAGCGGAAGGAAGATCCTTCCCCAGAAGGGGACAGGACACGCGAGACACGGAGACAGAGGAGCGAACATCCTCGTGGGAGGTGGCGTGGCCCACGGACCAAAGCCGAGAGACTACTCCTACACACTTCCTAAGAAGGTCAGGAAGCTGGGCCTCAAGATGGCCCTCTCTGACAAGGCCCAGAACAAGAACATAGTTATAGTGGACAAGATAGACATCGGGGATACCCCCAAAACCAAGAAGGCCTCGGAGTTTCTAAGGAGCAAGAAGCTGGACGGTCATAAGGTTCTGATCGTCCTTCCCTCCAAAGATGAGGTAATATACAAGTCTTTCAGGAACCTTCCGAACGTTAGAGTTCTTACTACCGAAGGTTTAAACGTTTACGATATCCTCTGGAGCGACAAGCTCCTAATTCTCAAGGACGCTTTAGAGGGAATCTACAAGAGGGTGGAAGCATGAGTCAGAGGAGACCTTACGAGATAATTATCAGGCCGGTGATAACGGAGAAGAGCAACAGATTGATGGAGGACTACAACAAATACACCTTCGAGGTTGCCCTCGACGCCTCCAAGACGGAGATAAAGAACGCGATAGAGGAGCTTTTCGGAGTCAAGGTTAAGAAGGTAAACACCATGATAGTCAAGCCAAAGAAGAAGAGGGTTCTGGGAAGGTTCAGGCAGTATGGAACCACGAGGAAGTGGAAGAAGGCTATAGTCACCCTCGAGCCGGGCCAGAGTATAGACCTTCTTAACTTTGCAACCTAAGGGAGCGTGAGAGATGGGTGTTAGGAAGCTAAAACCTGTTACGAACGGAACAAGACACGCGGTCCTATACGACTTTGCGGAGATAACCAAAAGCGAGCCCGAGAAGTCCCTCGTAATCTGGTGGCACAGGGCCAAGGGAAGGTCCCGCCAGCAGGGTAAGATAACCTCCAGACACAGGGGCGGAGGCCACAAGAAGCTCTACAGGATCATAGACTTCAGGAGGGACAAGAGCCTCGTTCCCGGAAAGGTGGCCGCTATAGAATATGACCCCTTCAGAAGTGCGCGCATAGCCCTAATCCACTACGCGGACGGTGAGAAGAGATACATAATCTGGCCAGAAGGCCTCAAAGTAGGGGACACGGTTATGTCCATAAGCTACGAGGACGCGATGGCGGGCAAGGAGCTTCCCGAGATAAAGCCCGGGAACGCTATGCCTCTCAAGTTTATACCCGTGGGAACCATAATCCACAACATAGAGCTCAAACCCGGCAAAGGCGGTCAGCTGGTGAGATCCGCGGGGACAGAGGCCCAGATCCTCGGAAGGAGCGGGGACTATGTCCAGATAAGGCTTCCCTCTGGAGAGGTTAGGCTCGTTCACGAGAGATGCATGGCCACCATAGGTAAGGTGGGACTCGCGGAGCACGAGCTTATAAAACTCGGAAAGGCGGGAAGGGCCAGGTGGCTCGGCTGGAGGCCTCACACGAGGGGAACCGCCATGAACCCGGTGGACCACCCCCACGGAGGTGGTGAGGGAAGGACGAGGGGTAAGCACCCCGAGTCCCCCTGGGGATGGAAGACCAAGGGATACAAGACCAGGAGAGGCAAGAAGTATTCGGACAAGTTCATAATAACGCGCAGAGACGGGAGGCCACTCTGATGGGTTATAAGGGCGCTTGGAACAAGAGGAACAGGCTGATAGAGGATCTGGACACCTTCTACAAGCTCTACAAGAAGATCCACAGACTCCACAAAAAGGTTAGGGAAGCCCAGAAGAAGGGAGATCCAGAGCTCATAGAAAGGAGGATAAAGAAATACGAGGAAGTTTACGAGGAGTTCAGGAAGTTGGTGGACAAAAAGGCCTGGGTCCACCCCAAGCTCTGGAAGAGGATAAGGCAGATGAACGAAACGGGAGAGAGAAAGGTGGTCAAGA
Organism: Aquificaceae bacterium; assembly: GCA_027079305.1. Taxonomy (GTDB): domain Bacteria; phylum Aquificota; class Aquificia; order Aquificales; family Aquificaceae; genus Hydrogenivirga. The sequence continues at coordinate 71,125 of JALWVU010000004.1, forward strand.
CCTACTCCAGATCCACCACCATAATCCCCGAGTTCGTGGGGCACACCATAGCGGTTCACAACGGAAAGACCTTCGTCCCCGTTTACATAACCCAGGAAATGGTGGGGCACAAGCTGGGAGAGTTTGCCCCCACCAGAACCTTCAGGGGACATCCCGAGAAGACCGCGAAGGTGGTCAAGAAGAAGTGAGGTGTGAAGGATGGGACAGCTGAAGATAAAGGACAAGAGTCAGAGGGAAGGCTACAGGGAAGGTGAAGCGATAGCCATACTCAGGTATGCGAGAATATCTCCCCTTAAGGCGAGGCTTGTTCTCAGACAGATCCACGGTAAAGATGTGGGAGAGGCCCTTTACCTCCTCAAGGTAATGCCCAAGAAAGCCGCCCGCATAGCGGAGAACGTTCTCAAGAGCGCTATAGCAAACGCGGAGCAGAAAGGTCTTGATCTGGACAGGCTTTACATAAAAAAGGCTGTCGCGGACAGAGGGCCCATGTTCAGGAAGTGGATCCCGAGGGCCCACGGGAGGGCCACCATGGTCAGAAAGAGGCTTTCCCACATAACCATAGTCCTGGCGGAGAGAGAAGAAGAGGAGGCTGATTGATGGGACAGAAGACTCACCCCATAGGCTTCAGGCTCGGTGTTACTAAGACATGGGACTCAAAGTGGTATGCTCCGAAGAGTGAGTACGCTAAGACCCTTCACGAAGACCTGAAGATAAAAGAATACATTAAGAACAGATACAAGGTAGCGGGCATATCCAAGATAGAGATCGAGAGGATCGTCGATAAACTCAAGATAAGGATACACGCCTCAAGGCCCGCGATAATCATAGGCCGTAAGGGGCAGGAAGTCGAGCTCCTCAAAAAGACCATAGAGAAGATGATCCCCGGCAAGGAGATAACCGTAAACGTTACCGAGGTCAGGGTTCCCGAACTGGACGCCCAGCTGGTGGCGGAAGACATAGCCCTCCAGATAGAGAGGAGGGTATCCCATAGGAGGGCCATGAAGAGGGCCATAGACAACGCCTTGAAAGCTGGGGCAAAAGGTGTTAAGGTCCAGGTTAAGGGAAGGATCGGTGGGGCGGAGCTTGCGAGGAAGGAGTGGTTCCTGGTGGGAAGGATGCCCCTCCAAACCCTAAGGGCGGACATAGACTACGGCTTTGCGACCGCTTACACCAAATACGGGATACTGAGCGTAAAGGTCTGGATCTACAAGGGAGACATACTCAAGGAGGGTAAGGAGGAGGTTCTAAAGAGGATAGAGGAAGACCTCGCGAAGGTCTCGGAGGAGGTTTAAAGGATGTTTCTGCAACCTAAAAAGACCAAGTTCAGGAAGCAACAGAGGGGAACGCTCAAGGGTAAATCTTTCAGAGGGAACAAACTCGCCTTCGGCGAGTACGGAATACAGGCCCTCGACAGGGCCTGGATAACCCAGAGGCAGATAGAGGCTGTGAGGGTAGCTCTCGTGAGAGCCCTCAGAAAGGGAGCCAAGGTCTGGATAAGGATATTCCCCGACAAGCCATACACCAAGAAGCCCAACGAGGTCAGGATGGGCGGAGGAAAGGGTGATCCCGAAGGCTTCGTCGCTGTGGTCAAGCCCGGCAGGATAATGTTCGAGTTCTCGGGAGTTCCCGAGGATGTGGCAGAAGAAGCCTTCAGGCTGGCCTCCGCCAAACTTCCAATAAAAACCAGACTCGTTAAAGCCGGAGGGTTCACCGTATGAAGGCTGCTGAACTGAGGAAGATGAAGATAGAGGAGCTCAGAAAGAAGGTAGACGAACTCAAGATGGAGCTTCTCAAGCTCAGGTTTCAGCAGAAGATATCTGGGCTCGACAATCCTATGGCCATAAGGAACTTAAGGAAGGACATAGCGAGGGTGCTTACCGTTATCAGGGAAAAAGAGCTGAGAGGTGAGGGCTGATGGCTGAGAAGAAGTGGAACGAGAAGAGAAAGCACCTTGTAGGAACGGTTGTCTCCGATAAGATGGACAAGACCGTTGTGGTCAAGGTAGACAGGAAGGTGCCCCACCCCTTATACGGGAAGCACATAATAAAGAGCAAGAAGTATCATGCCCATGATGAAAAGAACGAGTGCAGGGTTGGAGACATAGTGGAGATAAGGGAGACCAGACCCCTTTCGAAGACCAAGAGGTGGGTCGTGGTCAGGATTATCCAGAGGGCGAGGAGGCCCGAGGAAGCCCTTTCCGAAGAATCCTGAGCTTTATTTTTACACCCTCCAGCCTATCTTTAACTTCATGGTAAGGTATCTGCTCTACATAGGAGTGGTTTTCCTAATAGTGGATCACGTTTACACCCACTGGGGTCCGGAGATAATAAACTGGCTGGCGAGCAAGTTTATGGGCAGACAGGTGGTCGTGGTGGAGGGAGCACCTTACAGAGAGAGCCTGATAGACAAAGTTATAAAAACGGTCAAGGAGAAGGCAGAAGATATCCGGAGGTAGAGCATGGAGGAGTTCAAGTTCAACACGATCGAAGAGGCTGTGGAGGATATAAAACAGGGAAAGATGGTGATAGTTGTTGACGATCCAGACAGGGAGAACGAGGGAGACCTTGTTATGGCCGCGGAAAAAGTCACCCCCGAGGCGATAAACTTCATGGCTAAATACGGAAGGGGGCTGATATGTCTCTCCCTGCCTCCTGAGAGATGTGAGGAGCTGGATCTATACCCCATGGCCCACAGAAACACGGACCCGAAAGGAACCTACTTCTGCGTATCCATAGACGCCCATCCCAAGCACGGAACGACCACAGGTATATCCGCCTACGATAGGGCCAAGACCATAAAGCTCGCCATAAGTCCTGAAGCGAAACCTTCCGATTTTATAAGACCGGGGCACGTATTTCCCCTGAAAGCTCGTCCCGGAGGTGTTCTGGAGAGGGCCGGTCATACGGAGGCCTCTGTGGACCTGGCCAAGCTGGCGGGTCTGTATCCCGCGGGTGTGATCTGCGAGATCATGAAGGAAGACGGAACCATGGCAAGACTTCCAGATCTCATAGAGTTCGCAAAGAAACACAAACTCAAGATCATCACCATAGCGGATCTTATAAGATACAGGCTTAAGAAGGAGAGGCTCGTTGAGAGGGAGGCAACCGCCCACCTTCCCACTCCCTGGGGAGTATTCAAAATACACGCATACAGGCATAAGCTCACGGGAGAGGAGCAGGTTGCCCTAACAATGGGGGAGTGGGAGGAGGACGAACCTGTTCTTGTTAGGGTTCACTCCGAGTGTCTCACGGGGGATGTATTCAGATCTATGAGGTGCGACTGCAGACCCCAGCTTGAGAAAGCCCTCGAAATGATATGCAAAGAGGGAAAGGGAGTTCTCGTTTACATCCTCGGGCACGAAGGGAGGGGAATAGGTATAGCCAACAAGATAAAAGCCTACGAGCTTCAGGAAAAGGGCTACGACACGGTGGAGGCAAATGAAAAGCTCGGATACCCACCAGACCTAAGAGATTACGGTGTAGGCGTTCAGATACTCCTTGACCTCGGTGTGAGAAAGATGAGACTCATGACCAACAACCCCAGGAAGATAGTGGCCCTCGAGGGTTTTGGTCTCGAGATAGTGGAGAGGGTCCCGATAAAGGTGGAGCCGACTCCCCACAACAGGGTATACCTGGACACAAAGAAAAAGAAGCTGGGGCACATGTTTTAGGAGGTTTCAGTATGGCGGATTTTAGAAAGGCAGGGCTCGATAGGGGGGATATAAGGGCTGAGCTGAAGAACTTCCTCCTCTCCATAAGGATAAGGAGAGAGGAATACAGAAACATAATAGACGAGCTTGAGCCGGACGAGCTTGAGTTCGATCTCAGAGAATACGAGGAGTATTTTGAAAGGGAGATAAAGCCTCTTTACGAGAAAGCTCATTCCATAGGTGTCAAGAGCCTGATAGACCTTGCGGAAGAGGTCAAGAGCGTATACGAAGATCTACTCGGAATGATAAGAGAGAAGTTGTCATATGGAAAACAAGGAAAGTGAAGAGAAGAGAGCCTTAGAAGAGTTTGAAAGGTCCTTTAACGTTTTCACGGTAAGGAACGAAACCCAGATAGAAAAGGAACTAAGGAGAGGTCCCAAATACTTAAGGTTTTCTCCTCTCTTAGAGAAGGTATTTCTCAACTATTACAGTATATATGGCAGATAAGACTCGCAATAATTCTTGGGGTTATGCTCTACGCTGTATTCGGCATACTGGACAAGATCGTCTTCCCAGAAAGGAAGGAGCTGATGTGGCTGATAAGATACGGGATTCTCTGTCCCATAGGTATTGCTTTTTTCTTCCTGACTTACAAGGTAAAGGAGGAGTGGCTTATAAATACACTCACACCGCGGTGATAGTGGTAGCAGGTCTGGGTATAATAGCGATGATAGCGGTCGCTCCTCAGGATAAGGCCTTTCTCTACTACGCTGGCCTCATGCTCGTGGTTTTCTACGCCTACACCCTGTCAGCTCTTAGGTTCTTTTATGCGCTCTTTGCTTCTCTCTCCATAACTGTCCTCTACCCGATTGGGGATAACACCTTCGTGGGAACTTCCACCGATAGACTTATCACGAACATGTTTTTTCTCGGCTCCGCCAATCTTATGGGTATGCCCATAAGCTACCTGTGGGAGCACCGGATCAGGAGGGACTTCCTGCTTACCATGCTCCTTGCCCTCGAAAAGAGGAAGAGTGAACAGCTGAACAGGAAGCTGAGGGACATATCCTACATGGACGGCCTTACCGGAGTTGCCAACAGGCTGAAGTTTGAAGATTACCTGAAAAAAGAATGGGAGAGGGCGAAGAGAACAAAAAGACCCATATCCTTGCTCATGATAGATATAGACTTCTTCAAGGACTACAACGATCTATTTGGTCACTTGAAGGGTGATTCCTGCCTCAGACGAATAGCCCAAACTTTGAACAGACACACAAGGTCCGATATGGACTTGGTGGCGAGATACGGAGGAGAGGAGTTTGCAGTTGTTCTCCCGGAAACGGAGCTTCCCCAGGCAAAGAACGTGGCGGACAGGATAGGGGAGGATATCCTCGCGCTCAACATACCCCATCCCGCCTCCCGTGTGTCAGACAGAGTAACGGTCAGCATAGGCGTGGCGAGTTTGATTCCCAAGGAGAACCTTCAGAAGGAAGTCCTCATAAGCCTGGCGGACAAGGCTCTGTATACCGCAAAGAAAGCCGGCAGGAACAGAGTTGAGGTATACAGGTTCAACAGCTAAACCTTTTGAGAAACAGAATTACCTCCTCATGACCGTAGGACTCGGCAAGATCGAGAGGAGTTAAACCTTCTTCGTCCCTCACGCAGGGATCAGCACCGTTTTCTAAAAGAGTCCTCACCACATTAAGGTGTCCGTTAGCGGAGGCGACATGTAGAGGAGTCAGACCCACCCCATTCTTTACGTTTACCTCCGCCCCATTCTTTATCAGAAAGACCACCACATCTTCGTATCCGTTTCTCGAAGCGAGGTGTAGGGGCGTCCAGCCGTTAAGGTTTTTAACATTCACGTCAGCTCCCCTTTCCACAAGTAGCCTTACCACACCCAGATGACCGTTGTTGGCGGCAAAGTGCAGGGGTGTTGCCCTGTATCTGTCCCTGGCGTTCGGATCCGCACCCCTTTCCAGAAGAAGCCTGACCACATCCACCCTCCCCAGCTCTGAGGCGTAGTGAAGTAGAGAGGCACCCTCAAAGTCCCTAACCGCTGGAAGGTTTTTAAGACTCTTCAACTTTTCAATATCTCCTTCCTTAACAAGTCTGAAGAGATCCTCCGCGGTGAAACCGAACCAGAGGAGGGAAAGGAGCAGGAAGAGATATTTCATGGAGATCCTCAGCTCGCCTTGGCACCCTCCTTAACATCCCTGTCCGGGACTATTAAAGACATGCTTTCCCCGTCAGATAAGGCAAGTATCATTCCCTGGGATTCTATACCGAAGATCTTCCGGGGTTTGAGGTTAGCGATCATAAGTATCTTTTTGCCCACAAGCTCCTCGGGGGAGTAGAACTTGGCTATGCCCGCCACAACCGTTCTCTCCTCGTCCCCGAGGGAGAGTTTCATCTTTATCAGCTTCTCCGACCCTTCTACCCTTTCAGCCTCCAGAACCCTGGCGAGCCTAAGATCGAGCTTTAGAAAGTCCTCTATACCCACATAGTTCTTCTCTTCCATGGCGACTATTATAAACCTCTGACCACGGAACCTACATCCTCACCAAGCACAACCGCCCTGAGATTCCCCTTCTCTTTTATGTTGAATACTATTATGGGTATCCTGTTCTCCCTGCACATGGTAAGGGCGGTGTGATCCATAACCCTTATACCCCTGTTTATAACCTCAAGGTAGCTTATCTCCTTTATAAGAATCGCGTCCGGATGCTTCTCTGGATCCTTGTCGTATATGCCCCCTACCTTGGTGGCCTTCAGCAGGACCTCCGCATCTATCTCCGCAGCCCTCAGTGCCGCGGCGGTGTCGGTGGAGAAGAAAGGATTTCCCGTTCCGCCTGCGAAGATCACTATCCTGCCCTTCTCAAGGTGCCTTACCGCCCTTCTCCTTATGTAAGGCTCCGAGACCTGTCTCATCTCTATAGCGGAGAGAACTCTGGTGGGGATCTTAGAGTGCCTCTCTAAGGCGGACTGAAGGGCGAGGGCGTTAATGACTGTAGCGAGCATACCCATGTAGTCCGCGGTAGCCCTATCTATGCCTATGCCTTCGCCCTGAAAGCCTCTGAATATGTTTCCCCCGCCTATCACTATCGCCACCTCTACGCCGAGGTCGTGGATCGACTTTATCTCGTGGGATATGTATTCCAGAAAGTTCGGATCTATGCCGTATCCCTGTTCTCCGGCAAAGGCCTCGCCGGAGAGCTTGAGAAGAACTCTTCTGTATCTGGGCTTTTCCTCCATCAGATACCGCCGAGTTCGAACCTGCAGAACCTCTTTATCTGGACACCGAGGCCGGACTCTTCTATAACCTTGCCCACGCTCTTCTTATCGTCCTTTATGAAGGGCTGTTCCAGGAGAACCTTCTCCTGGTAGAACTTCCTGAGCTTACCCTGGACTATCTTCTCGAGTATGTGCTCGGGCTTGCCCTCCTGACGGGCCTGTTCCATGAGAATGTTCTTCTCTCTATCGAGAACCTCCTGGGGTATGGTCTCCACGCTCACGAACTCAGGCCTCATCGCCGCTATCTGCATAGCCACGTCCTGAACAAGTCTGAGGATCTTATCGTCCAAACCTGGGGCCTTAAACTCTAAGAGAACACCTATCCTCCCACCCCCGTGGACGTAGGAGTGGAGATAATCCTCCGTATCGTATCTGCAGTATCTGGAGAGTCTTATGTTCTCACCTATCTTGGCTATGGCCTCCTTTATAAGCTCCTCCACAGTCTTGCTTTCATCTTTGAAAAACTTCTGGCCGAGAATATCTGTCCCTTCCCCTTCTCTGTTGGCGTTTTCGTCTGTAGAGAGTATGTGCTCCACGATCTCGTCCGCAAGCTTCTGGAATTCCTCGTTCCTGGCGACGAAATCCGTCTCGCAGTTGAGCTCTATAATAGCTCCCTTCTTCCTGTCCTCCGATACCTTTACCCTGACTATACCCTCCTTCGTTTCCCTGCTCGCCTTCTTCTCAGCTTTTGCAAGACCCTTGACTCGTAGTATCTCCTTTGCCTTTTCTATATCACCTCCAGCCTCCTCGAGGGCTTTCTTGCAGTCGAGCATGCCAGCACCGGTCATCTCCCTGAGCTTTTTCACATCAGCCATATTTACCGCCATCGCTTACCTCCATTTGCTTGATCTTCAGAGCAAAGGCAGAGACCACTATGCCACACACCACCAGACAGGATAAAGCGAGCAGTCCCATAAACATCACTCGTAGTCCGTAGTGTCCTTGTCGATCTCCTCGTATTTCTCGGACATGGCCATGGCCTTCTCGAAGAGCTCCTTCTCGTGCTCTTCCACCGTGACGATCTTCCTTTCCTTGCGCTCCTCCACCTCTTCCGCGCTCTCTCTTCTCGTCTTTCCTTCCAAAACCGCGTCAGCTATCTTGGAGGTGAGGAGCTTTATGGACTTTATGGCGTCGTCATTCCCGGGAACCACGTAGTCTATAAGATCGGGATCGCAGTTGGAATCCGCTATGGCGACCACGGGTATGCCGAGCTTTCTCGCCTCCTGGACCGCTATGGACTCCCTTACCGTGTCCACCACCCACATTATGTCCGGGAGCCTGTCCATGTTCCTTATACCGCCGTAGAGCTTCCTGAGCCTCTCCATCTGCCTCCTGAGCCTTCTAACCTCCTTCTTGGGCAAGACCTCGAATATACCCTCCGCTTCCATCATCTCCAGCTTGCTGAGCTTCTGGAGGCCCTTCCTGACCGTCTGAAAGTTGGTAAGCAGTCCTCCCACCCACCTCTCGTTAACGTAGTAGGCTCCGCATCTCTCCGCTTCTTCCTTTATGATCTCCTTGGCCTGCCTCTTGGTGCCCACGAATATGATCTCCGCCCCCTGGGCTACGCTGTCGGAGACGAAGTTGTAGGCCTCCTCCAGAAGAACGAGGGTCTTGTTGAGGTCTATTATGTGGATCCCATTCTTGACCCCGTAAAGGTAGGGGGCCATCTTGGGATTCCACCTGGACTTGGAGTGTCCGAAGTGGACACCCGCCTCCAGAAGTTCCTTCATGGAAACTACAGCCATCCTACACCTCCTTGGGTTTAGCCTCCCCTTCCCGAAGAACCCTTGAGAGGGCAACCCAAGCGGGAAGGGTGCGTTCTAAGCTATCTTATTATACATGCCCAGGAACAGGACCGGCAAGCTGAAGACCGAACACCATCTCTTGGAGGGCCTCGGGAAGATCCTCTCGGAGATAGAAAAGTGGGAGGAGGTTGAGAGTATAATACCCGGCAGGATAGTCCGGCAGAACAAGGGAAGGGGATCGAAGGGTATTTTCCTTAAGTATAGAACCCTGAGCGGTTACAAGCTCCTTTACAAGAGCGGAACCTCCGTTCAGGAGGTCTTCGTGGTGTGCTCGGACTTCGAAGGTTTTGAAAAAAAGTTCAGGGAGAGATTCGGATGAGGATCGGGATCGTGGGCTACGGGAACATGGGAAGTGCCTTCGCCAAGGCCCTTTCCCGGTCTGTGGGAAAGGAAAACATAACAGTTTTCGAGATAAGCTCCGAAAAGAGGGAGAAGGCCTTAGAGGAAGGCTTCGCGGTGGCAAGGGATCTTTTCTTTTTAATCGAGGAGAGCGATCTTATCCTCCTTGCGGTGAAGCCGAAGGATGTTAAGGGGGTCTTAGAGAAGATAAAGGAGGCTGTCCAAGACAAGATCCTCGTCAGCATAGCGGCGGGTGTGGACATAGGTAGTATGGAAGAAGTCGTAGGTAAGGACAAAAAGATAGTAAGGATGATGCCCAACATAAATGTCCTCGTGGGAAGGGGAACCATAGCGGTGGCCTGGAACGAGGCCATCTCGGAGCAGGAGTTGTCAAGGACACTCACCACCTTCTCAGTATGCGGTAGCCTATACGAGGTACCCGAGGAACTTTTCGACAGCTTTACCGCCCTTGCAGGAAGTTCCCCTGCCTTCATCTTCTCCTTTGTGGATGCTCTGGCCATGGCTGGTGTAAAAGAGGGCTTCAGCTACGAGGTCGCACTAAGGATAGTCTTGGATACAATTTCGGGGAGTGCTCAACTACTCAGGGATCTGGGAGGAAGCCCCAACGAGTGGATAACAAAAGTGACTTCCCCCGGCGGGACCACCGTAGAGGGAGTCGCCTACCTGGAGAGGAAGGGCTTTAAGGGGATAGTTATGAGATGCGTGGAGAAAACCTCAGAGAAGGCAAAAAGGCTGAAGGGCTGAGGTATTCCTTTCAGCTGAAGGGGAAGCTCGTAGAGATAAAGACCGATTGGAAAGAACATAGAAATCTTTACCTCCCGGTTCAGAAGCACACCAGCAGGATCATAAAACTGACCAGCTTCCCCTACCCGCCTCTGATAGGGGACGCGGTGGTGAGCAATCTGAAGGATGTGGAGATAGGAGTCAGAACCGCGGACTGCGCCCCCGTGGTGGCCCTGGGAGAAGAGTGGTTCGGTGTGGCCCACGTGGGCTGGAGGGGACTCCTGTCGGGTATACTCGGGAACTTTATAGAAGTCCTCTCCAAATACGAGCCTGTAGAGAATCTCTTCATCTTCATCGGTCCCTGCGCAAAGGCCTGTTGCTACGAGGTCGGTGAAGAGTTTATGGACCTCTTTCCGGGACACATAGAGGAAAGAGAAGGAAGGCTTTTTATGGATCTTCAGAGGGCGGTAGAAAGCGAATTAAAGAGACTCGGTGTGAAGATGATAGGCCTATACGAGCACTGCACCATCTGCTCAGATATATTCCCTTCCTTCAGAAGGGATAGAACCGAAAGCAGGTTTTTAACGTCAGTCAGGATATTCGAGCCTATAAGTTCAGAGGTATAGCTTAAATCGGTGGTTGCAACAGCAGGTTAACCGAGTCTCTTCACTATGTTAAAATATGACATAAATCATGAGATCTCTCAGCAGGGTAATTTTCATACAGTCTGTGCTTTCCTTTTTGCTATCCTTTGCAATTGTATACGTAGTTCTTTATTCCACTATAAGGAACATACACACAACACACATTGAAAAAACGCTCGAAGGTGTTTCAAGGCAGGTGTTTAGCTCTATGTTCCAAGTAATGAAAAGAGGTTGGAAGAGAGAAGATCTACTTGAATTTCTGAGAAGTTTAGAAACTTCATATCAGGAAACACCTTTGGTTGTAAACGTGTATAGGGGAGAAAAGGTCAAAAAGCTTTTCGGGGATGTTCCCGAACCCAAAAAAAGCCAGGAAGTTATTAAAGCTCTTAGAGAAGGTATAAGAACCTACCGTTCTGAAGGTAGAGAGATAGTTTACGTCTACCCCGTCAAAGCGCGTCAGCTATGCTTGAGGTGTCATACCAATGCCAAGGAGGGAGATATACTGGGAGCAATAGAAACTAGGTTTGATACAAGCGAATTGTTTGCAGATATGAATAGAAAAATGTTCGCAACGTTACTCTTTTTACTTCCTATGAACACTCTCCTTGCGCTCATTTCATCTATATTTATTCAAACAGTTATAAGGAAGGTAAGCTCATCTATAGAAAAGAACATAAATAAACTTAAAAGTGTGGAAGATGTTGGCATGATAGGTATATCAGAAAGCGTTCCTTACAAGGAGTTCAAAGAGCTTGAAGAATCACTCAGAGTCCTTGCGAAAAAAATAAAGGAAATAGCGGTTGATAAAAGTGTTCTTGAGCTTGAAACTAAGATTCTTGAAAAGTTCATAGTTACCTCCGAACTTGTGAACGACTGGAGGAAGTATGTTTCACGACTGCTTGAGGATGTAAACGGAATAGTAGAACTTAACGTTATATTTTCTGTTTTCATAGAAGGAAACCTTCTGGAAGTTGAGGTTTTTTGGCTCCATAATCCCAGCGAAAACATAAAAAGCTTTCTGGAAGAGTTAATAAACAGAGAAGTGATATCGAGATTACCCGTAACCACATTTTCTGGAAAAGAGATAGTTTTCCACCACCACGTTTCAAGAGAGGATATAGCATGTACCAAAACTGAAGAGGAAGCTCTTAAGCTCAGAACCAAGGTGCTTTTCCTTGAAAAGCCACAACTTGGAGGTATAGTTGGAGTGGGATTGAATTCAGAACTGGCTCAAGATCCATATAAGCATCCCGTCCTCGATGCAATACTTGCAACTCTTATAAATGTCATAGGCTCCGCCAAAGCTATAAGCGCTCACGTTCAGGAAGTTGAGTTCTATGCTATGAGGGATTCTTTAACTTTCCTATACAATCAGAGAACGTTTTGGGAGTTATTTAACTACGAACTTGAAAGAGCGGATAGATTAGGGAGAAAGCTGAGCTTAATTCTATTCGACTTAGATAACTTCAAGGTTATAAACGATACCTACGGGCACGTATTCGGAGATACTATTCTCAGAGAAGTGGGTAGAGTCATATACGAAAAGAAGAGGAAAGCGGACGTAGCGGCAAGATACGGTGGAGATGAATTTGCAATTATAGCTGTTGGAGCAGGGGTAAACGAAGCCTACATTCTTGCCAAAAGGATTAAGGAAAGTATTGAAAGTCTTACTTTTTACGCGGGAGATGAAAAAACGGTGAGTGTGGAAGTGTCCGTAGGGATAGCTACCTACCCCGACCATGCCAAGACTCCGAGGGACCTCTTCCTGCTCGCGGATGCCATGCTGAGAAAGGCAAAGGAAGAGGGGAGAAGCAAGTTGAAGGTTCCCTCTTACGAGGACTTAAGTAAGTTGGGCAGTTTTCTTACAAAGAAAAGTATTCAAGTTTTGGATTCACTAAACAAGAGGGAAGTTATCCCATACTTCCAACCCATAGTAGATCTTAGAACGGGAGAGATATTTGCAAATGAAGCATTGATGAGAATAGGAGAACACCACGTGCCCGCATCAGAGTTTGTGGAAATAGCCGAGAATCTCGGTGTTTTAGTTAGGATGGATCTAATACTTTTCGAGGAAGTTTTTAAAAAAATAAAAGAGCAAGAGTATCGGAAAAAAATATTCCTCAATGTATCTCAGAAATTTCTGCTTATGGAGGACTTTTCCGACAAAGTTGGCAGATTGGTGGAAAATTTTGGAATACAGCCTGAAAATGTTGTATTTGAACTTACAGAAAGGGACAGTGTTAGGAATGTAGAACTTCTTGAGAAGTTTATAAAACATATGAAGGAAATAGGGTTCCAATTTGCGATAGACGACTTTGGTTCAGGATACTCGTCTTTTCATTATCTAAAGCGTATTCCTGTTGATTACGTAAAGATAGAAGGAGAGTTTGTGAAAGATATTACACTGGACTGGAGGGATAGAAGCTTTATCTCTTCCATAGTAGCTCTTGCGAGGGGTATGGGTATAAAAACCGTAGCAGAATGTGTGGAAAATGAAAATATACTGAAGCACCTTAAGGAGCTCGGCGTAGACTATGGGCAAGGCTTTTACTTTGGCAAACCCTCTCCGAAGCTTAGAGAATGATGTGAACCTCTCCTCCCTTACAGAAGGAACTTCCGTTAGGGGATCTTACCCCACCCAGAAGACCCGCATGGGAATTCCTGTTAGGACATTCATGTAACCTTTCAGTTAAAGTCTTAGTAACTATGAAACCACACACAGAGCAATCCCGGGTCGTGTAGGACGGGTCAACCTTCACCACTTGTGTAGAAAGTCTCTCCTCTCATTCCTTATCTTCTCGCGAATCTTAGCTACTCTCTTTCTCTGTTTCTTCCGGTTGTTTGACCTTCTCTCTTTTTTGAAAGCTTCCTCTGTTCCTTGCTTCCTCCAATTATTATTTTCACTAAAGCCCTTACGGGTGACTCACTACACTTCCTCTTTTACGGAAGGTGACTTAGGGCGCAGATTTAGTTAAAATTTAAACCATGCTCATCTCCGGGTTTCCCTTTCTCAGAGGCAGAAGGCTCAGAAGGAACGAGAACATAAGAAGGCTCGTCAGGGAAAACCGCATAACGCTCGATGATCTGATATATCCGATCTTCGTCAGATACGGGAAGAATGTGGTCGAAGAGGTCCCGTCGATGCCCGGGGTATTCAGATACTCGGTGGATAAAGTTGCGGATGCGGTCAAGGAGGTAAGGGATCTCGGCATACCTGCGGTTATCCTCTTCGGCATACCAGAGCACAAGGACGAGGTAGGATCGGACACCTGGAGTGAGGAAGGCATAATCCAAAAGGCGCTCAGGATCCTCAAGAGGGAAGTGCCGGACATTTATCTTATAACGGACGTCTGCTTCTGTGAATACACTTCCCACGGGCACTGCGGTGTCCTCCACGATCACGAGGTGGACAACGACGCCACCCTCGAGAATTTGAAGAAGCAGGTGGTCTCCCACGCGGAAAACGGGGCGGACATGGTAGCCCCCTCCGGGATGATGGACGGGATGGTGAAGGCTATAAGGGAGGCTCTCGACAGGGCTGGTTACACCTATGTTCCCATAATGGCCTACTCCGCCAAGTTCGCCTCCGCCTTCTACGGACCCTTCAGGGAGGCAGCGGAGAGTGCTCCCTCTTTCGGAGACAGGAGAAGCTACCAGATGGACCCCGCCAACGGGAGGGAAGCTCTGAAGGAGGTTCTCATGGATGTTCAGGAGGGCGCGGACATAGTCATGGTTAAGCCTGCGCTGGCATACCTGGACGTGATCTCTAAGGTGAAGGAGAATACGCTTCTCCCCGTCTGCGCCTACAACGTGAGCGGTGAGTATTCCATGATAAAGGCGGCGGGTAAACTGGGATGGATAGATGAGAAGAAGGTAATGCTCGAGGCTCTGATCTCCATGAAGAGGGCGGGAGCGGATATGATAATCACCTACTTTGCCAAGGAGGTTGCCCGGCTCATAAACAGGGGAGAGGTGTGATAAAACTTCCCATCAGCTTTTGAGAACACCGAGTATTCTCTCCACTTTATTGAGGTCTTCCTCAAGCTCCTCCTTTATCCTCTTCTCCTTCTCCACCACCTCGGGAGGAGCCTTCTTGAGAAAGTTCTCGTTGGAGAGCTTTCTGTTCACTCTTTCGAGCTCCGAAAGGAGCTTCTCCCTCTTCCTCTCGTAGCTCTGGGTGAGCTTCTCTATGTCTATCTCTCCTTCGACGGACAGGAATATTTCCACGTCCCTTGAGAAGGTGGCCACCGTTCCCTCGGGCCTTTCGGAAACCTCCTCGAACTCGGAGAGCTTGGCGAGATTGAGGATGTGGCTCTTGAACTCCTCTATCACGGACCTCGAGAACTCCCCTTCTGTCCTGAAGTAGGCCTTCAGTCTCCTGGAGGGCTCTATCTGGAGGTCGGATCTGAGGGACCTCACGGTGGTGATGATCTCCCTGAGCCTCTCTATCTTCTCGGTCTCTTCTGGGAATATCTCCTCCTGCTTCTTTTCGGGGAACTCTTTAAGCGATATGCTCTCACCGTCGCTTGCGGGGAGCATGTGCCATATCTCCTCTGTTATGAAGGGCATGAAGGGGTGGAGTATCCTGAGGGCCTTCTCAAGAACGTAGTGGAGGGTGTAGAGGGCGGTGAGCTTCTCGGAGAGGACCTTCGCCTTCTCCTCCTCGTTGTCCTCGGGGGCTTCCCTGTATATCCTCTCCTTCGTGAACTCTATATACCAGTCGCAGAAGTCGGACCAGAAGAAGTCGTATATGGCTT
>JALWVU010000005.1 GCA_027079305.1 Aquificaceae bacterium
ACGTGCCATATCAGAGATCCCCACTTCTTACCTTTAGCGGGGCGCTTTTTGAGCTTCTCGTATAAAAGCTCCACGCTCTCCTTGAGGACCCTGTCCGTCTCCCCTGGGACGAGCTCGTAGGGGCGTGTGGCATACTCCATATCGGTGATGAGGTCTCCTAAGAACATGGAGTAGATAAGGCCGAAGGTGAGAGGCATGGTTATCTCTATCCCTCCCTCGTTCTGCTCCATCTGGAGCAGGTCCAGCAGAAACATCCTGAAGTCCTTAAAGTCGAGGTTCTCCAGGACCCTCTCGTAGGACTCGTGATACTGGCCGAACCTGCAGGGACCGCAGGCGCCTATGGTGACGAAGGCGTAGTTTTCCTTGACCTTCTCCCTTCCTTCCTTCTCGCTCTTTTCTTTCAAAAACCTTGCCAGGTTTCCCGCTGTGAAGGTGGTGGGACAGCAGGCTCCCGTGTCTATTAGCTCCTTGCCTATGTCCAGGTCCCTGCGCTCTATCTGGGGAAGGGGCTCCGCTCTGTATCCCGCGTTCTCCAGGGCTCCCTGAATGAGCCTCTCGTGCTTCCAGGTCAGCCCTCCGTAGACTATGGTGATCCTGTCCCTCTCCTCCCTCTTTATGGGACGGGGCCTGTAGGCCCTATACTCCTGAACTGCCTCCATGGCTCTCACCTCCCGCTGGTTTCCATACTCCCCTCATACCGAGCTCGATTATCTCCTTTGCAACCGCGTAGGTGTCCACCTCCCCCCTGTCGATGAGGCTCAGGATTATCTCCTTCAGCGCACCCAGAATCCCCCTTGCTATCAGGGAAGTGTCGCACTCCCTCACTATCCCCATCTCTATGCCCAGCTTTAGGGAGTGTTCTATGAGGCCCGCCACTTCATCGAAGAACTCCTCTATAACCCTGAAGAGCTCAGGATCGCTGTTCCTCTGGAGGACTATCCTGGCGAGCTCCCTCTCCTCGAGGGCGAACTCGACCACCCTCTCCACGTTCTCCACCACCTGCTCCACGGGATCCCTCGAGAGATCGACCACCTTTATGCGTTCTTTAAGCTCCTCCACCACCTCCCTCAGAAGCTCCTTCAGGATCTCCTCCTTGCTCCTGAAGTACAGGTAGAAGGTTCCCCTCGCCACTCCCGCCTCGTCGATTATGTGGGCTATCTGGGCGCTGTGGTATCCCCTCTCGGAAAAGACCCTCTTGGCCGCCTCTAAAAGCCTCCCCCTGGTCTGGACTGACATGTCAGTCTAACTGAAGATTATGGACACATCCATGCCCGCTTTTATGATACAGATCAAGGTGTGTCTAAAACATAGTTAGAAAACCGCCTTTTGTTTACCATATTCCCATGAAGTTCTTCGAGAGGCTCGTGGGAAAGAGGGAAGAGAGGAAGGACATAAAGGAAGTATACGAGTTCGGGGATCTCAAACTCTACCTCACGGAAGGTCCAGAGAGGGATCCCGACGCCAAGATAGAGGAATACTGGATAGAGGCCATAGACTCGAGCGACGACGGCTACTGGACCCTGGTCGGGAGGAGGTACGGGATCTTTCAGCTCTACGACTGGACGGGGAAGCTCCACAGGCTCCCCGCAAGACCCCCCTCCCAGTCGGTCACGGACATAGTCTTCAGCGGGAGATACCTCGGGATAGTGGCCTCTCCGTATCTGGCCATCTACTACCTGAACCAGCCCAAGGACCCCTCCACCTGGAAGACGGTCAGGATCTCCCAGGAGGGCCTCAGGCCCACGGGAGGCCTCGACATAAGGAAGGGAACCCTCGCCTTCGGCGTTGTGGGGGAGAAGATATACACCATAGATCTGGCTGGGGACCTCTCCCAGGAGACGGTGGACTTCAAGAGCACCTTCATATACAGAGACTCGGAGATAGGGGATCTCAAGATCATAAAGATACTCCCGAGCGGAAAACTCGCCCTCGGCGGAACCCAGGGGACCGCCATATACAGCATGGGAGGGAACCTCCTGAAGAGGCTCGACTGGTCTCCCTCGAGAGCCCTGGTATCTCTGGAAGACAAGATCCTCCTCGCGGACGGTAGCGCTGGGAAGATAATCCTCTACGACACCAACCTGGACAACGTGGAGCTCGAGCTTCCCGCAGAGCACGAGATCTCCACCTTAGACGTTTCACCAGATGGGAGGTTCCTCTTCACCGCGGACGCCCAGGAGAACAGGCTGGGAGTCTACGACCTCTCCTCTAAGGAGTTCCTGGGCTTCGTGGAGGGAGTGGGATACAGCATCGTGAAGGTCTCCCCGGACGGGAGCGTCTACACCTCCAGGTTCGAGGACGTGGAAGACAGAAGGCTCTACTACCTGGAGAAGCTCGAGACCAATCTGATAGACTTCGTTTACCCCCCCGAGAGGCAGAGGCAGATCGTAAAGAACGCGGAGAAGCTATACAAGGAGTTTCTGAAGAAGATAAAGAACCTCTCCTCGGAGGAGGAGCTCTCCAAGGTCAAGGAGTTCGTGGACCTGGACTCCCTTGAGGTTCCCTTAAGGAGAGTGAGGGAGATAGTGAAGGAGGCCCGTCAGAAGCTCAGGGACAG
>JALWVU010000006.1 GCA_027079305.1 Aquificaceae bacterium
TTTCCTAACCCACTTGGTGAGAGGTTTTATCGGTTCCTTTATCTCCACATACCCATCGTCGTCAAAGTCCAGGTTCACAAGTCCAGAGCTTGCCATCTCGTAAAGGGCTCTGGTGAAGGCGGAATACTTCTTGTCTTTGTCCACATTAGATAGCTGTCCCTCCCTGGTGGAAAAGATGAAAGCTTGGTCTGTAAGCTTAGGTTTGTATACCACCACCGCCGGCTTCCAGGGTGGATCTATCCTGCAGGCGTCTATGAGGGCTACCTTTTTGGGGACTGTTTCAACTTTTGTGTAAATCATAGCCTACCCTCAAAGAGGATTTCAAGCTGGGAGCGAACAAGCTCCCAATCCCTCACAGGCCTCTTCCACCTCTCTTCAAGCTCAAGTGCCACTCCATACAGAACCTTCATCAGCGCATCCTCACTCGGAAATACCCTCTTGCTGTCTGTCACCTTCTTCACCTTGCTGTATACGCTCTCTATCAGGTTCGTGTTGCTCATACACCTCCTTACCTTGTAAGGGTATCTATAAAAGGTGGTTATCACTTCCCAGTCTTCCTCCCACTCCCTCACCACCTGTGGATACTTATTCCCCCACCTGCTCCTGAACTCCTCCAGCTTCTGCCTCGCCATCTGCTCGGTAGGCTGTGTGTATATAGCCCTCAAGTCTTTGGCCACTTCCTTCCTGTCCCTGTATCTGACCTTCCTTAAACTGCTCCTGACCTTATGAACCACACACTGCTGGTAATCCGCCTTGGGAAATACGCTCCTTACTGCTCTTTCCAGTCCTCTGAGGTTGTCCGCTACCACCACAAGAACATCCTCTACCCCCCTGCTCTTGAGATCGTTCAGGACGTTTACCCATTGACTGGCGCTCTCTGTCTCCAGTATCCAGAATCCCAGGATCTCCTTGTAGCCCTCGGGATTTATCCCCACCACGGTGTATACCGCTGCGTTTCTTACCCTGCCTTCCAGCCTCACCTTTATGAAGGTGCAGTCGATAAAGAGGAAGGCATAGACAGGCTCTAAGGGTCTTGAGAGCCACTCTTTGATTTCCGGGATTATTCTGTCGGTGAGTCTGGAGATGGTGGAGGGGCTAAGCTCTATGCCGTATATGTCTTTGAGGATGTCTTGGATGTCTCTTGTGGATAGGCCTTTTGAGTATAGGAGCATGAGCTTGTGTTGGAGGTCTTCCACGAGGGATCTGGAACCTTTTGGAATGAGCTTAGGATCAAATTCAGAGAATCTGTCTCTTGGGACGTTTATCTGAAACTCTCCAAGTTGGGATTTTAAGGATTTGGTGTAGTAACCGTTTCTGGAGTTGGGGTTGTCAGAGCGCTGGTGCTTTTTGTAGCCGAGGAAGTCTTCGAGTTCAGCCTCGAGGAGTTTGCCTATGGTGTTTGAGATCAGGTCTCTTAGGAGCTCGTTCAGGTTTACCTCTGGGAAGTTCTTCTTTCCACTCATCTGCCTTCCTCCTTTTTACACAAATTCTGGCACAGTCCCGCGTAATACCTTCCGTTCCTCCTCTGAACCCTTACCGAATATGGAACCCCTCGAATGAGAAGACTTTCAAAGAGTCCCCACCTCTTGTGGGAGGTCACAAGTTCAGGAAGTATCCACTTCCTGTTTCCTACGTTTACCCTCAGGTAGTATTTCTCCCCCTCTTTGACTATCCTGAGGTTGAGGTTCCCATTCTTTGTTTTGTCCCCCCTTGAGTAGAGGTTGCATTGTCTTTTCTCTCTCCAGTCTTTCCTTAGTCTTTCTTTTTCTTTCTCTGAGAGGTGCTCTTTGGAGAGTTTTTCAAATAGGTCTCTTCCTCCGAAGATTACCTTGTTGGGGTTGAAGCCCGGTTCTCCGGAGAGTGTAATTATGCTCTGAGCTTCAAGGATAGCGTCATCTACATAGCGGGAGTTGAGACCGAAGATTTTTTGAAGCTCCCTTTTTAGCTCTTTTCTCGTCTTTTCTTCCAGTAGTCTCTTGTATGCAAACCTCATGCAGGAAGACCACCTTCTCATGAGGTCTTCCAAAACTTTCTTCTCTTCTCCCTTGACCTTAAGTCTTGCTTGGATGGTAGTTTTAGCTTTTTGCATTTTTCCTTTTCCTCCACAAGAGCTATAAACTCTTGCCACAAACGCTTGCTTTCCTCTTTAAACATACCGAGGTTTTGGACTCTCTTCACACTCAGTAATACCAGCAATAATTTAATCCAAATTGCACAGAGATGCACACTATTCCTCAACTGTTGTCAACCTCCCTCTTCGGATTAATATATACACCCCATGATAGATACCCACTGCCACCTGGATCTTCTTAAGAAGGAGGACTTTGAGGAGAGCGTGAACGACGGGAGCCTGGAGTATCTTCTGACCGTGGGCTACGACAGGAAGACCATAGAGAACGCCCTC
>JALWVU010000007.1 GCA_027079305.1 Aquificaceae bacterium
TCTCCTCGCAATATTTGAGAAACTCCTCAAAGAGGAACCGCTGAAGGTCCTTATTACGAACTTCTGAAACCTCAAGAGCTTGATAAAAATACTCCTTGAGCCACTTCCTCTTACGGGGACCCAAACGCATATCAAGGAGCTTCCGGTATGCTGTGGAAAGGTCTTTATAAACCCTTCGGAGCTCATCCCCATCTTTAGGTCTTTGCCATGTAGTCAGAGTGATAAACAGAGCATAGCGAGAACCTTTCTTAGCCTGCTCCAAAATAGGTTTATACTTCCGAAGGGTCTCCTCCTGTTCCATACGAGCACAGGTGGGACAGAGCGGAGAATGACACCGGATAGGAACCGCTACATGAGTTAGGCAACCGTCCCGAATGGTCAAAATTACCTTAGAACCACATGAGTGAATAAGTCGAAGCTTCCGATTTATCCATTCCGCTTTTTCCGTCGCAGATGTTTCTGTAGTATCAAGTGAAGTTAACCAACCCCCTTGACTAACCTCCCCATCTAACCCACAATAAGAAAAGGTCTTACTCACGGTGTTCATCGGTGCTTTCCCAAGCATCCCCTCCCTGGGGATGCTTACCATTTATTTCCCGCCAACGGAACCCAACACACTATCTAAATCCTTAGCAGATACACCGTTGAGGATGTAAGGAACCTCACGGATAGGAATAACATCAATCTCAGCTCCTTCCTTGATCTGCCTGGCCTCATCATCAGAGCGAGCTATGACCGTAAGAACATCCTCATTAGAACCAAGAGAGACAAGAACGAGAAACCTCTTATTCCCGTTCTTAGTTTGATCCAACCTGAGTATTTTCTGAACCTTGACCTTCATGGTCCACCTCCTCCAAGATTGATATCGAGAAACCAGAAAGGCCATAAACAACGCACTCATGAAGAAGTTGATCTATCCTACGAAGGAGCTCAGAGTATGTAAGAGTTTCAACACCAAAATAGCCATCTCCCTCAATCAGAACGCGGAACAACATGAAAACCCTCCATATCCAGATCAAGAGCTTCAAGCACTTTCTTTTTCACTTTCTCCTTAGCCTTCGCAGTAAGGAACCTAACAGCATAACTGACTGCTTCAGGATCACCAGACAATAGGAAATCCTCAATTATGAGAGAACGAATGTAAGAGCTAAAGTCGAGACCGTTTTTTTCAGCCAACCGATCAACTATACGCAGGAGCTCAGGATCTAACCTAACACCCCGAACCTCAGTTGGATTTCTTCTCCTACCCATATAAACAAGTTTAACGATTTGTATGACAATTTCAAGTTTTTTTTCTTTAACCCTCCTTCCCCTTGCCCCGTGCAATATTGTAGGTCGTTCGCTCGGCTGTCAAGGGACGCCCCTTCGGGGCTCTCCGCTTCGCTCCGCCCTTGACAGCCTTCGCTTCACTTCCCTATATACTTCCGTGCGGGCAAGGGGAAGGAAAGGCTCAGGAGGGAGGTGTGTGCCATGAGGAAGCGTTCAGAAGTCTAAAAGGTCCTCGTCCAGCTCCAAGATCCCGCCCTGCATGGGGCCCTCCTGTTTAACAAAGCCAGGACCATGGTCCCTATCCTGTTTAACAGGACCAGCACGCAGAGGAGGACACCAAACAACCCATACGCTATTTTGGTAAGGAATTGAAAGGTCAAAGGACAACCACTCTCCCTCCCAAGTAAACCCATCTTCTTCCGTGTATCGAATAGTAATCTTGGGGTCCTCCATAACAAGAGCTTCACGGGATACCCCGATCATCTTTCGAACAGCTACAACCTCAGCCTCCCAAGTCTGACCATGACGATAGCGATGGTCTATAGCTTCTTTAAGCTCTGCCATAGCTACGGGATGAGCCTTACAATCCTCACGGGAGCAGTAGGGACATCTCTTAGGTTCCTTTACAAGACGAACACCATGGACCATTACCTTTTTCATACCCTTTAAGCCCCATAGAGCCTCTCCATATTTGTCTTCGGGTATGTCCCACCACTTGGTCATATACTTGAGGAGCTCCTTCTCAAAGTCATCGTATGCCTGTCTTATGTCCACGATCCCAGAACCCGTAAGCATGGTCCAGAGCACAGATAAAAGGACCTGTGGAATGGGACAGTCGGTAAACCAGAGAACATGAAAGTGAGGGTTAAACCAACTGCCCTTAGCTGACCACGTAAGTTCAGGACGACGAACACCTACCTTGATTAGGTCCCTGAACTTCTCTACCTTGTTCTCCTCGCAATATTTGAGAAACTCCTCAAAGAGGAACCGCTGAAGGTCCTTATTACGAACTTCTGAAACCTCAAGAGCTTGATAAAAATACTCCTTGAGCCACTTCCTCTTACGGGGACCCAAACG
>JALWVU010000008.1 GCA_027079305.1 Aquificaceae bacterium
GACGTATCCATATCATATCTCCTCTATTGCATGTAATAATTTCCGATTGATAACATCTAATTGTCTTATAACATAATGCGGAGCAAAAATATGCTCTTCACTATGCACTACACCACGCTCTTTATATTCATGAATACTACTAGAAGCAAATGATTGTATGTGTGAGATTTTCATACCTCGCTCATCATGTACGTTGTTTATAGACACTTCATGATCAGAAAAAGTATGTTCATAAATAATCTGCAAGGCACAATTATCTTCACGATTGGTGTTTTTACTAATGATTTTCTGAATTACATTATCATCATCAGTAAAATTACCCATCCAAACTGGACCAACAATTAACCTACCTATCCACTTCGGATATATGTAAGCATCAACAATATCAATATGTCGTGCATGTTTATCCAATTGCAAAATCAATCTTGTTTCAAGTCTAACAGCAGATTGTAATCTCTCCATGATTTCATCGAAGTCATCATTAGCCTGACTATCAATCTCAAACAACATAACGTATTTTGTTAATACGCTATCATTTACTATACGTTCCCACGTACAGACAAATGCTTTGCGACTATCATGGGGACATTGTCGTTCCTGTAAATATGTGAATTGAAATGGAGAAATAATCTCTCGATCAAAACACATTTGTTGTCCACGTGTTTTTGCAATGTCAGATAGCATCACATTGTTAATTTGTCGATTTCTAAAAATCTCATCAATAAATTGTGTTTTTTGCTTACTTATATCAACACATTCACTATTACGCAAATTATTGACAGTTAACTGCAGCAAATCAAAATGACGCCGAGACGGCAATCCAGACGAACTTAATGCCACCAAATCATCAGTATTATAAATATACATACACTGCAAAATATCCAATGTTGCAGATAATCTATCAAGCCATTGTACAATATCAGCACTTTGCATCCACATGATTTTGTATTGTGCAAAATACTTTTGTAATACACTAATCATGCGTTGCATTTGTACATTATATTGATGCAATTCATCCCACTGCAAATATTTTTCTATCATCACATACCTCATTACATCATATAATTTTTACAAAAAATGGTGACTGACTATTATTGCCAGTCACCACAACGACTATGTATACAGTTTTGGTTTTTCTCTTTCTACCTTTTCAACTTCTTCCTGATCAAATGCACGATCACTTGATGAATCAGTGGATAGGCTCTCTTCACCGAATTCTGCATACTCTTCCGAGTATTTTTGAGCAGCCTCATTGTATCTTGCTACCTCTTCTGCAATGGCCGCTGATGCTATTCCTTCTTTGACCCGCATCGCCTCGAGTAACTCCAACCTGCTAGATGCACGATCAGCCAACTCTTTTGCTGTTGCTCTCGTTGTGCTGTTTGCTGCATCCAAGACAGCAAGCGTCATAGCATTTCTGCCTTTTATTATTGAAGATCCTGATACTTTCAGTGGTTGGTTTTTAAAGATTATTACAAGATTTTCTCCCATCTGTCGAGCTTTATCAACTGACAGAACAAAATCGTTATAATTACGTTTTGCCATTAAAAGATCAGTTTTCAATGTTCTCAACGTCGCCTCCGTCTCATGGATATTCACTTCTGCAGTGCTAATGTTATCCGTGATGATCTTCCGACGATTGTCGAGTTCATCGAGTTTAGTGGCTAAATCCGCCACCTTATTCCTCATTTCATGCCATCTTTCTGTATTTGGAGTTTCTTCCTCTAAAGCCTCTTTGGCCTGTGAAAATTCATACTCAGCATCCGTTATATCCCCTTGTACTTCCTCCAATTCTTTGGCAGAAGACAATGCAAATTCCCTATCCTTAGATAACACACCTTCTGTGTTACTGATGCCTTTTTCAGTTGCTTTTATTGCTTCCTCCGTCAATTTGGAGAGCTTTTGTTCAGCATCTGTAATTTTTGCATACAATTTATCAAGATCCAATTGACGCAATCTGGCATCTTTATCAACCTTGATCTCCTCTTCGACAGACAATATATTATCTTTTGCATCTTCAATGGCAATTTTCATATCCTGAATTGTATCAGGACCAACTTCTATAATTGCCGATATTTCTTTTTTCTTCCTTTTTGCTTCAGCTAACGCATTTTTAGCAAGTCGAATCTGGGTTTTTTTATTCCAGAATTTCCATGATGCCCTGGCTGTCTCAAGCGCTTCTTCCGCATCTGAAATGTCTTTCTCCAATGCGGGTTTTTCATCTTTAGCA
>JALWVU010000009.1 GCA_027079305.1 Aquificaceae bacterium
GTAGGGGTTTTAATCCAGGGTAACTTAGGGGGTCAGCTTGTTTATGATTTTGGAATAGGCGCAAACAGATAGGAGGCTTAAATGATGGAAAGCTGGGGAATGCACGGGTGGGGAATGGGTCTAATATTGGTCCTCGTTGTTCTGTTTCTTGTTCTTGGCATCCTTGCCTTTGCCAAGTACCTTGTGAAAGGATAATCTTTCTTATTTGCCCCAGCCTGAATCCCGGATAGCGGGTGGAACCAGATGTCAGCTGAAGGAGGGATTTGATATGAAGGGCGAGCATTCTTGCGGGGCTCACATGCATGGGTCAGAACATTCCTGTGGATCTAACATGCATCATGCAATGGAAAAAAAGGAAGTAAAGGAACACAAAAGACATGAACATCATATGCACATGGATGAAATTAAAAAGAAAGCTATTGTTTCATCAATTTTAACTATTTTTGTTGTCCTCTTTTCACCGAGCCTTCAGGAGCTACTTGGATTTACAATGCCTGAATTTCCCGGAAGCGGCCTGATAGCGCCTCTTTTGGCAACGGTAGTTTTCTTCTACGGCGGACTCTTTTTCCTGAGAGGAATGGCTGATGAGCTGAAGATAAGAAAGCCCGGAATGATGACTCTTATAGGTATAGCGATTTCTGTTGCTTTCCTCTACAGTGTGTCCACTCTAATCTTCGGAGGGAAGGAATTTTTCTGGGAGCTGACAACCCTTATTGTGGTAATGCTCTGGGGACACTGGATTGAGATGAAGTCGGTTTTGGGCGCTTCCAGGGCTCTTGAAGAGCTCGTAAAACTGATGCCCACGACTGCAAACCTCGTTAAAAATGGTGAGGTTGTTGAGGTTCACGTCTCTGACCTCAAGCCCGGTGACGTTGTTCTTATTAAACCGGGAGAAAAGGTTCCTGCCGACGGTGTAATAATAGAGGGCTCAAGTCATCTTAATGAGGCTATGCTTACGGGGGAATCAAAACCCGTTCCTAAGGGAGAGGGGGACAGAGTCATCGGCGGAGCAATAAATATGGAAGGCTCACTTAAGGTCAGGGTGGAAAAGACGGGGGAGGAGACCTACCTGAGCCAGGTACTGAAGCTTGTCAAAGAAGCTCAGGAATCAAAAACGAGACTTCAGGATATGGCGGACAGGGTTGCCTTTTACCTTACGATCGTGGCGATTACGGTAGGCGGTGGTTCCTTTATAGCCTGGCTGTCGCTCGGTCAGGACGTTCAGTTTGCGGTTGAAAGGGCTGTGACCGTTATGGTGATAGCCTGTCCCCATGCTCTTGGGCTTGCGATACCTCTGGTTGTTGCCTTTTCAACCTCTTACTCCGCCAGGAATGGCATTCTTGTACGGAACCGCCTTGCCCTTGAGACTATTCGGATGGTTGATGCAGTCATGTTTGACAAAACCGGAACGCTCACTGAAGGGAGGTTCGGCGTTTCCGACGTGGTTGCAGGAAACCTCTCTCAGGACGAGGTTCTCAGATTAACCGCAAGCCTTGAGCGAAACTCAGAGCACGTTATAGCCCAGTCAATATTAGAGCACGCTAAGGGAAGTGGTATTGACATTCCCCAGGCGGAGGACTTCAGGGCTGTACCTGGTAAGGGTGTTGTTGGGAGGGTGGATGGAAAGGAAGTGGCGGTGGGAACCGCTCTCCTAATGGAAGAACTTGGTGTCTCCCTTGACGGGAAAGTTAATGAGAAGGTAAGGGAGCTTGAAGCCCAGGGCAAAACCGTTGTCCTAGTTGCCGTTGACGGCAGGCTGGAGGGTGCGGTAGCCCTCTCTGACAGGATCAGGGAAGAGTCAAGGGAGGCTGTCAGAGAGCTTAAAAGGATGGGCAAAAAGGTGGTTATGATAACGGGGGACTCTCAGGAGGTTGCTGAGTATGTTGCAAAGGAGCTGGGCGTTGACGAGGTCTTCGCAAGAGTTCTCCCCCACGAGAAGGCGGAAAAGGTTAAAGAGCTACAGAGCAGAGGGTTAAAGGTTGCAATGGTCGGTGACGGTGTTAACGATGCCCCTGCCCTTGTCCAGGCAGACGTTGGAATAGCTATTGGGTCTGGCACAGACGTTGCCATAGAAAGCGCAGACATCATTCTGGTGAAGAATGATCCCAGAGACGTTGTTAAAATCATGTTACTTTCCAGCATTACTGTAAAGAAGATGATCCAGAACCTCTTCTGGGCAACGGGTTACAACGTTGTAACCATTCCCCTTGCAGCGGGAGTTCTTGCACCAGCAGGTATAATCCTTAAACCTGCAGTAGGTGCAGTCTTTATGAGCCTGAGCACCGTAATAGTTTCCCTTAACGCCATATTAATGAAGATTCAATTTAAATGATTTGATAATTTATTTATCAAAAGTTTGATAGCTTCATAGAACTCATGATGGGAGGTCTGGACAAATCACTGAAAGATCGCATCTTGTTTATTTATTTAATAGTACTACTGACAATAACTAGTTCATATGGTGAAATTATTGATAGGCAGACAGACAATTTCCTTGAAGGCAACTTTATTATTTTTAATGACAACTATATGGGTTTCATTAACGGTCAAATCGGTTTGAAAGACCGGATTTATTTCTTGGTACCTCTGGGAATCAATATTAAAATATTGAGAAAATCTCATTTAAATTCAAGCATCTATCACCATTACCTTGCCTTCTCATATACTGAACAAAGGTTAGGCTATCTATCTAAAACAGGTTTTAATGTAAAAATTTACTTGAATAGAATACAACACTGGCTTTTTCCCTTTTCAGAGACTGGCGACATTCTTTTTTACTTTTTCAAAAGCGCCGTGGAAGTTGGCGGAGATTATTTAAATTCAAGGGGTGTAGCAGTTATTGATACTTTTTCTGCTTTCTTAACATTGAAGTTTATTGTAACAAGAAGGTTTTACAGTGGATTAGGTATTAGGTATTTTACATTTAAAGATGGTGTTGTCCAGTCCTCATTTCTTGTTGGCCTTTCCTACAAAAATTTCTCTTTAACTCCGGAGATAAGATTTATGAACAAAGAAATGGAAAGTCCTTTCGAACCTGTTTATCCTTTTAGATATAGGGTTTTCCGAATATCCATTAGGTATTCATTTTAATGTTAATGTTCCGTTAAATTATCAAGAAATTTAAAGATTGAATTAACATTGCCTTACCGCTATCCTTTTTTGAGGATGGTTAAGGTTACGGAATTTTTTCTTCATAACAGAATAGCGATCATTTTTGTCTCATTGTTTTTACTTTTTTACGGTTTTTATTCCCTAAAAAAGACACCAATTGATGCAATTCCTGACCTATCTGACGTTCAGGTGATCATTTACTCCAAATGGATAGGTCAGGTCCCCCAGGTCATTGAAGACCAGCTCACCTATCCCCTTGTGACCAACATGATGGGGGTACCTAAGGTCAAAACTGTTAGGGGATACTCAGTTCCCAACTACTCCCTCGTTTTCATAATCTTTGAGGACGGCACGGACCTCTACTGGGCGAGGTCGCGGGTCCTTGAGAAGCTCGCAACCATAAGAGGACAGCTCCCAAGGGAGGCGGACATCCAGCTCGGTCCCGATGCAACGGGGGTCGGCTGGGTCTATCAGTACGCCCTTGTGTCAAAGACGAGAACACTTGATGAACTGTGGGCTCTGCAGAACTTTTACATTAAGTATGCTCTCCTTGCTGTCCCGGACGTTGCGGAAGTTGCCTCTGTTGGCGGTTACGAGAAAGAGTACAGGGTTCTGATAAAACCTGAAAAGCTCTATCAGTACGGCCTCTCTCTGAAGGACGTTTACAACGCTCTGAGGAAAACCAATATTGAGATGGGAGGAAAGTACGTTGAGATAAACGAGAGGGAATTTCTTATTAGGGCTGTGGGATACGCCCAGACCAGAGAGGATATAGCCAGAACCGTTATCGTTGAAAGAAAAGGAGTCCCGATAAGGATTGAGGATATCGGAAGCGTTGTGGAGACACCTGCCTACAGAATGGGTGTTGCTGACTACAACGGAATGGGGGACACAGTCGGTGGAATTGTGGTGATGCGCTTCGGCGCGGATGCCTACAAGGTTATAAAAAACGTCAAAAAGAAGATTGAAGAAGTTAAGAAAGGTCTTCCGGAGGACGTTGAGCTCGTTCCTGTTTACGACAGGTCAGCTCTTATTGAGAGAGCGATAGACAACCTCAAGTCCAAGCTTATTGAGGAATCCATAGTTGTTCTTGCAATTGTCGGGATCTTTCTCTTTCACCTTCAGAGCGCTGTGGTAATAATCATCTTCCTGATCCTTTCTCTTCTTGCAACCTTCATAACGATGAACCACCTAGGGATCACCTCCAACATCATGTCTCTGGGTGGGATAGCAATAGCCATCGGCACCATGGTTGACGCCGCGATAGTTCTTATAGAAAACGTGCACAGGCGAAGGGAAGACGGTGACGACCTGTGGACCGCCATAACTCACTCTGCCAGGGATGTGGGAAAGCCCATCTTCCTTGCCCTCCTTATCGTCACCGTCTCCTTCGTGCCCCTCTTTGCCCTTGAAGGTCAGGCGGGTAGACTATTCAAGCCCCTCGTGGCAACGAAGACTCTCTCCATGCTTGTCGCAGCAATAATCTCTGTTATCATCGTTCCAGTTCTCATTTACTTCCTGGTAAGAGGCCACATACCTCCAGAGCACAAAAATCCCATTGTTAGGTTCCTGATCAGGGTTTACGATCCCCTCTTCCACACCGCGGTCAAGCTCAGGTACCTTATGCTCCTTCTGTTCGTGCTTATGGGCATAGGCACCGTTTACATTTACGAGAAGCTCGGAAGAGAGTTCATGCCTCCTCTAAATGAGGGCACACTCCTGTACATGCCGACTTCCGTTCCGAGCGTCTCAAGGCAGGAAATATTCAGAATCATCAACATTCAGGACAGGATCCTGAAAGAGTTCCCCGAGGTCCAGAGCGTTTTTGGAAAGGCGGGAAGGGCTGAAACCGCAACGGATCCAGCGCCCTTTTCCATGATTGAGACCTTCATCACTCTCAAGCCCCAGAGCGAGTGGAGAAAGGTAAAGGAAGAGAGGTTTTACTCAAACTGGAATATCCCTGAGTCTATAAAAAATCTGCTCAGGAAGGTATTTCCCGAAGAGAGACCTATTGAATTCACCGAGCTGATAAGAGAGATGGACCAGGCTATATCCGTCCCGGGCCTTTCCAACATGTGGACTATGCCCATTAAGGGAAGGATTGACATGATAACCACGGGCATACAGACACCACTGGGCATAAAGATCTACGGTGACGACATCAACAGGCTCAACCACATAGCCCAGCAGATTGAGCAGATGATAAAAGACGTAGACGGGATAATGAGCATCTTTGGCGAGAGATCCATAAAGGCAACCTACGTTGAGATCATCCCCAGAAGAGAGGTTCTTGAGAGGTACGGTCTTACAGTTTCGGACATAAACATGGCTATCGCCCAGCTCTTTGCCAACTCACCAGCTTCAACTATGATACTCGGGAGGGAACGCTACGGTATTACACTGGGTGTTCCCCTTGACTACCGCTATGACCTTGAGAATCTGATGATCCCTCTCAGAGACAGGCTCATTCCCCTCTCCGCGGTCGCAAGGATCGTGAGGACCGAGAGCCCCATCAGCATCAAGTCCGAGAACGGTCTGCTCACCAGCTACGTCTTTATAACTCCTGATCCGAAGGTTGATATGGGAACCGTCATCTCAAGGGCTGAAAAGGTTCTTCAGGAAAAGCTCAAGCTTCCCAAGGGTTACTACTACGAGTGGAGCGGTCAGTTTGAGTACTGGAAGAAAGCATTAGAGAACCTGAAGGTTATCATTCCCATCGTCATCCTCCTCATAGTTCTCCTCGTTTACTTCACCTTCAACAGGCTCTTTGAAACGATCCTGGTTCTGCTAACTCTGCCTGTGGCAACCTTCGGCGGACTCCTTCTGATGTACATCCTCGGTTACAACATCTCTATAGCTTCAATCGCTGGATTCCTGGCCCTCCTGGGGATCGCCGCTGAGATGGGGATAGTGATGGTGGTTTACATTCAGAACTCCCTGCTTCACAGAGCCCTTGAACTCGGCGGAAGGATAACCACGCGTGAGGAGGCCTTTGAGGCAATATACTCTGGCGCAGTCAAGAGAATCCGTCCAATCTTCATGACCTTTTCAGCTATCCTCTTGGGACTTCTGCCCATTATGAGCGGTCACGGAACTGGCTCTGAAGTGATGTCCAGAATAGCCGCGCCAATGGTCGGAGGAATTCTCTCAACCTTCATCATAGTCCTTCTCTTCGTCCCCGCCCTTTATGCCATATACATGGAGTGGAACACGAGAAGGCGGGAGTAAAAAAATTATGATGGATCTTATCCATCAAATAATGCCAGTAGCAGAAAAGAAAATTTTATTCAAGGAGGCTCAAGCTGAAATGGGCCTCAGAGAATATTTCTAAATTCTTTTAGACCCAATTCTCAACTTTTAAGCCTTTTATTTTTCCGAATTCCTTAAGATTGTTTGTTACGAGAACCGCATCTAATGAAATTGCATGGGCTGCAATCTGTAAATCATAAGCTCCTATCACTATCCCTTGTTTTTCCAGGCGTGATCTGAGTCTTCCATATTCAACCGCTGCATTAAGGTCATAATTATAAATGTCAAAGTAATCTACAAAGTTCTCAATTAATTTAATTAATCGACTGCTGCCTTTTTTATATGCACCATAGAAAAGTTCCGAAACGACAACTGATGACAAGCCTATATTATTATTTCTTTCAACCTCTTCAAGTTTAATTTTTATATGTTCTGGTCTGCTCCTTATGATGTAGCTGCATATATTGGTATCTAGCAAGTAGATCATTTAAAAGATATCCCTCGACTGAGGTTCTGGCTGGTTTCTTTCCCTCAGGAATTTTCTTGATTCATGAACTCCTTCAAGTTCTTTGAAGAGCCTGTCCCATTTGCTTTCCTTGGGGATTATCACGATTGTTTCATCTTCTTTTTTTAAGTAAACCTCTCCCTCTTTTAGCCCAAACTCCTTGGGTATCCTTACCGCTATAGAGTTCCCGCTTCTGAAAACCTTAGAGATCTTCATAATTCTTCCCCCGTATATCTTTTAAAGTATATACAGCTTTTCTTGATGCAAGAGAAAAGTTCGGCTTCCTATTCTCTGCAGCTCCAAAGCATCTCTAAAGTAGGCATTGGTGCAAGATATGCGATCACTTCAGCCCCAGACTCTACCCGCACATTGGCAATATAGTAACAGCACCTTCCAAGCCCTATGACGCCGAAAACCTTGCTTTTTTCCATCGTGACGCTCATACTCGAGATAACAACCTCTGTAAAAATGGACATCGTTATCCCGCCCCTTGTTCTTTAGATTTGAATTCAGGAAGGGATAATTACTCTTGCGGGGGTCAGCTTTATCCCGTAACTTTCCAACGATGAATTATTTTAAAGCGGGCGACGGGACTTGAACCCGCGACCTCCTGCTTGGGAAGCAGGCGTTCTACCACTGAACTACGCCCGCTCGTCATTTATATAGTATAATTTGATATCCGCTCAAATCC
>JALWVU010000010.1 GCA_027079305.1 Aquificaceae bacterium
TCATAGAGTAAAGAGGGGATTGAGGGAACGGGGGAGGCCGGTAAGTCGTGGGGGGTTGGCCGAGCCGACGCGCCCCCTCCGGCACGCCCGAAACGAAGCAAACGGCAGGGTGAGCGGGGGCGGGAGTGGCGTCAGGGGGTTGAACGAGAGCGACGAGCGGGCTCGAAATCGGATGGGAGGCAAAGGGGAACGCACCGCGCGGTCGGGCCGCCCGGTGGAGGAAAGGCTATGTGGAGAGGCCGACTCTCTTATCCGCCGGTAGCAGCAGTCGCCTCGCGGAAGAGCCGGGCCAAAGTGGTGAGGTTCGCCCAGACGTCAGCGAGGAAGATGATGGCCTTGGAACGCGGAACCCCATAGACCGGCAGGCGTTTGAGACCCCACCGCTCGAAAGTGGCGTTGCGGCTCTCGGAAGCGTTGCGGGCGCGGTGGTAGAGCCGCTTCCAGGCGGCCGAGCCGTAGGGGACATCGCGGGCCAGACGACACGATCCGTCCGCGAAGGAGAACCCGACGTTGAGGATGTAGCCGAAAGCGGAGTCCTCTCGCAGGTGGGGACACTCCATAGGCGGCTGGGGAACATCTTCGAGCTCGACCGCCGGTTCCTCGCCCGTCTGGCAGACCTGGCGGCAGAACCACTTGTGACGGCGTTTGGCGAAGTCAAAGCCGTTGGAAGTGAGCCGGTAGCCGAGGGCACAGATCGGACGCCCGTGGTCGTCGTACCCGCGCTCCGGCCACCGTTTCCGGTCGCGGTCGGTCGGATGAGCCCGCAGGTCGATCACCCGTCGGGCCCGGAGGTTCTTATACACCACCCGCAAGACGACGGTGTAGCCGAACGCGGCATCGCCGACCACATCCTTCACCCGCAGAGTGGGATAGCAGGATGCGAGTTGGAGGAGTTGCGCGGCGAAGGGGACTTCCTGGCGGTCGTTGGCGATGGAGAAGTGGTCGGCCAGGATGACGTGGAAGCGCCGGGTGGGGTCTACGAGGAGCAACGGCAGACTGGCATACCCATAACGGAGCACGCCACGGCCGGTCTTCTCCTCGTCGTCCTGCTCCTCGGACGCGGCCGGGGGCTGATTGGTGCCGCGGTATTGGACGAGACGGGCTTCGGGGTCGCGGGGAGTCGCCCGGCGGCACACCTCGGCGCAGGCCAGGGTGTCGCAATCGCAGCCCCGGTGTCCTTTTTTCTGCGCCGGGCAAGGGCGCGGGTTGTCGGCGGAGGTGGGCTGATAGCAGGTCTCGGTGACGGAGCCGCACTTGAGGCGGGAAGCGGCATCGTGGAGCATCCCATCGGGGCAGATGAGGGCCTCTCCCCAAGCGGACGGGGTGATGAACCCGCTTTCGAGCAGCAGGGTGACCGACCGGGCGATGAGGTCGTTGAGGTACTCCCAGGCCACAGCGGTGGCCTGCTTCTCGTCCAGCGCGACGCTGACGGTGTCGCCGTTCTGGGAGTGCTGCCCAAGGGCCGTCAGCCAATGGCGGAGGCCGCCTTCGGTGGGGAAGCAGCCCTCCTCGAAGCCGAACAGACGGGCGTAGTCGGCGTAGCGCGGGTCGTGGAGTTTGCGGAGCAGTTCAGCCCGACTCCAGCCATTGACGATGCGCCAGCCGATCAATAGGAACATCGAGACCGGGTCGAAGGGGACGTGCCCTTTGGCGGAGGTCCAGCCGAGGCGGTGGGCGAGTTCGTCCCGCAGCGTACTGAAGTCCACCAGACGGAGGAGGATGTCGAAGTCGGAGAAATGCTTCCGTCGGGCGGCGTCCTCCAACTCCTCCCAGCCCTGATAGACGTAGTGGGAGCGGTAGACCCGCTTGGGGGAAGGAGGGATGTCGGGGGAGACGGGCCAGGAGAGAGGCAGTTGCCCGCGCAAAGCCGACAAACTGCACCGGGCGATGAAGTCCCGGTCTTGGGCACGGGCTTGAGCGGCAGTGGGCTGTGATGGTGTAGGCATATCATCCTCCTCTTGTTCGTTTCCGCTGACGGGCGATGGTCGCGGATGTCCTATTTTCGCCGAAGAAACGCATTTTGGCAACCCCGCCTGAACGAGGGTAGAAGTGGGGGGTTGATACGGAGGCCCCGGTTTGCTTCGAAATCCCCCGGTGGGGGTTCGAAGCAAACACCTGGCTCATAGAGTAAAGAGAGGATTGAGGGAACGGGGGAGGCCGGTAAGTCGTGGGGGGT
>JALWVU010000011.1 GCA_027079305.1 Aquificaceae bacterium
GTTTATGGAGGAGTTCTGGGGGGTTAAAGGAATAAGGCCAGATCCTGGCCCCACCATAACGGAGGCGGTGGACCTGATCCTTGAGGGCAGGATAAAGCTCCTCTGGGTCGTCTGCACCAATCCAGCGGTCTCCCTCCCGAGGCTGGACAAGGTTTACAAAGCCCTTGAAAGGGTCTTCCTCGTGGTCCAGGACGCCTATTGGAACGACACCTGCGAGTTTGCCAACCTTGTCCTCCCAGCCGCCCAGCTGGGGGAGAAGGAGGGGGTGATGACGGGCTCCGACAGGACGGTGACCTTCTGCGAGAGCTTCTCAGAGCCTTACGGGGAGTCCAAGCCCGACTGGCTCATCTTCACGGAGCTTGCGAGGAGGATGGGGGCTGAGAAGCTCTTTCCTTACAGCTCTCCAGAGGAGATCTTCGAGGAGTTTAAACTCTCCACGAAGGGGAGGATCTGCGACATGAGCGACCTGACCTACGAGAAGCTCCCCGCAAGGTGGGGGAGGAGGTGGCTTTACGAGGATCTCAGGTTCCCCACAGAGAGCGGGAGGGCCAGGTTCCATCCAGCCAGGTTCGAGGTAGCATCGGAAGAGGGGGAGTTTCTCCTGACCACTGGAAGGCTCAAAGACCAGTGGCACACCATGACGAGGACGGGCAAGAGCCCCCAGCTCCTCAAGGGCGAGATACCTCCCTTCCTCCTGATGAATCCAGAGGACGCAGGGGAGCTCGGCATCGAGGAGGGGGACGAGGTGGTCCTCTTGAAGGACGGCCACCAGGTGGTGAGGGTTGTGAGGTTCGCAAATATCAAGAGGGGACACATATTCGCCCCCTTCGGCTATCCCAAGGAGTTCGGGAATCCCCTCAACTTCCTGCTCTCGGACAGGGTGGATCCCTACTCCAAGGAGCCAGACCTCAAGTACTCGGGCGTCAGGGTGAGAGTCTTAGCTCATCACCGATCCTGAGAACTCCCCCCTTCAGGACGCTGGTGTTTACTGAGAGCCTGTAGAAGGTGTCCTCGAACCTCTTCCTCGGGGACCAGGGAGGGAGGGTTTCTTTACGCCTCTCGATGAAGGTCTTCACGAAGCCTTTGAGCTCCTCCCCCGTGAAGGGGTCCCTGGTGGGAACTGGACAGCGCTTGGAGATCCCCTCACCAGAGAAGAGGACCTCTCCTATGTAAAACTCCCTCGGGGAGTCCTCGCCCACCAGCTGGTCCTCCCAGAAGGGAGGGACTCCGTCTATCTCCAAGTTGGCCCTGAACCTCCTCCTCACGTTCTCCTCCTCGAGGCCGAACCATCCAGCTATCTCCCTGATAGTTGCGGTGCTTATCAGGGTCGGGCCGTGGGCCTTCCTGTCGTCTGGGAAGCCCTCGGAGGACCTTCTCAGGAAAACTCTGTATCCGAGGACCTCAGAGAAGAAGTCCTCCATGGCCTTGGTCTCCTCCACAGAGAACTCGTAGACCTTTCCCTCGAACCTGAAGCGGAAGACTCCAGTCTCCAGATCCGCCTCGCTCCTTATCCTGTGGATCTTCCTCTCCCTCTTACCGCTGACTATCTTCCCCTCCTCGTCGAAGAGGGCGATCTCCCTGTCGTGGAGGAGAGATCCTTTTGTGGTGGTGGAGACCTCTTCAAGGTCCACTGGGTCCAGCCCCTTTATGGGGTAGATCCTTATCCTGGAGAGGTAAGGCCCTTTGCTCATCTTGGTAATTTTATCCCGTACTTCTTTATCCTGTAGCTCACCTGCCTCGGCGTCATGCCGAGCCTCTTGGCCGCCTCCTTTATCACGAAACCGCTCTCCTCGAGAGCCCTCTCTATCAGCCTCTTCTCCACGTCCCATATGGACTCCCCGTTCGTGGGAACTGGGACTGGCCTGGGTTCTTTCCTTTCGCTCCTCCTTATCTCGGGAGGGAGGTCCTCCAAGGTGAGCAGGCCGTCCGTGTCCAGTATGACCATCCTCTCCAAGACGTTCTGGAGCTCCCTCACGTTCCCCCTCCACTCGTATCTTAAGAAGGCCTCCATCACCTCTGGGGAGACCTTCACCTCCTTGCTGTATTCCCTGTTGAAGCGATCCAGGAAGTGCTGGACGAGGACTGGTATGTCCTCCCTCCTCTCCCTCAGGGGAGGTATGAAGATGGGGATGACGCTCAGTCTGTAGTAGAGGTCCTCCCTGAACTTTCCCTCCGCCACCATCCTCTCCAGGTCCCTGTTTGTGGCCGCCACTATGCGCACGTCCACCTTTATGGGCTTGGTCCCCCCGAGTCTCTCGATCTCCTTCTCCTGGAGAACTCTAAGGAGCTTGACCTGGAGGTGGAGGGGGAGCTCCCCTATCTCGTCTAAGAAGATGGTCCCTCCCTGGGCCAGCTCGAACTTCCCCTTCTTCGAGGAGTAAGCTCCCGTGAAGGCCCCCTTCTCGTATCCGAAGAGCTCCGCCTCCAGGAGGGTCTCTGGTATAGCCCCGCAGTTCACCGCCACGAAGGGCTTGTCCGCCCTCGGGCTTAGGAAGTGTATGGCCCTCGCAAAGAGCTCCTTCCCCACACCGCTCTCTCCCCTCAGGAGAACCGTGGCGTTGGTGGGGGCGACTCGGTGAATGAGGTCGAGGACCTCCATTATCTCCCTGCTCCTCCCCACTATACCCTCCACGTGGAGCTTCTCGTAGACTCTCCTCAGCTCCGCCTCCAAGGCCCTCTTCTCGTCCTCGAGGGTCCTCCTCTCCTCCTCCACCTTCCTCTCAAGGGAGAAGGCGTTGGCCACGAGGGTGGCTATCATGTTGAGGAACCTTGTGTAGTCGTCGAGGGAGTCCTTCTTGGAAAGCTCCCTGTCCGCACTCAGGACGCCAACCACCTTCCCGCCCACCTTTATGGGGACCGCTATGAAGGCTATCTTCTTCCCCTTCAGGTTCTTTCTCTTCCAGAGCTTGTTGAGGAACTCTGGCTCCTGGGATATGTCGGGGACCACTATGGGGACACCGTGCTTCCAGACCTTTCCCGTTATGCCCTCCCCTTTCTTGAAACCTTCCTTCGGAAAGCTCCCCGAAGAGGTGGCTCTGACCACTATCTGATCGGTGGAGGGATCGTAGAGGGTTAAGGTAACTCTGTCAAATCCCATGAGCTTTTTGAGGAGCCTGAGAACGTAAGGGACGGTTTCCTCCAGGTTCAGGCTTCCCGAGAGGACCTTGCTGACCTCGTATAAGGTCTCTATCTCGAGCTTTGGGTTCATAGTTATTAATTTAACCTTGATGGGATTCTTTCCGGGCGACGGCGGTTAAAACAGCTTTGCAGTTATTACCGTCCGAGTTTACTTAATCCACACGGCACATTAAGAATGGAAGGATGCAACTCCCAACACCATCCCCATCGCTGATACTAACTTTCAACTCCATAACGGCACATTAGAACTCGCGGTTCGTCAGTCGGCTCAATGACAATAACCAAGACTTTCAACTCCACAACGGCACATTAGAACAAGGTATTGAAAATCCAGAGATTTTCAAGGTTGCATTACTTTCAACTCCACAACGGCACATTAGAACGTTCAACTCATGGCGGTAGCTGAGGCAGTAAAGGAACTTTCAACTCCACAACGGCACATTAGAACCGATTAATAAAGCAAAAATACCAATAACAATCCTATCTTTCAACTCCACAACGGCACATTAGAACATCAAGCCATTCCCTCTGTTCCCTTGTGGGAACATAAGCTTTCAACTCCACAACGGCACATTAGAACGAGGACAGAGGCAAAGAGCTGTCTCTGGAGGACCTCCTTTCAACTCCACAACGGCACATTAGAACCCCAAACGAGCCGTTTAATAATATAAGTCACTTCAATAACTTATGCAACTCCCTATCTCTGCAAATGAAGTTAATTTCCGAAAACTGCCGGTCTTGCAAAAGACCTTAAAATTTAGCCCATTTAAAACCTTGCATATCAACCGGTCCAGGATTATGTCATCAAAGCATCAAAACATCAAGACATCTTGATGCACCGAAAAGCCCTATTGCTTATTCCCTTGCCAAGGAGCCGGCAGGCCCTTTAGTCCTGCTCAGTTTTCAAGAAATAGTATAGCATTCTCCCCCCGCTGGATGGTTTAGCTTTTATAATACTTCACAAAACATGAAGAAAGCGGTTCTTTTTCTGATCTTTGTCCTGTCGATAGCCTTAGCTCAGGAAAAGAGCTTTGAAGAGCTGGCAAGGGAGGCTAAAAGCAAAGGGGAGGTTGTCCTCAACTTCCAAGATGCGGACGTGAAGGATCTGGCCCTCTTCATGGGGGAGCTTATAGGAAAAAACGTGGTGGTGGATCCCGCAGTTAGGGGGAAGCTAACACTTGTTTTCTCAAAACCTCTGAAGATAAAGGAGGCCTGGGACGTATTCACCTCCGCCCTGTTCATGCAGGGTTTCGGTGTTATAGAAGGGGACAGGGTGGTGAAGATCCTTCCTGTAAATGAGGCAATCACAGTAGCTGATGTAAAAAGAAAGCCCTCGGGTGGGGAGCTCGCCACCCTCGTTTTCAACCTACGACATACGGAAGCCCAGACAGCCATGAACGCGATAAGGCCCTTTCTCTCTCCCTTTGCTAGGGTCTCGGTCCACACACCCTCGAACTCTCTGATCGTAGCGGATGTAGGCGAAAACATACAAAAGGTGAAGAAGATCTTACTGAACATAGACAAGAGCGGGGCGGAGGGTGAGGTAAAGGTATACAAGCTCAGGCATCTGTCCGCAAAGGAGGCGGTCAGAATAATTTCCCCTCTCGGATCTGTAATCAGCAGACGGTTCGGAACACCTCTCGTAGTCTCCTCCAGTGAGGAGGCGAACGCTCTCATAGTCTTTGCACCTAAAGGCGCCCATGAAGCTATAAGGAAGATCCTCTCTCAGATAGATACAGAGGAGGTAGTATCGGAGGTAAGGGGCTTTTACATAATTCCTCTCAGATTCGTTTCCGCGGACGAGGTGGCCCAGAGTCTCCAGAGCTTGCTCGGGGGGTCAGGAAGGATAAAGGGAACCACACGCACGGTTCAGAGGCAGAGGACTCAACCTGCTAAACCCAGAACGCCAGGGCAACAGAGAGTCGGAAGACCTCAAAAGCCTGCACCCAAGCCCGCACCTCAGCCTTTAACCGTGATAACTACCAAAGAGGGGATGAGGATAGGCTTTGACAGGGGAACGAACTCGGTGATACTTTACGGAACGAGATCCGAGTATGAGAGCCTCAAAAGGCTGATATCCAAGCTGGACATAAGGAGAAAACAAGTCCTCATCGCAGCCACCATAGTAGAGGCATCCACCAAAAGCCTGCTGGACATAGGTGTAAGGTGGCAGGTCCTCGGAAAGAGAGGAGGTGCCAGTTTCAGAGGTAGCACTCTCACGGACATATACAGCTCCTTCATATCGGGAAACTTCCTAATGGGAGTCTTTTCAGATGCGGGAAAGACCATATCTGTAGGCGGAACTGAGCTTTTCTTCCCGGATCTCGTGCTCCTTTTCTCCCTATTGGAAAGCGGTTCGGGCTTTAACATAGTTTCAAATCCAAAGGTTCTGACGCTTGACAACCAGCCTGCTGTTATAAAGGTGGGGCAGGTTATACCTTACGCGGAGGGTCTTAAGTTCGACATAAACGGCCAGCCCATAATAACCTACGATTACAAGGAAGTGGGGCTCGAGCTGGACGTGACACCCCGCATTTCGGGAGATAACCTGCGCCTGACTATAAACCTGACCCTGCAGGAGATAATAGACTTCGTTACCAATCAGATAGGAGCGACCAGCTACACGGTTCCCGTGACCTCCAACAGGGAGGTCAACTCGGATGTGGTAATAGAGAACGGCCAAACGGTGATCCTCGGTGGACTTGTTAGCACAAAAACTCTTAAAACAATAGAGGGTGTTCCCGGACTCTGGAGGATACCTATCTTGGGAAGACTTTTCAGGAGGGATGTAAAGCAGGACGACAAGACGACCCTTTTTATATTCATAACGCCTTACATAATCTCCTCTCCGGAAGAGCTCACAAGGATAACGGAGGAGCACAAAAAGCTCTCGGAGGAGATAAAGAGAAGACTCGAGGAGAAGAAGAAAGAGGAGAATAAGCAAGAAGAAGGGGAAGATGAAGAAGACTTCTATTTCTAAGGCTCTGATCGTTGTCTTTATCTTCCTGATCACCTCCTCGTTACTACTGCTCTCCGCTGTTCCAAAGGCGATACTGCTGGATAAGTTTCTCAGTGGGAACGGAGTTAACCTTATACCGGAGAAGGTTGAGGAAGATCTCTTTGGGATCAGCTTCAGGAAGGCAAAGCTGTTCATAGGTAATGAGCTCTGGGCTGAGCTGGACCTTATTAGGTTGAGGTTGAGGCCTTCCGGTCTTATCCTGTATGCCCTCTGCGGTGAAGGATATCTGAGAGGAAAGATCAGTCCTACCGGAAACGTATCCATGGAGGCCGGGAATTTCAGGTGCATCAAGGGTATAGGCGAACTCGGAGGCAGGATAAGGCTCCGGGAAAACAAGATTTTCGGTAAGGTTCTATTTAAGGAGCTTGATCTCAGAAGTGTCCGTGTGGACGGGGTAAAGCTCGAATTCAAGGGAGAGAGGTTCGAGGGAGAGATAGATTACGCAGGTATGAAGCTGAAAGGAGGAGGGACACTGAAGATAAACGCGAAAAAATTTGAGGACACCGAGTTGAACGCCCTCTTCAAAGGCGATCTGGGGAGACTTCTTCTCAAGGGGAAGATCAGAAATCTATCCGTCCAGCTCAGGTAGGCTATATTAATACTGCTGGCATGTGCGGAATAGCGGGTGTGTGGGGCAGTTCGTATGCCTCCCAGTATGCCTTCCTTCAGATATACTCCCTACAGCACAGAGGGCAGGAGAGCTTTGGCTTAAGCTCCTCGGACGGAAAAGAAATAAGAACCATTAAAAAGCCGGGCAGGGTCCTGGAAGCCCTTAAGCAGGAGGATTTGAACTACCTGAAGGGAAGTATGGCAATAGCCCATGTCAGATATTCCACCGCGGGGGATTCGGGGGCTACCAACGCCCAGCCGATAGTCAGAAAAACCGATCTGGGGGAACTGGCAATAGTCCACAACGGAAACCTTGTGAACTATCTGAGCCTCAGGGGAGAGCTTGAGGCGAGGGGTGTAGAGTTCCGGTATAGCTCCGATACGGAGCTGTTCTTAGCCCTGATCGATACGGGAGAGACTTTCTTGCCTGAAGGTGTGAAGCTTCATCCGAGGGACAGGGAGATCCTTCCAAGGCTATTCTATGCCCTTAGCAGGGTAGAAGGAGCCTACAGCTTTCTGATGATAGCGGGAGATAAGCTCATCGCAGGGAGGGATCCTTTGGGTTTCAGACCTCTGGCGGTGGGCAGAAAGGGAAAGACGCTCCTCTTTGCCTCGGAGAGCTGTGCCTTCGAGATTGTGGAAGGGGACCTGTGGAGGGAGATAAGACCGGGCGAGGTTCTCGTTGTAGACGAGGGGGGTATAAGGAGCTACTTTCCCTTCGATGGGGCTAAAAGGGCCCAGTGTATATTCGAGTTTGTATACTTCTCAAGGCCAGACAGCTTTATATTCGGAGAGTGGGCCTACGAGGTCAGAAAGGAGCTGGGTAGACAGCTGGCACGGGAGGACGACACAGAAGCGGACGTGGTGGTGCCCGTTCCGGACTCGGGAGTTGTTCCCGCCATAGGCTACGCCCAGGAGAAAGGGCTTCCCTTCGAGATGGGACTTATAAGGAACCACTACGTTGGAAGGAGCTTCATAGAGCCCACACAGGAACTCAGGAACCTCAGGGTCCTTATGAAACTGAGCCCCAACAGGGCGGTCTTGAAGGGGAAGAAAATCGTGGTAATAGACGATTCTCTGGTTAGGGGAACCACCTCTAAGAGGATAGTTAACATGCTCAGGCGTGCGGGAGCGAAGGAGATACATATGAGGATAGCCTCTCCTCCTGTTATAGGTCCCTGCTACTACGGGATAGATACGCCCACAAGGGAGGAGCTTATAGCCAACAGAATGGGCCTGGAGGAAATAAAGGAGTTCATAGGAGTTGATTCCCTGAGATATCTTTCCCTCGAGGGTCTAAGAAGCTGTGTAAGGGAAAGAGAAAACTTCTGCGATGCCTGCTTCAGCAACGAGTATCCGATACCCGTCGAGAAGGTCGCAGTCAGCAGGAGGAGGTGAGATTGGTAAATGAGATAAGACATCCCCTCCTCCTCCACAAACTAAACAGCATAAGAAACATAAACACCAAGGGAAGCGAGATAAAGAAGCTCCTCGAGGAAATCGCCACCGTGATGGTATACGAAGCCCTTAGAGACCTTCCTACCCGAACTAAAAGAATCGAAACCTGGATAGGGGAGAGAGAGTTCGAGTTTATCAGGGAAGAGGAGATTGTGTTCGTTCCGGTTCTTAGGGCGGGACTTCCCATGCTTGAAGGTGCCCTGAGAGCTGTTCCGAATGCGAAGGTAGGTTTTCTAGCAATAAAGAGGAACGAGAGCACCCTGGAGGCTAAGGTTTACTACTCAAGGCTCCCTGATTTAAAAGGGACAAAAGTTCTCATACTCGATCCCATGCTTGCAACGGGTGGAACACTAATAAAGGCCATAGAGGAAGTGTCAAAAGATGATCCGGCGGAAACTGTGAGTCTCCATGTAGTATGCGCTCCCGAAGGTATAGAAAAGGTAAGAAGAAGCTTTTCTGAGCACAGGATATACACCGTCAGCGTGGACGAGTGTCTCAGCGACAAGGGATACATAATTCCCGGACTCGGGGACATGGGAGACAGGCTATTCTCTTAATGCCTGGACTTGGCGGGAGAGGGAGGGAATCGAACCCTCCGGAGACTCCCCTCCAGAGCCTCCCGCGGGATTTGAAGTCCCGGGGTGGCACCAGCCCACCAACCTCTCCCTACTCCTCTACCTTCGAGCAGTCCACATCCTCTTCTATTATCACCTTTTTGATAACTTCCAAAACATCCCCAGGCTTTTGCAGATGTTTCAACTCTTCAGGGTTGATCATCTCGAGCTTGGCTATCCAGGAGCTGTATGGTTTCCTGTTTACTACTTCCGGATCTTTCACGACCATCTCGTTTATCTCCACGATCTTTCCCGAGATCGGAGTAGGGAAGGTGGCTATCCTCTTACCAGCCTCCACGGTGGCAAGATTGTCGTCGAACTCCAGTTCTGTTCCGACGGGCTTTACCCTGATGGAGTAGAGGGGGTAGGTCAGAGCTGCGAGGATCGACATCATCCCCACCGAGTAGACCTTACCCCCCTCGTGCTTTACCCACTGAAAGAGCATCCTGTGGGACTCGACCCTGTAGAGCCGGTCCTCCTTGACCGTGCACCCTAAGACTTTTATATCTTTTCCCAAGGCAACACTCCTGAAAAAGAGAGGTGCCAGCAGGACAGCCTTTATGAAACTCCTCCTCCTCATTTCAGAAGCCGAGGAGGTTCCTCTCGAACTTAACGTAGCCCTTCTCTTGGGCCCAGAGATCTAAACTTACAGAGGCTATGTCTTCCAAATCCGGAACCGCAAAGCCGTCCTTTCTCATATCCACTATCTTTATGTAGTGACCGCACAGTTTGCAGGTCTGAATGTGTATGTAATTCTGATCTTGATCCACGAAGTACTCGAGCTTGTCATCTTCGCTGTTCCCGCAGTTCACACACATCGTCCTAACGTAAAGCCAGTCGGTCAGACAGAGGGAGCACCTGAGGAATCTTGCTCCTTCCCCTTCCTCAGCGTCCGTAATGAATGAAACGGATGGCCTAAATCCACATACAGGGCAGAAGTTTTTGAGCCACTGTTCCTTATTGAATTCTATTCTATCCGCGATCATGTAGAGTATAGGCTGGAGCCAGGCCATGAATATGAAGCGTAGAACATCGTCCGCCATCTGGCCTTCCAGAAAGTAGTTCAGGTTTGAGAGGGTTTCCTCCTTGCTGAAACTTTTGAGGTAACTTACCCCCTCCCTCACCTCCCCCGTCCCTACCTGATCAAGGAGGTTCAGAAGTGGCCAGAGATAGCCCAGGAAAGGCTTCCAGTTTATATCTGTGAGCTTTAAGGCAGGTTTACCCTTTCCTATCTTCGAATCCGCCGAGGAAATATCTATGTCCAGGTCCTTATCCAGCAGATCTTCAATCACATCCTTCTGATATGACAGAATGCGCTCCATGAAGCTTAGTATTTCCCTGGACTCTGGAAACTTCTCCTTGAGCGCACGGATACGTTTCAGAGCGAACTCTCTCTCC
Source organism: Aquificaceae bacterium (assembly GCA_027079305.1). Classification (GTDB taxonomy): domain Bacteria; phylum Aquificota; class Aquificia; order Aquificales; family Aquificaceae; genus Hydrogenivirga. The sequence goes on from JALWVU010000011.1 coordinate 10,237, forward strand.
CTTTGTTTGAATACGTTCATTCTCCCTTAACCTCCCTATACCATTTGGGATGGTGGAACTTAGCCCAGGTGGCGGAAACCTTACCTCCTATCATTCCCCATATAGCGCCGGGAAGGCCTATAGTTCCCATGTAAATATGAATAATGGTAAAGGCCCCAGCGATTATGAAGGATATAGTGTGTATAACGACCGACCATCTTACGAGACCTATGCTGAAGTTCTCCGGAAACCACATAACTATACCTGTCAGGAAGAAGACTATGGCGCTTATGAACACTACCCATGCGTAGAGCTTCTGCCCGCCGTTGAACTTCCCCGCAGGTGGAAGCTCTTCGTGCTTTCCTGAAATGTAGGCCTTTATCCTTGAAAGGAAGAGGACGTCCTCTCCCGTGATAACCATGTCTCTCGCCCACTTTATTATCATCAGGACAGCACCTATGGAGAAGACGACGCCGGCCCACGGATGAAGCCAGCGCGCGAACTCACCACCACCCAGGAAGGTAAGGAGCCAGTGGAACTTGGAATAGGCTATACCTATACCCGAAAGCATGCAGTAGAGGAAGGCGAGGGCGGTAACCCAGTGAAGAACCCTGTCGAAGGCGGAAAACCTCTCTATCTGCTCCTCGTAAACCTTCGTGCTCTCAACAGCCATGATCAACCCTCCTCTCTCTTCTCCTCTTTGCCCCCGAGGACCTTTATCGGTCCCCAGAGTATAAGCTGGAGGAAAGCCCCGATCAGTGCGCCCCAGAGGGCTATGCTTCCTATGGTTTTGAGGGGTCCCTTCCAGAGGCCTATCGAGGCGTCCACACTGGGATTTTCGGGAAGGTTGTAATCCTTAACGTGATCCCCGTGGGGAAGGACGTATATGTAGCCCGTTCCGTTCACACCCGGAGGGTCATAGAGGGTCGCGTTCTCGTATCCCCTCTTCTTGAGGCCCTCCACGATCTTCTTACCTTTCTCTACCATGTCCTCCTTAAGGCCGAAGGTCAGACAATTGGTGGGGCAGGTCTTCACACAGGCTGGTTCAAGTCCGGCTTCTACCCTGTCTATACAGAAGTTACACTTCCAGGGCTTGTTGTTGGTGTCGTATCTCGGGACGTCGAAGGGGCATCCAACAAGGCACATCTTACATCCTATGCACTTGGAGTGATCGAAGTCCACCACCCCGTTCTGATACTGGATAACCGCTCCGGGAGCGGGACAGGCTATAAGGCATCCCGGCTCCCTGCAGTGCATACACTGATACTTTGTTATGAGCCAGGCGAACCCCTTACTGGTTTCGACCTCGTTGAACCTCATCAGCATGAAGAGATCCGGCCTGAGGTCCGGATGGGACTGGTAGCCCGCTATCTTCCTCCGGACGACCTCCTCGGGGGTCATTATCGGCGGGGTGAGGTCGTGCCACTGCTGGCATGCTGCCTCACAGGCTTTACAGCCTATACACGCGGAGATATCAACGAGTATGGCGAGCTCGGGGTAGCTCTTTATAGAGGTGTCCGGCTCCTTCGTTGCCGATAGCCTCCTGACCCCGAGCCCTACGGTTCCCCCTGTGGTCAAGGTGCTCATCTTTACCCCTCCTTTAAGCTCTCACCTTCTCGATGTTGGCGAGGAAGCCCTTGAACTCGGGCGTCCTCGAGTTGGGATCCCACACGTTGGGTGTTATGAAGTTGGCTATCGCTCCCTTCACGAGTCCCTCGAAACCCCAGTGTATGGGTATTCCGACCGTGTAAACGGTCTTCCCGGCAACCTGAAGGGGCTTTATCCTCTTGGTCACCAGTGCGATAGCCTTTATGGATGCCCTCGCGGTGGATACCCTGACCATGTCTCCGTTCTGGATCCCCTTCTCCTTGGCGAGCTCCTCAGGTATCTCTATGAACATCACGGGTGCCAGATGTGAGGTTCCGTATATGTGCTTCGTCCAGAAGTGGTAGTGTTCGGTGAGCCTGTAGGTGGTGGCAACGTATGGGAACTTGTCCGGAGTTCCGAGAAGGTCTATGTCCGACTTGTAAACCTTCGCGACGGGATTGTGGGGAACCTTCGGGTGGAGGACGTTCTCAACGGGCGACTCGTAAGGCTCGTAGTGTTCGGGGAGGGGGCCATCCTTGAAGGTGGCGTAGCTCTTGGCAGCGAACAGCCTTCCTCTGCCCTCCGGTAGCATTATGAAGGCTCCTATCTCCTTCTCCGGTGGTGCGGTAGCTGCGGTGTCCGGTGTGTCTCCTACCCATCTTCCCTTCTCGGGATCCCATCTCAGGAGCGGTCTCTCCGGATCCCAGGGCCTTCCCTTGGCGTCCGCGGATGCCCTGTTATATAGAACCCTCCTGTTGGCGGGCCAGTTCCACGCGTAGTTGGGGTAGGTCCCGAGTCCGAGCGGATCGTGTAGGTCCGTTCTCTTTGCGAGGTTGCCTTCCGGCGGATAGACCCCGGAGTAGAGCCATCCACCGCAGGCCGTGGAGCCGTCGTCCCTGAGGGCTGTAAAGAGCTTGACCCTCTCTCCCTTCTTGTGGCCGTCCACGTCCCTCGTGTAGTAACCGTTTATCTCGGTGAGGATCTCCTCCGCTGTCGGGTAGTAGGGGTTCTGGTAGGGCCAGGTGAGGTGGAGTATGGGCTCGGGGAAAGCTCCGCCCTCCTTCTCGTAGAGTTCTTTTAGCTTCATGAAGAACCTTCCGAATATCCAGAACTCGTCCTTGGCCTCTCCGGGAGGATCGATCGCCTTGTACTTCCACTTTATCCACCTCGCGCTGTTGGTCATAGAGCCTTCCTTCTCTAGGAACGTGGCGGTGGGAAGAACTAGGACTTCCGTCTTTATGTCCGAAGGGTTCACACCCTCCGCTTTCCAGAACTGGGCGGTCTCTATCATAAAGGGGTCCATTACCACCATCCACTTGAGGTTCTTCAGAGCCCTGACCGTCTTCTTGGCGTTGGGAGTGTTGTTTACGAAGTTGAGGGCTACGGTCACCATGCCCTCGATCTTGCCCTTGTACATGTCATCTATGAACTTGTCCCAGGAGTTGTACCCGCCTTCGGGCTTGTAGAGGTAGTCGTAGGCGAAGTCGTTCTCGGGCCTGGCGTGTTCGCCCCACATACACTTGAGGAAGCTGATGAAGAACTTGGGATAATTTGCCCAGTAGTTCATGCTCGTGGGATGGAGCTTCCTTGGAGTCCTGTTCTTAAGGTGTTGTTGAAGTGTTTGCTCTTCGGGCTTGGGAGGCTTTATGTAAGTTGGGAGGTTCTTGTTCTGCCCGGCGAGGTCCGTCATCCCCTGGACGTTGGAGTGTCCTCTCAGGGCGTTTATGCCTCCTCCGGCCACGCCTATGTTCCCGAGGAGGAGCTGGAGTATGCAGGCTGTTCTGATGAGCTGGGTTCCGTAGGAGTGATGTGTCCATCCCAGAGCGTAGAGAATTGTCATGTTCTTGTTGGGAGCACCGCACTTTGCCACCCCCTCCGCTATCTGTAGGAACTTCTCCTTGGGAATTCCTGTTATCTTCGAGACAACCTCGGGCGTGTAGCGGGAGTAGTGCTTTTTGAGAATGTTAAGAACGCATCTGGGGTGCTTGAGGGTCGGGTCCATCTTCGGATACCCTGTGGCTGGGTCGAACTCGTAGTCCCATGTTGTCTTGTCGTAGCTCTTGGTCTTCGGGTCGTATCCGGTGAAGAGCCCATCCTTGAAGCCGAAATCCTCCCTGACTATGAAGGGTGCTGTGGTGTGTATCTTCACGTACTCCTTCTGGTACTTTTCGTTCTGGAGGACATAGTTTATAAGACCTCCCAATAAGGCAATATCGGAGCCGGGCCTTATCTGGGCGAAGATATCCGCGACCGCTGCGGTCCTGTTGAACCTCGGATCTATGCATATTATCTTAGCTCCTCTCTTCTCACGGGCCTTTATCGCCCACTTGAACCCGCAGGGGTGGTTCTCCGCAGGGTTACCTCCCATAACGAAGACGAGATCGGAGTTGGAGATGTCCACCCAGTTGTTGGTCATCGCTCCTCTGCCGAAGGTTGGGGCCAAACTGGCCACCGTCGGTGCGTGTCATATAGTCGCCTGGGTTTCTCGTGCGGACAGGCCGAGGGCTATACCTATTTTGACCATGAGCCACCCTTCCTCGTTCCCGAGGGGTGAGCCCACCGCCCAGATTATGGAGTCGCATCTGTTTACAATCCTTCCTGCCCTGTCCTTGTGGACGAAGGTCCTGTCCCTCGTGTCCTTGACCCATCTGGCGAACTTTTCTATAGCCTCATCCCAGCTTATCTCCTTCCACTCGGAGGATCCGGCCGGTCTGTAAAGAGGTTTTGTAAGCCTGTCCGGAGCGTTCACGAAGTCCCTTAAGGTAGCTCCCTTGGGGCAGAGCGTTCCCCTGTTTATGGGGTCGTCCGGGTTGCCCTCGATGTGGATTATCCTGTCCTTGACGTTCATAGCTCCGTCCGAGAGTGAATAGGCGAGGATCCCACAGGATACGGAGCAGTAGGGACATATGCTCTTGGTAACCTTTGCCTTTGCGATCTTGAGCTCCCTCACACGGGCGTGAGCTTGGGTGAGATCAAACCCGAGACCTCCAACAAGGCCTGCTCCCAAGCTTCCCGCGGAGAGTTTCAGAAAGCCTCTTCTGGAAATATCCATCCCTACACCCCCTTCACTTGGTCTCAACCTTAAATCTAAGATCTCCCCCGCATACTTTGCAAAATACACAACCGCCGCGACATTTATAACATCGTTATACAGGTTTACCTCCTGAAGCGCCAAGATGTTTAAAGTCCACAGCTATGTTTTTATGGCTAAATAAGCAAATAATAAAATTCGGATCTGTCGATATTCAAAAAATCAAACTTATATTTTCAGCGTTTGGAAATTAAAGATCGGACGGGTATCCCGACTTTGTAATCAAGAATTCGATCAGCTCCTCTACAGCGTTCGATACCGGCCTCGAGGGATCCCTTATCAGGTAAAAGCTTCTTGCAATAGGGCTGAGGCCGGAGATCCTAAGTTTTACGAGGAAATCATCTCCCTTGAGGACGTAGCTGGATAGGAAGGAGATCGCCTTCACCCTCCTGAGGAATTTCACTATGGCGGTGTTGCTTCCCATGACCGCAATTATGTTCATGTCCTTCAAGGATATAACGTGTTGCTGTAGCACTTCCTCCAAAGTGCTCCTCGTTCCGGAGCCTTCCTCCCTGATAACGAGGGGGAGATTTTTAAGGTCCTCGAGTGTATATACTCTGTCCTCAAGCTCCGGATTTGCGACAGGCCAGATTCTGTCCTCAAATAGCTTTCTGAACTCTACACCTTTCCTGCTCGGAAGATAGCCTACCACTCCGAGGTCGAGCCTGCCCGAGGTAATGCCTTCATAAACACTTGCGCTGTCGCCTATCTCAAGCTCCACGCTTACATCTCCTCCGAAACTCTCCACGAACTTACCGATAAGCTCCGGAAGTATGTGGTTCCCCGGTATACTGCTCGCTCCTAATCGTATAACACCTCCCCTTCTGCCGGATAATCTGCTGAGGTCCTCCACAAGCCTGAGCTTGAAGTCCATAAGCTCTCTCGCGTAGTCGTATAACCTGTCCGCCACGGTCGTGGGAACAAGTGCCTTTCCCTTTCTGTAAAAGAGCTTCTGGCCTATCCGCTTTTCGAGATTCTTTATGTGGAAAGATAGTGTGGACTGAGAGGTGTGGAGACACTGGGTGGCTTTGGTAAGGCTCCTCTTCTCGTAAACACAGCAGAATATCTCCAACAGTTTAAGGTCTATATCTCTGAGCACTCCGCCACCTCCTCTTGGCTCCCTCTCTGAGAGTAAAACCCATAAGGTCCATATACTCCAAAAGAGGAATCAGATACTTCCTCGTGAGGCCAAGCTTCTTTTTGGCGTCCTGGAGGGAAAACTCCTCCCCCAGATCCCTGAGCTCTTTCAAGAACCTTTTGAGCTGATCGTCTGAGAGGAAAAGGTAATCTCCTATTCTGTGAACGAGCCTCCTCCTGACCGCAAGACTCAGGATCTCTCCGCTTATACCCGAGGCGATAAGTTCCCTCTCCTCTTTAAAGCCTTCAGACAGAAGCTGAAGTAGCTTCTTAACCTGGGGATGCTCTCGTATATCACCGCCTCCTTCCCTTACCACTAACTCCTCAATAACCGTAAAGCCCCTCAGACCCTTTATAAGATGTTCAAAGAGATCCGCGGGAAGTCCAAGGGACTCAATGACCTCAGCCTTGGGAATACCGAATACCTTCTCTTTCAGCTCCTTCTCCAGAAAGCTCTGAAGCTTACCTTTCAATCTCTCCACGATTTCCCTGTGGTAGAACCGATCGCCTACCTTCACCGCATCCCTTTCGAGCCTCTTCACATCAGGGGGTGACCCCGTCAGCCTTCTGAAGTGGGATCCTTCAAGGCCATCGGAGCCAAACTCTTTTAGTAGGTATGTCTCAAAGCTGTTAAGAAGTTCTCTCAAGTTCTCTCTCACAAAACTCTTTCTGGTGATCCTCACCCGGGGGTGAAGAACCTCCGCTCCGCCCACGAGCGTTCCCGAAGAGTCCAGTATAACCACCCTATCGCCCCTCCTCGATACCGTCTCCTCAAACAGACCGAGAAGGTAGACGTCCTCTTCAACGTGTCTGAGCCTTCCCCGAACCTCCCTCATGCCGAAAAAGAGGGTGTAAATCTTCCCCGGCTTCAGATCCAGATCGGATCTCAGGAGGAGTCTTTTCCCCTTAACGTAGGAGCCGGGTTTGAGTATCCAGAAGCCTCTCTCTACCTTTTCTCTTTGAACTTCCGGCAGGTTCAAAGCCACCCTCTCTCCCGCTGTAGCTTCCCTCACGAACTCTCCGTGATTCTGTATCTTTCTTACCCTCGTCTCAACACCAAGAGGTTCAACGATAACTCTGTCCCCCTCCTTAACTCTACCTTCCACACAGCTACCCCTGAGAACAGTTCCGTATCCCTTCACCGAGAAAGCTGAGTCCACGAGCACCCTCAGGGGTCTTGACGCTTTCTCAGTCTTGAAATCTCGAACCACCTCTTTCAAAGTCTCCTTCAGGTCGTCCAGCCCTTCACCGGTGAGGGAGGATACCGCCACTATGGGCATGTTTACACCCTCACTCCTGAGAAAGTCTCTCAGCTCCTCCCTCGCTATCTCGAGTATTTCTTCGTCCACTTTGTCTATCTTGGTGAGAACCGCCACACCTCTGTCTATACCGAAGCTCCTGGCCACCCTAAGGTGTTCTACGGTCTGGGGCATGACACCTTCCGCGGGATCCACCACGAGCATAACACCCACCGCGGAGGCCAGGCCCGCTATCGCGTTCTTGATGAACCTCTCGTGGCCCGGAACGTCTATTATCTCCAGCCTCGTGCTTATTTCCGGAAAGTCCAGGTAAGCGAAGCCGATGTCTATGCTGAGCCCCCTCTTCTTCTCCTCCGGGAGTCTGTCCGTGTCTATGCCCGTGAGGGCCTTTATCAGGCTCGTCTTGCCGTGGTCCACATGCCCCGCGGTGGCAAAGAGAATGTATCTCATCTCCCGTATCTGAGTTCCACCTTGCCTCTCACACCTATTTCGAAGCTATCGCTTTCCTTCTTGGCACCGCAGGAGATTAAAAGTCCAAGGAAGCAGGTAAGTATAAAGAGCTTCATCAGATAATAAAATAGCACCCATGGACAACCTCCTGAGGAGGATACCCCAGATAGCGAAGATCCTCAGAGGATTCGAAGGTAAATACCCTGCGGAAGTGGTCAAGAAGGCTGCGAGGGAGGTAACACAGAAGTATAGAAAGGAAATACTCGAGGGCAGGAGAACCACAGTTGAAGGTATATACGAGGAAGTGGAGAGGAGAATAAGGGAAATCCTCAGCACCAGTTTAAGAAGGGTAGTGAACGCGACCGGTGTAGTGATAAACACCAACCTCGGCAGAGCACCCCTTCACGAGGAGGTGGTCGAATTCATTCGGGAGATAGCGTCGGGATACTCGAACCTGGAATACGACCTCTGCAAGGGAGAAAGGGGATCGAGGAACTTCCATCTGGAGAGTTATCTGATCGAGCTTACCGGAGCGGAGTCAGGTTTCGTTGTTAACAACAACGCGGGAGCTGTCTATCTCGTTCTAAACACCCTCGCCTGCGGTAGAGAGGTGGTCATATCGAGGGGAGAGCTGGTGGAGATAGGGGGTAGTTTCAGGATTCCGGACATAATGAGAGCCTCGGGAGCGATCCTGAGAGAGGTAGGAACAACCAACAAGACCAGAATCGAGGACTATGAAAGAGCCATAACCGAGGAGACCGCACTCCTCATGAAGGTCCACAGGAGCAACTTCTACATGGAGGGCTTCGTCCAGGATGTTGGACTGGAAGAGCTGGTTCGACTGGGAAAAAGGAAAGGGATACCGACCTACTACGATGCGGGGAGCGGTCTGATGATAGATCTGGAGAGCCTCGGGCTTCCTTCGGATGAGCTCACCTTCAGGAAAGCCATCGAAATGGGGGCTGATCTGGTTTCGGGGAGCGGAGACAAGCTCCTCGGCGGGCCCCAGGCGGGAATAATCTTAGGGAAGAGGAAGCTGGTAGAGGCAATCAGAAGGAACCCTATGGCGAGAGCCCTCAGGATAGATAAGCTCACCCTCGCAGGTCTGGAGATGACACTGAAGCTCTACCTGGAGGGGAAAGAGAAGAAGATCCCGGTGATAGGGATGCTTACCCAGAGCGAGGAAACCCTGAGGAGGAGAGCGCTGAAGGTAAAGAGGAGGCTAAGGAAGATCTTTTCCGGTGAGATCTCGGTAATCAGAGAAAAGGCAAAGCCGGGAGGGGGTTCCCTGCCCAAGCTCGAGCTACCTACCTACTGCGTGGCTCTGAGACATCCCAGCATACCAGCCCACGAGCTCCATGAAAGGCTCAGAAAAGGCTCACCGCCCGTGATAGGCAGGGTTAAGAAAGACAACCTCCTTCTGGACATGAGGACGGTCCGGGACGAGGAGATCAGCCTTTTGGAGGTCGCCCTGTCTCAACTAAGATGAACCTCCTTCCGAACTCATCCCCTCTGAGAAGGACCTTCGCATTCTTCAGATCTTTAAGATATATATCCCGTGTTATGACAAGAGATCCCGGCGGTATGCTTTGAGGATCGTTCAGTTTGGGTATGCAGGCACGGACGTAGAAAACTACGGAGGATAGCTCCGTTCTGTAGAAGTATATGCTCTCTCCTTTTCTCTCCTTCAAAAGCTCCACAGCCTTGGGAACGAACCTTTTGGCCTCCACGTGCGGGGCGTAAACGAATAGGACGGTTATTATTGAGAAGGCTATTAACAGGGAAGCGTAAGCGTATCGCCTTCCCAGATACCTCGCGAAGATTATGGCCAGAGGCGGGTATAAGAAGAGGACGTAGTGGTGGAGCTTGTTTTTGGAGAGGCTGTAGAAGATCAGGACCAGAAGGAACCATAGGAGTAGAGGATTCAGCCGTTTGTCCCAGCTTCTCAGCATCCTCGGTATCAGGGGAAGGTATAGGAAGGAGCTTACCGCTATTATGGGAAGGTAATACCAGAAGGGGTAAGGATGTATGCTTTTGTGCCCCGTGAACCTCATCACGTTCTCGTGGAGGAAGAACTTGTAGAAGTATTCAAAACCGAACCTGTAAAGCATGACTCCATACCAGGAGAAGCCTATTAGAAGGAAGAGCATAATCCCCTTCAAGTTTAGGAACCTGAAATCCCTCTTCCAGAGTAGGTAAGCGCCTACCGGGAGGATCACCCCAACGGGACCCTTGGTAAGGAAGGCAAGGGCTAAAGCCACCCAGCCCAGAAGGAACCTTCCTTTTACAAAAAGATAAAGACCGAGGGTCATGAAGAAGGTAAGTAGCATCTCCGGGGTTGCCCCCCTCGCCTCTATCCAGTTGTGGGGGAACGTGTCGAACACAAGAGCTGATAGTAGAGCAAGTTCTGGATCCAGAACCTCAAAAGCCAGCATCCAGGTGGTCAGATCCGTAGCGACCGCGGACAAGCCGGATACGAGACGTGCGGAAAACTCGTTCACACCAAACAGGAAAAAGGATACGTCCGTGAGCCAGTAGAACATGGGAGGCTTTTCAAACCTTGACTCGCAGTTGTATCTTGGGACTATAAAATCTTTGGTCTCTATCATCCTGAGGGAGGCATCCAGATTCTTCCCCTCATCGGGGGAGGTTATCGAAAGTAGCCAGTTGCCGAATATGAAGAAGTAGGAGGATACAAAAACCACGATAATCAGATGTTTCTTCATTTTCTTTCAATTCTATCAAAGGAAAAGCTTCCTCAAGTTTTAAAAACTCAAATTTGTAGCCAACCGCATACGCTTAAACTTATTTTCTATGGCGGATCTGCTTAGGTTGGTCAGGTCTTCCGGCTGAGCGGCCAAGCTGGGTCCGGGGGACCTGCAGGAAATTTTAAAGGGGCTTGACATCCACAGGGACGAGCGCACGCTCGTCTCCGTAGGGGACGATGCAGGAGTTTACGAACACAACGGGGTAGTCTACGTTCACACGGTGGACTTCATAACGCCTATACTAAACGATCCCTACCTATGGGGGGCGATAAGCACAGCCAACTCCCTCAGCGATGTCTACGCGATGGGAGGAGTTCCTCTGAACGCCCTTGCGATCGTGGGCTTCAATAACTGCGACCTGGAGGTGGATGTCTTTAAAGAAGTAATGAGAGGAGCGGTGGAGAAGCTAAGAGAAGCCAAAACCGTCCTCCTGGGAGGTCATACGATAGACGACAAAGAGCCCAAGTTCGGCCTCGCGGTGACGGGCTTCTGCCCGGACGGGAGGTATGTAACACAGAGCGGTGCAAAAGTTGGCCAGATTGTGATACTCACCAAGCCCATCGGGACGGGGATACTTATAAAGGCCCTGAAGGAGGGACTCCTAACTCAGGAGGATCTTTCGGAGGCTACAGAGAACATGCTCACTTTAAACGATAGGGCGAGCGAGCTGATGAAATCCTTGGGGGCCACATCCTGCACGGACGTTACGGGCTTCGGGCTTCTGGGGCACGCCTGGAACATATGCAGAAACTCCGGTGTGGGTATGCGGATCGAGTTCGATAGGGTTCCCGTCTACAGTGAGGCTGTAGATTTTGTAAAGAAGAAGATCTTTCCCAAGGGGGCGAGGGACAACTTCAGTTTCGTTAAGGATCATCTGGAAACGGATCTTAAGATCTGGAAGATAACCCTGCTGTGCGATCCTGTCACCTCGGGAGGACTGCTGTTTACCGTGGACAGAAAGAAGAGGGGAGAGCTTGAGGAAAAGGCCAGAGAGCTCGGCGTGAGGGTGTGGGTAATAGGCGAGGTCATACCTGAGAAAAGGCTGGAGGTGGTGTAGCTCAATCGCACCTGGGAGGGGCGGATCTGAGGAGGAGCACGTGTATGGCCGGCCTTACCGCCTCACAGCCTCCCGGCTTTTGCATGGCCTCGAGGAGGAGAGGGGTTATCCCGGCCTCCGAGGCAAAATGTGGCAGCATCATATTGTGTCCCAGGGAGTAAAGGTCGAGGAGTCTGACCAGAAGGCCGAGCCTCTCCGTATCGTTTACGGTTCTCTTTATCAGCTCCGCTATCTTCGGCAGGTCTTTAATACCGGGCCTCGGAACGCTCCCGCAGGAGTATCCCGATGCGCGACAGCTGTCCGCGCGGGCCTTTGCCCCTTTCACGAGATCCCAGGCCTCCGACAGGCTCTCCTTATCATCGATGAAGGCCTCCGCCATTCTCAGGATCACCTCGTAGCCCATGGGAGCGAATACGTAGAGGAACTCACCTTCGTCCGCCTCTCCGGATCTCACCCACTCCACGAGAAAGTCAAAGAGCTTCTCTTTTACCTCCGGAGAGCCCCGGTTCTCTATGTAGCCCAGAAGGTGAACTCTCTCACTCCATTCAAGCTCGGGAGAGGAAGCCTGCTCGAGAAGCCACCGGTCGCGGATCCGGGCAGGGATAACTTTCTGAACCACGCTCCACACCTTTCCAGAGGAAATGAGCTCATCCACAAGATCGCCGTCGAGCCTCTCTAAGAGTGAGATCGCGGAACTCTCTTCCAAAGAGCAGCGCCTGGCTATAGTTTGCCTCATCAGGGAGCTTCCGCTTCTGCGCAGGATGACCGAGGCGAGCTCGTCCAAGGCCGTGGGATCGAGGCACAGGGCCACAGCGTAGGCTACCTCCAGGGCCTTTCTCACGTCCCTGTCCGGATCTCCTTCCCTTAACCTCTTCAGAAGGAGTTCGGCTGTTCCCGGAGGGGCGGAGCGCAGAGAAGATAGTGCTCTTGCACTGCTGAGGCGCACATACACATTCTCGTCCCGGGTCAGGAGAAGGAGCCTCTCTAAGGTTGCCTTACTCTCAGCGGGAACAGTCTGGAAGAAGGCAATGGCCTTTTGGCGCACCCAGGGATCTGGATCTGAGAGAAGATTCCTTACCTTGGGCTCTATATTTCTGTGAATGTAATCCAAGAGCTCTTCAGCCTTACCTCCTTTGGAGGAAAGTTCTACAAATAATTGAGCCGTTCGGTTCAGATCCTCCAAAGCTTTGTAGCGCGTTCTGGGATCCTTTCCATATACTGCGGTCTGCAAAAACTCTTCAAGCAGTGTGGTGCCGTAGCCCTGGACGAACTCGTAGGCTGAATCTTTTTCCAGAGAGGAGAGTATGCGGAAGGCCTCGTTCCTTTTCTGATCAGATCTGAGCATTTCGAGCAGACGATCCCAGTTGAATGTTTCATCTCCGACCGAAATAAGGGCCTCCCATGCGTAGGCGCGGACTTGAAAATCTTTGTCTTCCTCCGCCACCTTCCGCAGAGCCCTGAGGACCTCCGGATTGCCGGGATCCTTCTCCAGCACCCTTCCCAGCTCCAGGACCGCGTTTATCCTGACGTAGGGATCATCTGAGCCGAGAAGGCCTATTAAGTTTGGGACAGAATGGGAGGATTCTTCCTCCATGACCGATAGTCCTTCCGTCCATTCCACCTTCTCAAGGATCTCCCTCGCTACATCTGCAACTGCGGTATCCTCGTCGTCCGCGAGCCTGCGTATCCTCTCCATATTGTCAGCGTCCACAGGCATCCTCCTCAGCTCCAGCATGGCGGTGTAGCGCACCTCTTCTGGAAGGTCCTTTCGCTCCACGATACTGAGAAGCCCCCTCGTTCCTGCTCTGCCGGACAGGTTTGAGAAGAACTCTATGAGCTTGTAGATGTCCTTTCCGGCCGAGCTGATCATGAAGTTCAGCGTCTCCTCGTCCGGGGGAGGGATGACCTCCTTGACGTTGTGGAGGAAGACCGGATTAGAGATGATCGTGCCTGCAAGCTTCAGCAGGCTCTCCGGATCATCTTTAAGAGCTCTGAACAGTCTGGCAAGCGCTTCGGTGAACACACCGCGGTCGTAGAAGGACAGGTAGTAGTGTCCCGCGAGCATGTATGTGTAGATCTCAACGGGGCTCGATCCTTTCTCTATACACCGGACGGGGATCTCCACGAATACCTCCTTCGCGAGCTGAAGATCCTGAACCGCCACGCTTCCCGCTATGGGATTGAGCACAGCCACCAGTCCCGATATTACCTCCAGATTTTCAGGGCACCGAGAGAGGCGCTCCGCAACCATGCGTGCTATCTCCAGCTCGCGACCGAAACAGCACCCATCACTCAGGGCCCTTCCAAATCTTATGCCGGCCTCTCTTACGGTTTTGGGATCCCGGGCTTCCGTAAAGAGTTTGACGGGGTCGGTCTTGGGAGCTTTCCCTCCACAGGAGAGAAGCAGTATCAATAGCACTAACGCGCTCAGGAGTCGCACCCTAAAAATCTAATCCCCAAAATTGACCGAATCCAACCTGGTGAGTATCTTATATCTCCCATGCTGCTGGAAGAGTTCGACGTTGCGGTTATAGGAGGAGGACACGCGGGGATAGAGGCGGCTCTTGCCTCCGCGAGGATGGGGGCAAAGACCGTTCTCTTTACCCTTAATGCGGACAGCATAGGCCAGATGTCCTGCAACCCGGCCATAGGGGGGATAGCCAAGGGGATAGTGGTTAGAGAGATAGACGCCCTCGGAGGGGAGATGGGGAAGGCGATAGACCGCACGGGAATACAGTTCAAGATGCTCAACACGAGAAAGGGCAAGGCGGTCCAGTCCCCGAGGGCCCAGGCGGACAAGAAGAGATACAGGGAATACATGAAGAAGGTCTGCGAGAACCAGGAGAACCTCTACATAAAGC
>JALWVU010000012.1 GCA_027079305.1 Aquificaceae bacterium
GTCCTCGAGGGGACCGCACTCTATGGAGACACCCCAGAGGTTCCTGTCTATGGAGTAGGGCTTTTCCTTTGTCACCTTTACGGGGATCCCGTGCTTTTTTGCATACTCCACCTGCTCCTCCCTCGCCCTGAACTCCCACTCCCTCACGGGGGCGAGGACCTCTATGTTCGGGTTCAGTGCCCAAACCGAGAGCTCGAACCTCACCTGATCGTTCCCCTTACCCGTGGAGCCGTGGGCCACGTAGTCCGCTTTGAACTTCTCCGCATACTGGACGAGCTTTTTGGAGATAAGAGGTCTCGAGAGGGAGGCGGTGAGGGGATACTTCCCCTCGTAGAGAGCCAAGGCCCTGAGCGTAGGAAGGCAGTATTCTCTGGCGAACTCCTCCTTTATGTCCTCCACAATGGCCTCTACCGCTCCTGCCCTTCTGGCCTTCTCGGGTATCTCCGAGAGCTCCTCCCCCTGGCCCACGTCCGCGGTGTAGGTAATGACCTCAAAACCCTTATCGGTTAGCCACCTGACTATCACGGATGTATCGAGTCCGCCCGAGTAAGCAAGGACAACCCTCTTGGCCATGAGAGTATTTTAACCTCCGCATCGCCGAATTTCTGTAAAATTTTTCCCATGAAATTCCTCTTCTCCGATACCTTTTCGAAGAAAGCCCTCAACTTCTACAACAGCTTCGTGAACCTTCTCGTCATACTTACCGTCCCCATCATAATCTTCACCCTCATAATGGCGGTGGGGATAATTCTCTACGACCTGAGGCTCTTCACAGCCCACGTGGTGGAGGGGGAGCTGAGGGTTGAGCACGAGGAGGCATTCAAGCTCCTGATAAAGAACATCCTCAACTTCTTCGTCCTGATAGAGCTCTTCAGGGTATTTCTCGACGTCATAGAATACAAGCGC
The DNA here is from genome assembly GCA_027079305.1 of Aquificaceae bacterium. Lineage (GTDB taxonomy): Bacteria > Aquificota > Aquificia > Aquificales > Aquificaceae > Hydrogenivirga. The sequence goes on from JALWVU010000012.1 coordinate 907, forward strand.
ATCAGAAAGCGCCAGATGCTCGAGGCGGGCATAGTCTTCGTGGTGAGGGAGATCGTAATAGCCATGTTCGACCACAGGTTCGAGTATACAGACCTGATAGGCTACGCGGTCCTCCTTATAGCCCTCGGGGTTACCTACGTCCTCATGGAGAGGAGCTGGTTCGAATACGTGAAGTTCATGAGATACAGACCCGGAGACAAGGAATTCGACTCCGCGATAAAGAAAGTTTACAGGAGCATGAAGATAAAGAAGGCTGACCAGTAGCATTGAAAGGACCGCCTCCGGCGGTAGTTTAATTCCGATGAAGGAAAGGTGGAGGATAATAGCGAACCTTCTTGAGGAGGAATTCGACCTCGATGTCCAGCCCTCCTACGAAGGCTGGGGGGCCGGGTGGGACCCCAAATACCTTCCCTTATTGGAGATGTGGGCGAGGGGAGAGGTGGAGGAGGTCCCCCCGGGGGTGAGGAGGCCGAAGGGCGTCGTCTTCAACGTGGTCGAGTTCCTGAGGAAGACCGACGACTACGCCATAAACTCCATCAGGCACGAGATAAGCTATCTCCTCAGCACCCACTTTCCCCACTGGAGGCTCGGCCAGAGGGAGGTCTTCAGGGCGGGGTATGTGCCAACCTCCTTTCTGGTCCTCTTCTCGGTTCTCGAGAGCGTCAAGGCGGACGAGAGGATAGTGGAGGAGGTCCCCTCCGCGGTCTTCGGACTAAAGGGCAGGTTCAGGGAGATACTCTCATACTTAAAGCCCGACTACCCCCACCACCAGCTCGCCCTCTCGCTCCTCTCAAGATGGCTGGGAGAGGAGACCGACTTTCCCCAGGAGATAAAGCACTACACCCAGAGCATGGAAAAGAGCTTCTACGAATACATAAAGGAGAAGGACCCGCAGACCGCCTACGACATAGTTATGGAGGAGCTCTGGCCCAAGTTCAGGGTCCTCGTGGACGAGGCCAAAGAACTCAACTACGTAGACCTCCTCTTAGACGAGGCGAGGGGAAGGAAGAGAGAGGACGCCCACAGAGGCAGGATAATGACGGACGTCCTAAAGAAGCTCCCCGAAAGGTATCAGGAGCTCGTCAGAGAGTTCAAGGACAAAAGCGCTTCTGAGATACCCGAGACCGATAGGAAGGAGCTTCTCAAAGCCATCAACTCCCTCCCCGACTGGATGAAGGACTACGTGAAGCAGATGAGCTATCTGGACATGCTCGAGAGGGACATGCTGATCGTGAGGGAGTTCCTTCCCAAGACCCTCGAGGTGGACATAGAGCACAGGGGGTTTCTCAGCTTCATCTTCAAGGGATGGGAAGAGGAAGGGGCGAGCTCGAACACCCTCAGAAAGCAGGAGAATATTGAGGAGGAAGAGCTTTCCGAGAGGGACAGGAAGTTTAGGAAAGAGCACGGCCTTACCGAAGAGGAGTTTAGAAGATACCAGCTCCTGATGAAGAGCATCCTGCCCTACGTGGAGCACTTCAAGAGGAAGTTCGACAACCTCCTACCTCAGGAAGAGGAACGATGGGGAGGGAGCTACATGTCCGGGAAAAGGCTAAACTTCAAGAAACTCCCCACCGAGGTTCCCATCAGGAGGGGAAGGATATACACAAGGCGGGAGATACCCGAGAGGAAGGAGCTCGCCTTCGAGCTCCTGATAGACATCTCTACCTCCATGAAGAAGGAGGAGAAGATAATCAACGCGGTTAGATCCCTGCTCCTCGTCTCTGAGGTCCTTAGCAGGCTCAGGATGCCCTTCTCCATAAAGGTCTTCAACGAGAACGTTTACGAGCTCAAAGATTTCGATGAGGACTACCGTGTAGCCAAGGCCCGCATAATGGAGCTCATGTCCAGCGTGGGAGGGGGAACGGATCTGGGGAAGGCCATTAGTATAGGCCTTGAGAGTCTCGAGCTTTACATAAAGAGCACCCACAGAAAGGGAATCCTCATCCTCTTCACAGACGGGGAACCCACGAGGGGCCTGAAGGGCGAGGATCTCAAGTCCTTCATACTCCAGATGAAGCAGAAGTTCCCCATCGTGGGAGTGGGTGTAGGGGAGGCCACGAGGCTCGTAAAGGAATACTTTGACAGGACCGGTATAAGCGTGGAGGACATCTCAAAACTCCCCTCCGCCTTCTCCTTCGTTGTAGAGAATCAGCTAAAAAGGCTCATCTCGGTAAACTGATAGTATGGAAAACCTCTTCGAGATAGGCCTCATACTCCTGATAGGGTATCTCTTCGGAAACCTCGCCAATCTTCTAAGGCTCCCGAGGGTGAGCGGATACATCCTTGCGGGGATAGTTATGAGTCCGTCCTTGCTTGGTTTCATAGACAGGGAATTCTTAGAGAAGGCGGAGCTGATCACTCATGCGAGCCTATCCATAATAACCTTCCTGATAGGGGCAAACCTGAGCTGGAGTAAGGTTAAAAGGCTCGGAAAGAGCATAGCCATGATAACCCTCGGTGAGGCGGAGCTCGCCTTCCTGCTCGTATCACTTGTTATGACCCTCTACTTTTCCCTTATTATGGGAGAAGGTCTCTCCCTTGCGGTAGCCCTGGCCCTCCTCTTCGGTGCTCTCGCCTCCCCCACCGATCCCTCAGCCACCCTCGCGGTGATCCACGAGTTCAGATCCAGGGGACCTCTGACGACCACGGTCCTGGGGGTTACGGCCCTCGACGATGCCACGGGGATAGTGAACTTTGTCCTGGGGTTTTCCATCGCTCTCGCCCTTTTATCCGGAACATCCATAGATTTCCTCTCCCTTCTGGGTAATATGGGCTATCAGATATTCGGGGCGCTGATCGTCGGTGCTGTGGCAGGCATTCTCATGTTCCTTCTGGGAAGGTTCGCCAGGAGGAGAAAGGAAGTGATAACCCTGACTGTTGGCACCCTGTTCCTAACCTTCTCCATTGCAAGGATGCTCGGGGTGGATGAACTACTCTCCACCATGAGCGTGGGGATAACGATAGCCAACTTGGGGAACGCCTGGGAGGAGTTTGAAAAGCCCTTGGAGAACTACGTGGAGGATCTCATATTCACCGCCTTCTTTGTGGTAGGCTCCGCCTTCCTCGATTTGAGGGTCTTACTGGGCTTCTTCCCGATGGTAGTGGTCTACGTCCTCAGCAGGTTCGCAGGCAAATTTGCCGGAACATACATCGGAGGACATCTCTCCGGAGCACCGGAGAAGGTAAAGAGATATCTTGCCTTTGCCCTGTTCCCTCAAGGAGGTATAGTTATAGGCCTCGCCCTGCTCGCATATCAGAACCAAGAGTTTAAGGAGGTCGGTTCTATCCTCGTAAACGTAGTCATAGGGGCCACGGTCGTTCACGAGCTTCTCGGGCCCGTTGCTTCCAAGTTCGCCCTGTCCAGGGCAGGGGAGATATCCGAAGGATAAGACACAATCACACCTCTGTATCCTTTACCCAACTCCAGTTTTCCTTGAACCACTCTACGGTCCTCTCTATCCCCTCCTCGAGGGTAGTCTTAGGGGACCAACCGAGAAGCTCTTTTGCCTTAGCTATATCCGCCCAGGTTTCTTTCATGTCCGCCCTGTGGAACTCTTTAAAATCTATCTTGGCCTTTTTGCCGGTGAACCTCTCTATAAGCTCTATCATGTAGGAGAGCCTGTGGGGTCTGTTGTTGCCGAGGTTTATAATCTCGTAGCCTTCCAAGTTCAGAGCCCTAACCGTCCCCTCCGCTATGTCGTCCACGTAAGTGAAGTCCCTCTTCTGGGAGCCGTCCCCGTAAAGCTGGATAGGTTCTCCCTTCATTATCCAGTAGGTGAACCTGAAGGGGCTCATGTCAGGTCTTCCCGCGGGACCGTAAACGGTGAAGTATCTGAGGATGGTGACATCTATCCCGTAAAGGTAGTGGTAGGTGTAGCAGAGAGCTTCCGCTCCCTTTTTGGAAGCAGCGTATGGAGAGATGGGTGTGTTCACGGGAAGATCCTCTTTAAAGGGCATCCGCTGGCCCGCGTAGAGAGAAGACGTGGAGGCCTGGACGAGCTTCTTCACACCGTGCTTTCTCATCATCTCCAGAAGGTTCAGCGTTCCCATCACGTTGGTGCTCACGTAAACGTGGGGGTTCTCTATCGAGTATCTGACACCCGCCCTCGCCGCCTCGTTTATGACAGCATCGAAACTGTGTTCGGAAAATAGATCCTCGAGGGCACTAAGATCTTCTATGTCTATCTGTCGAAAGGTGAAGCCTTTCCTTTCCTTTAGTCTTTCCAGCCTCCAGAGTTTTACCCTCGGATCGTAGTAGTCGTTGAGGTTGTCTATCCCTACAACCTCGTGGCCGTCCTCGAGAAGTCTTTCGCACACCTTCCAACCTATAAAGCCTGCCGCGCCCGTAACGAGTATCTTCATGGAAAGGGATTATAGCGTATAATCTTAAGAGCCATGAACATGGTGAGGCTCCAGCTCATATATCCTGAAGAACTCGTAAAAGAGCCCATCCTCTGCATGGTCTGCAAGAACTTCGACGTCGTTCTGAACATCAGGACCGCCAAGGTGACCAAGGACACGGGGATACTGACCGTGGAGATAGACGGGGAGGCGGAGGAGATAGAGAGCGCTATAAAGTTCATAGAGGAGAAGGGTGTTAGCGTTCAGCCCATAGAGGGCCAGATATTTACCGAGTGATCAGTTCAGGTTCAGGTAGCTTCTGAGTTTCTTTATCTCATCCCTCAGCTTCGCGGCACGCTCGAACTCCCAGTTTTTGGCTGCCTCCCACATCTCCTTTTCCAGCTTCTCAATCTTCTTTATGAGATCCTCTTCCGTCTTTATCCCCTTCGGAAGCTTTGTGGGAAGCTGGACGTAGTCGAGCTCCTCCAGGGCCAGGAGCTCTTTTACGGGCTTTACTATGCTCTTGGGAGTTATCCCGTGCTCCTCGTTGTATCTCTTCTGCTTCTCCCTCCTTCTGTTCGTCTCCTCTATCGCCTTCCGCATGGATCCGGTTATCCTGTCCGCGTAGAGGATCGCTTTGCCGTTTACGTTCCGTGCGGCCCTTCCTATGGTCTGTATCAGGGAGGTGTAGCTCCTCAGGAATCCCTCCTTGTCCGCCTCTAAAATCGCCACGAGGGAGACCTCGGGAAGGTCTAAACCTTCTCTCAAAAGGTTCACTCCCACGACCACGTCTAAAGATCCCTCCCTCAGCTCCCTCACTATCCTTGCCCTCTCTATGGCGTCCAGCTCCGAGTGCATGTAGGTGGCCTTTACCTTCCTCTCGCTCAGGTAGTCCGCCACCTCCTCCGCGAGCCTCTTCGTTGTTGTAAGAACCAGGGCCCTTTCCCCCCTTCTCTTCCTCTCCTGTATCTCCCTGAGGAGATCCTCGAGCTGGTTTCTGGTGGGTCTTACCTCCACCTCGGGATCTAACAGGCCCGTTGGCCTCACTATCTGCTCCACCACGATCCCGTTGCTCCTCTTTATCTCCCACTCCCCTGGAGTCGCGGAGACGTAGATGACCTGGTTTATCCTCTCCAGGAACTCCTCGAACTTGAGGGGTCTGTTGTCCAAAGCGGAGGGAAGCCTCCAGCCGTACTCGACCAGCTTCTCCTTCCTGGACCTGTCCCCGTTGTACATGGCCCTTATCTGGGGGACGGTCATGTGGGACTCGTCCACGATCAGGAGGAAGTCCTCGGGGAAGTAGTCAAGGAGCGTGAAAGGTGGCTCTCCTGGCTCTCTTCCGTCGAAGTATCTGGAGTAGTTCTCTATCCCCTTGCAGTGGCCCAGCTCCCTTATCATCTCGATGTCGTACATGGTCCTCTGGTAGAGCCTCTGGGCCTCCACCTCCCTTCCCTGCTTCTTGAACCACTCCACTCTCTCTTTCAGGTCCCTCTCTATCTCCTCCAGGGCCTTCTCCACCGTGGGCCTCGGGGCTATGTAGTGGGAGGCGGGGAAGAGGGAGACCTCTTCGAGCTCCTCTATGATGTGCCTGTTGAGAACGTCCATAAGGGCTATCCTCTCCACCTCCTCGTCCCAGAGCTCTATCCTGACCAGGTAGTCCTCCGCGTTGGAGGGGATTATCTCTAAAGCGTCCCCCTTCACCGAGAAGGTGGCCCTCCTGTAGGCGTAGTCGTTCCTCTCGTAGCCCATCTCCACGAGCTTCCTGATGGTCTTGGAGAGACTCAGATAACCTCCTTTCCTGATCTTTATCCTCAGGCTCTCGTAGTGCTCGGGGGATCCGAGGCCGTATATGCAGGAGACCGAGGCCACCACTATCACGTCCCTCCTCTCAAGGACCGAGATGGTCGCGGAGTGCCTGTATCTCTCGAGGACCTCGTTTATGCTCGCGTCCTTCTCTATGTAGAGGTCCTTCTCGGGAATGTAGGCCTCGGGCTGGTAGTAGTCGTAGTAGGATATGAAGTACTCGACCGCGTTGTCTGGGAAGAGCTCCTTGAACTCCCTGTAGAGCTGGGCCGCGAGGATCTTGTTGTGGACCACCACGAGCGTGGGCCTGTTGT
>JALWVU010000013.1 GCA_027079305.1 Aquificaceae bacterium
GCAGGCTCTGGTGTACCGGTTGTCCCTCCAGGGGCAGCGCCGGGTAGCCACCCTGCTACGGGATAAGCGCTGAAAGCATCTAAGCGCGAAGCCCACCCCAAGATAAGGGCTCCCTGAAGGGCCCCGGAAGACTACCGGGTTGATAGGCCGCAGGTGGAAGCTCCGCAAGGGGTGAAGCCGAGCGGTACTAATCGCCCGTTCGACTTGCATACCTACCTGAGGAGAGGAAGGCCTATTGAGTTGCCGATTCCCCCGGTGCCCATAGCGGCGGGGAAACACCCGGTTCCATTCCGAACCCGGCAGTTAAGCCCGCCAGCGCCGATGATACTGTGCCGGACCGCGGCACGGGAAAGTAGGTCGGTGCCGGGGGTTTAAAAAATTATTCTATGAGGTCCGCCTTTACGTAATCCCTCAAGACCTCTGGAACCTCGACCTTCCCGTCTTCCCTTTGATAATTCTCGAGTATAGCTGCAAGTGTTCTGCCAACAGCAAGGCCTGAGCCGTTCAATGTGTGGACGAATCTGTTTTTACCAGAGGAATCTTTAAACCTCGTGTTCATCCTTCGCGCCTGAAAATCTTCACAGTTTGAACAGGAGGATATTTCCCTATATCTGCCCTGAGAAGGGAACCATACCTCTATATCGTAAGTCTTAGCTGCTGAAAATCCGAGATCCCCTGTGCACAGCTCCACCACCCTGTAGGGCAGGCCGAGTAGCCTTAAAACCTCTTCCGCGTCCAAGGTAAGCTTTTCAAGCTCCTCGTAGCTTGTTTCAGGATGGACTATCTTAACAAGCTCTACCTTATTAAACTGATGCTGGCGGATTATACCTCTTATGTCCTTGCCGTGGGATCCCGCTTCCCTTCGGTAGCAGGGCGTGTAGGCTGTAAGATATATGGGAAGGTCTTCCTCCTTAAGTATTTCGCCTCTGAATAGGTTGGTTAAGGGAACTTCCGCGGTGGGTATCAGATAAAGATCATCCCTCTCACATCTATAGAGATCTTCTTCGAACTTGGGAAGCTGTCCTGTCCCCTCCAAGATCTCAGGACGAACGAGGTGGGGTGGGAGAATTTCCTTATATCCCTTTGAAATGTGGAGGTCGAGCATAAAGTTTATAAGCGCCCTTTCGAGTCTCGCCCCCCATCCTTTCACAACGGTAAAACGGCTTCCAGCAAGGCGTGCTCCTCTTTCAAAGTCCAGAATTCCAAGACTCTCTCCAATTTCCCAGTGGGGCTTCGGCTCGAAATTGAACTCTTTGAGTTCTCCCCAGCGTCTTACCTCAACATTATCCTCTTCATCTTCTCCCACAGGAACACTCTCATGGGGAAGATTGGGAATTCTGAGCATAACCTTTCTAAGGTTCTCCTGAACCCTTCTGAACTCTTCTTCAAGAGCCTCTATTCTTTCTTTAAACTCCTTAACCTGTCTTTCCAGATCGGAGGTATCCTTCCCTTCTCTCCTGAGAAAACCTATTTCTTTGCTCTTCTTGTTCCTCTCCGCCCTTAAGTTCTCGAGCTCTACAAGTATGCTCCTCCTTTTTTTGTCAAGCTCAAGCACTTCATCTACAAGCTCGGGAAGAGATTTGTCTCTTGTAGCCAGCCTCTCTTTAACAAAGTTAGGCTTCTTTCTTATCAGCTCTATGTCCAGCATAGAGGATATTTTACTCTACAGTGTAGAACTCCTTGGTGCTCCTCGCCACCGCTATCTTGCCTTTACCCCTACTCTTGGCGTAATCGAGGGCCTTCTCAGCCCTCTGGAGGAGGTTCTCCACCTTCTTGTCCTCTCCCGAAGACTCAGCTATGCCGATAGAGATAGACAGCCTGGTTACAAAAGGGAGGGAAGCTATACATTCTTGTATCCTTTTGGCAGCCTTTACCGCTTCTTCCTTCTTGGTCTTCGGAAGAACTACGAGGAAATCATCCTCTCTGTATCTTACACCTATGTCAGCCTTGCGCAGGTATAAAGCTATACACTGGCCCACCTTTTTAAGGGCTTCATCTCCCGTCAGCCTACCGTACTCCTCGTTTATTCCTTTCAGGTCGTCCAGATCAACGAACAGAACTGAGAAATTCTCCTTATATCTTTTCCACATATGAAAGAACTTTTCAAGTATTCCCGAAAGAAAGCTCCTGCTGTGAAGTCCCGTTAGTGTATCGAATATCCCGGACCTTATGGCGGAGAGGTTGGTTATGTTTATCATAGACTCCCAGTATATACCTCCGACCGGGAGCTTTCCATAAGCCCTCAAGTAAACCTCGAAGTCCATTGTAACCGTATCCACGTCCTCCCTACCTGTGGCTATGGGACAACCTATGTTGTATTCAGAACAGGGCTTATCCAGATTGTAGAGGGCGTTGTAGCATTTCTTACCGACCACATCCCCAAGCATCGCCTTACCGGTTTCGTTCAGAGAGGTTATTACATAGTTCTTGTTGATCAGGACGAGAGGCAGAAACTTCTCTAAATCCTTTACCCCCATTAAGTTGATATAATCGGAAGATCTATTTCAAATTAAAAGGGGACGAAAGCGTATCCCGAGTTTTGAAGTTCTATCAGAGTTATCCAGCTGTTGGGCACGGTTTCGATAAAGTCCGGGACACCGGTTATCTTTCCTCTATCCATAGCTATCCTGCAGGCCTTTATCTCTACGTTGTAAAGTTCCTTCAAGGTCCTGAGCTGGCTCTGTATGAACTCTATTTTCTTGGCTTTATCTTTCGGGAACTTCCTCAGGTTCTTCTCAACCACAGGTATACAGTAAGAGTGGATCGTTATGACGAACTTGTAATCTTTGCCCTCCCTTATGAGGCTTTCCGCAGTTTTCTTTATTAGGGAGAGTCTGAGGCTTATCCAGTCGAGGTCTTTGACCGCGCAGTCAAACACAGCCTTGAGAGAGCCCTTTTCCTGCGAAAAGGATGTAGATACTAATAAAATCAGGACGAGAACTATTAGCCTCATCTACTCACCTCCTCCAAGTTTTCTCACCTTTCTATCCCAAGCTCTTTGAGAAGATCCTTAGAGAAACCCTCTATTATTTTGTTCTTGTCCGGGATTATGTTGTAAGGGACTCCGTTCACGCCCACCTTCTCCACTACCTTAAGGTGCTCATCGACGAGGGGGCACTTCTCCACGGGCGGGACCTTTCCGTCCAGCTTTCCAGAAAGAACCTCATCGAGGGCTTTTAGCTTATCCTCAGAACAGGCTATATAGTAGGATTTCTGTAAGTTCTCCTCTCCCCAGGTTCTGAAAGGGAACAGAAATATGTATATCCTCAGCTGATCGAGGTGTTTTCTGAGTTCCTTCCACTCCGCCCTGCAGTGGGGGCAATCTGGATTTATAAAAGTTATCAGCCTCTTGTCCCCCTTGCCCACAACTATAGCTTTCTCGAGAGGTATGCTCTCTATCTGCTCTCTTATGAGAAGCTCATACAGACTTCCACCGAAGAGGAGCAGGGGCAGTGTCAGGAGCAGTAGGATAGCTCTCTGCATATCTCTTCTATTTTACCCCTTACGCTTTCTATTATCCAATCGGGTGTAGAGGCTCCCGCGGTTATGCCAACCTTTTTCACACCTTCAAACCAGGAGGGGTCGAGTTCTTCAGCGGTCTCTATGTGGTAGGAGTTGGGATTAAGGCTCTTCGATATGTTATACAGTCTCCGGGTATTTCCGCTGTTCTTTCCGCCTATTATGATCATCACGTCCACTTCTGGAGCTATCCGGTATACGTCCTCCTGCCTTACAGATGTCGCGTTGCATATTGTGTTTATGACCTTAAGCTCCTTCACCCACAGGGCAAGCTCGCCCACCACCTCTTTGAAGAACTTCTCGCTCTGTGTGGTCTGGGATACCACGCCCACCTTCTCGTATTTGAAGGCTTCCTTGAGGTCCTCCAAGCTTTCTACAACTATACCCTCACCCCCGCATTCCCTCAGGTAGCCGAGGGTTCCTATAACCTCGGGGTGGTTCTTCTCCCCTACGAGGACTATGAAGTATCCCTCCTCGGATAGCTTGCACACCGCCTCGTGAACCGCCTTAACGTAAGGGCAGGTGGCATCTATCACCCTAAGTCCCCTTTTTCTCAGCTCTCTCTCTTTATCGGGAGGTATCCCGTGGGATCTGATTATGATGGCATCTCCCTCTTTAAGTTCTTCCCCCTCCAAGGGCTTGACCCCTTTAGAGGCGAGCCTGCGGACCTCCTGGGGATTGTGTATTATGGGACCGAGGGTGTATACCCTGACACCCTTACGTGTAAAAGATGAGGACTCTTCCGCCAGCTTGACAGCCCTCTTTACACCGAAGCAAAAACCCGCGTTCGGGGCAACGATTATCTCCACCATGACGGATTTAAATTATACCCTCTTCAGAATTTCTCAAGCTCTGGGTTCACAGGTAGTGTTCCGTATCTGGCATCTCTAACTATAACCTTCCTGCCATCTACCTCCACCCTTCCCTCCGCAAACCACTGGACCGTCTGGGGAAGTATTCTATGCTCGAATTTGAGGATCCTCTCCGAGAGTGTATCCTCCGTGTCCTGAGGCAAAACAGGAACGACCGCCTGCACTATAACAGGCCCGCCGTCCACGCTCTCGTCAACCAGATGGACCGTGCAACCGGAGAATTTAGCTCCGAACTCAACCGCCTGTTTCTGGGCATGGAGCCCCTGAAAGGCAGGTATCAGGGAGGGATGTATGTTTATCACACTGTTTGGGAAGTGTTTCAGGAAGTTTTTGGACAGTATCCTCATAAAACCTGCAAGGACTACGAGCTGGACACTTCGCTCCTTTAAAAGCTCCGCCATCCTCTCTTCAAAGTCCCGCTTGGAAGCAAAACTTTTCCTCTCAACAACCTGAAAGGGAATGCCGTGTTTCTTGGACCTCTCCAGAGCATAAGCCTGAGGATTGTCCGATACAACAAGCTCTATCTTAGCGTTTATCTTCCCCTCCTCTATCCCGTTTATTATCGCCTGGAGGTTGGAACCCCTGCCTGATACGAGAACACCTATCCTAAGCATAGCCTCCTCCCCCGGGTGTCTCTATCCTTAACCTCGAACCTTTTTTGAACCTTCTCGTAAACTTCCCGGGAAGCTCCTCGATTTTGTTCTCCTCTACAAGGAGGTTCCTTCCCACCTCTCCGGGTTCTCCGCCAAAGAGCCCGTAGGGGGGTATTCTCCTCCTCTCCGAGAGAACGGTAACCTCCACATCGGTGAGAAACTCGATCTCTCTAACTATGCCATCACCGCCTCTGTGGGTTCCTCCGCCTCCAGAGTTTCTCCTGACCGCGTAGCTCCTCACCAGGAAAGGATAGGAATGCTCGAGGGCCTCCACCGGGGTGTTCATTGTGTTTGTCATGTGGGAGTGGACAGCGCTCTCTCCATCCCCGTCCGCCCAGGCTCCCATTCCGCCACCGATGGTCTCGTAGTAGGTGAAGCTCCTGCCGGTTCTGGGGTCTTTCCCTCCTACGGTGATATTGTTCATGGTTCCCTGGCTCGCGGAAGGGATGGTTTTTGGCAAGGCTTTAGCCAAGGCTCCCAGCACCACGTCCACTATTCTTTGAGAGGTCTCCACGTTCCCTCCCGAGACCGGGGCGGGGAAGTCAGCATCGAGGACGGTTCCCTTTTTTGTGATAACCTCTATGGGCCTGAAGCATCCGTCGTTCGTGGGAGCTTCTTCATCCAGAAGGCACCTGAAGGCGTAGTAGGTGGCGGAAAGCGTTATAGATCTGACCGCATTCATGGGGCCCTCGGTCTGCGGATCTGACTCGGAGAAGTCCACCACCGCCTTTGATCCTTTTACGCTTATCTTCACCTTTATCCTTATGTCCCTTCTACCGAGTCCGTCGTCCTCCAAGAAATCTTCAAAGGTATACTCTCCGTCCGGTATGTTCCTTATAGCTTCTTCCATAAGCCTCCTTCCGTATTCCATCAGCTCCCCGCTGAGCTTTAGAAATTCTTCCTTCCCTGTCGCTTTCAAAATGTCCCTGAGCCTGCTGATCCCAACACGGTTTGCCATCACCTGAGCCATGAGATCCCCTTCCCTCTCCTCGGGAGTTCTCACGTTGGATAAGAGTAGTTTGAGAACATCCTCATTAAGATCGCCCCCCTTTACCAGCTTGACAGGTGGCACCACGATACCCTCGTGAAACAGAACGGTGGAGAGGGGCATGGATCCGGAGCTAACACCCCCCACATCCGCGTGGTGGGCTCTGCTAGCCACAAAAAGGATCGGTTCACCTCCGTAAAAGACAGGGGCGACGAGTGTCATGTCCGGCAGGTGTGTCCCTCCCCTGTAGGGATCGTTCAGGAGAACCATATCCCCTTCCCGGAACTCGACTGAGTTTATAGCCTCCCTGACAGCGGTGGACATGGAGCCTAAGTGAACAGGTATGTGTGCAGCCTGGGCTATAAGCTCACCTTTCGAGGTAAAGACCGCACAGGATAGATCTTTCCTCTCCTTTATATTGGGAGAGAAGGAGGTTCTCTGGAGAACAAGTCCCATCTCCTCCGCCACAGAGGAGAGCTTGTTCCGAAAAACCTCAAGGAAGAGCTTCGACATCCCGAAAGAATTATAAGTGAAAGGGAATAGCCCCGATGGTGGACTTTTAGCCTCGATGAACTCGGGAAAGAGGTAGATAGAACTCCATACAACGCTGAGAATACAAATTCTTAACAGTGCAGACGTGATAAGGCTTGCAAGGCTTAGGCATGAGTGATGGAGATCATAATACAATTCTTATATTCGAATATTCTTATAAATGAAAGATCTTTGAGGAGGTGTTGATCATGGCGCTCATAAAGGAATTTCCACCCGACGGGGTGGTTACCATAAACAGGGTTATCCTGAAACCCGGATACACGGTGGAGGATCTTGAAGAGAGAGTGGCAGAGCTTTGTGAACACGTAAAGACCTTCCATTCGATAGACGGTTTCATAGGTGGTTTCGTCCTCATGAACGCTGGGATGATATCAAAGGAAGGTTCCACCGTGGAGGATAAAGAGGTTTCTCCCCTGAAGGATAGGGAGGCCCTTATAGTTACCTTCTGGACATCCTTCGAACAGCACGAGAAATCCCACAAAAGCCCCGAGTTCCAAAGACTTTTCGAGAGGGTTCTGGAACTCTGCGAGAACGGAAACGAAGAGATAGCCTACACTATGCTCTGGCAGGGCAAAGCTTACGATCCTGAGACCGCCCAGAAAGCCATAGAGGCCAAGAAAAGATTCGCCTCCTGCGAGAGTTGCTGAACCCCTCCATGGCTCGCCCCTCCCTCCTTTTTCTTTTTATCCTCCCAGCCTTATCCTGACACCCATATAAACCGCTACAAGCCCCAGAATCAGGTTCGCAAGGCCGAGCCACCTGGCCCAAAGGGCGTATTTTTTTGAGTGCAGGGCCTTTCTGCCCGCCCACAGATCGTGAACGAAGGAAATCAAAACTATAATACCGAAAAGGAAGAGCTTCTCCTTTACGCTCCTTCTCTCAAATCCTCCGTGGAGGAGATAAGCGTTCGCCACGCCGGTAATGAACAAAAGGGAGAGAGTTATCATAGTCCCATACAAACTGAACCTTTTTCCGACTTCCTGAAAGGCCTCGTTCCTGAAGGGTTTGTCCTTTATATAGGGAGCTATTACGAGCGAGAGGAATATCATCCCCCCCACCCAAAAGGTAGCCAGAACTACATGTAGCCACAGGACTATCTCCTTTGTAAACATTCGTTAACATACTACCACACACTTGCCTGAGCTACAAGCAAAGCTCCGAGGATAAGGACACTCAAGGATACAAAAACCTTCAGTCTGGCCGGCTCTACTTTTTTAGAAAAGTGAAGTCCAAAGTATACTCCCAGAGGGACGCTTACGAGGGCTGTCAGTATAAGTCTTATGTCGAAGAACTCTATCCCACCCCCTACCGAGTAGGATACTATCCTGAAGATGATGTTTGAAGTGAAGAAGAGGGTCAGCGTGGTCTTAAACTCCTCAATATCCTCTACAACCTGATTAAGGTAGACCACGGGAGGAGGGCCTCCCATGCCTATAAGCCCCGCGAAGAAGCCTCCAACGGAGCCGACAAGAAAACTTGTCAAGATACTCTTCCTCATAGAGAACCTTGAAAGCTTACCCTTTTGAACGAGCAAATCGTAGACACCGAGGAGCAAGATGAATACACCTATAAGAAGGCGGAGAAGTTCTTTATCCAAGAGCAGAAGAACCTTAGTCCCGAGGAATATGCCCGGGACAGAACCAAGCATGAGGGGAAACAGAATGTCCCACCTGGGCTTTACTTTCCTCATCAGAAAGAAGGACATGGAGGCGGTCCCGAAGAGGTTGGCAAGCGCTGAGGAAACTACCACACTTCTGGGATCGTAAATTAGAGAGAGAACGCCCACTATGAATATACCTGCACCGAATCCAGTAAAAGCCTGGAAGAACCAGGCCCCGAAGAAAACCACAAAATCCAGAAGGCCAAGAATCAAGGACCTGACCCGAGACCGAGCATCCTCTTTATGCTTCTGATGAGACCACCGAACCTGCTCTTATACTCCTGCTTGAGCCTCTCCACCGCGTTACCTATAAATCCCGTGATTGAAGATAGCTTTCTCTTGTCGTTTACTCTGTCCTCGTGCATGAACTCCTTCAGGACCTCGTTCACCACCTTCAGGGTTTCCATGGTCCTGTAGAGGGAAGTTTCCGATTCGAGATTTACTTTTTCAAGCTCTTCCTTTATAACCTTTTCTATAGCCTCTAAGGCGTAATCAAGCGTTCTGTTGGCAAGCTCCGGATTCGTTGGATACGAGGTTACTATCTCAAGGAGCTTGGCTCTGAACCTTAGCCTGAACTCCATCAGCTGTGTCTGAAAAGGCTCCTTTTTATCTATATCCTCGAAAAACTCCTTTACTATGAAAACCACTCTATCTTCCATACTTTGAACGCCGTCCATAGCCCACCTCCTGAAGGGGATAATTATAATGTAGAGGAGATATGAAGGACTACTTAGAGTTCTTTGGCTTCAGCGACGACCCTTTCAAGATAACGCCCGACTCCAACTACTTCTTCCTGTCTGAATCCCACCAGGAGGCCCTCTCATCCCTCAAATATCTGGTGGAATCCGAAGAAGGCTTTGCGGTGATAATAGGCGAACCGGGAACAGGTAAGACCCTGACCATAAGGAAGTTCATAGACGACCTGCCTCCGGATGAGGTAAGGTTCGCCTACGTTCTTTTCCCGAATCTCTCACCCGAAGAGCTTTTCGAAGCTATCTTGGAGGACTTTGGGATAAAAAGCGAGGGTGAGACCAAGAACAGGCTCTTTGCAAAACTCAGAGACTTTCTTATAGAGGAGAGGAAAAAGGGCAGGAAAGTTCTGATAATCATAGACGAGGCCCAGAATCTGCCCGTGGAAACCCTTGAGGAGCTGAGGATTCTTTCTAACCTGGAAACGAGCGACACAAAACTCCTTCAGATAATCCTCCTCGGTCAACCGGAACTTGAGGAGAAACTGAACTCCCCCAAACTGAGACAACTCAAGCAGAGGATCACCGTCTTTGTCAAGCTGAGAAACTTTACTGAGGAGGAAACTAAAGCCTACATAGACTTCAGAATATCGAGGGCGGGAAGGGGAAATGTGAAAATAGATCCGAAAACCTACAGCCTCGTTTACAGGCTCTCCCTCGGCATCCCGAGGCTGATAAACATCCTGATGGAGAGGGCCCTTATGGCCGCCTTCGTAGACTCTACCCACGAGATCAAGCCCAAACACGTGGAAAGAGCCGCAGAGAGCATAGGTCTTAGAGTTAAGAAGGAAGGGATTTCAAGTAAAGTTGCTTATATAGGAGTGGGAGGTCTCGTTCTCGCAGGTCTGCTCTTTTTCGGAAGCGCAAAGATGCTAAAAAGGGAGTTCGGGACGGAAGCTCCGATAGCTGAAAAGCCTGCGGTAGAACACCAGAAGCTTTCAAGCTTACCCGAGCCTGAATCTTCACAGAAGCCTGAGGAAAAAATAGTTTACGTTTACGTTCCCATGCTCAACATGAGAGAGGCCCCCTCTACGGAAGCGGACGTCATATATGTTTTAAGGGAGGGAGACGAGCTTAAGGTTCTGGAGAAAGGACCAGAAACCTGGATAAAGGTTCTGTATTCTGAAGGGGACTTTGAAATAGAGGGATGGGTGAACGGGAAGTATGTGAGGTGATCAAAGATCGTTGATTCTAAATGTTAACAGTCCAACACGACGTAGACGTAGCAAACCATCCCTGTCCGAGTCTTTTGATCCAAGTACGCAAGTCCGGGTATTGCAATTAAGGAATGGACATGAAGCATCCAAGCATGAGCCTGAGCAGGGATAAGGCCTTAAACGGTATATTCTGTAGTTAGTATTGGGACAGTTAATTAAGTATACCTCCACATACTCATCTACATTTATAGTGATAGTAGAACCATTACCCCAGGTCATACAGCTACCGCCGTTTACCCTATAGCTAAGGTTAAGCCCGGTGTCATTTCTTACCCTGAAACCTCTTACGTTTAACGTGTATGTCGCGTCGTTTGACTGAGGACAGCTATCAGTTACCCTTATCGTGAAAGTATAAGAGGGCTGTGTAGCTTCTACAGTAGATCCGCTTACAACACAGCTACTTCCTAAAGTTGTAAGACTTAAAGCTGAAGGGAGGGAACCTGAAATCAGAGAGCATGTATAGGGTAGAACACCACCAGTTATGGTTATCGAGTCGTTATAGCTACCGCACTGCTGAGCGTCTACAAAAGAGCCCAACTGGGAAAGAGAAGGACAGCCCGCTATGTTCACCGTGTAGTTGCCCGTCACAGTCTGAGGCGTGGGACTGCAACTGTCCTGATAGGTTGCGGAGAAGGTGCATGTTCCTAGAGCGGTAGGTGTCCCAGAAATAGTTATGCCGGAAGAGGTGCATGAAAAATTAAGACCGTTACAGCTCGGAGGCGAACAGCTTAGTATGTTTACAGGAGATTGACCTCCGCTAAGGGTTGCGGATGTGGAAAAAAAAACCCCTACAGTGGCGGAATACGTTCCCGAAGAGGGGCTCAGCGCGAGCGTCGGACATCCTCCACCACCTCCCCCCGTGAAGCAGTCCGGATCTTCTATAGTTATGGTAAAAGCTTTCGTGTCTGACCCCGCTTCTGGGCATGCGGAAGATGGTGAAGCGGTTACGGTAAAGTTTACCGTAGCCCCGGTACATGTTCCCGGATCATCATCGGGAATGTAGTTTGTAGAATCTCCGGAAGTGGTTATCTGATTGCCCGAGAGGTAAAACTCGTTGTCCGAATCACCGTTGTAGTCCGCAGGCAACCCCGTAGCGGTGAATGTATAGCTTCCCGTTCCGCCCGAAGCATTTAATGTAACGCTGTAGGGGGAGCTTCCGTCCGCCTTTGCGGTTGGTAGCGTATTGGTGGTTATCTTTATCTGCTCGGGTAAAACTCTTACAGTAAAGGTTCTCTGATCGTAAGGCTCATCAGGATCACAGATGTTGTCGTTATCAACATCCGCACATACGCACACATTACTCAGTGTTACCGTAGATGTGCAGGAACTTATAACGCCCGGCGGAGAAGAGCTGTCTTCGTTTGCAACACCGTGGAGATGTCCAGTGTTCCTATCTAAAGTAAGCCAGCCACCGCTTCCGAAGGTTCTCGTTGCTAAGCTTATATCACAGCTTCCTCCGGATACAATGCCCCACTTAGTGTTCAAGCCACCCGCATGGGTGAGAGTGTAGTTATAAGGTTTGTCCTCGGTCGCATCCGGTAGGTTGGGAGGGGAGGTTATAGATACAGATACGGATGGACACTTCAGGGCGGACTTAAGCTCGCTGAGAGTAACCCACTTAACTATATCGTCGTATGGTTCGTCTCTCGACGTATCATCACCGAATCTATCATTCCCAGTATTATTGAAGCCGTAGCTGTAAACCGCTATCAGTGTCGAGGTGTTCACACTCCTGATGTATACCTGTCCGTTTGAAACCGTATTCAGTGTGCCGGAGATATTTCCGGTCTGTATGTTGTAGTTCCCGTCCCCGCTTACCACAATAAAGGCTACATTGTTAGCCTCGCTTGCATAAGAAGTGCAGTTTATATCCGAGCATCCAGCTCTTACGGTAATATTAGTTCCGAAGGTTTCACATATAGATGTAGACGTATTATCAAGGTTGTCGTCGAATATATACAGGAGTTTCTTTCCATAGGCATCCTTAGAACTTCTTATAGCTCCAAGAAGATCTGATTCGGTTCCCGGGAGTTTTCCGTGGGACCCCGCATAACCTATAACCCCTTCTACTGCCGCGTTTACTATCTCTTTGCTCTCGTTGTATTTGACCCTCTTTATCAGCACACCTATTATGCTCACGCCTAAACCTACGAGTATACCAAGAACCACAAGAACTATTGCAAGCTCTACAAGTGTCAACCCCTTTTGCCTACGCATCCTTAAAAACCCAGATTCCTTAGGTAACTGAGCCTTTCCTTTATTAGTGATTTTAGTTTCGGATCAAGGTTTGTAAAGTTTAGATTCCTGTATACTCTGTAAGCTTCCCTTAAGTTCCCTACAGCCTCAAGCATACGGGCATAGTTGACAGCTACGTAAGGATCTCCCGGGTTCTTTTTGTATGCCTTCCTGTAATACTCCAAAGCTTCTCCCGTATCTCCCATTGCTTCGTAAGCGTATCCGAGAGCAAAGAAAAGTTTTCCGCTTATGTCCAATCCCTTCAGCTCTTCTCCTTCCCGAACCGCCCTGTTTACTTCTCCGGATTTTGCAAGTTCTACTATGTATGTATAAGCGAGCTTCTCATTTCTCGTTTTCAGGACAAGATCTCGGGCTTTTTCGTAGAGGCCGAGCTTCACGTAAACCACTACAAGGTTATTTGCCACTTTCGTATCATCCCTGACGGAGAGGGCTTCCTCGTAATACCTCATGCTATCTATAAGATTGCCTTCTTTGAAGCTTCTATCCGCAAAGTAGGCGAGCTTTTCAAAAGACTCCTTAGGAGTTCTGCGGGAAGGCTCAATCAGCTGTTCTGCCTGTTTTACTGTCTCTTCCTTCCTCTTAGGTGGAGATTTGAGCTCAGCGGTGGATAACTCTTCTTTTGCTTCAGCTGTTGTTTCCGGTTCCTCAGCGGGCTCTGTTTTCTCAGGCACTATATCGGAGATTACTTTCTCGACTCCCGTCTCCTCGTTGATCCTTACGGGCACTGGCTTGGGTTTCTCTTCAAGCTCCTCTTTGGTCTCTTTCGGTTTTTCTTCCGCCTTCTCTTCTATCTGAACAGGTTGCTGAACGCGCTTTACAATCGTAGGCTCGGGGACTTCATCTTCCGGAATCCCTTCCTCCACAGTAGCAGGTATGGATTGATTGGTATATTCTGTTTCCTCAGTTGGCTTCGGCCCCTCCACTGAGGCAACGATCCTTTCTATCTCTATATCCGGCTGGACTGTGCTACTGAGAATTTTGTCGCTTATAAAGTAAGCTCCCAGAGCTGAAATAGCAAAAAGCATGGAAAAGGCAAGGAATATGTATCTTTTCCTATCCTGAACGTCTTTTGCTCTTTTTAGAAGTGCAGGGTGAACCTTGGTCTTCTTGGTTTTTCCTTCGAGTTTCTTGAGGATATCTATAATAAGGCTCATCCTAAGATCCCGATTGAACTATCCTCGGTCTTAAAAATATAATCAACTCTCTCTTCTCTTTATAGACCCTCCTGTGCTTGAATAGGTATCCAAGAACTGGTATATCGCCGAGGCCCGGAACCTTCCTCTCCTCCACTCCTTTAATGTCTCCTATGAGACCTCCTATCACTATAAGCTCGTTATCTTTCACCCTGACTATGGTCCCGGTTTCCTTTATATTAAGGATGGGAGCCTCCGCGATAACTTCTCCGTTTCTTCTGAGTGTCTTAGTTCCCTCAAGCCTTGTAGATACAGGAACTATGTTGAGTATAATCTCCCCATCGTCGTCTATGTATGGAGTTACACCTAACAAAACACCCTCCAGAACATTAGTTCTTATGATGTTCTCCTGAAGCTGAGTGGTAACTGTCCCGGTTGTTGTTATCGCCTGTCTCTCAAAGAAGGGTGTAACTATGCCCGTGGCTATCAGTGCGCTCTGTCCGTTGGAGACCATTATCCTGGGATTGGACAGTGTGTAAACCTTTCCATACCGTGCAAGAGCGTTTATTATGGCATTGAAGTCGGAAGAAACCACGTTCACACTGGCAAACCCACCTGTAGGAATAGCCAAAGTTTGGGATACTGTAACGTTGGCTCCTGTTCCAAATATGTCTCTGAAAAAAGCATTCCAGTCTATCCCATACTGGAACTCATCAAAAAGAGCTATCTCCACTATCTTAGCTTCTATGAGAACCTGCTTATCTATCTCAGCCTTCAGCTTTTTTATGAACTCCTCCACCTTTTCTACGTTACGCCTCCTATCCGTAACCACGAGTGTTCCTGTGAACTTATTCAGAACATACTTGCCGTCTTCCGAAAGGAGTTTCCTTAAATTTTCTTCCAACTGAGAGAAAAAGTCATTTATTTCCTGCGGATTCTTGTAGTCGAGAGAGAACTCCCCCCTCAACCCCGAAGTTCCACTTCCACCACCGACTCCACCGGTTGTTCCTACAGCTCCTCCTCCGGAAAGGGCACCTCCAAGAACATCACCCCCAAGGGAGCTTGAGTAATCTGTAACAGTATGGACGTAAGGGAGTTTGAAAGTTTTGGTCATGAACTCTTTAACATAGAGGACATTTCCTTTCACCTCATAATAGAGTCCCGTCATGTCCATTATTATGTCGAGAGCTTCTTTCAGGGGAACCCTGTCGAAGGTAGCGGTTA
Source organism: Aquificaceae bacterium (assembly GCA_027079305.1). GTDB lineage: Bacteria > Aquificota > Aquificia > Aquificales > Aquificaceae > Hydrogenivirga. The sequence continues at coordinate 14,824 of JALWVU010000013.1, forward strand.
TTGTTCTGTTTGTGTCCACCTCCGGAGAGATTATCAGGTTCAAACCTGCCCCGTCCGCTATTGCGTATAGAACTTTTGTGAGGGGAGCGGACACCGCGGACATAGTGAACTTCTTACCTTCAAAGGGAGATATCTCTTCGTAAGTGGAGGGAAGGATAGGAGGGGGGATACGTAAAGGAATCCTGTAAGCTTCTTCAAACTTCTCCTTCTTAGCCTCTATCTCCTTCCCTACCCCCTTTGACGTGTGCTCTACTCCTGCGGTCTTCTGAGAACATGAGGTAAAAAGCAAGGCGGATAGCAAAGCAACGGTCACTCTATTAAATAGATCCATCTCTTTCCCCACCTTCCTGAGAGCAAAACGCCCTTCTTTGTAATCTTAACAATTTTTTCCTCAGGTGATATGGGATCTCCTTCTCTGAGTAGTCTCCCGTTGATTATGGCGTATTTCTTCTTTCCCAAAAACACAAACTGGACTTTGTATTTAGGCGGTTTTTCAGAAGCCTTTTGAACTTCTTGAGTCATACTCGTTTCAACAAGCCCACCTTTTCTTTCCTTTAACTCTATCAGAGCCAGCATCTCAAATATCTTCCTATCGAGCCTTGCTTCCTGAAATTGAAAATCGGGAAATCCGTAGGAAGCTTTACCCCTCTCAATGAAGAAGCTCTCTATATAGCTAACTATTTGGTGAGATGCGTAGTACGTAATCACAACCACGAAGGGAACGGGCAGTATAAGATGAATCAAATACTTCGGAATCTTCATTTTCCTTCCCTCAAAAAGGGCTGATAAAGGGATACGAGCATATCAACGGTCCCCTCAATGGCGTTTATCCTAAGGCTTTTTAAAAAGACTACCGGAGCTTTTGAGCCTAAAATTTTTTCGATTTTGGAAGCCATAGAACTGCTGTTTCCGGATTTAAAAGCAACCCTAATATCCATTTTCCATGCATTCCCTTCTTTGTGGGCCTCTTCTTCTATGTTCACATCAAAACCACTACTCCTAAGCTTATCCAAGTAGCTTAGCAGTATTTCCAGAGCTTCTATATCTGTGTATTTTTTCAAACCTTCTTCGGATATCTTCAGTTTGAGCTCCCTGAGTTTCTTTTCCTTGATCATTATATCTCTGAGGAGGCGTTTCAGCTCTATTTTCTCCTTTTCCATTCTTTCTTCAATCTCATTCATCCCCAGATAAGTCCACAAAGAAAAGGATAAGATAGTAAGTAGAAACAGATAAAGTACGTATTTGAGTCTCATACTTCCTTCTCCAAAGTAACCTTTATAAGTAGTGTTTTACTCTCAATATACTTCCTCTCCAACTCTATTCTGTAGTTGAAACCCTTCTTTTTTAGATTTTCCAATGCTTTTAACAATCTCTCCCTGTATATAGAAAGCTCAGCAAGGCTGGTAAAACTCTTTTCAAATGTTAGAGACAAGACAGCTTTACTGTTAATATAAGAAAACCTATACTCTTTTGCCTTGAAAGCTTTCAGCAAGTTTTCCAACTCAGGTAATATTCCCAAGGGATTTTCCTTCCTGGATCTCCATATAAGATTTAGGTAGTTTGTATAGTATTCTATATCTTCTCTTTTAAGAGCGGTGTCTCTAAACAACTTTGGTAAGCTTGAGGTGATTTCCCTCCTCAGATCAAATATTTCTTGTAACTTTCTTTCTATTTTATAAACTTCAAAGGCCAGGAAAGAAACAGATAAGAGTGAAATAATTGTCAGAATAGCTACCAGCTTAGATAAGTATATACGCAAGGATCTTCTCTCCTTTACATCCTGCGGGGAAAAGTCGTAAGTTCTGTCTAAAAGCAGATTACCAAAGCAAGGAAGAAATTCAAGGAAAATTATCGGACCGGTATTTTTTATTACTTTCGGAACTGTAGGCGTTGCAATACCGCAGTCCACAGAAGAGATAAGGTTTTCTACTAAAACATCTTTATCGTATAACTTCCCGCTAAGAAGTATGAAATCTACAGATATGTTGCTCCTGCGGGCAACGAACATGTAGGTCATGTTCAGGTTCTCGTAAACTAAGTCTATGTAGGCTTGCTCGTCCGTCTTCGTGTAAGGCGGTATCCTGAGGCTTCTCGTGTAAAGGACCTCGTCACCTCCGCTGACGGTCATGACAAGGATTTCATCATCCGCAAAAGCGTGAAGGACAGTCATGTCCCCCGCAACCGCTTTGGATACGCCGTGTATGGAGAAGTGGGGCGTAGTGAATATCATCAGGTTTTCCTCTATATCCTTAGGGAGCACGTTCTCATTTTTGTATATCTCTTCGGGGATGGCGAAGACCCGCAACGTCTTCTCGTTTGAAGTGCTCTCTTCCGGCACCTCTTGAAAGACCACGAGGTAGTTACCCTTCAGGCCCGCTGTATCGGAGAGTCTTTTCTTTACGAGGATTTCTATGGTCTCTTCGTCGCTCACTGGGGGTATGCGGACGGTCTCAAACACGAGGTCCGGATAGGAGTAGGAGAGATAAACCTCCGAGGACCTGTATTCTCCGGGCTGGAGGGTGAGATTATCTTTAAAGGTGAAACCTTTCCTGCCTTTCTTTACAAAGATTACCTTGGCGGTCGTATCGGTACAGTAGACGCTCGCTATCACACCCATAATGATACTATTCAGCTTGAAGCTCTGAACTTTTTAAGGGAGAGAACCTTCATGGATTCTCCGAATATGTAGGAAGGCTCTATATCCAGACACCTGTAGTCTCCAAATCTGCACTCCCCCTTTCCGTGAATATCGCAGGGCTGGCAGTCGAGGTTCTTTATAACAACCCTACCCTCCTCTGGGTAGAGGGAAAATCCGAGGGTGGGATGGGTTCCTCCGTAAATCTGGATGGATGGCGTTCCTACAGCTCTCGCGCAGTGGAGCAGGCCAGAATCGTTCCCTACGAAGAGCTTTCCGAGCCCGATGACACCCAGAACGTCCGGGATAGAGAGCCTCCCACACAGGTTTACACCCTTAACACTACCGAGGGCCTTCCTGTCCTCCTCGTCCCCCACCCATACCACTCCAAAGCCGTTTTCCAGAAACAGGTCCGCAAGCTCCTTGAAGTAGGGATACCTCTTCTTTCTGTATCTTGCTCCAGCCCCCAGAACGACAAACTCTCCACTGGGCAGGGCTTCCCTAAGCTTTTCCAGTCTCTCCTCGGAGACTAAGATCTTCGGCCTTGCTGGGCCTTTGGGATCTTCTATAACCTTAAGGTAACTTTCGGTAACGTAGTAGGGCTTTCTGAAGATCTTGAACTTGACCGAGAGCCTCCTCCTCAGGGATTCCTTCCGGTAGGAAATCCATCTACCCCTCAGCCTTCTTCTGAGAAGAAAGGTCTTAAGATTCTTGTGAACATCTATGAAAAGATCAAATCTTCTTTCCTTCAGGTCCTGTATAAGCTCCTTTGAAAGCAGATCTTTTTTTGAGGTTCCTATGGTGGTTATCCTCCAGTCGTCCTCAAAGAGCCTGTCGTAGGGCTTGAAGGTCAGTATAAAGGGCTTGTAGCCTCTTTTCATTAAGGGATCTATCAACACCGAGGTGAGCACCACATCTCCGAGGGAAGACAGCCGGACGATCAGGGCTTTTTTCATCAGCCACCGCTGACGGGGGGTATTATGGCCACCCTCTCGTCCCCTTCTAAGGTAAAGTCGTCGTCTACGTATTCCTCGTTGACCGCAAACTTGACCCTGTCGAGCAGATCACCGATCTCCGGATGTTTCTCCTTTAGAACTTCTCTAAGTTTGCCGACCGGTCCCCTGAAATCCAGTTCCTCTTCGGATATCCCGAGCTTCTCTCTGAGTAAAGAGAAGTAGAGCACCCTTGGCATGGGTTTAAATATAAACTAAAATTTTCCCGTAGGATGGAGGAGACGGGGAGGATAACGGACTTTCTCAGGAAGAGTGTCATATTTCACAACCTGCCTGAGCAGGATCTCAGGAAGATATCGCTGAGTTTCGAGATAATTGACCTTCCGATGGGTGAAGTTCTCTTTTACGAGAAGGAACCGAGCAACGACATGTATATAGTTTTGGAGGGTAAGGTTAGGGCTTCTCTTTTCGACGAGCAGGGGAACGAGCTTGTCCTTGCGGAACTTGGCCCGGGAGAGTTCATAGGCGAGATGGGGATAATAGACCAGCTCCCGCGATCCGCCACAGTGCTGGCTGAGGAGAACACGAAGCTCGCCGTCCTGAGGAGGGACATTTTCCTGAAGATAATTCAAAACAATCCGGACATAGCCCTAAACGTTATCAAGGCTCTCGTGGCGAGGCTGAGGAAGACGGACGACATGGTGGAGGCCCTCGCCTTCAGGAATGTAGAGAGTAGGATAGTGAAGTTCCTGATAGAAACCGGGAAGAAGAGGGGCGTTATGGAAGGCGGAAAGTATAAGGTAAGGAAGATGACCCACAGAGAGCTCGCCTCGAGGGTCGGATCCTCACGGGAGGCGGTGACCAAAGCCCTCAAAACACTCGTTTTCAAGAACGTAATCGAGGACAGGGGAAACTTCTGGCTCGTATCTCCGGATGCGGAAGATAGCGTAGATCCCTAAGATAATTTCTCAAGGACCTTATTTATCCTCAAGATCACCTTTTCCTTGGGCAGGGTGGAGAGGAGAACGTCTATCCCTACACCCTCCAGCTGTCCGGTCAGGGCTATCCTGAGCGAGTGCCATATCTCCTTTGGCTTCACACCCAGCTCCTTCTGGATCTCCTTGGCGAGGTTTTTGACATCCTCCGGTGTCTCGATGCTTCTGTTCTCTAACTTGCGCACGAAGGCGCTTAGAACTTCATAGCTCCTCATATCCTCGAGTCTGGACCAAAGCTCGGGGGCTATATCTATATCGTCCACGAAGAAGGGTCTGAGTTTATCCACCGCTTCGGAGAAGGTGTCGTAGGCGTCCCTCGTTCTCTCCAAGACCTTCTTTACATAAACCTCATCGCTCACATCGTAGCCTGCGGACTCGAGGAAGGGCAGGATCGCCTCGTAGAGCCTCTCTAAGCTTACCACCTCCCTTATGTAAACTCCGTTCATCCACCTGAGCTTCTCCCTGTTAAAGACCGCGGGTGCGGAGTTAACGTCCTTGAGATCGAAAAGCTCGATAAGCTCTTCTTTGGAAAAGATCTCCCTCTCCGATCCGGGAGGGGACCATCCCAAAAGGCAGAGGTAGTTGAATAGGGCTTCGGGCAGGAACCCTTCCTCCCTGTAGTTCATGACCGAGACCGCCCCGTGCCTTTTGGAGAGCTTGCTCCTGTCTTCGCCGAGGATTACGGGAAGGTGGGCAAACTCGGGAACTTCGAAGCCGAGGGCCCTGTATATGAGTATCTGCTTCGGGGTGTTTGGTATGTGATCCTCTCCCCTTACCACGTGAGTTATCCCCATCAGAGCATCGTCCACTACCACCACAAAGTTGTAGGTGGGACTCCCGTCACTCCTCACTATCACAAAGTCCCCGAAGTCGTCCGCATTTATGGAGATGTGTCCTTTAACGAGATCCTCGAAGACTATCTCCTCTCCGTCCGGAACCCTGAAGCGGATCGTAAAGGGCTTCCCTTTCCTTTTCAGTTCCTCCGCCTCTTCAGGAGTCAAGGCTCTGCACTTTCCCGAGTATCGGTAGGCTACGCCCTTCCTCTGAGCCTCCTCCCTCTCCTTATCCAACTCCTCCGGCGTGCAGAAGCAGGGGTAAGCGTGTCCGCTTTCAAGGAGCTTGTCCACATACTTCCTGTATATATCGAACCTTTCCGATTGCCTGTAGAACTCGTCCCACTCGATACCGAGCCACTCAAGATCCTTGAGAAGCATCTCCTCAAACTCTTTCTTTGACCTTTCCCTGTCCGTATCCTCTATCCTGAGGACGAACTTCCCACCATGATGCCTCGCGAAGAGGTAGCTGAATATAGCGGTCCTTGCATTTCCCAGGTGGAGGTATCCTGTAGGGCTGGGTGCAAAGCGTGTCTTAACCATAACAATTCATTATAAAGTTCTCTTGGTTCTGGCGATCTTCTCCTTTATCTCCGCCAGCTTTACGAGTGCCTGAAGGGGTGTGGTGCTGGCCACGTCTATGGAAAGGATCTCCTCCAATATAGCCTTTAGCTCCGCAACCTCTATACTCTCCTGAGATCTCTTGAAGGTTTCCTCGAGAACGGGAAGGGACCTATCTTCAAGGCCAAGCAGTATCTCCCTCGCCCTGTCTATGAGTTCTTGGGGAAGCCCCGCCATTTTGGCAACCTCTATACCGAAGCTTCCCTCCGCCCTTCCGGAAACGAGGGTGTAGAGAAAGACTATGCCCCTTTCGTCCTCACTTACAGCCATGTGGTAATTTTTAACTCCCCTGACCTTCCCCTCAAGCTCAGTAAGCTCCAAGAAGTGGGTGGCCAGCAGGGTCCTCGCCCCAAGCCTTTCGGATATGTATTCAACGAGAGCCTTGGATATGGCTATCCCATCGTAGGTGGAGGTTCCCCTTCCTATCTCGTCCAGAATTATCAGACTTTTTCGGGTAGCGTTCGATAGCATGTTGGCCACATCCAGCATCTCGTTCATGAAGGTGGAGACTCCCATGGCAAGCAGATCTCCAGACCCTATCCTCGTGAATAAGGCGTCCACACTACCTACCCTTGCCCTTTTCGCCGGGACGAAACTCCCCATGTGGGAGAGGAGCACTATCAGAGCGACCTGCCTTATGTAGCTGGATTTGCCCGCCATGTTGGGACCGGTTATCACATGGATAAACTCGTCTTCGGTCAACTTCGTATCGTTTGGAACATAGCTCCTTGTGAACTCCTCTATTACCGGATGCCTGCCCTCCTCTATCTCTATCTCGAAGCCCTCGTGGACCTCCGGCTTAATCCACCCCTTTCTGGAGGCAACCTCCGCAAGGGACTGGATGTAGTCTACCTCCCCTACCAGCTGGGCGTTCCTGCCTATCCTTTCCAGCTCTCCGTTTATCCTGTTCCTGAGTTGGATGAAGATCTCGTACTCAAGCTCGTTTATCCTGCTCTGGGCTGAGAGTATCTTCTCTTCAAGCCTGCTAAGCTCTTCGGTAGTAAACCTCTCCGCGTTCGAAAGGGTCTGCCTCCTTCTGAAGTATTCGGGGACATATTTCAGGTTTGCCTTGGTGACCTCTATGTAGTAGCCCATGACCTTGTTAAAGCCTATCTTCAAGCTTTGTATGCCGGTCTCTTCCCTGAGCTTCTTCTCGTAGTTCCTCAGAAGTTTTTCCGCGTTGTCCCTGACGTATCTAAGCTCGTCCAGGTAAGAGTTCACACCCTCCTTTATAAGACCACCTTCCTTAACGTGTATGGGCGGATCATCGGTAAGAACCCTGTCTATCTCGTCCGCGAGATTCATGAGGTCTTCGAGCTCATCCGCTATATCTTTGAAGGCTTCAGACCTGAGATCTCCAAGTTCCTTACGAAGAGCTTCCACCTTATACAGTGCGTTTTTAAGATGGAGAATCTCCCTTGGTGATGCCATGTTAGAGCTTATCTTGGAAACGAGCCTCTCCAGATCCGCCATACCGCTCAGGATCTCCCTTATCCTTTCCCTTGCAGTGGTATTCCGAACAAGCTCCTCAACCGCCTCCTGTATTCTTCCTATCCTTCTTGTGTCTCTAAAAGGATTGAGTATGTGAAACTTAAGCCTCCTCCTGCCCATTCCCGTTAAGGTCCTGTCAAGGACACCATACAGGGAGTGATCTTTTCTACCTTCCACGCTTTCGAGTAGCTCGAGGCCCTTCCTCGCCTTCAGATCTATCCTTACAAGGCCCTCGTCCTGAAAGGGTTTGGGCCTTCTTATGAAGGGAGTGAAGCTCTTTTGGGTCAATTTCGCATATCTGTAAGCAACCCCGAGGGGGTAAGAAAATTCCTCCTCCTGAAAGCCTACAGATCTGAGACTGAAAAGATTGAAGTTCTTCTTTATCTCCTCCGCACTCTCCTCGAAGAAGTCCTCATCAAGTTCCGTTAAGAACAGGTTTAGTGTTTTGGAAACCTCCTGAGGGATTCTCTCACCCTTCTTAACAAGGAGCTCCCTTACGGAGAACTTGGAAAGGAAGTCGAGGATCTCCTCCCTCCTGACCTTTGCCCCTATAAAGTCTCCTACCGATAGATTCAGGTATGCAACGTAGTAGTAGCTTCCTTTCCCGTATAAAACCGCCAGTCCTCCCGTTTCTTTCTCAAAGTAGGTTCCGGGCGTTATCACTCTGATCACATCCCTTTTGACTATCCCTCTTGCCTTAGAAGGATCCTCAACCTGTTCGCATATCGCTATCTTGTATCCCTTGCTTACAAGTCTTTTTATGTAGTTGTCCGCTGAGTGGTAAGGAACCCCGCACATGGGGATCCTTTCCCTCCCCTTTCCCGCCGGCCTTGAGGTCAAAACAAGGTTAAGTTCCTTGGAGCCTATCACCGCATCCTCGTAGAAGAGTTCGTAAAAGTCCCCGAGTCTAAAAAAGAGAAGGCAGTCTGGATACTCGTTCTTAAAGTAGTGATACTGGGCAAGCATGGGGGTAAGTTCGCTGTTTGCGGACATTTTAAGTAAATTTTATCTCTCATACACTTGAAGATGTCAAGGTAAGCCCTCCGGAGCATAGTAGAGGAAGATAAAAGCCTGAAATAGTTTCAAGCTCAACGTCCCAGATAAACCTCCTATAGAAGCCTTCCACCTAATAAGAAAGAAATATCTCTCCACAGAGTTCTTTTTCCTAAATGTTTCATATGAGCTTTTTAGAACACACTTCGTAAGCCGGGAAAGCCCGTGATATCAATGGCTGATTGGTTTTCTTAAACCTCTTAGTTCCGGAACCTTCATGAATCTTTCCACTTCCCCAAGTGCTATTTCCCGGTGGTATAGGAGAACTGCTTTATCTTTCACTCCTGGTGGGACTTTGTTCCCGTGGTATAGTTTGCGTATATAGTTCATGATTTTTGCAAATCCCTCGCAAAATATATTCACATGATCACATTTTTATCGTCATAAACCCAAAAAAGAAACTAAAACCTCACGGGTTATAATTAAAAGCGTGTCATCAGTTAAAA
>JALWVU010000014.1 GCA_027079305.1 Aquificaceae bacterium
ACTCCCAGGCCACCCTCAGCCTGAAGGGAACCCCTCCCGCCCTTCCCTCAAGCTCCCACACATCTCCTTCTTTAAAGGAGTCAATTCCAACCTCCCCAAAGAGATACTGGAGCAGGTAAAGATCGTGCCAGGCGAGATCCCAGAAGGGATTTATGTATCCCCTTCCCCTGTTGAGCCTCTCGATCAAGATCTCGCTGACCTCCACATTCTCAGGAAAGTTCTTGACAGGAAAGGAGTAAAGCTCTATCTCTGATATCTCCAGGTTCGGATCTTCCCATATCTTCCTGAACTCCTCACTCCTCATCGCGGGAGGTTTCTCAAGCAGAACGGGAATGCCTCTTTCTAAAAACTCCCTCGCTATCTCCACGTGGTGCTGTGGGTCCACCACCACTATGGCCTTCTTTACCTCCTCCTTCACCTCCCCGAAATGGCAGTAAAAGGGGTATCTGTTCACGTTCTTGTAGGGGTCTATGTCGCAGAGGACCGGTAGCTCTTCGAGCTCCTCGAGCTTGGCCAGATACTTCATCCCCATATTTCCGAGACCTATGAGGAGGACGTGCATTCTTATTTCTCCTTTAATTGGTGCCGGAGGCGGGAGTCGAACCCGCACGCCCCGAAGGGCACCGTCCCCTCAAGACGGCGCGTCTGCCAGTTCCGCCACTCCGGCTCTCAGAGGTGTGTCTAATATTATAAAACTTTATGTAGATTCTGACCTCTCCAAAGCGGATCTAACGAAGGAGGCGAAGAGGGGGTGGGGATCGAAGGGCTTGCTCTTGAACTCGGGATGGAACTGACATCCTATAAACCATGGGTGGTCCTTTAGCTCCATTATCTCCACCAGCTTCCCGTCAGGCGAGAGACCTGAGAAAACCATCCCGTGCTCTTCGAAGAGCTTTCTGAATCTGTTGTTGAACTCGTATCTGTGTCTGTGCCTCTCGTAAACTGTGTCCTTCCCGTATATCTCCCTCGCTTTGGTTCCTCCCTGAAGGACGCAGGGGTAGGCCCCCAGCCTCATGGTCCCTCCGAGCTTGTCTATCCTTTTTTGATCCTCCATCAGGTCTATCACGGGGTAGGGAGTGTCGGGATCGAACTCGGTGGAGTTGGCCTCCTTCAGGCCGAGAACGTTCCTCGCAAACTCCACGGCCATAAGCTGCATGCCAAGGCATATCCCGAAGGTGGGTATACCCTCCTCCCTTCCCACTCTAATAGCCTCTATCTTACCCTTTATACCCCTCTCTCCGAAGCCTCCGGGGACGAGCAGGGCGTCCATCTTAAGGAGCTTCTCTGGATCTAACCTCTCCGAGCTTTCCCAAATTATGTTCACTCTCACGTTGTTGGCTATCCCCCCGTGGGTCAGCGCCTCTATTATGCTCTTGTAGGCGTCCCTCAGCTCCACGTATTTCCCCACGACGCACACGTTCACCTTCCTCTCCGCGATCCTGAGGACGTTCACCACCTTCTTCCACTTGGAAAGGTTGGCGTCCCTGTGCTCGAGATGGAGCCTCTGGGCCACTATCCTGTCGAGGCCCTCTTCCTTGAACTTGTTGGGAAGGTCGTATATGTAGTCCAGGTCCGGAGCGGAGATAACCGCGGACTCGTCCACGTTGGAGAAGAGGGCTATCTTGGCCTTTATTCCTTTGGGAAGGTCCCTCTCCGCTCTGCATATTATCGCGTCGGGCTGGATACCAATGGCTCTTAGCTCCTTGACCGAGTGCTGGGTGGGTTTGGTCTTGAGCTCTCCCGCTGTCTTTATGTAGGGGACGTAGGTGACGTGAATGAACATGTAGTTCCCCCTTCCGAGTTCAAGTGAGAGCTGTCTTATGGCCTCGAGGAAGGGGAGGCCCTCTATGTCCCCCACCGTTCCCCCTACCTCCACTATCACCACGTCGTGACCGTCCGAGACCTTCTTTATGAGATCCTTTATCTCCTCCGTTATGTGGGGTATAACCTGAACGGTCGCCCCTAAGTAGTCCCCCTTCCTCTCCCTCGAGATCACGTTGAAGTAGACCTTCCCTGCGGTGACGTTGTTGTCCCTGCTCATCACCGCGCTCGTGAACCTCTCGTAGTGCCCCAGATCCAGATCCGTCTCCGCCCCGTCTTCGGTAACGTATACCTCCCCGTGCTGGTAGGGGCTCATGGTCCCGGGGTCCACGTTCAGGTAGGGGTCAAGCTTCTGGAGGGTTATCCTGTATCCCATGCCCTCGAGTATCGCCCCTATGGAGGCGGAGGTAACTCCTTTCCCGAGAGAGGAGAGAACTCCTCCGGTGACGAAGATGAATTTGCTCATGTGAGAAAATTATATTATGGAAATCCCCCCACAGTGGTGGACCACCGCCGAGAGAAAACTCTTCAACCTCGAAGAGACCAAAAGGCACTTCGAAAAGCTCCTCTCCCTCCATCCCAACCCCAGAACCCTCCTCGAGTATCTGAACGAGAGGCGCTTCGTCCTGCTTCTGGAGATACTCGAGCAGTCGGAGTGCCTAAGGAAGTTCCTCTTCAGGCACCCCGAGGAGTTCGAAAAAGAAATACCTGGTCTGTGGTATGTGTTCAAGGAGAAGGAGGATTACCTGAGGGAGCTCTCAGAGCTGATCTCGGACTCGGACACGGAGGAGAAGCTCTCGGAGAAGCTCGCCTACTACAGGCACAGGGAGCTCCTCAGGATATTTGCCAAGAACATCCTCGGGACCGCCAAGGTGGAGGACATACTGAGGGAATACTCCTACCTGCCCGACGCCATGCTGGAGGTGGCCTACTCGAGGGCTTTAAAAGAGACAAAGGAGGCCTTCGGCACGCCCCTGAATGAGAAGGGGAGGGAGGCGCCGGGATGCGTGATAGCCCTCGGAAAGCACGGGAGCGAGGAGCTTAACTTCTACTCGGACATAGATCTCATCTTCATACACTCCGAGGATAAAGGCAAAGCCGGGAAGCTTGCCCTCAACGAGTTCTTCTCCCAGGTCTTCAAGAAGCTCTACAGTATCATGACCGCCCAGACCGCGGAGGGAAAGCCCTACGAGGTTGATCTGGACCTGAGGCCCTTCGGGAAGACGGGGCCCATCAGTATGTCCCTCAGGAGCGCGGAGCTTTACTACGAGTCCTACGGCAGGATCTGGGAGAGGTTCGCCCTCCTGAGGGCCAGGCCCGTGGCGGGGGACATGGAGCTGGGGGAAAGCTTCATGAGGGAGGTGGTAAGGCCTTTCGTCTACTCCTCCGCGGACTACAGGCTGATAGAGGAAATAAGGATGATGAAGAGAAGGATAGAGGCGGAGGCCAAGAAGAGGCTGAGAAAAGGATACAACGTAAAGACGGGTGAGGGAGGAATAAGGGAGGTGGAGTTTGCGGTCCAGGCCCTCGTGATACTTCTGGGGAGCAGGAGCCCATTTCTCAGGGAGAGCAACACCTTCAGGGCCATATGGAAGCTGAACCAGAAGGGAGTCTTCTCCGACGAGGAGGCCCTGCTCTTAGAGAGGGCCTACGCCTTTCTGAGGGACCTCGAGCACAGGATCCAGCTCAGGAACTGCCTCCAGACCCAGACCTTCTCCGAAGAGGACATTCCATACCTCGCAAAGGCCCTCGGATACGGGGAGGAGGAGTTTCTTAAGAAGCTCGAGGAGTATAGGAAAGGTGTGAGGGAGATCTTCGAAGGTCTCGTTCCCGAAAGGAGGGAGGAGGAGCTCGAGCCGGTCCAGATAGCCCTCATAACGGACGACCTCGACTACGGAGCCTTCATCCTCAAAGAAAAGGGCTTCAAGGATCCCAAGAGGTCCTTTACACTCCTCCTGAGCTACCTCTCTGGCAAGGAGGGGCTCAAACTCTCGGACAAGGAGAAGGAGAAGTTCATAGACCTCGTTCCCCGGATTGTGGAGCTCAGCTCCCTCTCCTCCGATCCGGACGAGACTCTAAAGAACTTCGACAAGTTCTTCACCAACCCCACCGGGAGGAAGGTGATCCTCAGCGACCCGAAGGAAGACTTCATGGAGGGCCTCTTCAAGGTCTTCTCCCTTTCCTCCACCCTATCCTCCCTCATAAGCAAGAACCCGGACCTCGTGGAGGACGTTCTAACCCTTTACAGGGAGTATCCATCGTGGGAAGAACTGGAGGAGGAGTTCACAAAATATGAAGAAACACTGAACCTATCGGAAGAGAATCTCTTCAGGAGATTTAAGAAGGTCTGGGAGGTGAGGATAGGCCTCGTATACCTCATGGGGGAGAGGAGCTACGAGAACTTAAAGGAGTTCTTTAGGGCCCTCAGCCTTCTGGCGGATTTCCTGCTCACCAAACTATGGAAGAAGGTCTCCCTAAGAGGTAACGGAGCGGTTCTTTACTCCCTCGGGAAGCTGGGGAGCAAGGAGCTGAGTTTCCGTTCCGATCTGGACCTCGTCTTCTGCGTGAACGACGGCAAAGAAAAGGAGGAGGTAACCAGGAAGGTCCAGAGGCTGGTGAGGTTCATAACCGCCCACACCTCGGAGGGATACCTCTACGAGGTGGACTTCAGGCTCAGGCCCATGGGATCTAAGGGAGAGCTCGTCCCCACCCTCGACTTCTACAGGAGCTACTTCGAGAAGGAGGCGAGGACGTGGGAGAGGCTCGCCTGGACGAGGGCCAGGTTCATAACGGGAAGTCGGGAGCTCGAAAAGGGGCTGGAAAAGGAGATAGAGAGCTTCCTCTTCGGGAAGCCCTGGGGGGAGAAGGAGAGGAGGGAGGTATACGAGATGAGGATGAGGCTCCAGGAGCAGGCAAGAAGGGGAAGGAACCTCACAGACCTCAAGTTCGGCCCCGGGGGTATAGTGGACGGCGAGTTCCTGGTCCAGTATCTGCTCATAAAGGAAGGCATCAGGGAGACCTCCATGATAGGAGGTTTCGAAAGGCTTATGGAAAAGTACTCTCCGCTCAGGGAAGCTTACGAACCCTTCCTCTTCCTGCGCCTCACCGAGACCCATCTTAGGCTCGTCAAGGAGAGGGGGAGCTCCGTTCTGAGTAAGGAGGACGTTCCCAGGATAGCCAGGTCCCTCGGGATGAGCTGTGAGGAGTTCGAGGACGAGCTCAAGAAGAGCATGAGGACGCTTAGGGAGGTCTTCTTAGAGTTTTTAGGATAGGACGTATATACTATTTGGGACTTATGGAAAGACTGAGGCTTTCCGAGATCTTCAAGGTGGGAGACCACTACGACATAATAGCCAAGTATAAGGAGATTCCCGTAAAAGTTCATCTGAAACTCAACTGGGTGGACGACGAGGGAAGGCTTTTAGGCTTTGACTGGGGAAGGACCCATCTAAAGGCAGCCTTCTCCACTCTCGAGCCCGTATATATCAAACTCTCTTCGAAGGAATACGCACAAGCTCAGGTCTTCAGCAACCTGGGGAAGGAGCTGGTTCTGACGGTGGAGAACTTCGTGGAGCCTCCCGAGTTCATAAGGAGAAGATCCGTTAGAGTGGAGCCGGACGAGAACAAGCCCGTCCTCGTGGAGATACACCACGACGGGAGGAAAGTAACCCTGAACGCTAAGGACGTGAGCGAGACGGGGATAGGCATACAGCTTGATGCAAAGGAGCAAAAGGACTTTGTAAACTACCTGAAGGAGAAGATAGAGGAACTCAAAGAGGACGAGTTTATAGAGTTCTCCATAGTGGTTCATCTACCTGGGGGTGAGGTTGCTAAAGGCAAGGGCAGGCTCAGAAACGTGGTGGGTCTTAGCAGGGACGTCTACGTGAGGCTCGGCTTCGAAGTGGACTTTCCGAGGGAGGAGCTCAATAAAATCAGAAGGTATGTGATAAACAGGCAGAGGGAGATAATCCAGTCCCTGAGGTTTGTAGAATGAGCCTCCACCTTCGCATAGCCCTCAGGTATCTTCTCTCCGTTAAGGGTAGCACGCTTCTCATAACCTTTATCTCCTTCTTCGGAGTCTTCCTCAGCGTGTGCGCAATCCTTTTAACCCTCGGTGTTTTTACGGGATTTCAGGACTCCCTCAAGGAAAAGATCCTTGCGAGCGCTCCCCACATAATAATCAGCGCGGTCGGGGGTGCGGATCCTAAAAGGATAGAAAAGAAGGTCAAAGAAATCCCCGAGGTCAGAGAGATCCTCCCCTTCACCCTATACAGCGCCATCCTCGCCAAGGAGGATAGACTACAGCCCATAACCGTAAAGGCGGTGGACTACGGAGAAAGGGCTTTTAAAGATCTGATAGGAAAGCACCTCAGGAAAGGAAAGCTTGAAGATCTCGTTGTTGGTAAGGGGGTTGCGGACGTTCTGGGCGTTAGAGTGGGAGACAGGGCGGTTCTCGTCTTCCCCACGGGGATACGAACTCCCACGGGCTTCATACCAAAAACGAGGGAGGTCCGCATAGGAGGTATCTTTGAGACGGGGGCCTACGACAGGGACTTTGTGATAGTCTTCATGGAGGAGAGGGAGGCGAGAAGGTTCTTTAAGAGAGGCTTCAAGTTCGAGGGGGCGGAGGTCTACATAAACGATCCCTACAGGGCCCAAGAGGTGAAGGAGAAGATAGAGCAGGTCCTTAAGGACGACCTCTACATAGTCAGATCCTGGATAGACCTTAACAAACCCCTCTTCAACGCCCTCCAGCTGGAGAAGCTGGCCTTATTCTTGATACTTCTTTTAATGGTCTTCGTAGCCTCCTTCAACATAACGAGCCTGCTCTTCGTTAAGTCTAAAGAAAAGGTAAGGGACATAGCGGTTCTCAAGACCTTCGGGATGGAGAGCTCGGGAATAAGGAGGATATTCGTTTCCGTAGGACTCACCATAGGCTTCCTCGGGGCTCTGGCCGGCATCGGAGCCTCTTTCCTGGTTGCCTACTTTGTGAACGAATACAAGCTCATAAGGGTCCCCGAGGAGGTCTACATGATGAGCTACATCCCTGTCCACATAAAGACCTTGGACCTCCTGGCTACCTTCTTTGGAACTCTGATTCTATCTTTCGCCTCTTCCCTCCTGCCTGCTGTAAGGGCTTCGAGGGAGAACATAGTGAACATCCTGAGGAACGAGTGATGTGGGAGATAATAGAGACGGAAAATCTATGGAAGATCTACCCGGACGGAACCAAAGCCCTGAAGGGAATAAGTGTAAACGTAAAGAGGGGAGAGTTCGTAGGAATAATGGGTCCCTCCGGGTCCGGGAAGAGCACCTTCCTCCACATCATCGGTGGTCTCGATAGGCCTACAGAGGGGAAGGTTGTCGTGTTCGGAAGGGATCTCTCCTCCATGAGCGAGGACGAGCTTACCCAGTTCAGGGGGGGAAGAATAGCTTACATCTTTCAGTTCTACTACCTTCTGGAGGACTTTAATGTTCTGGAAAACCTAATGATAATAGCGGAGATGCTGGGCATAGAAGATGCGGAGAGGAAGGCCTTGGAAATACTCGACTTCCTCAGACTCTCTCACAGGCTCAGGCACAAACCTCACCAGCTCTCTGGAGGTGAACAGCAGAGGGTAGCGATAGGAAGGGCGTTGATAACGGAACCCGATCTGATCCTTGCGGACGAGCCTACGGGAAACATAGACTGGGAGGAGGGAAGAAAGATCTTTCAGCTTTTCAGGAAATTAAACGAAGGTAAAGGGATCACCTTTGTGGTAGCGACCCACAATCCCGACCTTGCGGAGTTCTTCCACAGGATAGTTCACCTCAAGGACGGACAGCTTGTCCCTTACAATTGGGATAACCCTAAGAGGAGGTGAAGTTATGAGAAAAGCTTCAAGAGGACTGAGCCTTCTTCTAATCGCAGGGACGGTCTTTGCGGGAGGATACAAGATACCCGAGCAATCCCTCCGCTCCACGGGAACCGCGGGCGCCTACTTCTCCTCCGCAAATGCGCCGGATGCCTCCTACTACAACCCTGCCAACATGAGTTTCATGGAGGACGGTTGGGGGCTTGAAGTGGGAATGAGATACATAGTTCTTCCCGGCATAAAGTTCAGCGGGAGAGTTAAAAACCCTTTAACAAATACTTTTCAACCAGGTCAAAGCTTCTCTTCCGAAAGGGAAACCTTCCTCGTTCCCTACTTCCACTATGTAAGCCCAAAGGTAGGATCTCTGAGATTCGGATTTTCACTGACAACTCCCGCGGGGCTTTCGAAAAAGTGGGAGAACAGCATAGCTCAAGCCTACGCCAAGAACTTTCTCCTGGAAGTATACGAGGCAAGTCTTTCCGTCTCCTATGCGATAAGTGATATCATCTCTGTGGGTGGAGGACTGAGGGGTGTCTACTCGAGAGGTGAGGTGGAATATGCTCACCCGACCGGAGCTTATAGCATCTCTATGGAGGGGGATACGGACATAAGACCGGGTTTCTTCGTTTCCGTATCGGCAAGACCTGTGAAGAACCTAACCCTTTCGACTTTATACAGATCCAGAGTGGATCTCAAGATAAAGGGAGATGCAAGCGGTTATATAGGGCTGACTCCCTTCAACACATCAGGAAACGTCAAGGTTCCCCTGCCTGCGGAATGGAAGCTTGGAGCTTCCTACAAGCTCGGAGACACAACCCTGGAGCTTACCTACGAGAGGACCTTCTGGTCCGCTTACGACAAACTGGATTTCAACTTCGGCGACCCTAACGTGGAAAACTCAAACTTTGGAACGCCTAAGCCCAGAAACTGGGACGATACAAACACCTACCGTCTTGGAGTGATACACGACTTTAGTAAAAAGCTAACAGGTATGCTCGGCATAGCCTACGACGAGACTCCAGTTCCCGAGGAGACTCTCGGATTCGAGCTTCCCGACTCAAACGGATGGATATTCTCCCTCGGCGGCATATACAGACCGGAGCCCAAGGTGGAGATAGGTGCAGCGTATCTGCTTTTCGTGAAGGAGGATAGAAGAGTAACCAACAACATCATAGACGGAAAGTTCGAGGACATATCCGCCCACATGCTAACCCTCTCGGTAGCCTACTCCTTCTGAGGGGGGCAGGTATGCCTTACAGGTTCAGAAACTTCTACGAGTTTATAGAGGAGAACGCAAGGCGCTTTCCGAGGAGACCTGCACTATTTGAAGAAAAGACAAAGGTCCGGTGGAGGGACCTAAAACGCTATGTGGACTCCTTCGCCCGATATCTCGAGCTGGTAGGTGTTAGAAAGGGCGACAACGTGGCTATGCTTATGGGCAACTCCAAGGAGTTCATAATAGCCTTCCTCGCCATAGGGAAACTGGGGGCGGTCCCGGTCCCCCTCAACACATTCCTCAAGAGGGCGGAACTCGAATACATACTCAAAGACTGCGGGGCGAAGCTGATAATAACCCAGGGAAAGTTTGCGGATCTTCTGAAGGGAATAGAAGAGAGCACGGAGATCGAGAAGTTCATCTGGTCCGAGGGAGCGCCCATACTGGATGAGAAGAACCTCAGCTTCGAAGAGGGCTTAACGATCGAGGACTACGAGCACATAAAACCTCAGGCGGACTTGGAAGACCTGGCGGTAATGCTCTATACCTCCGGAACGACGGGAAAGCCCAAGGGGGTCATGCTCACCTACAAAAATATCTTCTCGAACATAGAAAACATAGTGAGGGTATTCGAGATAAAGCCAAAGGACAGGTTCATAGTCTATCTTCCCATGTTCCACGCCTTCACACTCACCGCAACAGTTCTCCTTCCCCTCTACACCGCAAGTCCCATAGTGATAGTAAAGTCCATAATGCCCTTCTCCAACGTGATAAAGCAGACACTTTTGAAAAGGGTTACCGTCTTTATGGGGGTGCCCGAAGTCTTCAACGCTCTCTCCAAGGCAAAGCTCCCCTGGTACTTCATGTGGTTCAACCGCATAAGATACTTTGTTTCGGGAGGTGCTCCCCTCCCGCTCGATACCTTAGAGAGGATGAGAAAGAAGTTCAAAAGGGCAGTTCTACTGGAAGGATACGGACTGAGCGAGTGCTCGCCGGTGGTCTCGGTGAACCTTCCCCACAAGCAAAAGCCCCTCTCGGTAGGCCCGCCCCTTCCGGATTACGAGGTCAAGATAGTGGACGAAGAATTGATGGAGCTTCCCACCGGAGAGGTGGGGGAGATAATCGTGAAGGGAGACTGCGTTATGAAGGGATACTACAACAACCCCTACGAGACGGAGAACACCATAGTGAACGGCTGGCTCAGGACCGGAGACCTCGGATACGTGGACGAGGACGGTTTCATCTACATAGTGGACAGAAAGAAGGACCTTATAATCTGCAAGGGCATGAACATCTACCCGAGGGAGGTGGAGGAGGTTTTGATGAGCCATCCAAAGGTGGAGCTATGCGCGGTGGTTGGGAAAAAAGATCCTCACCACGGGGAGATACCGGTAGCTTTTATAAAACCTGCGGAAGGTGAAGAGCTGAGCGAATCGGAGCTGAGGAGTTTTCTCAAGGACAAGCTTGCCAACTACAAGATACCGAGGCAGTTCATACTCGTGGAGGACCTTCCCAAGAACGCCACAGGAAAGGTTCTGAAAAGGGTCCTCAGGGAAAAGCTAAACAAGGGAGAGTTCGACAAGGTCCGGTAGGTCGTCTACCTTCCTCTTTGTTCCCCTCTCCGGGTTTTCCACGAAGACCTCCACGCCCGTGCACTTGGAAATTCCCCTAATGTTCTCCAAAAACTCCCTCGCCTGCTCCTCCTGTCCGAGGGCAAGGTTTATAAGCCCAAGAAGGAGATATTTCTCGTGGCAGTCTGGAGCTATGAGGAGCCACTTGGTAGCCTCTAAATACTTGAACTCGGTTATATACCTCATCCCTTTGTAAAGGGGATCCTTCTCGTTAATGAAGTCAGATCTTCTTAGCCTCTTCCCTTCCCTGTATAAGACTATCCTGAACCTTACCCTCATCTGATATAAGGTTATATATCTCCTCGAGTCTTTCCACGCACTTTGTCAGATCATCGCAGTCTACTTCGAAGGAGGGCTTCCCGAACTGTCTGTATTTCTTGTCGTAGTATTCCTCTATTAGAAACCTCACTATCTCCCTGTAGTCCTTCTCTTCAAACTTCTCCATAAGATACTCGAACCTCTGTGGTCCTAAATACTTTCTAATCTTTTTAACCGCTTCCAAAGCCTCCTCCTCCCATCCTTCTTCGGAGGTGTAATCTTCAAGGATATTTTCCACCCTCCTCTCCAGAGATGCCTTTACCTCTATATAAATTCCTTCGTTTTTCTTCTCCCACACAGGATCCGGTATGTATAGGTTTCCAATCCTCCTGCTTTCGTCTTCCACGAAAACTAGACCTTCTCCTATACTCCTCAGCTCCTCATACAGGAGGGAGTCGAACATCTTCTGGGAGACCTGAGACCTTATACCTACGCTTCCAAAGACAGAGCCTCTGTCCTTGGCAAGGTCCTCAAGATCCAGAACGGGATACCCTTTCCTCTTTAGTTCTCTCAGAACCTTTGTCTTTCCTACACCAGTCTTCCCAGTGAGAACCAAAAACTTTATGTTTTCCATAATCCTTTCCATGTCTTTAAGAATGAACTGCCTGTAGGCCCTGTAGCCCCCTCTTAACCTGAAGAGATCTATTCCCATTCTGGACATAGCCTCGCACATGCCCTGGCTCCTCATCCCCCCTCTCCAGCAGTAGACTATTACGTTCTCGTATTTTTCTTTTAGCTCTTTGAATGTTCTGTAGAACTCCTCCAGCTTGCGCTTTGCTATCTCCTCACCGAGCTCCTTTGCCTTTTCAACTCCTCTGTTCCTATAAACGTAGCCTATCAGCCTCTTTTCCTCGTTATCGAAGAGGGGAACGTTCACCGCCCCGGGTATGTGAAACTCCTCAAACTCCTGGGGACTCCTTATATCAACCAGTATCTTCTTATCGAACCTGTATATATCTGAGGGATCTATGTCCACATAGCCCATAGCTTTATTTTAAGTCCGAATACTCGACAAGCCTTATCTCGAAAACATCACCGCTCTCACTCTTCCTGTAAACGTATATGGGAAGGGAAGCGGAGGCGGAAACGCATATCCTGAAGAAGACCTCCCTTTTCCTTATAAGCTCTATCATCCGTCCTTTGAGGTTGCCGTATTTGCATTCTCGGACAATCCTGATCGTATCCTCGTCCACCTTCCTCTTTCCAAAGCTCCAGTCCACCGGTTTTGAGGTCAGAGCTTTGACTATGCCTCTCGAAAGTATGGTCCTGCCGAGGGGAACAAGCCATGGGTAATCAAAATACATCCTCATAAGAACAAATCCCGAAAGCTCGTAGACATCCCTGACCTTCACTCGGACAGATTCGCTCCAGTTCCTGTAAGCTCCCTTTATAGCAACCTTGAAAGAGTCCCCCTCTCTCCTCACAGTTATCTCGTAGCCTCCGGACGCCTTCTTTCCTCTGAAGGTTTCCCTGTAATCGTAGATGTATCTTTCGTAAGGTTTGAATTCAAAAGGTTTCCACAGAAAGGTTTGAGAGAAGGCGAGTAAACCAAGAAGCGTTAGTAACGTTATGGCTTTCATCTGGTGGGCGCGGGAGGACTCGAACCCCCAACCGGGCGGTTATGAGCCGCCCGCTCTGCCAATTGAGCTACGCGCCCAGCAAGTCTAATATTATAGGATCCTCAAGACCGGGAGGCAAGTTTTTGGAGTGAGGATCGTTTACTATTAAGAGAAATATACCAAACTTTCGCACGACATGAGCTACACACTATCAAGTCCTGGAGTGTGAGTAGAACAAACCTGTCATCAGGGAAAAACGTAGCTCTCAAGTCTATGAGTCCTAAGCATTCTTGTCCCACTCTCCATCTCTGCCTGTAGAACATCTCAAACTGCCTCTTGCTAAATCCCCCGTTGCTAACCACCACTTATTACTCCTTAGCAAGTATAGTTCTTAGTGATCTTCTAACTTCTACAAATATTAGAATGATAAGTCCTAATAATGAGATTAATGTTATCGTTCTTAGAATAAAAAAATTGGATATAACATTTTCATTTACTAATATTAATGAGCATGTCAAGATAAGGGAGGGGTGAGACAGAAAGAGGGAAAATAAAGGATTATGGGAGTCATAGAGAAAACTGGAACAGTATATACGCAAAGTATACCACAGGAACAAAATCCCACCAAGAGTGAAAGCCAAAGCAGTGCTCCTATACCACTGGGGAGTAGCTCTGAGGAAAGTGGAAAAGTTCATAAAGGCTCTGGGGCTAAGAGGTTCAAGAGAGGCAATCAGACAGTGGTATCACAGGCTTTCCAGGCTTGTGGAGCATGTTCTCGAGAGCTCTCATGAGTTGTATGTGGACGAGACAAAGATAGAAGGGAGAAGAAGGCTTTATTACTTGTGGCTTGCGGTGGATAGCAATAGCAGACCCTGCTTTGTCTATCTTTCACGACGACGTGATACATGGACAACGAAGGTGGTGCTCAGTTCAAGCAAGGGGAGAGTGATAACAACTGATAAAGGGTGGTGGTATAGGGGAACATGCAGGGAGCTTGGGCTTGAGTGGAGACTTGAGACTTTTGGAAAGAGGAATGTTGTGGAGAGACCTTCCTTTCCTATAAAACACAGACTGAGAGGCTTCTACAGGAGGTTTCCATGGAATGCTAAACTTGAGACTGTTTC
The DNA here is from genome assembly GCA_027079305.1 of Aquificaceae bacterium. Lineage (GTDB taxonomy): Bacteria > Aquificota > Aquificia > Aquificales > Aquificaceae > Hydrogenivirga. Next base: position 13,525 of record JALWVU010000014.1, read on the forward strand.
AAGCCTCCTCAGAGCTTTTATCTTCCTCTACTACACTCTGGAGAGCTTATCTTGACATCTTCATAATTCTTATTTTGTAAATAAACTTATTCTATTCTTTTTGTTATCCAGATAGGTATCTTAATAAAAATATAAATCAAAGCAATAATTCCAATTGCGAAAACGATATAAAAAATAGCTTTAACCAACTCATTAGTTATATTTGGATTTAAATATAAGAGTGTTAATGCTAATGAAGGAGGAATCACGAAAAAGAATAAACTTTTTATTAAACTTAAGTGTTTTTCTAAAGCATCTAAAAAAGTAAAGGTAAAAGCGATATAAAGAATAATATCAACAAATATAAAATGTTTACTATTGTCAGATTCTGATAAATAAATAATGCCTTGAATTATCAAATCCATATAATAAAATGCTATCGTAAAAGCAATGAATAATTTAATAATTTCTGTTTTTTTGTTCATTTTTTCTTCATTGTTGGCATTTAATATTCGGCGAAATGCAATTGTTAATAAGGAAAATACCTGCACCAATACATAGACCACAGGAAATATTAAGATTCTTAATTCTTCCACGCACTAATATTGCACCTGTGCATAATTCAATACAATAAGTGGCTTGTCTCCATCTTTCTGTTGCCATTTTAGTTAAACATCTGGTTATGTTTGCAAATTCTATTTTACATCTGGTAGTAGATTCTTCACATCCACATGCTCCTAATTGTCTACAAATAGGGGGTCCCATAGGTGGTCCAAATAATTTTCCCTCCCAATCCCCATAATTCACAAAGTCACAGCCAGTGTAAGAGTAAAGATTGATTCCGCCCTCAAAGAGGATGGGGTCCCTCTGAAGGAAACGGCGAAGCACCGGTGAATAATGGCGGGCTCTGAGGTAGTAGAGGTTGACCTCGTCGTCGTGATAGGCTCCAGTGTAGCGGAAGGGCTGGGATTCTCCTGAATTATATTCCTCATACTGGAAATTTATTTCCATATTACTCACCTCTATCCCAATACAATTTTTGCTAATCCTATAAGGGAAATCAATAGGGGAATAAATAATAGGACCCATCCTATTACTTTCAGTACACCGGGATGGCTCGGCTTGTTGATGATAGGCCCAGGCCTCATAAATGTTGTGCCAGTCAAACTCCCAAGCTCCCTGCTAAATATGATTAATGGTAATGGGAATATAATGTGGTAAGCTATCATAATGAGTAACACTTCTTGATCATCAGTTATCATATATAACGTTAACGTGCTAAATATGGCTATAGCAAGGGCGACTTTCGCTTCCATAATGCTATAGAAAAAATTATTACCCCATAGGTTAAATATATAGTATTTGCAAGATTTGGATATCTTAGCAAATAATCGGGAGGATCTAGAAACATGTTTACGGTGATAATTAATATCATACTATTTAATAATATTATTGAACCTAAAAGTAATAGTTTTTTATGATCTAAGTATTTCATTTTTAATACCAAAATGTATCCACTCATATTCAAACCCTCAATGATGAATGAAATAACAAATGAATGCTCTTTTTTTAAAAGAAAATATATGATTGTTATAATGAATCTGATTATTGCGAAATAGAAAAAGCCCCATGTAATGCCTCTCAAAAAATCTTTAACCAGTTGCATAATCTTTAACGGAAAAAGTTAGTAATTATCTCCCTTATTTTGACGGCTAAGTAGTTTGCAAAGCATTGCTTTGGATCGGAAATACATGAGCCAATATTTAAAATTGGAATACATATTTCTAAACATTTCCCAAGTCTACGCCTCTTACATATCAACTCTCTATATTCAGAGCCTAAATCACATGTATTTTTATCAATAATACAATCCTCGTTTGCCTGTTCCATGCAATTATTAAAACACCATAAATAAATGCCAGTCATGCCAACCAAAACAAGGCTTGTAGCCACACCTGGAAGTCCACCCGTTCCCTCCCAATCCCCATAGTTCACAAAATCACAGCCAGTGTAGGAGTATAGATTTATCCCACCTTCAAAGAGGATAGGATCTCTTTGTATAAACCTTCTCAGTTCAGGTGAGTAATACCTCGCCCTCAGGTAGTATAATCCCGTCTCCCTGTCATAGTATGCTCCCGTGTAAAGGAAAGGCTGTTCCACTCTCTCCTCTATCCCCCTCATGTTCCCGTCTGGCTGGAAGAAATATTTTACGCAATTTTTCTGTATTTATACCTCAACAGGATTATAAAAATAAGCAACTCTACAAAAGTGTACTCTAAGGTGCTTATAAAATTAACTCTTTCACTTAGGAACTCAAACTTGTATATGACAAGAAAATCTGTGAGTAGATTAAAAGATAAAAACAACATAACAAAAACGAAAACTGATTCAAATTTCAGTGTTTTTATATTCTTATAAATTACAGAAAGCACGATGAGCATAGTTGCAAAGAATAACAATTCATCCTTAAAGGCTCTTATAAAAAATGAATCTAAATATGTGAAAGCAATGGTATTTATAATAACATATGTGTGCAGATATCCATGATATTTCTCATTTCTAAAAAAGGCTGAAAAAATTAGGATTAATGATAATAGGGTTGTGGTTGAAAACAATAACAAAGAGAAAATTAAAAAATGAGTACAACCTGTTATGAAAATGCTGCCTGTAGCTGAGAAAATTTTAAGGCACTTTAAAAATATAAAAAAAGCAATACCTGACATAGCCAAATATAAAAACCATAGCTTATAATTCTTTAAGAAGATAACAAACTTTAGAGTATTCCAGAAAATTAGAAGAAGAAAAGCAAATAATGGATTTATAGGCAGAAAAGGTATCCCTCTAAATGTTTGGAATAGAAAAAATAAGACACTGAAGAGCAGGAAGCTGTAGTGGATCAAAACCTTCCTCCCCTCCATGTTGCCTGATAAATCCACTTTAAGAGCTCCATACACCCTTCATCACATTCTCTGGGATAACACCTTCTTAAAATTTCTGATGTAGGAGAAGCAATGCTATTATTTAAGCAATAGTCTGGATCACTATATCTAACTTTACATTCTTGCATTTCAGGACCATTGAGTTTGGAAAGACAAATATAACACTTATATGAGAACTTAGTAAACTTATATGTTTTATAATATATTATCGCAATGATTATAAGCTTAATAGGGAACCTTCCCCCCCAATCTCTATAATTCACAAAATCACAATTCAGGTTTATCCTTTCTTCAAATATCATAGGATTGCACTGTAAAAATCTCCTCAATAGCGCTGTTAACCTCAAGACAAACAGCAAGCTCATGACCTTTATATTTACCACAGGTAAACCAACCTCAACTCTTAATATGCCTAATAACCCATACTGGTATCCTAATTACGGTATATAATAGTGTAGTAATTCCAATTAACAAAATTGTCAGTAGTATTGATACGATTAACTTATCTTGCTCATAACCAAAGTTCAAGTACAACAGTGTTAAAGAAAGAAAGGTTGGAAATACAATTAAAAAAACTGTCTTGTATAGACCAATATATTTTTTTAAGATGGGGATATAGACCAAGGTAAAGGCAATATAAAATAATAAATCAATGAATAGCATGCCTGAATTCATATTATTTTCTAACAATTTAACAATCCCTCTCATCAGGATGTCAAAGTAGTAAATTGAAATAGCAAAGCTTATAAATAATTCCGCAACTCGTGATTTATCACTCATAACTACATTTTATATTTGGCAAAAAGCATTTGTTGACAAAATATACGCCACCAGTAACGCAAATTGCACATGCTATATTTAAATTTTGAACCCCTCCTCGGGCTCCTATTGCCCAACTACAAATTGTAATACATGCCATACCTTGTCGCCATCTCTCAACTACCAATTTATTCAGGCATCTTGCAATGTTCCCAATATTAACCTTACATTTAGCTATATTGTTGTCGCAACCACACGTTCCTAATTGTTTACAAATCGGAGGACCAAAGGGAGGACCAAACAATTCTCCCTCCCAATCCCCATAATTCACAAAATCACAGCCCGTGTAAGAGTATAGATTTATCCCACCTTCAAAGAGGATGGGATCTCTTTGTATAAATCTCCTAAGCTCAGGTGAGTAATACCTCGCCCTCAGGTAGTATAATCCCGCCTCCCTGTCATAGTATGCCCCCGTGTAAAGGAAAGGCTGTTCTACACTCTCCTCTATCCCCCTCATGTTCCCGTCTGGCTGGAAGAAATATACTGTAACCTTTCTCAGCAACATATTCTTTGCAAATTTTCTCATCTATTATTTTTATAACTATTTTTATATAGAAATATACTTACAACATAGCTAACTGCAATAATCATGATTAGTAATAAGGGAAGCATCCTGATGTCTTCCAAGTAAACCATACTACCACAGATGTTTTTAAATCGCAAATATAAATAGGATATGCATATCGAAAAAATAAGAATACTCCAATAAAATAGAAACCTATATTCCACACTTTTCCTGTATTTATAATAGGCGAACAGATCTAAAATAAAGAAAATTGTTATCAATATTCCTACTATGTTAGAAATAAAACCATCGTAGGCAGAAAGATATAAAATGTATATAGAGAAAGAAACAAAGCCAATACCAAAAAGCTCCCTCAACATCATTACTTTCTAATGAAAGCTATTTTAAACCCCTTATATCCAGCATATATTATATACAATAACCCTACAACCATCATTATATTTATCACTAAAGAATGTTCTGTTTGCATATTACAATCTTTTATGTAAACTTCCTCTGTTTTTAACATAAGATAATCAGCGCAATAACCTATAAACTCGTACCCTTTCCAACTTTGCGATGCAGAAAATACAAGCAATAGACAAGGTGGAGATAAACCACAAGGTTTAATATACCTGGTATAGAAGATGTAAGTGTTATAAGTTAGTATAGCAAAGAAAAGCACAAAAGCTAAAATTTCTGTTATATAGGTGAACTTATTTCTATAATTTTTAGAACGCAATGTATCCACCTCCTATGCCTATGAAAAATCCCCCTCCAAATCTCAATCTTAATTTAGGTAGTAAGGAAGGTATTTCCTTTAAGATTCCTTCTCGATTATATCCAAAATCTGCTTTTCTTGTTTCTGCATTATATTCAGCATATCCATAATAACTTCCATAAAAAGGTACTAAAGGTCCAATATATGCTTGACCTTCTAACCCTAAACCAACACCAAGCCCTCTACACAAAGATTCTGTTGAGTTATGGAACGTAGGTTTACCTGTTGGATCAAACATAACACCTGCTCCTATCCCAAAACCTATTTTTGCCTCTATAAAAATGTGTCCATTCGCAAAACCAAATCTTATAATACCTGAAAGGCCGGTTCCTATTTGAATATCTATACTCCACAATCCCCACCAATCCCCATAATTCACAAAATCACAGCCTGTATAGCCATAAAGATTAATATCACCTTCAAAGAGTATGGGATCTCTTTGGATAAATCTCCTAAGTTCTGGAGAATAGTATCTGGCTCTAAGATAATAAAGACCTACTTCTCTATCATAGTATGCTCCCGTGTAAAGGAAAGGCTGTTCTACACTCTCCTCTATCCTCCTCATGTTCCCGTCGGGCCAGTAGTCATACCTGTTTACAATTCTTCCCTCACGGTCCACAAGGGCTATAACAGAACCCTGGTGGTTGTGAATGTAGTAGTAAGCCCTGAGTCTGTTCCCCCTCTTTACCACCATCGCCAAGGGCCTGTCCAGTCTTCCGGGAAGGTAAACGTAATACCTCTCCTCTTTCAGATTGCCTCCCACAATAACTCTCTCGTAAAGCAGGTTTCCGTCCACTCCGTAAAGATACTCATGAACTCTGTCTTCAAACTCCTTCCTCCACCTGAACCCGAGAGCTGTGTAAGAAAACCTCACCTCCCTGCTGCCTACCCTCACCGTCTTTAACCTTACTTCTATTTTAAGATTTTAAACAATAACATTATTGTAGGTGCTAATAAAAACAACCAACCTATGAACTCTATTAGACATGAAGGGCTTTCTTTATTTACTGCTGGTCCTGGTTGCCAGAAAGCAATACCTGTTAATGAACTTATTTCTTTAGAGAAGAATATAAGGGGCAAAGGAATAACAAAGTGATAAGCAATACAAAAGTACAAATCTTTTTCTTTATACTGACTTATCATGTATATAGAACTGCACGTTGCAACAGCAACTATTACTGCTATAAACTTTCTCATTGTCAATGAAATAATTTTGTAAGAAAAATAGCTGTACAACAAGATAAGTATAACATTTTATGAAGCGAAAAAGCCAAAGTATTATAATTTTCAAACACGTTTACAGCTAAAAGCAATAATAACGTTGAGTTTATTAAAAGTAAGAATATATATATGAATTTGGGGAAGCGCTTAGCTTTCAGAATAGAAAACAGACCAAGTAGGTTTAAAATATAAAAAATTATACTTAGCATCATATCTTGAGAATTTCCATTTACTGCCAACATGTTTATCAATATAATAAACACATTAAGCACAGTAATAATGGCTATTGCCCTAACAATTCCTATATAAAGAGAATAAAACACATTATTTAAAGACATTTCTTCTTATCTGCAAATTATCTAACTTTTTTATATATGATAGCTCTAATGAAACTAATAGTACCATTAAAGCATAGTTTAACAAAACTGCAAAGATAAGGATAATAGAGAATAAAACACTTGAGGTATTTCTGCTTAAATAATTTAGTGATGAATATATAACATTATAGATTTCAAGAATTATCGTTCCTTCTATAGTAAATAAAGCACTTACTAAAGGATAAATTGGGAAGAGAAATGTCCCTATATATAGGAATATTCTCTCATAAGAAGCAATCTTACAGTAACGTTTTTTATTATTAAAACATCCAATAAGCAGAAAAGTTATTAGCGTTCCCTGTAACACGTAATACATATTCAACTTCATTGGAGTTTTATAGATTAAATATAAATAATAACTCCATGACAACAAAATTAGTATAAAATGAATTGTGTTTATGTATTTGACATAAATGTAAGCTAATCTCTCCATGGTATATCAAAATCTAATAGATATCCTCCACCGGGATTAAAAGGATTTTCTGGATCTCTTAAGCATTGAATAAAACAATACATATGGTCTGCAGTGTATCCAGCAAATGCATCTATGGAATCACAGTAATCTCCATACCCTGCTTTATACATAAGTTGCAAACAAGCTCTGACACAATCTTCCCATTCGTCAGTAAAATCCCACTTATTAAGAATTCTAAATACTGGGCATAAATTAGAAGCTACATTACAAGGATATCTGTCTCCAGTCTCCTTACAAGCATCCTCGTAAATCTGACAACTTTCTGTTCCAAATAAACCCCACCAATCCCCATAGTTCACAAAATCACAGCCAGTGTAACCAAACAAATTAATCCCACCATTAAACATAGTAAAATCTCTTGGAGTAATTCCCCTAAGTTCCAGAGCGCAGTATCTTGCTTTTGGATAATGTAAATCCATCTTTCTGTCATAGCGATCTTTATACGTCCTGTACTTTCAAAAGAGTTACATATGCCTTTATAGCCATTTTCAAATAATCATCATGATTAAATAATATGTGCTCAAGAGAAACTTTAAATTCGGATATATTTTTATTCTTATAGATAAAAATCCTGCACAATTCTTCATATATATCCCCAACATTCACAGAAAATAATCCTTCATGCAAATGGATGGGAATTAGAGAAAGTTTGATGCTTTCTTTTGCATAAAATTTCTTATAAATCTCTATTTCAAAATTTTTTAAATGTGAGAAAAGATCATTCCATGTATAAACTTTTTTGATGTTGAAGGGTTTTAATCTTTTTATTCTTATGTAAGTCTTTTTTATGAGTGTTTCACTTGTATAAATTAGGAATGAATAATTACTAAATTCCGAATAATTTAGATATATGTATCTTAGGAAATTCAACACTTCTTTTTTATTATGGATATTTATCTTTGGTAATTTGTTCATGATTCTAATAAAATTAATACCGTAATCAGTAAAGTATTTAGGATATTTAAATTCCATCGCAGTAGCTATTCTCATAGCATACCTCTGGATACATTATACAAGGATTGATTTATTATAATAAGAGGGACTGTGCCAGAATTTGTGTAAAAAGGAGGAAGGCAGATAAGTGGAAAGAAGAACTTCTCGGCTACAAAAAGCACCAGCGCTCTGACAACACCAACTCCAGAAACGGTTACTACCCCAAACCTTAAAATCCCAACTTGGAGAGATACAAATAAACGTCCCAAGAGACAGATTCTCTGAATTTGATCCTAAGCTCATACCGAAAGGTTCCAGATCCCTCGTGGAGGACCTCCAACACAAGCTCATGCTCCTATATTCAAAAGGCCTCTCCACAAGAGACATACAAGATATCCTCAAAGACATATACGGCATAGAGCTTAGTCCCTCCACCATCTCCAGACTCGCGGTATACACCGTGGTGGGGATAAATCCCGAGGGCTACAAGGATATACTGGGATTCTGGATATTGGAGACAGAGAGCGCCAGTCAATGGGTAAGTGTTCTGAACGATCTCAAGAGCAGGGGAGTAAAGGTCAGATACAGGGACAGGAAGGAAGTGGCCAAAGACTTAAGGGCTATATACACACAGCCTACCGAGCAGATGGCGATGCAGAAGCTGGAGGAGTTCAGGAGCAGGTGGGAGAGTAAGTATCCACAGGTGGTAAGGGAGTGGGAAGAGGACTGGGAGGTGATAACCACCTTTTACAGATACCCTTATGAGGTAAGGAGATGTATGAGCAACACGGACCTGATAGAGAGCGTATACAGCAAGGTGAAGAAGGTAACTGACAGCAAGAGGGTATTTCCGAGTGAGGATGCGTTGATGAAGGTTTTGTATGGAGTGGCGCTTGAGCTTGAGGAGAAGTGGAAGAGGCCTGTGAGGGATTGGGAGCTTATTCGCTCCCAGCTTGAATCCTCTTCGAGGGTAGGCTTTGATTTACACAAAATTCACAACTTTGCGTTCCATATAATCCCTGCCAATCTCTCACTCTCCACCTCTGCCTGTAGAACATCTCAAATTGCCTCTTGCTAAATCCCCCGTTGCTAACCACCACTTATTACTCCTTAGCAAGTATAGTTCTTAGTGATCTTCTAACTTCTACAAATATTAGAATGATAAGTCCTAATAATGAGATTAATGTTATCG
>JALWVU010000015.1 GCA_027079305.1 Aquificaceae bacterium
ACATTTTACCTCTGGAGCGTTTAACTCGGTAAAGTAGTAAATATCATCATCTCCATGACCTCCCACTCTGTTTGATGAAAAATAGCCTGTTTTCTTATCATTGTCTATAATAAAAGAAAAATCATCTGAATTTGAGTTGATGGGCGCTCCTAAATTTACAGGTTGCACCGTAGCGTTATTTAATGGTACTACATATACATCTAATCCGCCTAATCCTGATCTGCTGTCTGATGAAAAGTAAAGATTGCCTTTCTTACTCACGTAAGGAAACATCTCTTTTCCAAATGTATTGATCTGACTACCCATATTCATAGGGGCTCCATAAGATCCGTCTGAATTAACCGATACTTTAAAAATATCTGTCTCACCCATACTACCTGGCATATCGCTAGTAAAGTATAACGTACGTTCATCATTACTCAATGCAGGGTGTCCTACTGAGTAATTATCATCGTTAAATGGCATAGGCATTATATTGGCCCATTCGCCTCCATCAGCTACATCGGCTCTATACATCTTTAGATTATTCCAACCAATACTATCTTTACCATAATGGTTATCAAAGTAATTGTTTCTTGTAAAATAAACCGTCTTTAAGTCTTTCGTGAAAACAGCATTTGACTCATGGTACTTGGTAGCTAAATTATCAGAAAAAGTATCTGAGTCTATTATTTCTCCTGTACCATCTATTGCGCCTCTGTACAACTCTAAATAAGGTTGCCCATTGGTCCAATTCTTACGACTCTTATTATGTTCTTTCTTAGATGAGGCATAAATAGCGTCTCCTCCATAATACGATACTCCAAAATCTGAGTATGTTGTATTTACTTCTAAATTCTTGATAGTATAGTTATCCTGTCCATAAACATAACCTACTGTCAAGAAAATTACTAATGTTATTAATTTTTTCATTGTATCTCTGTTTTTAAGTTAGGTTTCTATTAAAAGTATCGTGGACTCTTGATGTGCTTCTTAGCAAAATCTAAATCAAATAATAACATCAATTCATGTGATCCTGTATTGTAATCTCCTAATTGTGTTAAAGTATGATCATAGGCATAACCTATACGAATATTTGGTGAAGCTTGTACGCCTATAAGTGCATCTATAGAATCTCCGTCTCTATATGATAGCCCTATCTCAAACATCTTGTTGATGAACAAACTGGCATTTAAATCTATAGATACGGGTGAACCTTGTACCATTTTTACCATAGTGGAGGGTTTAAAATCTAAGTTGTCTGACAACTCAAATACATAGCCCATTGTCCCATAAAAGTGCATCTTGTCTGATACGTCTGTAAAAAGACTGTTAGCATCATGTTCATACTCAAACTGCTCTAAAAATCCCGGTACGGATAAACCTAAATAAAACTTGTCTGTATAATAATACAATCCTGCTCCCACATTTGGATAAGCTGTCTTATAATTAGCATTCAGCATCTCATCATTTACCTCGATTAAATTACCTAATGTACCTATATTGTTGTTTAACATATTATAGCTACCCTTTACTCCAAAGGCTAAATTTCCATTAGCACTTACAGGTAAAGTATATGACAAATCTAACATCAAATTAGTCTCATCTACTGGTCCTATCTCATCATGGATAGCTGATAAGCCTATTCCTAATCCATTGCCTATAGCACTATGAATGTTTAATGTCTGTGTATCTGGTGCACCGTCTAATCCTACCCACTGGGTACGTCCGAGTAAACCAATACTTAAATCTCCCCTAGATCCTGCATATGCCGGATTTAGGATGTTCTGATTGTACATATACTGTGTGTAATGTGGATCTTGTTGTCCATAAACCACACTCGCAAACAGTAATGTAAATACTACTAATAAATTTGTTGTTTTTTTCATTTTAATGATTTTAAATGTTTTAGTAAAATACACTCGCATCACTGCGAGTGTATTTGTTTATTTAAATTATCTGCTTAAATATACCCAACCTGTTAATGGCTCTCTTGTCTCTGCATTAAAATTGATAATGTAGAAATAAGTCCCTGCTGGTAATAGCTCTCCGTCTTGGAAGTTCCAACGTCCGTTTGATTCTCCATTCCACCATACTGGTGATGCGCTTCCTGCATTATCATAATCATAAACGATATTACCCCATCTATCATAAACCTCTAAAGTAAAGTCTGGATAATTTGATACGGCTGGTATTACCCATGTATCATTGTCTCCGTCAATATTACCTGGTGAGAATGCATTTGGTACAAAGTCACATGTTTGTGGATCTAAATAATCTGGAATACCATTATCATTACAGTCGCCTTCTAAAGAATCTTCTCCCTCAAATCCGCCTGTTGGGATACCATCATTATCATCATCTGTATCTCTAAAGTTTGGCTCGTCTTCTCCATCTGAATTGTTCGTGCCGGCTGCGCCACCAATTATCTCTCCATTTGGATCTGTATAATCTGATACGCCTGCGACAATAACAACATCTTCAAAAGCATCATTGATTCCATTGCCATTTAAGTCAGATTCATCAACATCTGGTGTACTAGCATCATCTACTGCTGGTGTAACTTCTGATTCTCCATCTTGATCTGTATCCCATGCCTCTACGGTATCATCTACGCCATCATTATCTGAATCTTCATCTATATAATCCGCATCTCCATCTCCGTCTGTATCTTCTGGATTTATTCCTGAATTAGCATCATCATCATAAGCATCATCTAATCCATCGCCATCTGTATCATCTCCTGTTGGTGCTACATAATCATCTGTTGCTTGTCCCTCTACGTTATCTGGAATACCATCATCATCTGAATCTTGATCTAAATAATCTGGATTACCATCACCATCTGTATCTTCTGCATCTTCAACTGCTGTTATGATACCATCATTATCATCATCTATATCTTGGTAATCTGGAATACCATCTCCATCCGTATCTACTGGTGGATCGGTTGGATCTAACTCATCATAAGGATCATTCTCTATCTCATCTGAAACACCATCGTTGTCAGAATCTAAATCAAAGTAATCAACTACGCCATCTCCGTCTGTATCAACTGGATTTAATGGATCAGCTCCTGCTTCTGTTCCGTTGTCTATGCCATCTCCATCACAATCTCCTGATAACCACGTCGCATCTGGCATCTCGGTTACATTACTTGAATCAAAATCACAATTGTCTTGTGGGTCTGTTCCGTCTATTACCTCTTGCTCATTGGTTACACCATCTCCGTCACAATCTCCATCTAACCATGTTGCTGCTGGTACTTCTGTTTGCTCTGCCGCAATATAATCACAATCATCATTTGGATCGGTCTCTGGATCTGCATCTACTGCTCCATTTCCATTATCATCCTCGGTTCCGTCCAATACACCGTCGCCGTCTGTATCTGGATTCAGTGGATCCGTTGTGGTAGCTGGATCTGCATCTGGTACAAATACATCTAAATCTGTATCTGGTGTTTCTGCTACTACTAATCCTTGCTCTGTTCCGTCTTGGATACCATCTTCATCTGTATCTGGATTCGCTGGGTCGGTTTCTGTTGCATCAACGGCTCCATCGTGATCAGCATCTTCATTTCCATCTATTAAACCATCATCATCCGTATCTTGATCTAGTGGATCAGTTGTGGTTGATGGGTCTGTATCTGGTGTGAATACGCCTAAGTCTGTATCATCAGTCTGTGGTGTATCTAATCCTATCTCCATTCCATCTTGTAATCCATCATCATCGGTATCTACATCATTTGGATCGGTCTCGGTTGGATCAACCATACCATCTTGATCGGCATCTTCATTTCCGTCCATTATACCATCATCATCCGTATCTTGATCTAGTGGATCGGTGGTTGTTGTTGGATCTTGATCTGGTACAAAAATAGTTAAATCAGTGTCTGCCGTTTCTGGCGCTCCTAAACCACTTTCTGTTCCGTCTTGAATTCCATCATCATCCGTATCAACATCATTTGGATCGGTTTCATCTGCATCAACTGCTCCATCTCCATTGGCATCTTCTGTTCCGTCCATCAAGCCATCATCATCGCTGTCTTGATCTAGTGGATCCGTAGTGTTTGTTGGATCTGCATCTGGTACAAAGATAAGTGGATCTGTATCTGCTGTCTCTGGCGTAGCTAAGCCACTTTCTGTTCCGTCTTGAACGCCATCACCATCGGTGTCAACATTATTAGGATCGGTCTCGTCTGTATCTACGGCTCCATTTCCATTGGCATCTTCTGTTCCGTCCATCAAGCCATCATCATCTGTGTCTTGATCGTTTGGATCTGTAGTTGTCGTTGGATCTGCATCTGGTACAAATTCTGTGATTACAGTATCATCTCCTTGTGGAGTGGTTAAACCTATTTCAGTTCCGTCTAAGATACCATCGTTATCTGTATCTGGATTGTTTGGATCTGTGCCATCAGCTGTTAATGGGTCACCATCTGCTCCTAAATACTCGTTTCCATCTATTATACCATCATCATCACTATCATCATCTTGTGGATCGGTTGTGCTTCCATTTGGATTTGGAGCTGTCGCTGGATTATCATTTCCTGATATCTCTTCGTAATCTGTTAATCCATCATTGTCACAATCTGTATCCGAAGCTATAAAGCCTGGTAAAGTAATGTCAACATGTGCTATATCATAAGAACATGGATCTTGTGGATCTGTTCCGTCTTCATATTCCTGTCCATTGGTTACACCATCATTATCACAATCTAAGTTATTCCAAGTTGTTGATGGAATCTCTGTTTGTTCTGCTATGTTATAATCACATGGATCATTTGGATCTGTCTCTGGATCTGCATCTACTGCTCCGTCTCCATTATCATCTTCTGTTCCATCCAATACACCGTCACCGTCTGTATCTGGATTCAATGGATCCGTTGTGGTAGCTGGATCTGCATCTGGTACAAATACATCTAAATCTGTATCTGGCGTTTCTGCTACTACTAATCCTTGCTCAGTTCCGTCTTGGATACCATCCTCATCGGTATCTGGATTCGCTGGGTCGGTTTCTGTGGCATCAACTGCTCCATTTCCATTGGCATCTTCTGTGCCATCCATTAATCCATCATCATCTGTATCTTGATCTAGTGGATCTGTCGTGGTGGATGGGTCTGTGTCTGGTGTGAATACGCCTAAGTCTGTATCATCTGTCTGTGGTGTATCTAAGCCAATCTCCATTCCGTCTTGTAATCCATCATCATCCGTATCTACATCATTTGGATCCGTCTCGGTTGGGTCAACCATACCATCGTGATCAACATCTTCATTTCCGTCCATTATACCATCATCATCCGTATCTTGATCTAGTGGATCTGTAGTTGTTGCTGGATCTTGATCTGGGACAAAGATGGTTAAATCAGTGTCTGCCGTTTCTGGCACACCTAAACCACTTTCTGTTCCGTCTTGGATTCCATCATCATCCGTATCAACATCATTTGGATCGGTTTCATCTGCATCAACTGCTCCATCTCCATTGGCATCTTCTGTGCCGTCCATCAAGCCATCATCATCCGTATCTTGATCTAGTGGATTCGTAGTGTTTGTTGGATCTGCATCTGGGATAAAGATTCCTAGGTCTGTATCTGGTGTTTCTGGAGTGGCTAAGCCGCTTTCCGTTCCGTCTTGAACGCCATCACCATCGGTGTCAACATTGTTTGGATCGGTCTCGTCTATATCTACTGCTCCATTTCCATTGGCATCTTCTGTGCCATCCATCAAGCCATCATCATCGCTGTCTTGATCGTTTGGATCTGTAGTTGTCGTTGGATCTGCATCTGGTACAAATTCTGTGATTACGGTATCTTCTCCTTGTGGTGTGGTTAGACCTATTTCGGTTCCGTCTAAGATACCATCATCGTCTGTATCTGGATTATTTGGATCTGTTCCATCATCTGTTAATGGATCTCCATCTACTCCTAAATACTCGTTTCCATCTATTATACCATCATCGTCACTATCATCATCTAATGGATCTGTTGTGCTTCCATTTGGATTTGGATCAGTGGCTGGATTATCATTTCCTGTAATTTCCTCATAATTTGTCAATCCATCGTTATCACAATCGGTAGGTGAATTTATGAAATCTGCTGTATAAGGAAGAACAATGCTTGCTACTTCATATGAACATGGATCTTGTGGATTTGTTAAATCATCTAACTCTTGTCCATTTGGTACACCATCATTATCACAATCTAAGGCTCTCCACTCATCTGTAGTTGTTGTTGCGTCTTGATCTACTGAATTATAATCACATGGATCATATGGATCCGTGTTTGGATCTTCTACTCCATTTGGTACACCGTCTCCGTCACAATCTGCTTCTGCCCATACGCTATTAGTGGCATCGTAGCCTGTGTATCCTGCTACTTGTGCTGGTGCACATGGGTCTTGTGGGTCAACGTCTGAACCGTTTGGTACGCCATCGCCATCACAATCTAATGCTTCCCATGCAGCTGATACATCTGCTATAACTTGATCGTCTGGGTTATAATCACATGGATCATATGGATCTGTACTTGGATCTTCTGTACCGTTTGGTACACCGTCTCCATCACAATCTGCGGCTGCCCATACGGGATGTGAAGCATCATATCCTGTATATCCTGCTGCTTGTGCTGGGGCACATGGATCATTGGCTTCTACATCTGTTCCATTTGGTACGCCATCTCCATCACAATCTGCGGCTAACCATTCTGCTGATGCATTGGCTAATACTTGATCGGCTGGGTTAAAATCACATGGATCATATGGATCTGTTGATGGATCTTCTGTGCCGTTTGGTACGCCATCTCCATCACAATCTGCTGCTTGCCATACTAGGTTTGCTGCATCATATCCTGTATATCCTGCTACTTGTTCTGGTGCACATGGATCTTGTGGGTCTTCATCTGTTCCGTTTGGTACGCCGTCGCCATCACAATCTAAGGCTCTCCATGC
>JALWVU010000016.1 GCA_027079305.1 Aquificaceae bacterium
TGGAAACGCAACAACGGCGAACGCGGGTCATTGCAATTGCCAATCAGAAAGGTGGGGTTGGGAAAACAACCACCGCCATTAACCTATCGGCATCCTTAGCAGCGGCGGAGAAAAAAACGCTGCTTATTGACATAGATCCCCAGGCTAATGCTTCCACTGGCATAGGGGTGGATACTCGCTCTGTTGAGTGTACGATGTACGAAGTTTTCATTGGTGAGTGCTTACTTGCACAGGCGATTCTGGATACCGAGCTACCGCAGTTGCACGTTGTGCCGTCGCACATCAATCTGGTGGGGACAGAAATTGAGATGGTCGATCTGGAAGAGCGGGAACAGCAGTTGAAAAAGGCTTTGGAGCCGGTGAAGGCTGAATACGATTTCGTGATCATTGACTGCCCGCCATCGCTGGGATTGCTGACGCTCAATGCTCTTACGGCGGCTGATTCCATTTTGATTCCGGTTCAGTGTGAGTATTATGCCCTGGAAGGACTGGGGCAGTTGTTAAATACCATTTCGATTGTGCGGAAGTATCTTAACCCTCGATTGGAGATAGAGGGGATTTTGCTAACGATGTTTGACAGCCGTCTACGGCTGAGCCGACAGGTGGTTGAAGAAGTTAGAAAGCACCTGGGTGACAAAACGTGTCAGACGGTGATCCATCGTAATGTTCGACTCTCGGAAGCACCCAGCTATGGAAAACCGGTGCTTCTGTACGATGCTGTTTCGGTTGGTGCGCGGGACTATTTAGAGTTAGCCAGCGAAATTATAGCGAAGCATCAACAGCGGAGTCAGGCAGAAACTGCGGTGACAGTAACCGAATGAAAAACGAGACATTGTGTGTGCGCTCATAGAAGCAGGGAGCAGTGACAGAATAGGCGATGGATGAAGATGGCAAAATCCAAGCGACATACAGGACTGGGCAAAGGATTAGGGGCTCTTTTGCCAGTCGACGTGTTCCAGCCTGAAAAGTCAGCGGTCCAGGAGGATGATGGGCGATCGACAGGGATCACGGCACTCATTGAACTGAAGAAAATTCAGCCGAATCCGTACCAGCCGCGGCAGGAATTTGACCGGGAATCGCTGGAGGATTTAAAAAATTCAATTCGTGAGAAGGGGGTTATCCAGCCAATCACGGTACGTCGTCAGGGAGATCGGTACGAATTGATTTCGGGAGAGCGACGGGTGCGAGCATCCATTGAGCTGGGACTGGAGAAGATCCCGGCGTATATCATCGATGTGGAGAGTGACAATGAGATGCTGGAGCTGGCATTGATTGAGAATATCCAGCGAGAGAACTTAAATCCTGTGGAAATCGCGCTGGGATACCGATCGCTGATTGAAGAATGTCATTTGACGCAGGAGGAGGTAGCTCAAAAAGTGGGAAAAGATCGGGCAACGGTTGCGAACTTTTTGAGACTTCTCAAGTTGCCGCAGGAAATTCTGGATGCTTTACGCAGTCGGAAATTATCGATGGGGCACGCACGAGCGCTTCTCTCCTTACCGGACAAAGAGCAACAGTTAGCAGTTTTTCGGCGAGTGTTGCGGGAAGAACTGTCCGTGCGGAAAACGGAACAATTAGTGCGGCAGGTGTTGCAGGGGGCAACCGTCGATACGCCTTTAGGGCAAGCAAAGGGCAAAAAGAAGGAGGTATCGCGTAGCCAATCGGTGGATGCCACGATCAAGGCAACAGCGGAGGAAATCGAAGATCGACTGCGCCAGGTATTGGGCACACAGGTAAAGATTCATCTGCGTTCCAAGGACCGGGGAAGTATCGAAATCTCTTTTTACTCGCTGGAGGATTTGCAACGATTGCTGGAGCTGTTTGCTATTGTGGAAAAAAGTGGGCACAGCAGCTAATGTCCCAGGTACTGGTTGTTCGCCTCCCGATCCGGACGCGCTATGCGGAAACCGATATGATGCAGTACATCCATCATTCTGTTTATCCGGTCTATTTTGAGGC
>JALWVU010000017.1:0-18279 GCA_027079305.1 Aquificaceae bacterium
AGTAGTCGTAGTAGGATATGAAGTACTCGACCGCGTTGTCTGGGAAGAGCTCCTTGAACTCCCTGTAGAGCTGGGCCGCGAGGATCTTGTTGTGGACCACCACGAGCGTGGGCCTGTTGTAATGGGCAATCACGTTGGCTAAGGTAAAGGTGTTGTGGACGAACATCCCCCCGAAGCCCGCGAGGAAGGTCTCGTTATCCTCCACCGAGAGATCGTAGACGAAACCCCTGTAGGGGACCTCCCTCACACTCTTTATCCTTGACCACCTGAGGCTGGTGTATTTTTTGAGATCGCTCGCCCCAAGGTTGCTTATTATCTCCTCAAAAGCTTCCGCTGAAGGGAACCTCCTCCCGAGCTCGATCGTGGAAACCGTCTGCCTGCAGAGGCTCCCTTTAACCTCCCTCTGAAGCCTGCCAGCTTCCGCACGCAGTTTACGGAGTTTACCCCCAAGATGGGGGATAACGTCCTTGTTGGTGCTCCTCCTTTTACCTGCCAGAAGCTGGGCCTTACTCCGCTTGTCTTCAAGGTTGAAGCCTACCTTCCTGAGGAATATCTTCACCTCCCCGCCGTAGATACTTATCATGTAGTAGAGATCCCCCTCATGCTGAGAGTTGGTCGCCCTTTTGAAAACCTCCCTGACCCTACCCCACACGCCGAGTTTAAGGAGGGCGTAGAGCAGTTCTTCGGCGAGAGCTCTGCTCTTGGTTATGATGGACACGGAAGTTCTGTCTACCGTCCCGTCCCCGTCGAACAGGGCCCTGAGTATGTGGGACAGCTGTTCATCGGTGAGGTTGAGCCAGAAGGGAGGAAGCCTCTTTTCTCCAGCCCCTGAGCCACACAGGCTTTTCATAAACTCCGCAAGGAGGGAGCTGTGGATGACCATGTCCCTATCGTTTCTAAAGTGAGCCTTTACTCCGAACCTGTTCGCCACACGGATTACAAGCTCTCCGTAATACCGAGAGGTTGTGGATATAAGTATGTATCTGTCCGTGCTCAGCCCTTCCGCTATATATAGACCTATGAACTCGAGCAGGTCCCTGTCGAGCTCTATGCGGTTGGGAAAAACTTTCCCCCCCTGGCTTTTAATCGAGATCTTATCTCTGAAAGGCTCTATCAACTCTCCACATCTACTCAGGGGAATTCCCTTTTCTCCGCGGAAGCGAGCTCTCCAGAGCTTCTTCCTGCTTTCCTTTCCATAAACTTTACTGATGAAGTCCTCGTAGATCTCTTCACAAGGGACGACAAAGATACGATCCGAAGCTTCTATAAAGTCCGTCAGATAAACCCGACTCAGACCTTCACCTGAGGAAGGAAATTCCCTCGGAATAGGAACGAAGTCCGTATCCTTCAGCTGGGAGCTTTCTTTGAGCAGGAAGCCCTCTTCCGAGAGAACGTAGAAGTTGTGGTCTCCCGTTGTCCTTATTCTTCTCCCGTCCTCGAGCTCTATCTCGAAGAGCCTCCCCTCCTCCCTGTGGAAGGATACGGAGTAGAGGGGCTTTACTTCCACCTGGAAACTTCTGGGAGAGAAGGAGAGAGTATAGTATCTGCCCCTCGGGAGAAGGACCAGGTAGTCCTCGCCCATTCTGACGACGGGATATCTTCTGGATAGCCTCTCCACAAAATCTCCTATCCTTTCCAGGCTCCACCTTATACCCTCATCGCACCTCTCCCCCACGATCACCTTCTCCTCTGGATGTAAGCTCTTTCCCGTCCCCGTCGCTCCCAGGAGGACCTGCTCCCTCACACCCTTCTCGAGGTTATCCAGGAGCTCTTCTATGGCCCTGGGCTGGTCCCCTGCGGGCTTTAGGTCGGTCTTAAGTTTGAACCTCCGCTCTGCGGTCTTCATAGGAACTTAAATTAGACCGAGATTATCAGGTTTCCAAGCCTGTCCACCTGGGCTACCGCCCCTGGAGGGATTAGCGTTGTTGAGGAGTACTCAACCACTATCGCGGGCCCTTCCACTCTGTTCCCCCACCTGAGCCTCTCCCTCTGGTAGACCTTGGTCTCCAAGAACTCACCGCCGAAGGCGGTCCTTACAGAGCCCAGGAGAGCTTCCGAAGGATCCTCCGAGCTCTTTTCCTCGAAGGTGGGGAGCTCTGGCTTCTCCGTTGTCCCCACCGCCCTTACCCTGAGGTTAACTATCTCCACCTCCCTTCTGTGTCTGTATCCGTAGTGCCTCTCGTGGGCCCTGTGAAAGTCCTCCACGTAGTCTTCCGAGAAGGGGACGTTCAGCTCGTAGGACTGGCCCTCGTATCTCATGTCGAGGGAGAGCTCGAGTGTTATTTCCTCCTCTTTGAAGCCCTCCGATCCCATTTCCTCCAGGGCTCTCTCTACCAGAGGGGAGAAGAGTTCCCTTAACTGTTCGTATCCCGTCTCCCTCTCTCTGAGCATGACCGTTATCGAGTAATCCTTTACCACATCCGCCAGGATCATGCCTACTGCGGAGAATATGCCTGGATTGGGGGGAACTATCACGGTAGGCATTCCAAGAGACCTCGCCAGGGAGACCGCGTGAAGTCCTCCCGCCCCTCCGTAGGTTATTAAAGAAAAATCTCTCGGATCGTATCCCCTCTGGACCGAGACTCTTCTCAGGGCCCTCTCCATGTTGGACTCGGCCACCTCCACGACCGCGCCCGCCACCTCTAAAGGTTCAGCCCCGAGTTTATCTGCCAGCCTCCTCATGGGCTCCTCCACCTTCTCGGGATAGAGCCTCATCCTCCCTCCGAGGAAGTGCTCAGGAACGAGCCTCCCGAGGTAGAGGTTCGCATCCGTGACCGTGATCTCACTTCCTCCCCTCCCGTAGCAGACCGGTCCGGGATCGGCGCCAGCGCTCTGGGGACCGACTCTGAGGATCCCTCCCCCGTCCACGTATGCTATCGAGCCTCCCCCCGCACCTATGGTGTGGACGTCCACCATGGGAACCTTTATAGGCATCCCCCCTATCTCGGACTCGGTGGTTAAGGTAGGCCTCCCGTCTATCAGGGATACGTCCGTTGAAGTTCCTCCCATATCGAAGGTTATGAGCCTATCAAGGCCTATCAGCTTCCCCAGATGCAGGGCGGAAATCACCCCTCCCGCGGGACCAGAGAGGACCGTCCTCACCGCCTCTTTTTTCACCACCTCCGTCGAAACTATACCCCCGCTCGACTGCATGACCCTCAAAGTGTCACCTTCGGAGAGATTTCCTTCCAGGTAAGAGAGGTAGCCCTCCATCTTGGGTGAGACGTAGGCGTTCACCACCGTTGTTGAAGTCCTCTCGAACTCCCTGAACTCGGGGAGTATCTCGTGGGAGAGGGAGATGTGAATGTGGGGGAGCTTCTCCTTCAAAATCTTCCCCACCTCCCTCTCGTGAACGGGATTGGCGTAAGAGTGTAGAAAGCAGACCGCCACCGACTCAACGCCGAGTTCCTTCAGTCTCTCGCATATCTCCTCAACTTCCTCTGGAGATAGATCCTCCAGTATCTCCCCCCTGTAGTCCACCCTGCAGTTTATACCAAAGCGCAGATCCCTCGGGACCAGAGGAGGGGGTTTCCTGTAGTGAAGATCGTATAGCCTCTTCCTGTTCTGCCTCCCTATCTCTATAACGTCCTCAAAACCCTCGTTGGTTATCAGCGCGGTCTTCGCTCCCTTCCTCTCCAGAAGGGCGTTCGTGGCCACCGTGGAGCCGTGGACGATCTTCCTCCCCTTCCCTCCTATCATCAAAAGGCCCTGCACCACCGCCTCCGCGGGATTTCTGGAAGTGGAGGGGACCTTAAGAACCTCCCACTTCCCGTCCTTCACGTAAACGAAGTCCGTGAAGGTCCCGCCCGTGTCCACGCCTACGATGAGCATGGGAATATTATCTCAGAACTCTCACGAGGAGCTTGGAACTCCAGGGAAAGAGCAGGGAGGAGAGGACAGCGCTTATGAGAAGCTTTGCCCCCGTAGTCCCGTCTATCAGTCCCGAGGACACCGCTATCTCCGTCCCAGCTATCATCAGTGTAAAGGGATAGGCGAGCAGGATTGAGGAGAGAAGGGACTCCTTCAGGTTGAAACCTCCTGCGGTAAGGATTACTGAGGGAACTAACCTGACCAGGAGCATAAAGAGGAGCAGTAAAGCCACATCTTTCACCGCTTCCGGACTGAAGGGTGGAAGCTCCATGACCATTCCCGTTTTGATGAAGAACACGGGGATCAGGAACCCGTATCCTATCGAGGAGAGCTTCTCCTCGAGATCATGCTTCTTCCTTATGAAGAAGGAAAAGATCATTCCCGCAAGGAAAGCACCAAGAACGCTCTCGATACCTACCAGATGGGCAAGAACCGAGGCGGTGAACATCAGGAAAAGACTCAGCCTTATACCTATCGCACTCGGATCATCCTCGTAGGTTAGCTTTTTCACCAGCTCAGGGAACCACCAGATCAAAAGCCGGACAGCGTAGAAGAGAATGAAAAAGCCGGCAAAGAATAGAGCTATGAGTCCCATCTCCTTCAGGAACTCTGGCCATCCGTGGAATCTTCCCACCTTCTCCATCAGAGTAAGGACGAAGAGGCTGATTATCTCACCTATAACACCGAGTATCAGGACCCTCTTACCAAAACTCGATCCTCCTATGCCCATGTCCCTGAGGGTGGCCACCATAAGTCCCACAGAAATCAAGGAGAGGATCAGAACCGCGGGGATGGGGAGTTCCAGGAGCAGGGCTCCGAGCAAGGCGAGGGAGAAGAGAAGAGCACCGTAAAGGACGTAGATGAAAAGCGGTCTTGCCTCTATCCTCTCGAGTAGGTTGAAGTCTATCTCGAGACCTGCGAGGAACATAAGTAGCAGAAAGCCGAACTCGGAAAGGAAAGGGAGAACCTCGGGAAGCTCCTGAAAGCTGAGGGTATGTCCAAGAGCGAGACCGAAGACGAGCTCTCCCACAGGGACGGGCATCCTGAGCGCTCGGGAAAAGACGGGAGCTACGAAGGCCCCGAGGAAGACTATGAGCATCAGTATCTCAGCGCTCAAAGGGGACCTCCGGTATAAGGAGAGTGGTTATGGGACTTTTCCTCGCAAGTATGTGAGGAGTGTAAGGCCTCCAGAATCTGGACTTCCTTCCCGTGGTATATCCGAGGGCGAGAAGGTTGAAGTTCCCCTTGAGGAGTTTCAGAGTTTCCCTTACAGGGTTTCCCTCCTTTCTTATCAGCTTTATATCGATTGGGGTACTTCTCCTAATCCTTTCAATAAAGGTCTTGAGGCTTTCCAAAAGCTCCTTCTCCTCCTTCGTCATCATCTTCTCTATGCTCGTTACAAGCAGGACGAACACCCTGCTCCCGAAGAGCCTCCCGAAATCTATGGCGGAAGGAAGCAGAGATCCGAGTGCTTCCGTGTTGGCGGAAACGAGGATGTTTTTGTAAGGATGACTACCTTTTAAAAGGATCGAAGGTATCTGGGAGTTTTCAAAGACGTCGTTTACATACCTGCCCTCTGAGAACACGAGAAGCCCTGCCTCTTCCTCCCTCCAGGGATCCTCGCATCTACTTTCCCAATCCCGGACCCTAACTCTTTCCTTGAGAAAGGAAAACTCCTCCAGATCCTCCGCCTTGCACACAACTCCCCTCGTTCCCCACCTGAGAGGAAAGTTGGGCTCTCCCTGGGTTATCGAACCTACGAACAGCTCCACCTGGGAGGGCTCACCCACCACCAGAAGTTTGTCCCCCGGAAGTATCCTTATATCCGTCATAGGCAGGATTATCTTGCCCTCCCTGTATATCATCGCTATCCTTACCTTCCTGCGTATCAGATCTCTGAGCCTCAGGTATGCGGCGGGAGAGCCTTCCGTTATGAGCACCTCAGCTATCTCCCCTTTCCTGAGACCTATTCCCACGGGATACTTCACAATACCCTTCCCTTTCAGGAGGTTCTTAAGTATGGCTCCCAGAACGTCCGGAACCGATACTATCTCTATGCTTAAATCCCTCAGCTCGTCCGTCTGAGGTCTTTCTTTTGCTACAAAAACGAATGTTCCATCGAACCCGAAGGCCCTTCTGAGAACCCTCGCGATGTCTAAGGTCCTCTCCTCGTCGAGAAAAGAGATCACCGCTTCGATCTTTTGAAGGTCTATCTTCTCCCTCCAGAGATCTATGTCCGTGGCACTTCCGGGAACTACACTCAGATTCTCTACACCCTTCTCCTTATCCAGAAAGCTCCTGAGCTTTTCTCCCTCCCTCTCGACCACTATTACCTCCGAGAACTTGGCAACTATCTCTGTTATCTCCTCCACATACCTTCCCAGGCCTAAAAGGACTACGCTCACGCCCCAAGTCTCCTTCCAAGCTCGGTAGCGATCTCCTTCAGGGTGTCGATGCCCTCTACGTCCCTCTCTTTCATGGGAACCTCTATTAACCGCAGGTGGGAGAATTTCTCCTTTATGTCTTTCATATATCTCCTCTCCTGTTCCTTCCGCATGAGGAGAAAGCTGTCCGTCGTCTCAGGAGGAAGAACCTTGTTCACAAAGATATACTCAAGGTTCAGGTTCAATCTCTTCAGCTCCGCCACAAGTCTCTCCGTCTCCATTATGGGCAACTTTTCCGGGATCAGAACCGGAACGAAAAGGGTTCTTTTCGAAAACAGAATCTCTGAAAAACGGGCGAACCTTTCCTTTCTTTCCCTTAGGATCTCCAAAACCTTCTCATCCCTTGGGTTTAAACCTCCCGCTTCCTTGAACCTGCCTGCCTCCCTTCTTCTCTTCAAAAGCTCCTCGAGCCAGTTCCCAACCCTTCCTACGGTCCTGAGCATGTTCAGAGTGTGCCCCGTCGGAGCTGTGTCTACCACAAAGTGATCGAAAGAGTCGAGGTTTTCGAGGATCACCTTGGACAGCCTCTCGAGAACCGCCGCCTCCTCTGCTCCCGGAGTGTGCTCTACGTTATGGAAGGCCTCTTTTATCCAGGAGAAGGTTTCCGGACTGACAAAAGACTCTATGCTCTCTAAAGCTCTCTCTATATGCTCCTTTATAACCTCATAAGGGTCTATCTCAAGGTATTCAAGCCTGTCGTTCACTTTCACGGTGCCCTTGGCGGGCTTAAGTCCGAATACATCCGAAAGAGAGTGGGCGGGATCCGTTGATATCAGAAGAGTCCTTCTATTCCTCTGTGATAGTAGGAGTGAAAGGGCTGAAGAGAGTGTGGTTTTTCCCACCCCTCCCTTGCCTCCGAAAAAGATCAGCTTCTTATCGAGCATGGGATAGATTTTAACCTCCGGGGAGGCTATAATATATACTCCCAGCGGGCGTAGCTCAGTGGTAGAGCGGCTGCTTGCCATGCAGCAGGTCGCGGGTTCAAGTCCCGTCGCCCGCTTTTAATCTAATAGCCCTGAATCTTCGAGAGTTACACTCTCTGCTTTATGGCTTGAAGGGACTCTGTGCCAGTGGTAAACTTTATCAAGTATTTAAACTTGGAGTGGGCTTCCGCTTTAAAAAGCTTACATCCTCCCATGAAGCGTATTAAGTTTCCGCAACGTAATTGGCAACTGAATAGGGCTGAATTTTAATCTGAGCTTAGAGCCATACACTCAAGCTCGAAGTGTTTGATTTTGCTGTAAAATTTTGTCAGTATTGTGCAAAATTAAAGTTGTCGATTCTGAAATGCCTTATAATCAAGAGGAAGAATTGCAGGTTACCCATATAATCAAATAAAGCTTTAGCTTACCCCCACTTTAGCTTCTCCCTCAGTATCTCGAAAAAGGTCTTGCGCGGATGGACGTATATCTCGCAGTATCTTCTGGACTTCTTAACCTCAACGATGTCTCTATTTTTCAGATACATGCCTTTCTGGCCGTCCATGGTGAGGTAACAGGCCCTGTCGGGCGAGAGAATTCTGAATCTTAGGGTAAAGCTCGCAGGTAGAACAACCGGCCTGTTTGATAAGGTATGTGGACATATGGGAACGAAGAGAAGGTTTTCAGAGTTCGGATATATGATAGGCCCTCCAGCTGAAAGAGCGTATGCGGTCGACCCTGTGGGAGAGGAAACGATAACTCCGTCCCCGTATACGCGGACCATAAAGTTTTCGTCCGCGGAGACATCTATCTCCATTATCCTCGCTATGGCACTCTTGGAGATGACCACGTCGTTGAGGTAATCGCCGAGGAACCTCTTGGTCCCGCCTCTGGACAAGTATGTAGAGAGCATCATCCTCCTCTGCTTTCTTATCTTGCCAGAGAGGATCTCCCTGAGGACCTCTATAGCCTCTTGAGGCTCTACCTCTGTTAGAAAACCGAACCTGCCCTCGTTTACGCCAAAAAGTGGAACTCCAAACTTGGAAGCGAGGCGTGCCCCCGCGAGGAAGGTTCCATCACCGCCTACCACAACCATAAGCTGAAAGCCTTTCAGATTGACTTTACTCACGAGGTTCGGTCTGTTCAGCAGTTTCAGTATTTTGTAGCACTTACTTCTGAGGAAATCCTGTATCTCGGAGGCTGTATTTTTTGCATCCTCAGAGTCCTTCACAAATAGAGCTATTTTCCTCATACCATTTCGTCGATTATCTCGCATAGAACGTGTCCCAAGGTTATGTGGCATTCCTGAATTCTCGGCGTTTCGTAGGAGGGAACTATGAAGGTGTAATGGGCTATCTGGGCAACCCTTCCTCCGTTCCTGCCGGTGAAGGCTACAGTGGTAGCTCCAAGGTCGTGAGCTTTCCTCAAACCTCTCACCACGTTCTCCGAGTTTCCAGAGGTGGTTATACCTATGGCTATATCTCCAGGCAAGCAGAGGGCCTCTATCTGCCTCTCAAAGATGGTCTCGAACCCGTAATCGTTCCCCACCGCGGTCAGTATTGAGGTGTCCGTGGTAAGGGCTATGGCGGGAAGTCCGCTTCTTTCCTTTTTGTATCTGCCCACTATCTCCGCGGCTATGTGCTGGGCGTCCGCGGCACTCCCCCCGTTGCCGAAGAGAAGTATCTTGTTGCCGTCCTTGATAGCGGTTGCCATTATTGATCCTACTTCGTATATCTGGTCTTTGTAAAGCTCCACGAAGGCGAGCTTTACCTCCGCACTTTCCTTAAAGGCGTTGATAATCCTGTCAACCATAGCTGTTATCATTTTAATCCATGAAGGTCCTTACCTCCGAGGAGATGGCCAAATTCGACAGGATCACCATAGAAGAGATCGGGATCCCTTCTCCCGTTCTTATGGAGAACGCTGCGAGGGGAGTTCTCGAAGCTATACAGGAGAGGTTTCCGGAGGCGAACAGGATCCTCGTGCTTGCAGGTAAAGGGAACAACGGCGGGGACGGAATAGCCCTGGCCAGGATGCTTTTTTTGAAGAAAAAGAGCGTAGATCTATTCCTACCCCTTGGCGAATCTAAGGGAGATGCAAAGCTCCAGCTGAACATAGCCAGGAAGCTCGGATTAAGGGATCTTAAAAGTGTTCCTGATCTTGAAAGCTACGATCTTATAGTGGACGCCATCTTTGGAACGGGCTTTCAACCGCCGGTAAAAGGCA
The DNA here is from genome assembly GCA_027079305.1 of Aquificaceae bacterium. Taxonomy (GTDB): domain Bacteria; phylum Aquificota; class Aquificia; order Aquificales; family Aquificaceae; genus Hydrogenivirga. Next base: position 9,461 of record JALWVU010000017.1, read on the forward strand.
GTGTGGCGGATCTAATAGAGAAGGTTAACCTATCCAGAACTCCCGTTGTCGCTGTAGATATACCCTCAGGCCTGTGGGCGGACAGCGGTGAGATCTTCGAACCCTCGATAAAGGCGGAGCTTACAGTTACCTTTCAGTTTCCCAAGGTGTGTCATGTCCTGTATCCCAGCGCAAAGCTCTGCGGAAGGGTGAAAGTTGTAGACATATCTATACCGGAATATCTGGCTGAGGAGGTCTGGAGGGAAACCATAGAACCGCGGAGACTTTCCCTTCCCAAAAGGGAGCCAGACACTTACAAGAACAGAGAGGGACACGTCCTCATAATCGGTGGTAGCAGGGGAAAGACCGGGGCTGTAATCATGTCAGCTCGATCCGCCACAAGAACTGGGAGCGGTCTTGTAAGCGTCTGTATACCTTCGGGGCTTAACGGCGTGGTAGAGAGTGCTCTGATAGAGGAGATGAGCATCCCCATCGACGGAGAGGACAGACTTACCTTCCTGGGTATGGAGAAGGTTTTCGATATACAGGATAGGTTCTCAGCGATCGCGATCGGCATGGGCATGGACAGATACGAGGAGGGACAGGACATAGTAAGGGAGCTACTTCTCAGGTGCGAGAGGCCCCTTCTGATAGATGCGGATGGGATAAACAACCTTGCAGATCTGGGAGAGCTGGAACTTCTTAAGAGGAGGAAAGCGCCGACCGTCCTGACACCGCACGCAGGAGAGTTCTCAAGGCTCACAGGGATAGATCCGAAGGAGGTGGCTCCCAGGCAGTTCGATCTGGCAAGAGAGTTCGCAACCGAATACAACTGCTACCTCGTTCTGAAGTCCACCAGAACCGTTGTAGCCACACCGGAAGGAAAGGCATACCTCTCGATGAGAGGAACACCTGCCATGGCCAAGGGTGGTGCAGGGGACGTCCTTGCAGGTATCCTCGTTTCACTGATGGGAAAGATGCCCGTAGAAGAAGCTCTGAAGCTGGGAGTATACCTTCACGGCCTCGCCGGTGAGATAGCGGAAGAGAAAACACACAGAGAAAGCCTGAGGGCAGGGGACATAATAGATTCCATACCTGACGCTTATAAAGGTATTGAAAATTTCTTATATCTTGCCGATACTATTTAACAGGATGATCGACAAGGTTAACGTTAACAGGCTTATTAGCCAGGCCCTGGAAACGGACAAAAAGGTAAGGAAGAAAGAGGTCTCTCCGGTAAGGGGTGCGAGTGAGACCCAGGATATAGTGGAGATATCCGATGTGGCAAGGAGGGCCCTCGAGGCGGACTACGAGGACCTGTCCGCTAAGGTTCAGAAGATAAAGGAAGAGATAGCAAGGGGAGATTACGAAGTGAACGCGGACAAGATAATCGAGGGCTTCAGAAAGTTCTTCCCCTAAAGGGCCTCAAGGAGCATTTTAGTATAACTATCCTTCGGATCATCGAATATTCTGTATACATCTCCTTCCTCAACTATCCTGCCCTTTTTCAGGACTATAACCCTGTCGCCCACCTCCGCAACCACACCGAAGTCGTGGGTCACCAGGATAACTGACCTTCCCTCCTCCTTCATCTTTCTGAAAAGGTTCAGTATCCTCTTCTGGACGGAAACGTCCAGGGCTGTGGTGGGCTCATCCGCGAGAAGTATCTTAGGACCGCAGACTGTAGCCATGGCTATACAGACCCTCTGTTTCAATCCCCCAGATAGCTGGTGGGGGTAGGCCCAGAACTTCTCCTCTGGAGAGGGAATGCCCGCGTTCCTCATGGCCTCCAAAGTTCTCAAGTGTGCTTCCTTTCTACCTTCAGGGAAGTGGCTTTCAAAGGTTTCCTTTATCTGAGAACCTACCGTAAAAAGAGGATCGAGGTAAGAGGAAGGCTCCTGAAATACCATACCTATGTCTTTACCCCTTATTTTTTTCATCTCTTTCTCAGAAAGTTTCAGGAGGTCTTTACCGAAGAAAAGGATGCTTCCTTCCACCCTCGCCGTCTCAGGAAGGAGTCTCAGTATGGAGTAAAGTATTGAGGATTTTCCCGATCCGGACTCGCCCACTATGCAGAGGATCTCTCCCTCTTTAAGCTCGAAGGAGACATCGTGGAGGACCTTACTGTTCCCATACCAGAGGTTCAGATTCTCAACCTTAAGCAGACTCACGGGTTATAACCTCTATGGCCTCCTTCAGCCTGTCGTAGGTTGTGAAGAGGTCCTGGGATATGACCTTGGTTTTGCCTATGACGGGCATGAAGTTGGTGTCCCCGTTCCAGCGGGGGACCACGTGCATGTGAAGGTGGCTCTCCAGACCAGCCCCCGCAGGCCTGCCCAGATTGTAGCCTATGTTGAAGCCGTGGGGTCTGAAGACTTTCTTTAGAGCCTTGAGGGAGAGCTTTAAAAGCTCGTTCATCTCGAGGACCGTCGCGTCGTCCAGGCTCTCGTACTCGCAGGTGTGCTCTAAGGGAACTATCATCAGATGCCCAGAGTTGTAGGGATACTTGTTTAGTATTATGAAGCTCCTCTCCCCCCTGTGTAGCAGGAGAACCTCCCTCCACTTATCGGGGGGTTGCTTGACAGCGTTGCAGAGAAAACACCCCTCCATGCTGTCCACGTTCTCCACGTAACTGCTTCTCCAGGGAGCCCAGAGTATGTCCATACCTGTTATTATACTTTCAGCCTTAAGGCGCCTAAGGCCAGCCTCAGGGTCAGCCAGAGGTTAAAGAGGGGGAGGATAAGGGTCTGGAGGGTGAAGTAGAGGGCGAGCTGGAGGAGGTTGTCGAAGATAAGGCTCAGACGGGTTTTAAGACCACCGAGGCTTTTCCTGAAATCTTCGACTTTGTCCACTGAGCGGATGAGGTTCTGGAGCTCCTCTTTAATGTCTTTCAGGTTTGAGCTCACCGCCTCGGTCCTCGGTCTGAAGAAGCCTTCGTAGATCAGATCGTTCACAAGTATCACCGCAGGAAACAGGAAGCGTAGCGTGAGGAGGAGCAGGAGAAGCCTTACAAGGACAGCTCTTCCTGGTATGTTCGTGAAAAATAGAGCTCCGGAGGCGAGGGCCAGGACGCCTGAGATCAAAAGGAGGCCTCCCGAGAAGAGCTCGAGGAGGAGTTCCTGCAGGCCGAGCGAGAGGAAGCTGAGGAGAAGCAGGATGGAGACTCTCTCTACCATGTCGTCCAGAGGGTCCAGAACCTCCCCGAGGGCAAGGGAGAGGCCCACTCCTGCGGGGGACAGGGAGAGTTCGCTCTCCTTTATTATGGACACGCTCGCGTTTATGCCTCTGACTATCACGTAGCTGGCCAGGGTGGTTTTTATGCTCTTCTCAAGGTAGGCCTCCGCTCTTCCTTCGAGGGGATCGAACCTGAGGTAGTAAGATGTTAGTAGGAAAGCTCCCAGGAAGATAAGCAGTAAGCCCGAAGCGTTTACCTTGGGCCTCAAGCCAATCTGAGGAGCCTCTTTATGGCCTGCTCCACCATATCTGGGGTGGGGACGAAGTCATGTCTGTCCAGCTCCATCGTGTCCCTGAAGTACATGGCGGAGGGAAAGTTGAAGATTCCAAAATCCTCAAAGGAGGTGTTCTTGGTAACGTCCATGTAGTAGAACTTTATCTTGTCCCCATACTGCTCCACATAGGGCTTAAGAAGCTCGGTGAACTTTTTGGTCTCCTCCGAGTTGGGGTCTACGAAGAGAACTACCGTTGGGTTTTCAGCAGCCATAACCTTCTGGTAAAAGTCTCTATCGGTAACCTCCTCGAATCCCTCGAGCATATCTAACCTCCTCAGAAGTCGAGATCTATGTCCTCGTCGTCGAACTCCACTCCCATGTTGGTAACTATCCCCCTGACGCTGAGGGCGGTGTTCTTGAGCTGCTCCAGGTATTTGAGAACGTCGTCGTAGACTCCCATCATGGTCCTCAGCCTGGAGTACTCCTCGTGGGAGAGCTTCCTGGTCCTTGCTATCTTCTTGAGGGCTACCTTGGCGAGGGTGGCCTTGCCGTACTTCTCCTGCCACTCGGTCCAGAACTCGGGGGAGTTCATGGGCTTCTTGACCAGGAAGTACTCGAGCTGGGTCATCTCCTCGAGAAGGTTGAGATCGAGAGAGTTGTTCTTCATGATAGTATCCTCCATTCTTAAAAATTATAGATCAGCAGGTGGTTTGAAAACCGAGAAGCTCTTTCAGTTTTCTGTAAGGGTCCTCGCTCCTCATTAGGGAGGTCCCTATCAGGAAGGCGTCCACACCGCAGTTCATGAGCTCCTCTATCTGCTCCCGTGTTTCTATACCGCTCTCGGCTATAACGAACTCGGCTCCCAGCTCCTTTATCTTCGGGGCGAGCTCCCTGGTTAGGTTTATATCCGTCCTGAGAGTGTCGAGGTCCCTGTTGTTTATCCCTATTATCTGGGCCCCCGCCTCGAGGGCGATCTTGGCCTCTTCGAGGGAGAAGACCTCAACGAGGGGAGGCATGCCGAGCTCGAGGGAGAAGTTTATCAAGTCTCTGAGCCTTCTGAAATCGAGTATCCTGACTATCAGCAGAACTGTGTCCGCTCCGTAGGCCCTGGCCTCAAGGATCTGGACCTCGTCTAAGATGAAGTCCTTCCTCAGAAGGGGAAGCTCCACCGCCTCCCTGACCGCCTTGAGATCCTCCAAGGAGCCCCTGAAGAACTCCCTGTCTGTGAGAACGGATACGGCCACCGCCCCAGCGGACTCGTAGATCTTGGCCTGCTTAGCAGGATCTACCTCCCTTATCCTCCCTGCGGAGGGTGAGGCCTTCTTTACCTCAGCTATTATCTTGGTTCTGCAGTCTGTCAGGGCCTTCCTGAAGTCATAGAACCTCTCCCTTTCCCCTATCATCCTCTCCAGCTCTTTCACATACTCTGGATCCCTGTTTATCTCCCTTCTCTTGACGCTGAGGACCTTCTCCAGGAAGCTCAAGAGAGGACCTCCTCAAGGTTTCTAAGTAGCTCGTCCATGTGGATTTTCCTCCCGTTTAAAGTATAGACTCCTCTGAGATTCCTCCTCATTTCTTTCCTGCCTTCCTCAAGATGCCTCGACCTTATCCCGTGGCTTATGGAGGATACCGCCTCTATGTAGGCCCCTATTGTGTCGCATATCTTCACCAGCTCGCCGTCTACGGGATCGAACCTGTCCTCGTTGTGCTCTTTCCCTATAGCTTCGAGCTTTATGACCTTTCCGTTTTTGCGGATCCTGTTCGAGAACTCGTCCACACTCCTGTCCTCGACGAATCCGAGTATGTAGGAGAACTCCTCCCTCACGGGCTCGGGAAGGAGGGGGAGTATAACTCTCTCCACCTGCTCCCTCTCGTATTCTTTCAGGATCTCCCCTATCCCAGCCTTCTCCTTGACTGGCCTTATTATGTCCCTCGTGGTCACCTCTGGAAGGTCGTGGAAGAGTCCCGTGAAGAAGTTGAGGACTCTCCTCCTTCCGCAGGCCCCCACTGCGAGGGATATAAGGTATGAGAGGCTCGCCACCATGAACATGTGGCCAAGGACCGAGGTGAGCGGTATCCTCGGGGACTGGATCCACCTCTTCTGGAACCTGAGCTGGCCCACGAGATCTATGAAGTTGTAGCTCTTCTTCTTCAGATATATCCTCTCCACTCCAGTAAGGTCGAAGAACTCCTCCACCGTGTCCTCTATCTCCTCCTTCACCTTCTCTATACCGTAAAACCTTATCCCCACCGAGTATATCATCTGGAACTCCCAGTAGGTGGAGATGAAGTGGGAGGCTCGGATTATTCTTCTTGCAAGCCTTCTCTTATCGTCCTCGTCTGGGCTTGAAAAGTAGGAGGTGAACTCTCGGTAGAAATCTTCTGAATATTTCCTGAGACAATCTTTCACCTCCCTAAAGACGAAATCGTTCACCTCCCTGGCCTTCTCCCTCATTATCCTGTGGAATATGGGGGGCTTTATGTCGGTCAGGATGGATCTGTGGATGGCTTCGAAGATGAGGCCCTTTACAAGGAAGTCCCAGTCTATGTCCTTGCCCTCTATCTCCTCGAACTTGCCTATCAGGTAGGCTATGGCGGACTTGTGGGCCTGCTTGTCCAGCTCAGCTATGTGGAAGGGCCTCGGGTGGTCGTTCCAGCGCTCTATGTAGGCCAGGTTGTAGAGGAGAGAGGCTATGCAGGCGAGCCCTGCCTCCATGGTTGAGATTTTACTTCAGAAGTGCCTGTATCCTCTCGGCTCGATTCTCTCTCCATCCACGTATACTCCTTCACCTTCAGAAACGCTCCCTATCTCCGTCATGTCCATGAAGGGGTTCCACCTCCCCCTCGGGTGGGTAAAGAGAAGCTGGTAGTCTTCCCCTCCGAATAATGCGTAATCTTTTGGGTCCTTTCTGTATTTTTCGCAGAACCTGATAAGCTCCTTGGAGAGGGGGAGCTTTGAGCTGTCTATCTCTATCCTCACACCGCTCCTTTTCGAGAGGTGCCAGGCGTCCGCGGTAAGGCCGTCGCTTATGTCCATGCTCGCATTCGCATACTTCTGGAGGTGCTTAACGTAGTCTATCCTCGCGGTGGGCCTGATGTGTCTCTCTATGAGAGCGAGCTCGAAGTCTTCATAGCTATCTTTGTTCATCTTGAGAAGCTCAAGGCCTGCCCTGGAGTCCCCGAGGGTTCCAGATACGAATATCGAGTCCCCTGGTTTTGCCCCCCCTCTTCCAACGGGCTTCTTGCTCGTTCCAACCAAGAAAACGTCTATGCCGAGCCTCTCGGACCTCGATACGTTCCCTCCCACCACCTCGCATCCGTAGAACTCACAGGCTTTTTTCACCCCCCCATAGAGCCTCTCCACATACTCGACCTCAAGGTCTGGGAGCATCAGCGAGATCAAAGCCCACCTGGGCTCCCCAGCGTTTCCCACCACATCGCTCACGTTTACACTGATCGCCTTCCATCCCACAGCTTCTGGGGGGTATCTGAGGAGGAAGTGGACATCCTCGAGCATGAGGTCGGTCGTCAGGAGCAGGTATTCGTCCCCAAATTTCACGTGGGCGCAGTCGTCCCCTATCTTTTCGGATTTGAGAATTTCCCTGAGCCTCTCTATCAGGCCGAACTCGCCCAGATCCGAGATCCTCATAGCTCCATTCTATATGCCTTGTATCATAAAGGTAAAGTGTCCTCGGGGTGTTATAATCTGAGAAAAACCGATAAGGAGGTAAGCCATGGGAGTTCATAAACTTCAGGCGAAAGACCATCTGAAGCCCCAGAACCTCGACGGTATATCCAACGAGCAGATCGAGCCCCACTTCGAGGCCCATTACAAGGGCTACATAGGAAAATACAACGAGATCCAGGAGAAGCTCGCGGACCAGAACTTTTCCGACAGGAGCAAGGCCAACCAGAACTACTCCGAATACAGGGAGCTCAAAGTAGAGGAGACCTTTAACTACATGGGTGTTGTCCTCCACGAGCTTTACTTCGGACACCTGGGAGCAAAGGGGGAGCCTTCCGAGGCCTTCAAGAAGAAGGTGGAGGAGGACCTCGGAAGCTGGGACGCCTGCGTCAACGAGCTCAAGGCCGCTGCGGTCGCCTTCAGGGGATGGGCGGTTCTCGGACTCGATCTGTTTTCTGGGAGGCTCGTGGTGAACGGGCTGGACGCCCACAACGTCTACAACCTCCACGGCTTCATCCCCATAATAGTGATCGATACCTACGAGCACGCCTACTACGTGGACTACAAGAACAAGAGGCCTCCCTACGTGGACGCGGTTCTCAAGAACCTCAACTGGGAGGTTATAAACGCCAGGTTCGAGAAAGCGATGAAGGCCTGCGAGGCCATGAAGGACTACATAGGCTAAAGACCACGGGGGCGAACGCCCCCGTCCTTTGAGATGAAAGAGACCAGAATAACCAAATACATCAAGAGCCTGATAAGGAACCACAGATACATGACCACCGAGGACATAATGCTCCTCTTAGAGAGATACTACAAACTCCCCATAAACGTCCCGAGCGTTTACTACAAGTACAAGAAGATCATCAGGGAGTGCAGGGAGGAGGTCTACAAGGAGAGAAGGAGGGAGAAGAGAAGGCTCAATAGAAGAGATGAAGATTGAGGCCTTCCTCTCCGAGCCTCTTTGAGACCTCTATGAAGAAATCGATCGCCTCCTTCTTGTCGCTGAAAAAGCCTATTCTGAAGCCGTCCCTGGTAACCGCAAAGGGCCTCTGGGTTCCAGAAGTGGGAAACCTCCTCCTGTCCGACTCGTAGATGTCCACCTGAAAGTTGATGGGGCTAAGATAAGCTATCACAGGTCCAGAGGAGACCTTCTCCTCTACCTTTCCCTTCACCTCCTTAAAGAGCTGGGGATCGCTCTTGGAGAGCGTCTCCTCCGAGCAGACCTCTTTCAGGGGCAGGCCGAACCAGTTGAGATCCTCGTCCGCCTCGAGGATGAAGAGCTCGATCCCTTTCTCCTTGGCCTTCTCGCATACCGCCCTTAGAACCTTTCCCCACCTGTTCATAGGGATATTATATCCTGAAGTCCTTTACCTATGAGGACTATGAAGGACTCCCCCTCGTAGCCCTCCGCTGGCATTCCCACGTCCACGTCCCCGAATACGTAGTGGACGAAGACGGGGTAGGGGTAGTCCTTTATCCTCACTATCCCCTTTGCCCTGTAAACGTTCTCTGGGAGCCTTGAGAAGAACTCCATCAGCTCCTCGTAGGAGACCTCTCCGAGCTTTACAACTCTCTGGCCCATGTCCTCGTGGGTATGGAAGTGAACGCTCTCTTTAAGCTCTATGGGGCTCCCGACTCCAGCGAAGACCTCGGGGGGAACTACGCCTTTTACAGCCCTGTAGATTTTGTAGATGTTCTTTTTC
>JALWVU010000017.1:18289-21643 GCA_027079305.1 Aquificaceae bacterium
TCGGTCTTGTTGAGGACGATTATGTTGGAGGAGGCGAGCTGATACTTAGCCGTTTCTTCATCTTTGTATTTGAAGAAGTTCTTGGAGTCCACAACGCATATCACACCTTCCACAGCGGTTCCCACGGTCCTGAGGCTGAAGATTATGGGGAAGGGCTCGGAGGTTCCAGAGCTTTCTACAACTATCACGTCTGGTCCGTAGTCCTGGATTATCTTCACCACAGAGCCCTCGAACTCCTGGGAGAGCTTACAGCAGATGCATCCCTCCTCTATTTCGAGGACCTCCGAGTAGGCGTTTTTCAGGATCTTCCCGTCCAGGCCCACTTCCCCGAACTCGTTCACGATCACCGCCACCTTCTTGTCCTTCAGGCGCTCCCTTACTGAGTTTATGATCAGCGTGGTCTTCCCGCTTCCGAGGTAGCCCGTGATGACGTAGGAAGAGATCATCTTAAGTATAGATGATAGAGAATTTTTCCTTGACCTGCCGTGCGACCTCGGGGTCGAAGATATCTATCAGATAGATCTTCCCTTCCTTGAACTCTATCACGAAGCCCTCTCCTTCCACGGAGTAGTCTGGTTTACCGCTCATGCCTTTTCTGACGATTAGCATAGTCCCAGTCTCGGGATACTCCTTCACATCATACTCATCGAGGGCTATCTTCAGCGACAGTTCCATCTTCCGCTCCTTACTCTTGAATATAACTTCCTCAGGTCTGTCCTGTAAACTGTGATGATAAGCCCGTCCTTTACTACGATCGAATACAGAGATTTATCAAGCTCTATTACCAAAATCTCCGAACCTTTGAATTTATCCAAACACCTGTAAACTGGTTTTGGAAGCAATCTAAGCACTTCCTCTTCGGATACTTTGTATATATGAAGTTTATCCAACGCATGCCTTGAAAACCTCACTCCTTAAACCTCAGTATAAACCTTCTCACCTCTCCTCCCGTCTCCTTCGCTATGGGATCGCACTTGGCAACGAGAAGGAAAAAAATATCCCTGTCCGCGGAGCTGAGGGTCTCAAAGTTGGCCTGACCTTTGCTTATGACCACGTCCGAGCGGTAGAAGTGATCCAGAAACTCCTTGGAGCAGTCCTCGAGCCAGGTCCCCACCTTGTCGGAGCCGTTGTCTATAACCTTGCAGAGCTTTGTCATGGAGGCCTTCTCTGCATCTTCATAAGTTGCATCGTTCAGAATCGGCTTTCCCTTAACACCGTAGACGACCTCAATTCCCATCTCTTTCAAAATTCTAACGAGAGGCTTGTCGAATACAATCTCCCCAGCGTTGTCGCCTATTATGAGAACGCTCTTTGCCTTTTCGAGCTCTTCCTTCAGCCTGTCGTAGTCCCAGACCGCAAAGCTCTCCCCCGCAAGAGCCATTATGTCCTTCTCTATCTCCAGCTCTCCCCTTATGGCGAAATCTATGTAGTTCCCGAGAGCGGAGATCCTGACGGCCTTCTCGAGATCATCATCTCCGCTCACGATCTTTTCCACCTTCGGAAGAAGCTCGAGAGCCTTTCTGTTTGCGATCTCCTTCTGCTCCCTGAAGGGATCCTCCGTTCCAGCTATATCCTTGACTATCCTCTGGATGAAGTAGGCGTAGTAGGCGGGGGATCTGTCGAGTGCGTCGAACTGGGACAGAAACTTCACCGCCCTGAGGGCTATCTCCTTCTCCTTTTCTGGGCCGAGGTTGAGCCTTCTGACGGCGTTGAGGCCCTGGTTTACGAGGCAGGGAACGCAGGCTGGATAGGCTCTCATCCTCTCCTCGCACTCTCTGCGGAGCAGATGGCAAAGAGGACATTTATCCAGTACATAACCAGGAGGGCGGCAGGTATGGTGATTATCAGAACGGAAAGAAGGGTGGCACCCATAAAACCTGCGGTAACACCGATGGACCAGATACCCCCTATGCGGAGATACCAGTTCGAGAAGGTCTCCCTTATAAATGAAGGCTTGAACAGGTTAAAGGGTGTCAGGAAGGACCTCTCGAAATTCGGATCCCCCTTCTCCACAAGCTTGGCAATCAGAAGGGGAAGGGCGTAGACGTACCAGAGACCCACCGTGAGGAGGAGCAGGAAGACTATGAGAATCGATACGAAGGCCCCCTCCCTTACGGTTCCGTAGTTTACTATATCCGATATACCCCCGAGGGCACCGAAGGCGAAGATGAGTATAAGGGATACCACGAAGAATCCTATACCTATCACGAGAAAGCCGAGCCACATACCGAAGCCGTTGGCCATGTGCTTGGAGAAGACCTCCCTGAGGCTAAGACCTTCGAATATCCTTTCCGCACTCCCCCCGAGAAGCTCAGAAGATGCGTATATGATAAAGGAGTACATGAATACGTTGAGCAGAACGCTGGCGAAGAAGCCTATTATTGGAACGAGAGATATCAGGAGGAGTAGGAATACTACGGCGGACCAGGAAAAGGCAAGACCCCAGTTGGCCCTGACCGCCCCTATGGAGACCGAGAATAGCCCTCCCGCCGACTCCCTCTCGAAAACTATCTCCACCAGCTCAGAGTGTTTCTCCCCTATCTCCTGAAGTTTCAGGAGTGCCTCAGGATCCTTCACGTAAAGGGAGACGGATCCATCCTCGTTCTTTATCCTCTCGTACTCCTCCCTGCTCATTCCGAGCGTGCTTACGAGCACCGAGTAGACGAATTCTTCTGGAACCTCCTCTCTCCTCCTCCTTATGGTGACCCTAACTGACATCGTTTAAATTCTACCCCGAGTAGATCTTCCTGAGCCTTTCCAAGTTTACTCTGTCCATGTCCCCCTCCTTCGGAGTCTCGATAAAGTAAGGAAGGGTGCACAGGTATTCGTGCCTTAAGAGGTTCTCAAAGCCCTTAAGTCCTATAAAGCCCTCACCTATGTGCTCGTGCCTGTCCCTTTTAGATCCGAGAGGGAACTTGGAGTCGTTTGCGTGGACCGCCTTTATGCTCTCGAGTCCTACCTTTTCCATCTCCCTCAGGAACCTCGAAAAGCCCCTCTCAGTATTTATCTCGTATCCGTAGGCGAAGGCGTGGCAGGTGTCGAGGCAGATCCCCATCCTTACACCCCTAAAGCTCTTAAGGATTAGGGAAAGCTCCTCAAAGCTCTTACCGAGGTCTCCCCTTTCCCCAGCGGTGTTTTCGAGCAGAACGGTTGTATTTTCGGGCTCGTAGGAGGAGAAGATCTCATCGAGGGATCTGAGGATGTTCTTCATCCCCTCCTCTTCGCTTACACCTGTGGCTGTTCCTGGATGGAAGTTGTAGAAGTCTATCCCCAGCTCGTCGCAGGTCCTCAGCTCTTCAAGGAAGACCTCTACTGATCTTCTTCTCAAGTCCTCCCTCGGTGAGGCGAGGTTCA
>JALWVU010000018.1 GCA_027079305.1 Aquificaceae bacterium
GAGGCTGTTCAAAAAGAGCAGCCTTTTTAATTTATCAAGCAGCCGATTTTATTTGGTAACAAAAAAGTTTTTTAGAAAAAGAACTATAATCAATAGATTGTTTTTTTAAAACATTCTTTTCCCTTAAAAAGTAAACAATAAACTCATTTTTAGAGGAAAAAATAAGACAAAACTGTCTGTTATACAGTTTTTCTATGTTAAAGGCTACGGCAAAAATTGCAAAGTCCATCAAAACTTTGTCTTTACCAAAATGCCTGAATCGTTTGTACATTTTGTTTTGCTTGATTTGCCCAAAAACGGCTTCCGGTTCAATGGGTCTTCTGGAGCGATGTTTCAGGCCTTCTTCGCTATTCAATAATTCTCTTGCTTTTATTCTGTATTCATTTAGTTTGTAGTTTACCTCTATGATGCGGTTTCCTTTTGCTCTATGGCATTGGCCATGCATCGGACAATTACCGCAGTTTTGAGCCTGATATTTATAAACTGAAGATTTGTAACCATTTTCATTTACCTTAATTGCTTTGCCTAATAGTGTCATATGTTGTCCCATTGGGCAAACGTAGTAATCTTTCTCTGAGTTATAGTATAAGTTTTGAACCAAATACGGGTTGTTTTTGAAAGCCTTTTTTTGTTCTTTATGGAAGTAATTGTACTTTACAAATGCCTGTATCTTATTACTTTCCATAAAATCGTAGTTTTCTTCGCTTCCGTAACCAGAATCAGCACATGCTCTTTCAGGCATTTCTCCATATCTTGTTTGGTGTAAATTCAAAAAAGGTATTAATGTCAATGTATCTGTGGGGTTGTAGTATAGGTCAAAGTTGGTCAGATATTGATTTTCTGTTGATATTTGAAGATTATAGGCCGGTTTTGTTTGTCCATTTTTCATGGCATCTTCTTTCAACCGCATAAAAGTGGCATCTGTATCCGTTTTTGAATAACTATTGCGATTACCACAGGTTTCCAACTTTTGTTCGTATTCTTCTAATTTTGGTAAATACTTTATTTTTAATTCTTTAATTTTCTTTTGTTGTTCTTTAGTCTTGTTTTCTAGATTTATTTTCTCTATCCGCTCCAATAGTTCTTTTGAGTTTACCGGAGAAGGATCATCATCATTGGGATTATTGTCTGCAACTATTCCTTCTTCTATTTGTTCCAATATGGATGCAATTTTAGTCTCTAATTTTGCTTTGTTCTTCTCCACAGATTTGCGCCATACGAAAGTGTACTTGTTTGCCTTAGATTCTATTTTAGTACCGTCGATATATTGTTCTTTCAATGTGATTTGTCCCATTTCCACAAGCATCACTACTACCTGGCTGAACAGTTGATTTATGGAATCTTTCAAATGATGTGAACGAAAATTGTTGATGGTGTTGTATTTTGGGAATTGCTTGCCACTCAACCACATGAAATGAATATTTTCGTTCATCGATCTTTCTATTTTTCGGCATGAATAAATATTGTTCATATAGGCGAAAAATAGTACTTTTAACAGCATTCTTGGCGAATAACTACTTGCCCCGCCTCCTTTATAACTCTTCATTACCTGGCTTAAATCCAATTTGTCCACAATTTGACTTACCAATCGTACAGGAGAGTTCTCGGGTATGTAAGTATCGAGGCTTTCAGGAAACAAGACTTGTTGGCCTTGCATGTACTCTTTTATAACTACCTTTCTTGACATATACATTTGATTATCAAGTATAAAAATAGGTATTTTTTTTGATATAGCCAAAATTTTCTATCAAAAAAATACAAAGAAAGAGGCTGTCAAATACTTTTTGAACAGCCTC
>JALWVU010000019.1 GCA_027079305.1 Aquificaceae bacterium
GCCCTCACGCTTCGCCAGCGGATGCCCACGGTTGAGGGCTTCACCCTCATGGCCAGCCAAGCTAGATACCGCCTCACGTCGCCGGGGGTCACGGCCTCCAGGGGCGCATCCCCCAGGAAGGCGATGAACTCCCGAACGGCGCGCTCATACAACCCCAACGTCTGCGGGCTCCTCCCCTGGACGCGGAGGGCCAGCAGAAACGCCTCAAGACCCTGAGAAAGGGTGAGCTTCCCCGCACTTTCTTTCCCAAGGGACTCCCTCGAAATCGGACGGCTCCTCACTTCGGATAAAGCCTCCTCTAGGAGTCCCGGGAAGGGGCTTTAGGAGGGCTTCTCGGCCTGTCGGGTGCCGGGGGCGGGACTCGAACCCGCACGGGGCGTGGCCCCAAGGGATTTTAAGTCCCTCGCGTCTGCCAGTTCCGCCACCCCGGCCCAAAGCTCGTGGGCTGTTCAGCATAGGGAGGATATCCCTCGATCCGCGATCATGCAAGCCTAGAGCCATACGCTCCCATGCCCCCTTGACTCAGGCGAGCGCGTTGCTTTATCAATGGGGGTGACCGCTCCGTTTCCGGTCGCCCTTGCTCGGTCAAGTCGGCACGCGACAGGAGCGGGACGATGAGGGCCTTGAGGCTGTTCACGGGGACGCTCCTCGGGCTCGCGCTGCTCAGCGGAGGCGTCCTGGGGTACAGGGAGGTCAAATACGCCCCCCAGGACTGGCGCGAGCACGCCGTCTGGGTGAAGCCCAGCTGGGCAGGCGGCTGGTTCAACGACGCGTGGTGCATAAACGGATACGCCCTCTCGCCCGATGGACGCTGGCTGGCTGTCCCTCTACGGGGTCGAAGCCGTCAGCTCGTCGTGCTTCACCCGTCTTACGGGTTCCTGATCGCCCGTTTCCCGACGGTGGACGTCTATGAGTCTTACTGGGTGGCCTTCTCCCCCGACGGTCGCTGGCTGGCCCTCAGCACGCCGGAGGGGAAGATCACCCTGTGGGAGACGGCGCGGTGGCGGGTCGTCCGCTCCACGAGGCTGCCGAAGGAGCCTTACACGCTCTGCCCTCCCCGCTTGCGGTTCTCCCCGGACGGCTCGCTCCTCGGGGCCAAGTTCCGCGAAAGCGACTGGTTGTACGTCCTCGGCGTGCCGGATCTTACGCTGCGCGTTCGAGCGGGAGCGCTTCAGGGGAAGGACCTGGCCTTCTCCGGCGACGGGCGCTGGGTCGTCTACCGTTCCCTTTACCGCGCCCTGCCCACGGGCGGATGCCTCGTCGTCCGTGACCTCATGACGGGCCATGAGGAGCGATGGCCCCTCTGCGCGGATCGCTTCGCCCTCAGTCCCGATCTTACGCCCTCCGGACCGGCCGCCGTGGCCGTAAGCGACGACCAAGAGGTCCGGTTCATCCGCGACCCTCAAGGACCGTCGCCTCGCGTCCTCTGGCGCGTGCCCCTCCGGGACGTTCGCGACCTGATCTTCTCGCCCGACGGGCGGAGGGTGGCCCTGCTGGCCGGGGGGCGCTTGCTCATCCTGGACGCCGAGGACGGGAAGATCTTGTACGAGGAGGAGCGCCCGGGGAACTGGATCAGGCTGGAAATGGGCTCCCCCGCTGACCCCGACCCCAAGTTCGTTCAAGTTGGGAGTAGGCGATCGATCCTCTTTGCGTTTGACGGGACCGCGCTCCTGGACGTTTGGTGTCCATGTCGTCGAGAACGAAGCGCTCGAGTGCTGCCACCTCAAGCCCTCGTCACCACCGTCGCTCACTCTCCCCGTCCCGTCGCGGAAATTTGGGACATCTGGGGGCGC
>JALWVU010000020.1 GCA_027079305.1 Aquificaceae bacterium
AGCCCCGCCTGATCCTTTATGGAGATTATGTCTATCCCCATGTCCACCAGCTCGCCCGCTACTTTTACGTAATACTCGACCGTGTGGACGGGGCTTATGGTGTAGGAGAGGACACCCTTCACGATGGCCCCCACCTTCTTGGCGGTCTCTATGGACTTCCTCATGTTCCTGGTGTCGTTCAGGGCATCGAAGATCCTGAAGACCTCTATCCCGTTGTCGTAGGCTTTTTTAACGAACTCCTCGACCACGTCGTCCGCGTAGTGCCTGTATCCCACCACGTTCTGGCCCCTCAGGAGCATCTCGAGCCTGGTGTTCTTGGCTACCTCCCTGAACTTCCTGAGCCTCTCCCAGGGATCCTCTTTGAGGAACCTCAGGCACACGTCGAAGGTGGCTCCTCCCCAGACCTCGAGGGACCAGAAACCGCACTTATCCAGAACCTCGAGGACCTCGAGCATGTCCTCTGTTCTAACCCTGGTAGCGAGGAGGCTCTGGATGCCGTCCCTGAGGGAGACGTCCGTCACCAGTATCTCTCTCATCCCGAACTCCTTAAGAGGATAGTATAGACCTAAAAGGTATACCTTTTCATCACCTTTATGGTCTTCTCGTATCCGAGCCTGTAGAGGTCGTCCGCCCTCCTCACATCGAGGGGAGAGAACTCCACTATGTCGGGCACTATCACCACATCGCACATATCCTTCCTGCTGTCCACGTTGGACCTGACCGCGAGGAAGAAGCTCCTGATAAGGACATGCATCACGCTCCCGACTCTTTCAACCCTCTCTATGGGGTTCACATCCACACCCACCTTGAGCGTCCTATACCTCCTGAGTGGCTCTGCAGGCAGGTTGTTCATAACTCCCCCATCTATGAGGAGGAACTGCCCGTATCTTACGGGTTCGAATATACCTGGCAGGGCACAGCTTCCCAGGAGGATCGGAGCCAGATCTCCCCTGTCGAAGTATAGGGGCCTGGCGCTCAGGATGTCTGTGGCACAGATGAAGACCTTCCTTTTGAGATCCTCTATCCTCCCTACATCCACGAGCTTTTCTAGGTATCTTTCCGCCCTGCCGAAGGAAAGGAGGCCCTTCCTGGGTATCCTGGGCGTGAAGAGGGAAAGCCACCTGGTCTTCTTCACCAGCTCGAGCATCTCCTCGGGTGTGTATCCGTAAGCGTAGAAGACCGCCACTATGGCTCCAGCGCTCGATCCGCTGAGGGCTTTGATTGAGAAGCCCATCTCTTCGAGGGCCTTTATAACGCCTATGTGGGCTATCCCCCTCGCCGCACCCCCCGAGAGGATAAGATTAACCCTCATCCCGCTTCCCCAGAAGGACAACGCATATACAGGCCATACCCTTTGCCTCGCAGAAGCCTTCCCTCCGCTTGCCTTTTAGGGATATGCGATCTTCAGGGGCGCCGAGTAGCCTGGAGAGATTTTCTCTGACCGCCTCCTTGTGAGGGGATATCTTAGGCTCGTCTGCTATCAGAACGCAGTCGAGGTTCACCACCTCGTATCCTCTCTCCCTCATCCTTCTGAGGGCTTCCTCCAGGAACACCTCCGATCTTACTCCCCTCCACCTCTCGTCCTTATCGCTGAAGAGCTCCCCTATGTCGGGCTCCCCGAGGGCCCCAAGGATGGCGTCCGTAATAGCGTGCAGAAGCACGTCCCCGTCCGAGTGTCCTTTAAGGCCGTGGGGAAAGTCTATCCTCACGCCTCCGAGATAGAGAGGCTTTCCCTCCTCAAACTCGTGGGAGTCAAATCCGAGGCCTATCCTCAGGTTCACTCCAGACACCACCTCAGGACAGCCATCCTAACAAAGAGGCCGTTTTTGACCTGCTCCAAAACGAGGGACTTTTCCGAGTAAAGAATCTCTCCCGCGATGTCCACCTCCCTGTTGACGGGCCCAGGGTGCATGAAGAAGCCTCTCAGCTTTTTGTGCCTTTCCTTCGTGAGGCCGAACTGCTCGAAGTAGCTCCTCTCGGAGGGGATGAAGTTCTCCCTCTGCCTCTCCCTCTGGAGTCGGAGCCATATCACCAGATCCGCCCACTCTATGCCCTCGTCCACGCTGTCGAAGACCTCCTTCACACCGAGGGCCCCGATGTCCCTGGGGATCAAGGTCCTCGGACCGCAGACGGAGACCTTGGCCCCGAAAATGCTGAAGAGGTAAACCCCCGAGCGGAAGACCCTGCTGTGGGATATGTCCCCCACGTAGAGGACCTTCCGGCCTTTCAGATCCCCGTAGGCCTCCAGCGCAGTGAAGACGTCTATCAACCCCTGGGTGGGATGCTGGTGGGTCCCGTCCCCCGCGTTTATCAAGGACAGGTTAAGATCTTTAACAAGATCCTCGTAAGGGAATAGAACGAAGGGAACCCTGAAGACAACGCCTTTGAACCCGAGTGCCTCGAATGTCTTGAGGGTATCAAAGAAGCTCTCTCCTTTCACTATCGAGCTGTTGTCTCCCAAGATGTTAAATGTATCCAGCCCCAGCTCCCTGCAGGCCTTCTCAAAGGATATCCTCGTTCGCGTGGAGGGTTCGAAAAATAGGAGGGCCACGCTACCTTCGACAACCGCCCTCTCACCTCCCTTAAAGGATCTCGCTAAATCCAGGATGTTTTTTACTTGCTCCTTTGAGAGGTCCCTTACCGAGACGAGGCTCTTCATGCCCGTGAATATTTTAACTAAAACCACGTCCTAAGCCCCCTTCCGTTAGGGATGCAATGCACCACCCGCAAGAGCGTTGGCAAATATAATAATTGGAAGGAACCATGTCCACAGCCAAGGAAGAAACTAAATTCTTACTAACCTACAAGTTCAAAGCTTATCCATCGGCCCTGCAGGAATACAGGATGGAAAACTGGCTCTACATTCTATGTAACCTCTACAATCATGCTCTCGAAGAGAGGAAAAGAGCTTGGAGGGAAGAGAAGAAAACTATCACATACTCCCATCAGCAGAATTCCCTCCCCAAGCTCAAGCAAAAAGACCCAACTCTGAAGCTCATTCACTCCCAAGTCCTTCAGGACTGCCTCAGAAGAGTAGATAACGCATTCCAGAAGTTCTTCAGAAAAGAAGCTAAGTATCCCAAGAAAAAGAAGCTCCCTAAATACAACTCCTTCACCTTCCCGCAGGTATGGATGAAGCAGAGAGGAAAGCTCGTGGAGGTTATCAAGCTTGAGAGAAAGAACAGCAGGTTTGCATGCCTTCACCTTCCTAAACTCGGAAAACTCAAAATAAGACTGCACAGAGAGATAGACTGGACAAAAGCAAGGACGGTTACAGTAAAGAGAGAACCATCAGGGAAGTGGTATGTGTGCATAACGGTTGAGGTAGAGCTTGATGAAATACTGAGGGAAGCTCAGGAGAAGGCTGTAGGGATAGACCTTGGAGTCAAGAACCTTGCGACCACATCGGAGGGAGAGTTTATAGAACATCCCAAATTTTTACAAAGGCTTGAGAAGAGGCTAAAAAGGGAACAGAAGAAGCTTTCAAAGAAGGAGAAAGGTTCAAACAACCGGGAGAAGCAGAGAAAGAGAGTAGCTAAGATTCACGAGAAGATAAGGAATGCGAGGATAGACTTCTTACACAAGTTGTCAAGATACCTTGTGAACAATTACGACTACATCAGCTTTGAGAACCTGAACGTAAGGGGACTTGTTCAAAATAGCAATTTAGCCAAACTCATACTTGATGCGGGGTGGGGGACGCTCATCGCCTTTGCCACCTACAAGGCTGTAATGGCGGGGGCAAGGGTGGTAAAAGTTGACCCATCCTACACGACTCAGGACTGCTCCGTGTGTGGCTTCAGAGTCCCCAAGACTTTAGCTGAAAGGTTGCACAAGTGTCCTGAATGCGGGGCGGTAATGGACAGGGATTACAACGCGAGTATGAATATTTTGCGTAAAGGTCTCGCCCGCCTCAAGGGCGCTAAGATCGGAGCGACCCGAACTTACGCCTGTGGAGAGGGCGAAAAGCCCTCGTTGAAGCAGGAATCTCCATGCGGGTCTTCCAGGTGGGGCGCAGTCCCCTACCGGAAGCTCCTTCCGTAAGGAAGGAGAAGTTCACCCCTGATATAATTCAGATCGGATGGAGAGCTTCGGGGAGGCTCTGAGAGGCCTTCAGGACTACCTTAACTACGTTATCCTGGGAATACCTCTCTACAGGTTCGCCCTTGCCCTTCTCGTATTCTTTCTCTTCTTCTTCTTCAGGAAGCTCTTCACTCTTATAGTTATAAGATCCCTGAGGGAGATAGTCAGCAGGACCTCCACAGAGATAGACGACCTGGTGCTCCGCGCCTGGGCCAAACCCATAAGCTTCCTGATAGTGGTCGTCGGTGTGGGCCTGTCCCTCTTCATCCTCGGGCTGGAGAAGACCATAACCCTCAAGGTTGTCCGGACCCTGCTCATGTTCACCGTAGGATGGATGGCCTACAACCTGGTGACCGCCTTCGAGGGCAAGTTCTACGAGTTCACCGCCAGGTTCGGAAAGGAGCTTTCCAAGGAGATAGGGAGCTTCTTTATAAAGCTCTCCAAGGCCTTCGTTATCCTCGTGGCGGGTATGGCCATACTCCAGGAGTGGGGGATAAACGTGAGCGCCCTCTTCGCCTCCCTCGGTCTCGGAGGTCTTGCCTTCGCCCTCGCGGCCAAGGACACCGCCGCCAACCTCTTCGGTGGCCTGACGGTCCTTGCGGACAAGTCCATGAAGGTGGGGGACTGGATAAAGATAGGGGACGTGGAGGGCATAGTGGAGGACATAGGTCTTAGGACCACAAAGATAAGGAGCTTCGAAAAAAGCCTCATAACCGTTCCTAACCAGGTCCTCGCCAACCAGCCCCTCGAAAACTTCTCCAGAAGGAGCGTGAGAAGGATAAAGATGACCATAGGTCTCACCTACTCAACCACGGGAGAGCAGATGAGGAAGATCCTGGAGGAGATAAGGAAGATGCTGAGAGAGCATCCCAGGATAGCCAAGGATCAGCTCCTGATGGTCTATTTTACGGACTTCGGTGATTCCTCTTTAGACATCTTCATATACTGCTTTACCGATACAGCCAACTGGGAGGAGTATCTATCGATAAGGGAAGACGTGAACCTTAAGATCATGGAGATCGTGGAGAGGCACGGGGCCAGCTTCGCCTTCCCCAGCAGATCAATATACGTTGAGAGCCTTCCTGATAAGAGGGAGGATGATTAAACTCATCCCCTTTTCCCGTCGCTGAAGCAAATTCTCTCAGATGGAGAGAAAGCCCAACAGACTTATAGAGGAAAAGAGCCCCTACCTGAGACAGCACGCTTACAACCCCGTGGACTGGTATCCCTGGTGCGAGGAGGCCTTCGAGAAGGCCAAGCGTGAGGACAAGCCCATCTTCCTTTCCATCGGCTACTCCACCTGCCACTGGTGTCACGTTATGGAGAGGGAGAGCTTCGAGGACGAGGAGATCGCCAAGATATTAAACGAGAACTACGTCTCCATAAAGGTGGACAGGGAGGAGAGGCCCGACATAGACTCGGTCTACATGAGCGTATGTCAGATGATGACGGGATCGGGAGGCTGGCCCCTGACGATCATAATGACCCCCGATAAGGAGCCCTTCTTTGCAGGAACCTACTTTCCCAAAGAGAGCCTATACGGGAGGCCGGGCCTAAAAGACATACTCCTCAGGATCGCGGAACTCTGGAAGAAGGACAAGCAGAAGGTTCTCATCGCCGCGAGACAGGTGGTGGAGGCCCTCTCCAAGAGCGAGAGGGAAAGCTACGTGGGAGGAGACCTCGGGGAGGAGGTTCTCCACAGGGGATTTGCTGAGCTCTACCACTCCTACGACGAGACCTACGGAGGGTTCGGGAACGCGCCAAAGTTTCCCATACCCCACAACCTCATGTTCCTGATGAGATACTACAGAAGGTATAAGAACGAGAAGTCCCTCGAGATGGTTAGGGAGACCTTAACGAAGATGAGGCTGGGGGGCATATGGGACCACGTGGGCTTCGGCTTCCACAGGTATTCGACGGACAGGGAGTGGCTCCTTCCCCACTTCGAGAAGATGCTCTACGACAACGCCCTTTTAATGTTTACCTACGCGGAGGCCTATCAGATAACGAGGGAGGAGTTCTTCGCCCAGGTGGTGGAGGAGATAGCGGAGTATCTGAGAAGGGACATGCTCTCCCCGGAGGGAGCCTTCTACTCCGCGGAGGATGCGGACAGCGAGGGGGAGGAGG
>JALWVU010000021.1 GCA_027079305.1 Aquificaceae bacterium
GCGATCTTCTACTCGGATCCCGAGCTGCCTTCTGTGGCACTCATCCCTTTACATCCAAGCTCACGCTCACTGGAGTTGATGCCGCTTGAGGTGCTTTACTTAGAGGCCGATTGGCCCAGCCTACCTCCGTTACCGGCCCTATTCCCTAATTCCAGTCCAACCTCGCTCAGATCGAGTTCAGATCGAGTTAT
Source organism: Aquificaceae bacterium (assembly GCA_027079305.1). Lineage (GTDB taxonomy): Bacteria > Aquificota > Aquificia > Aquificales > Aquificaceae > Hydrogenivirga. The sequence continues at coordinate 192 of JALWVU010000021.1, forward strand.
CTCATTGTGAAGATCATCATGATTAAAACGCTTCCCTATGGATATAAAGCAGCAAAGGTTATAACGGTAAAGGACGTTCCATGGGGATGGTTGGTAGTTCTGGGAGGCGCGATTTTTATTGTAGGAATGGTGCTATTTATAATGTCTACTCTCGCCCTTCGAGAACTGCTTCTACCGCTCCCCCCTATTTGGATTTTGGCTTTTGTGTTGCAGTCTATTGCCGCTTTGATGCTTCATGAGGGTATCCATGGCCTTTGCATAAAGGTCCTTGGGGCCAAGCCCCGATTTGGTTTTGTAATCCTTCAGCGATCTCCAATTTGGGGATTTTATACTACAGCTCCAGGATACTTTTTCACGCGCTATGAGTTCATTGTAATTGCATTGGCTCCCCTTTTTATCCTCACCCTAGCGGGACTTGCTTTAATCGGGGCGCAACCGGTTTTGTTGCCTTGGATAGGTCCACTATTGGTGTTCAATGCAAGCGGATCGGTTGGGGATATATGGATTTCCTTGCAAACACTTAAACAACCTAAAAGGGTTCTTGTGGAAAATTGTAGCAATATAGTTTTTTACATGCCTGACGATTGAGTGATAGTTAAGAAGGCTGAGCCCCAAGGTCAGGAGACTGTGACGCGGCTTGTGAGGTTACAATAAGTCGAGGGGGAAAGGAGGCAATCATGTATCCCCGTTTGCCGACCGGCCACTGGCTTGACTCGGTGGAACTGAGTCTCGACAAGCTCTTATCGTTCGTAAAATCAACGCTTCCGCGCGATGTTCCCCATCCCGAACGCCTCCAGGAGATGATCGCGCTCTTGGAAACGAGCCGTCAGCTTGTCGCTCGGGAGGCTGAAGAGTACCGCCAACGACGCTTAAACATCCCCAAGGGATATTGCAAACTGCCCTCTCCACAGGAGAGCAAGACCGGCAGATCCATAGCCGATCTCATCTCCATCGGAATTGTTGGAATCGCTGTCCTACTCTTTATCAGCCTTTACCATGAGCAGCACGGCAGCGTCCTCCAGCGTTTAGCTGAATCGTGGAGAATTTCCCTCTCGGGAGAGCTTTTCGTGTTTCTTGGGCTCACCGTTGCGGTGATATTCGGCGTGGTTTACCTTCATGAGGGGAGTCACGGCATCGCAATCTGGGGCCTTACCGGGAGGTGGCCTCGGTTCGTCCGCCAAGCCGGGGTGATCGGCCCCACCTTTGACGCCGCGCTTCCACGGTGGAGCTATTTCCTCGTTTTGATTGCCCCTCTTGTGAGCATTACGGGTCTCGGCTTGGGGTTGATGCTGACCCTTCCCGCGGAGTATGCGCTTTTCGCGCTGATTGCGCTGATCTTTAACACCCTGGCCTCCATCGCGGATCTCCAGACCCTCTGGCAGCTCCTGCGGGCGGACCCCCGCGCCTTGGGGACCGCGTGGGGCATCTACGCACCGGCGCGGTCAAACGGGGAGACGA
>JALWVU010000022.1 GCA_027079305.1 Aquificaceae bacterium
AGCGCCACATACCTCGCTCTAATTCACTTCTACATCGCTTCTTTACTTCAAATAGTTCGGTATATGTGCAAAGAAGCAGAGCCTGCTTATCAGAGCTCGCTCCCTCGGAGAATTCATCACATTCATTATAGCTGCAATCTTACATGTCCTCCCTCTCTAAGCCGTATACTCTATAAACGCACGTCTGTCAGCCGGAGTGTTCACAGTATCCGAGATGGGGTTTGTACGTGGTTTATAATACTGGATAAACACATTTAATAATCTGAAGAGAAATGTCTACTCTCCTTGTGCCAGACACTAATTAACGCAAAACAGAACAGCGCAAACAACCAGATCATAATGTCGATTGGCATTCAGCAAACGATCCTCGGCGCCAGTCAAGTGAAACGGCTAGTGAAGTGAAGTTTGCATAATAGTAGATTGGAATAAGCGTTGACTGGTCCAGACTGACATCTTCTCCATATTAAATAATTATTTACCGATCTTGGTTCATACATGCTATAGAGCATATCAGCATTTCATTGTCGGTGGAAAGAAATATTTCGGCGGCGGCGGCGGCGGCGGTTGGTCGGCCAGAATTAAGAGGCGAAATGTACCACGAAACGTCCACAAATCGAATTAACAGTGAAATGAACTAAGAAGTGATGGATTGCAATTAACGAGCAAATGTATGAGCCGCCGTTCATCTTTAGCTGACCGGAGTACATGTCGCCGTTAGATTAATTCCAGTTAGCCGAAAATGTCGCTGGTATGTCGATGGAACAATAAAAATCGTCCGCGATCAATTTATTCGATCTATATAATATAGCACATGCTCGACAAATTAAAACGATGTGTTGAATTACTTCAGCAGTTCCAGTGCACCAACACGGACCCGTTCCGAATTCACTTGAGAAAGCCTGAAATCCATTTAAATAGTCCGAATTCACCGGGCCGAATTCACCTAGATGGTCCGAGTTCACCTGCCTTCGTGCTGTCTTGTTACTGGGCAACGCTTACTTCCTTATGACTACTTCCTAGTTGTTAGATATAGCCGCCGCGGCATTGGAACTCCTGCTACGTTTCTAAGATGGCGTTGGACAGCCTACTTCACTGACATGTTGTTCTGATGCAATGGCTTGAACGCGTTCGGGCGTCTTCCAAATATAAATCATCATAACGGCTAACACCACATACATCGGGCCGTTATGATGTTCACCTAGGCCGAGTTCCCTCGGATGGTTCGAGTTCATCTAGATGGACCGATTTCACCTGCCTTCGTGTTGACTCGTGTCGTTCGTTTTCATGCTCTGGTTGATTTCAAGTTCTTTTCGTAAAATTTCTACAAGTAATAGAATTGATTCGCAGGCCTTGTTTCACCAATCAGACATTTTCTCATACTTGCCATAGACAGCGAAACTTACCGCTTTTATTGTCTATGTCATTACACCGTTCCATACAAGAAAGTGACCAGTCCACGATATCGGTTTCACTAATGTGTGAACGGAAAGCACGCAAGTGCTTCGGAAATATCAACGCACCACTGGCTTCGCTTATAAACTTGCCCCACGCATAAAAGCCAAGCCGTTCGACGCCATCGCTTCTCGGCCTTTTGGCTA
>JALWVU010000023.1:0-1254 GCA_027079305.1 Aquificaceae bacterium
GTGTTGCTGTTGCTTTTGGTCTTGGTGTTGCTGTTACAGTTGGTTTTGGCGTTGCTGTCACCTTTGGTCTTGGCGTTGCAGTAACTGTTGGCGTTGGTGACGCTGTTGGTGTTGGTGTTGGTGTTGCTTTTGTAAATGTTTCAACAAAATCATTTCTAATATCCAATTCTCCACCTACAGTAAGCACATCAATTCTATTAATTACATTATTAACAGAATCATTATCATCTCCACCTTCATTTTCTCGAACATTATAATAACCTTCTGGTTGAACCTCTTGAATGAAATATTCACCAGGAGGTGCATTAAATGTATAACTACCATTTTCATCTGTTTTAGTTCTTGAAGCTACAGTATTATCTGGATTATAAAGAATCAGTTCTACATCTTCAATACCTATCAAGTCACCTTCTGCATCTTCTTCACTTACATTACCAGTAATTTTAGCAAATTTTACTTCAACAAAGTCATTTTCAACATCATTTTCTCCTGCATCTACTTTGGCTGCAATAGAGTTAGTTACACCATCATCTGACTTATCATTATCTGCTCCACCTTCATTTTCACTCACATCTGCATAGTTTGCTGGTTGTGTTTCTATCACGGTATAGTCACCTGGTACAAGGTTCTCAAATCTATATGAACCATCATCTTTTGTAAGTGTTGTAGCAACTACTGTTCCACTTGCATCTTTTAATGTAAGTTTCACATCTGCCATTGGTACTTTTGAACCATCTGCTTTAAGCTCTTCTACTTTACCGCTTAGGCTACCCAATGGCTCCTCTTCTACGAAGTCATTGTTTGTATCTGTCTCATGTGCATCTACTGTCGCTGCAATAGAGTTAACAGTACCGTTATCTGGTTTATCATCATCTGATCCACCTTCATCTTCTTTTACATCATCAAGTCCTGCTGGTTGTGTTTCAACAACAACATAGTCACCTGGCTGTAAGTCTGTAAATTCAAAGTTACCATCAGCATCTGTGGTAGTAGTGGCAATAGCTGCACCATCTGGTTGACCATCACCATCAGTATCTTCGTAAAGTTTAATCTCTACATCTTTAAGATTTACATCTCCCGTATCATCATTGTCCGTATCTTTAGAAACGTTACCTGTGATAGCACCTAATGGCTCCTCTTCTACGAAGTCATTGTTTGTATCTGTCTCATGTGCATCTACTGTCGCTGCAATAGAGTTAACAGTACCGTTATCTGGTTTATCATCATCTGATCCACCTTCATCTTCTTTTACAT
>JALWVU010000023.1:1354-1584 GCA_027079305.1 Aquificaceae bacterium
CATCAGTATCTTCGTAAAGTTTAATCTCTACATCTTTAAGATTTACATCTCCCGTATCATCATTGTCCGTATCTTTAGAAACGTTACCTGTGATAGCACCTAATGGCTCCTCTTCTACGAAGTCATTCTTCTTATCTTCTTCACCCGCATCTACATGTCCTGCGATAGAGTTAACCGTACCGTTATCTGGTTTATCATTATCTTCTCCACCTTCATTTTCTGTAACATCA
>JALWVU010000024.1 GCA_027079305.1 Aquificaceae bacterium
GAATGACCGCCTAATTCAAAGAAATTATCATAAACGCCTACTTGTTCTATTCCTAATAAGTCTTGCCAAATTATAGCTAATTTCTCCTCTGCTTCATTTCTTGGGGCTACATATTCTTGTCCTGATAAAGCTGACATGTCTGGATCTGGTAAAGCTTTCTTGTCTACTTTACTATTTGCTGTTAAAGGCATTGTCTCTAATTCAACCCATAGTTGGGGAATCATATAGTCGGGTAAACGTTCTTTTAAATAGGTCTGGGCTGATTCTTTGTCTTCTCCTTCTTCTAATACTATATAGGCAATTAAACGATTTACTCCAAAATTGTCTGATTTTGCCAACACACAACTGCTTTGGATAGATTCATGGCTGGATAATACGTTTTCTATCTCGCCTAATTCTATACGGTTCCCTCGTACTTTTACTTGGTCATCTATACGGCCTAAAAACTCTATTGTTCCGTCTTCTAACCATCTTACTAAATCTCCTGTCTTATAAACTTTCTTGCTTAATTTGCTAAAGGGATTGTCTATAAAAACTGAAGATGTCTTTTCTGGATCGTTAATATATCCTCGTCCTACGCCTATTCCGCCTACCCATAATTCGCCTATGACTCCAATCGGACATAGGTTCTCTTGCTTGTCTACTATGTATAATTGGGTGTTGGCTATGGGTTTGCCTATCGGAACTGTCAGACCTTCGGGAACTGATTCCATCTTATGAAGTGTGACATCATCGGAGGTCTCGGTTGGTCCATAAACATTCACCACTGGAATTCTTGGGTATTGGTCAAACCACTTTTTTATTAAAGTGTGTTGTGTGGCTTCTCCTGTGACGGAAAAGCATACTAAATTCTCTAAATTCTTCTCTGAGTCTATTTCTAATAGTCCTGAAACATATGAGGGTACTAATTGTAAGTGGGTAACTTTGTCATCGTATATTAATTCTTGTAAGATTGAGGGGTCTAAAATTTGTTCTTCTTTGTAGATAATTGTTCGTCCGCCTCTCAATAAACTGCCTAGCATTTGCCAAACGGATATGTCAAAGGTAAATGGGGCGGTAAAGGCTACGATACTATCGCTGGTTACGGATAGTTCGTCTAGCATTACTAGCGTGTGGTTTAGAAAGCCTGCGTGTTCTACCATAGCGCCTTTGGGGACGCCTGTACTTCCTGATGTGAAAATTACATAACATAGGGAATTTGGGGATATTTTATTTCTTAGGGCTCTTGTTGAATATGTTGAATAGATTGGGCTATCATCGTCTAAGGCTATTAAGTTTACGCCTGTTAAAAAGCCTAATTTTTCTTTGCTTATTGTATCGGTAAGTACAATCTTAGCTCCTATATTGTTTATGATATGGGTGATTCGGGTTTCTGGGTAATCGGGCTTAATCGGTACATAGGCCCCGCCTGATTTGAAAATCCCTAGGATACCTATTATCATTTCTATGGAGCGTTCTAAACAAATTCCTACTAAATCGTCTTTGCCAACGCCTTCGGATTGTAAATAGGATGCTAATTGATTTGATTTCTTGTCTAAGTCTTTATACGTTAATTCCTCTTCTTGGTAAACTAT
>JALWVU010000025.1 GCA_027079305.1 Aquificaceae bacterium
GCCGGTTAGCTCGGGGACTTCCGACAGGACCGACTTCCGTGGCGTGACGGGCGGTGTGTGCAAGGCCCGAGAACGTATTCACGGGGACATCGCTGATACCCCGTTACTACCGATTCCGGCTTCATGGAGGCGAGTTTCAGCCTCCAATCCGCACCATGACCGGGTTTGGGGATTAGCTCCCTGTCGCCAGGTCGCATCCCATTGTCCCGGCCACTGTAGCGCCTGTGTGGCCCCGGGCATAAAGGGCATACTGACCTGACGTCATCCCCACCTTCCTCCGGCTTATCGCCGGCAGTCCCTCCAGAGTGCTCCCCTTTCGGGGTAGCAACTGGAGGCAGGGGTTGCGCTCGTTGCGGGACTTAACCCAACATCTCACGACACGAGCTGACGACGGCCATGCACCACCTGTGCCAGGGTTCGTTCCAGAGGAACGAAAACCCTCCGCTTTCGCAGAGGTTGCCCTGGCATGTCAAGCCCGGGTAAGGTTCTTCGGTTAGCATCGAATTGAACCAGACGCTCCACCGGTTGTGCGGGCCCCCGCCAATTCCTTTGAGTTTCAGGCTTGCGCCCGTACTCCCCAGGCGGGGCGCTTAACGCGTTAGCTGCGAGCCTGCCCCAGAAGGACAAGCCCTAGCGCCCATGGTTTACGGCCAGGACTACCCGGGTATCTAATCCGGTTCGCTCCCCTGGCTTTCGTCCCTGACCGTCAGGACAGCCCCAGCAGGCTGGCTTCCCCTTCGGTGTTCCTCCCGAGATCTACGCATTTCACCGCTACCCCGGGAATTCCGCCTGCCCGGGCGTGCCTCAAGTCGGGCAGTTCGAGATGCCGTTCCGCCGTTAAGCGGCGGGCTTTGACATCTCGCTTACCCGACCGGCTGCGGACGCTTTACGCCCAGTGACTCCGCGCAACGCTCGGGACCTACGTATTACCGCGGCTGCTGGCACGTAGTTAGCCGTCCCTTCCTCTGGGGGTACCGTCAAGACCGTGAGCTATTAACCCACGGTCCCTTCGTCCCCCCCGACAGCGGTTTACACCCCGAAGGGCTTCTTCCCGCACGCGGCGTCGCGGGGTCAGGCTTGCGCCCATTGCCCACGATTCCCCACTGCTGCCCCCCGTAGGGGTGCGGGCCGTGTCTCAGTCCCGCTGTGGCCGGCCACCCTCTCAGGCCGGCTACCCGTCACAGGCTTGGTGGGCCGTTACCCCACCAACTACCTGATGGGCCGCGGGCCCATCCCCAGGCGGGAGCATGCAGAGCAGAGGCCCCCTTTGGCCGGGATACCTTAGTGGCACCCGGCATTATGGGGTATTAGCCCCGGTTTCCCGGGGTTATCCCCCTCCTGGGGGTAGGTTACCCACGTGTTACTCACCCGTTTGCCGGTCGCCAGCACCCTCCCGAAGGAGGGCCTGCTGCCCCACGACTTGCATGTGTTAGGCGCGCCGCCAGCGTTCGCGCTGAGCCAGGATCAAACTCTTCATAAAAATCTGTATCGGGCACAAGCGATCGCATTTGGATCTAAACCCCAGTACTTGAGGATTCCTTCCCCCTATTCAGTTGCCAAGGAGCCGTGCGGGCCTCTCGGGACCCGCTCCCATCAGAGCGGTCTATTAATATAGCAACTATATCCGTCTTTGTCAAGCCCCTTTGAGCCTGTTGGAAAAATCTTCATTTTATTGAAGGACAATGGGCTGGAAAGAGCTGTATACTTCAAAAGCTTCAGCCACAATAAAAGAAGCTCTTCAAGAAGTGCAAGATTGTATATGACAAATCTGGCAATAACATAAAGACTCACCATATGCAGATACTTAGTCCGATCCCTGTCACCCATAGTATTCTTAACTATCCCTATCGGACTCTCCACACTACTCCTCTTCTTATACACCTTCCTCTTGAGCATGTAATTTTCTCTCGCCCATAACCTATAAGGATCCCTCACTATTGTCCTTTGTGTGTCCCTCACAGGCACCACCGCATCCATACCAAGCTCCTTTACCTTCCTCAATACCTTCACCGATTTTCCGTAGGTGGAACTCTTTAACTTCGATTTCTTCCATTATCTTCTTTGCTGTCTCTTTTATAATCTCGTTGAGATAGCTCTCTTCGAGCTTCTTAAACCTATACCATAGTGCTGTGAAGCCCGGGGCTTTAGGAATAGCTTTTTTTGAGTTAGCTCCCTTTCTTATAGTGGTCCCATATATGTTTACTCCACCTTAGTATGAGTCTTGGCGGAGCCTTAGTTGTTCTTTATCTTCATGCCTCAAGATTTTTTTAAACAGGTTCAGCTGGGCGGGACATATTAAGTGGTGCTTTAAGAGTTGACTTGGAAAGAAGTTCTTACCCCTTCATAAGATACTTGGCAAAAGCCAAGATGCCCAAGATCAGGAACAGGACTACCAGAACCCATATGAGTCCCATCCCCCACCCGTGCATACCCCAGTCCATAGCTAAAACCTCCTTTAGTGCATATGCTTCATATTGTGCCTGCCGTGTTTCATACCACCGTGTCCCATGTCCAAGTACTTCAGGAATTCTGCATCTATATCTTTGAACCTGAAGACCTTCTTACCTTTGGCGAACTTCTTTGCCTTTACCAAACTCCTGAAGGCAACTATGTCCGGCCCCATAGGTCCTTCGTCCACAGCCACATAATAGGCGCGCTTGGCATCTATCCACCTCCCGCTTGAGAAGTCTCTGACCCATATCTGGGAAACCTTCTCTCCGTTCTTGAGGTAGAACTGAATAGCGTGCTTGGGGGATTCTGTGTAAACGTGCTTACCCCCCTTCATCTTGAGCTGGGAGGTAAACTTGGGCATCATGTTCACGTCCATACCACAAACCACACACTTGGCTCCCTTGGGAGGTTCTTTGGGCTGAGCAAGAGCGAAAACAAAAAGAGCCATTACGCTGAGAACAACCATTAAGTTTCTCATCTCGACACCCCCAGTCCGAAATCATAGACGAGTTTTCCTCCGAGACTGCCCTGATACAGCAGGCCAGCCACGCCTACCAGAAGCAGTAAAAGGTAAAGATGGTGCACTACTTGCACCGGCTTAAAGGCATACATAAGCCTGAGGAACAGAATGCCTGTAAAGAGTAAGGCGAGAACTATACCCAGGGTCTCGTGGGTGTGAAGCACCTCGAGCGCCTGTTGGCTTATTGGCAGGTTCTCCATGCTCTCGTGGGCCACGTATCCGGTTATAGCAGCCCCTACAACAGCTCCAGCTGAAAGGAGTAGTGTGAAGAACTCTACCTCGTCCGGTCTTCTCCTTTGGATGTGATAAAGGCCCTCCAGGAGGAGGGCGAAAAGGGGAAGGGCTATGGCGAAATGGACCGCAGGAGGGTGGAGCTTTACCACCCGCGGGTATACAACCCTTTCGGCAGGTGGTACCTCCTTTACAGCCTCTCTCTCGTGGGAGAAGGAAAAGAGGAAAAAGAGAAGAGGCGCGCAGGAGATTATTATAAGCATCCTCATTTCAGAAGCTCCTTAAGCTTCTTCTTAAGCTCTGGATTCTTCTTTAGAGCCTCCTTGAAAGCATCGGGGTGCATAGTCATCATGTAGAGCATCCTCTCCGCCATCATGTTGTGCTTCTTGGCAAGCTTCTGCATGAGCTCTTTCCTACACTTCATCATGTGTTCCTGGACGATCTTCATGGTTTCGGGATCCTGCATCATGCCCATCATGGGCATGAACATCTGGGGCTGGCCCATCATGCCACCCTGCTGTCCCATCATCCCTCCCATCATTTGGGAGAAGCCCGCTCCCGAAAGAGCAACTGCCACTGCCGTTGCCAAAAGTAACTTTTTCATAACTACACCTCCTTTCATTGGATTAGTTCGTAATCCTTCTCCTCCGCACCCCAACCGCTCAAGGTCCCATGAGGTGAATACACACCCTTGGCCTTCCTACTCTGAAGGAGGGCCTCTATACCCTCCGATGGAACGTGACCCTCTATAAATCTGTCCCCTATGACCATAGTATGGCAGGAGCGCTTGTTTACGGGAACCCCGAGCTCGTCCTTCTTTTTGAAGAGTTCGTCAGGGTTCACCTCTACCCTGTTTATTTTGTATCCCTTCTCCTCCAACCTCTTAAAGTATTTATGACAGCACCCGCAGTTGGGGTTGTAGAAAGCTGTTATCTCCTTGGCAAAGGAGATCCCCAAAGCCCCTATAAAAAGTCCGAGCATAAACTTTCTCATGACCATACCTCCTTCAGTGGTGGTGATGCCCTCCTCCGCCTCCTTCCGTTCCGTAAAGTCCCCTTATCTGGGCCTCCGAGTCGAGCAGGAAGGTCCCCTTTACAACAACCTTCTGTCCTTCTTTAAGGCCCTCCTTCACCTCGTAAAAGCCTTCCGCTTTCCTTCCAAGCTTGACGTGCACGGGCATATACATTCCCGGCTCCATCTCTACAAAGACGAGTGTCCTCCTTCCCGTGTCCACCACCGCAGTTTCGGGAACAGCGAGAACCTCACCAAGAGGAACCTCAAAGAGAACCTCAACGAGCGCGTTGGGTTTGAGGGTTATACCCCTGTTCTTGGCCTTTATCCTGACCTTGACGGTCTTGGCCATATGGTCCGCCTCAGGGAATATGTAGTCCACCTCGCCCTCTATCAGATTTTCGGGATCGTCCTCAGGGGTTATCAAGGCCACGGTTCCCTTCCTGACGTATCTTACCTGCTTGAAGGGTATCTCCGCCACAATCCAGACGGTAGATATGTCCGCTATCCTGTAAGCGGTCTGCCCCTCCTTTACGTATCCACCCTCGTAAACCTTCTGTTCCAAGATCACACCGCTCACCGGGGACCTAACGACCTCCTTGATCCTCAAATACCCCAGTTTCTCTTTAGCTCTCTTTATAAGTTCAGGATCTCCCTTCTTTTCCGCAAGCCTGAGTTCGTCCAGGGCTATCTGGATGTCGGGGCTGAGAACCCTCATCAGAGGGGTCCCTTTCTTGACGAACTCACCTTCGAACCTGCCAAAGGTATCCACCACCCAGGCATCAGCTCTGACCGTGATGTCGTATATCTTGGAGAGATCGTAGCTTATGTATCCCACCGTGGAGAAGGTTTTAACAAGATCTCTTTTCCCAACAGGCTCCGTGACTACCCCGAGGAGCTGGAGTTTGTCGGGCTTTACCATTATGTGCCCGCCGTGAGCTGTGCTGGCTGGTCCTCCTCCAGCAAGGGTCGCCTTCGAAAGGGGGACGAATACATCCTTGGTTATCATGGTATCCTCGAAGACCACCCTTATCTGCCAGGGTCCATCCATGCTTATCTTCAAAGATCCTCTGTAAACACCGGGCTCCACCTCTTCCAGCGAGGCTGCATCCCTCATCTCGTCCATACCCGGCATGGGAGGCATGTAAAAGTAGAGCTCCTTTATGGTCTTAGGAGGCTCCACCCTGACCTCTATCTTGTTGTTTCCCGTCTTTATCTTTCCGTCCGAGGAGAGGATAGTTACCTTGATGCCCTTCTGCTCTATGGTAACCACCTCCTTGTAATCGCCTCCCCCGCACGCCTGGAGGAGGAGCCCTAAAAGCATCAGGATAATAGAGCCAAAAAGCACCTTTCTCATTGCAACGCCTCCGCTTTAGCTACTATTTGGTTGAGCTCCCTGAGGAGATTTGCTCTGTCAAACTCCAAGGACCAAAGGAGCCTGTAGGCTCTCAAAATTTCTCTTATGTCCGTCCGCTCGTATCTGTATGCGAGGAGAAGTGCCTCTATCTCCTTTCTCTTTTCCGAGATCTCCTTTTCTACGGTAGATAGGATCTTTTTGGTTATCCTGTAGGACTCTTCGAAGGCTCTGAAGTCTCCCTCGACTCTGAGCTTTGTATCCTCAAGCTCGAAGAGTTTGGAGTTATAAAGTTCCTTCTTTTCCAGAACGAGCATATCTTCGCGCTTCTTCTTCCAAACGGGAAGGCTGATACCCACGCGCAGGGTTATCAGGTTGGGGATGTCCGGCCTTATACCGTATCCTGCGGAGAGAAAGAGATCGGGGTAGTGCTCTACCTTAGCTCTGTCTATCTCTCTCTTTATGACCTCAAGCCTCTTTCTTACCAGCTTCACGTCCACATTCCTCTCAGGATCGAAGCTGTTTATAAACTCCGGGACGGACAGGTCCGTGCCCTTGAGCTCGATTTTTCCTCCAGCAAGGGCGTATATCCTTTCAAGGGTTGTCCTTCTGAGTTTTTCCGCCTGAGCCAGCTTCTCCTGAACCTTCAAAAGCTCTACCTTCAAGAGGATCAAGTCCGAGAGCAGGGCTTTACCGTATCTATACTTCTCCTCAGTTATATCCAGAAGGGAGCGTATCTCCTTCTCCACACCTCTCAGGATCCTTTCCATCTCAAAGGAGTAGGCGAAGTCCCAGTAAAGGACCTTCAGATCTCGGGTGAGCTGTTTTATATACTTCTCCTTCCTTATAAGGATCTCGATCTCCTTCTCACCAAGGATCTCCGCGCTTTTCTCCCTCTTGTGGGGCAGAACATACTTCTGAGAGAGGTAAAGTCCAAAACTACTCATAGGATTTTCCTTGTTAGGAAAGAACTTTTCCGTATCGAGGTTGTTCAGAGCAAAGGCGAGCTGGGGATTAGGAAGGCTCTGAACGAAGGTTTTCCTGTGTTTTACGGACAGCTTCAGCTTATCGAAGGCCTTAATGCGGGGGTTGTTTTTCAGGGCAAACTCTATGAGCCTTTCAAGCTCATTTGGCCAGGATAAAGCTGTCAGAAATAACACGAAGATTAGGATCTTTTTCATGCTGGACTTAATCTACCCGGAAGCCTGTGTTAATTCAATATTTATATTTCCTGTTAAATTAACGTGATTTGAACACATTAACGGATCGTATAATAAAACCTCCATGGAGAAGTTTCTTCTGGTTGTGTTCGCTTACCTTCTTGGATCAGTTCTATTTGGCGATCTGGTAGCTAAGCTAAAGGGTGTGAATCTGAGGGAAGTAGGTAGCGGGAACGTTGGAGCTACCAACGTGAGCAGAGCCCTCGGAAAAAAGTTCGGAGTCCTCGTTTTCTTCCTGGATATGCTGAAGGGCTTTATCCCCACCGCGCTTGCGGTCAATTTCTACGGTGTAGAGAGCAAAACCGTCATGTTCGTGGGTATAGCGAGCGTTCTGGGACATATGTTCTCTGTATTCGACAACTTTAAAGGTGGGAAGGGTGTGGCCACCGCCTTTGGCGTTGTTCTCGCTCTTTCCTTCAAGATAGCCCTTCTTACGCTGGCGGTGTGGGGAGGAGTTCTCTACCGGAAGAGATACGTTTCCCTCGCTTCCATAGTGTCCTCCTGTGTGGCTCCTCTACTTTTCCTGCTCGCTGGTTATCCCTTCCATATATTCCTTATGGGTGTGATCGTAGCTGGGCTTATCCTGTACAAACACAGACCTAACATAGAGAGACTTCTGAGCGGACAAGAACTCAGAGTATGAAACTGCTCTGGACAGCTCTGATAATAAACGCTTTCTTTGCGTTATTCAGGATAACCTACGTTCTCTTTTACCCCCTTGATCTCTCGCCGGAGGAGGCCCAGTACTGGGACTGGTCGAGACATCTGGATCTGAGCTACTACTCAAAACCTCCTATGGTCGCATACCTGAACTTTCTCTCCACCTCCCTTCTGGGAGATACTGAGATAGGTGTCAGAATTACGCCTATACTGCTCTCTTTCTTTCTTTCCATTGTTGTTTTCCCCTTCGTTAGGAAGCTCTTCGACGACAGGACCGCCCTTCTGGCCTCAGTTCTGCCGAACCTCTTTGTGGGACCCGCCATAAACTCCCTCCTTATGACCACGGACGCTCCCCTCGTGTTCTTCTGGGGAATTTCGGTTGTGCTTGTATACCTTGCGGTGGAAAGGAACACCTTAAAACTCTGGCTGGCTGTGGGAGTGTTCGCAGGGCTTGCCTTCCTCAGCAAGTATCCGGCGGTTTTCCTTCTGCCCCTGACACTCCTGTATATGTTTCTGGTAAAGAGAGATCTCCTCCTATCTCTCAGACCTTACACCTCCTTAATTCCAGCATTCCTCATATCCCTTCCCGTGCTATGGTGGAATCTAAAACACGATTTTGTTTCCTTCAAACACGTCTCCAGCCTTGCCAACAAAGGTGCCCACTTCCCCAATTGGGGATCTCTTCTGGAATTTCTCGGCGGACAGCTACTTCTGCTGTCGATTGTTCCCTTTTTACTCCTCATCTACGGATGGTGGAGGGCCTTCACATACAGGGACAAAAGACTGATATTTCTTACCGTCTACTCTCTCCCGGTTTTTTTATTCTTTGCGATTTTATCCCTTAAAAAGGAGGTATACGCCAACTGGCCCGGTTTTGCCTACTTTACCGGCTCCATTCTCGTTTCCTACTACATGGGGCGCCTATTTGATAAGTCAAAGATGGTCTTCTGGAGTATAGTCGTCCTCTCCTCTTTCTTAGTCCTTCTCCTCCACTTTACACCCCTCGTAGATTACCTTGGACTAAGAAAGCTACTTCCTCCCAAGAGGGATCCAGTCAAAGTTATGGTGGGCTGGGAGAAGCTGGGTGAGGAGGTGAGCAGGTTATACACCGGTAGGGAGATGGTTTTCTCAAACGTTTATCAGATCTCCGCGGAGCTTGCCTTCTACGTGGATGGAAATCCCAGAACCTTCGTCTTTCACTTCGGAAGGAGGACCCAGTATTACCTCTGGAGGAAAGGCATAACCAAGTTCAAGGGGAAGGACGCTATATTCGTATCCTATTGGGGATTGCCGGGAAGGGTTAAAAAGCACTTCAGATCTCACGAACTTTTAAAGGTAGTCGATGTGTTCTGGAGGGGGGAAAAAGTGCGAAGGTTCTGGATCTACCGGCTGAGGGGGTTTGAAGGAAGGTTCGATGAGACTCCGAAGGGCTATTAGGATATTTGCCACCGTCTACCTGTGGAGTTTCATAATCTACCAGATAACACCTGTGGAGATAATTCCCTACACCAACTACGCCCCCGCGGAGCTTTCCCCAAAGCCGGTTCTATACTCATACAGCTTCGCCTACGATGTAAAGACCGCCTTCTCGAACCATGCGGGGAGTATAAGGAACCTTTTGAAGGCCATGGATAAGAAAGGTATAGATTTCGCCTTCGGAGATTTCCCACAGAGCATAGAGGACAGGTTGTTCCCCTCACCCAGAGAGGTCCACTGCAGGGTGATCAGGAGTTCTGAGGTATCCTTTTTAGAAACTTCCTTCCACTTTATCCTCGATACCTTACCCAGAAAACTTGCGGGGGTTGAAGGTGAGGAGCTTCTGTCGAGAAAAAGGTTCGGTCCTGCGGAATGTTATCTCCTCGCCCACGACAGGAGGGTTCTCGTTTCTACCTCTTTAGGCGTGGAATTTCCCACATATGAAAGCGTACTCGGTGGGGGGAGGAACATATTCCTCTCGAGGGAGGTTCTCATAAGGTGGCCTTACGTGGAGGACTTTCTCAGGGGAGGCCTCGTCCTCTTAGGAAATGGGAAGGTTTCTGTATTCGCCTACTCGGAGAGGAGCTTTTACCTGCCGGGAGAGAAAACCGTTTATCCCTTCAGATACGTGGTGAGCACTGACCTGGAGAATCCCCTCATATTGCTTTTCAAAGATGGTAAGCTCAAAGGAATATTTAACCAGAGGAGGCTCAACCTCTTTGCAGGCGAAAAGGGTGCTTACAGTTCTCAGATTCTGACATACAAGTTCAAGGTTCACATAATCTACTTCGGCGTCAGGACCATGGCCTTAGCCTCCTCTGTGGGCCTGATGTAAAATAGAGCGGATGCGTGCTTTCGTAGGATTTTTTACTACCAAGAGTCTTTACGAACACGTGGACAAGTTCAAGGAGGAGACCAAGGACTTCATAAAGGGTAAGTGGATAGAACCCCAGAACCTCCACATGACCTTTCAGTTCCTGGGTGATATAAACCAGGAGCAGGCTGTCAGCGTTATCAAGAACATACAGCGTATAGCGGACAAGTCCCGACCCTTCAGAGTTCAATACAAATCCCTCGGTGTGTTTCCAGACAGAAAGAGACCAAGGATACTCTGGATAGGGGTGTCTAAAGGTGATAATATTCTCAAGAGGCTCGCCTCCGAGATCTCACAGCTCAACAGAAAGGCTGGCATAAGAGTTGATTCAAAACCCTTCCATCCACACGTTACCATTTGCAGGATAAAGGAGGTCGACAGGAAAAGGCTGGGTAGCTTTATGAACAGATACAGGAACTTTAACTTCGGGGAGGAGGTGGTGGACAGGATAGCTCTGATCTCAAGCTCCCTTACCAGCATAGGTCCCATATACACCGTGGTGGAGGAGTTCTACTTCAGGAGGGACAAACCTTGACCACCTACAAGGATGCGGGTGTAGATATAGACAAAGCCAACGAATTCGTAAGATACATAAAGGAGAAGGTCCGGAAAGCCTTTCCCGGCGGAACGCTAACCGATTTCGGAGGTTTTGCGAGCGGAGTGTCTTTAAAAGGATACAGGGATCCTGTTCTCTTCTCCTCAACCGACGGTGTGGGGACGAAGCTTAAAATAGCTCAGGAGCTTGGGATTCACGACACTGTCGGAATAGATCTGGTAGCCATGAACGTGAACGATGTCCTTACCACGGGGGCGGATCCCTTAATTTTTCTGGATTATATAGCGACGGGCAAGATAGACCTCGAGGTGCTCAAGAAGGTTATAGACGGAATCGTAGAGGGATGTAGGAGGGGCGAGGTAATACTTGCGGGAGGAGAGACCGCGGAGATGCCGGGGTTCTATCCGGACGGAGTTTACGACCTTGCCGGTTTCTGCGTGGGCATCTGTGAAAGGGAGGAGATAATAACAGGTGAGGAAGTATCGCCCGGAGATGTGCTTGTAGGTATAAGATCCTCAGGTTTTCACAGCAACGGCTTCTCCCTCATCAGGAAAGTTTTGAAGGACAGGGGCATAAAGCTGACCGACAGCGTAGAAGAGTTAGGTGGTGCGGTGGGAGAAGTTCTCCTTACGCCTACGAGGATATACACTAAAGAGATCAAGAGATTGAGAAAGGCGGTCAAAGTTAAGGCGATAGCCCATATAACGGGTGGAGGGATCCCAGAGAATCTGATCAGGGTGCTCCCAAAAGGGGTAAAGGCGGTGATTGAGAAGAAAACCATTCCACAGAATCCTGTCTTTGAATGGATCCAGAATCTCGGAAACGTAGAGGAGAAGGAGATGTTCCGGACCTTCAACATGGGTGTAGGTATGATAGTTGTCGTCTCCGAAAAAGAAAAGGACAAGGCTCTTGAGGCTCTCGGGGATGATGCCTTCCTGTGTGGTTACGTGGAGAGGGGGGAGAAGTCAGTGGAGATCATCTGAGGGCGAGGGAGATCACGTCCTTAGCTATGTCCTCCCCGAAGGTCCTGAAGGAGGAGTGAAGCTCCAGAAGTTTTCCTAAAAGATCTGTGTTCAATCTAACATCCCTGCCCTCGACCTTGAAGATGTCGAACCTCTCCGCAAAGCTCTCTATCTCCTCGTAGTATCCGGGATTTTTATACAGGTAAAAGACCTCGGGGAAGTATTTGGAGAGCTTGAGTATGACCTCCTCTACGGGAACGTGCTCTCCGTTTATGTGGGCGTCTATAAAGCCCTTCTCTTCACGCAGGAGGACCTCCGCACCTTCCCTCTCCGCAAGCATGAGCGATCCCATAACTATGCCCACCAGAGCGGTCAGATCTATCTCCTGAAAGTTATCCCCCAGCAGGTCCTTCTTGCCCGCAACGGAGATGGCTTTTTCCTTCTGGTCGTAGAAGTATATGTGGTTCAGCCCTTCGGTAAAGCTTGAGTAGTGGGCGTCTTCCACGTGGGCGAATCTCTTGCCGGTCTTGCCAAACACGTTAAAGCTTCTGTCCGAAAGGAGGAAGGTGTTGTAGGCTCCGTGCTCCGCTTTAACAAAAACACCGTCGTAACTCCCGCTGGAAAGAACCTCCATATCATCGGTGAAGTAGATAACTTCCTTCTCCGTTATCGCTACAGGGCCTTCGTAGTCTGAAAGAACCTTTACCCCATCCGCAAGGGCCTTCTCGGAAATCTTTTCACCCTCCAAAGTCAGCTTGTATAGGAAGTTCCCTCCTATGACAAATAGATAGTTCCCAAGCACATCTACAGACTTTATGGGTTTGTCGAGAAGGTCCGAAACCGAATATCTGACTACCTCGGACTCTACAAACCTTTCCGCGGACACCCTGTAAACTCCTTCCGCGGTGACGAAGAAAACGTCCCTAAGGTTGCTCGTCAGGTCTTTTATATAGTTCTCCAAGCCTATCTCCACCGTTTCTCCGTTTCTCCTGTCCATCCTTATGAGCTTGCTACTCCCCGCTCCCACAATGTGATACCTGGTGTTGGTAAGCTTATGGGGTGTTTCGGAGAGCTTTTCGGACTGCCAGATCACCCTCTCCCGTGAGCCTTCCAAGAGATCCTTCTTGGATATGCCTTCAACCCTGTAATCTCTGGATATGAAAACTCTCTCTCCGTCGCAGTAGATTTCCATGAGCTACCTCCCCTATCTATCTTATCACCTGCACTTCTCGAACTTGATCTCTTCCACCCCTATCAGGTGGACATACTGGAGCTGGGTCTGAGTCATAACCTTCATAACATCCTTTTCGTTCTTCGGGTCCTTCATCACTATGGTTAGTCTCTCTCTTCTCTTGCCTTCGGATCTGACGTCGCATACAGGGACGTGAAGGTTTTCTATTTCCTTCTTCAGAATTATAGGAAATATGCCTCTCTTGACGTATAGGACTTTATCGTAAGCTCTCTGAACCCTTTGATAGAACTTCTCGTATCTTTCCCCGCTCTCCATAAGATACTTGTCCTTTAGAGTATGGAGGGGATAACCGTAGGAGTTGAGTTCGTCTATAAGCTCCGTAGTAGGGCCTTTCTTCTGGACGATCTTATCTATCTCATCGAGTCTTTTTTCAACCTTACTGAGATACTCTCTGTCCTTCCGGAACTCCTCCTTTGTTATGGCAAACACAAGCCCCACACCGAGAAGTAAAGTCAGCAGGTATCTCATTCCACCTATACCTCCTCGTTTAATATATTTTCTCAAGGCTCCGTGCTTGAAATCAAAGCGTCCGGATCGGATAATAATAATCGCTCTACGGGGTGTAGCTCAGGTGGCAGAGCGTCGGCTTTGGGAGCCGAAGGTCGTGGGTTCAAGTCCCACCACCCCGAGGTTTCATACGTCTCTTTTTTTCTTTGTCGAAAATCTGCCGAAATTCAGGCGTTAACTACATCTCTGAGGTAGTCATCTGTAAGGTGGGCGTATCTTTTGGTCATAGAGAGGTTGGAGTGATTCAGACTAAAGTTCTGCAACCCTTGACAAGAGACCACTCAAGCCTGTAAAAACACAGCTAAACTCAGCTCCTCCCACGGAGCCTTAATCATTTTCCTTTGGACAAACGGATTAAGAATTCCCCTCCACGTTGAGCTTCTCCACGAAGTTAAACCTGTATCCGCTCTGATTTTCACTCTTAAAAGACTTCTTTCTCACCTGAGGAAGTTATTTCCCAATATCGTCTTTTTGTGCTATGCAGGTCTTATCTGCAACAGACTCCTCGAACTCCTCTGGTTTCCGAGACCGGAGAAGGTAAGGCTCAAGGGATTGAGAATAGGCAGTTTGAGTTTGTTCAAGATATTGTGCGACGATGTTTGAGTTTCCTCCCTTTCCTGACGATAGGCTTGTTCTGCTTGCACTACAAAATTTGACAGAAGGTGGCTCATGTTATGCAAAAGTTTAGTATTCTAACAACCGCTCAGCATTATTATGAGGATAACGTAGTAGAGAAGTGTGTTTTGTTTCACGCCTTCACCCCTTTGTTTTCTCTTCCGCTTTCTTCATAATATAGGCGAGTTCAAGAACAGATGCCCCCAGGGGGATGGTATAGTCTCTGTTCATCCTCCTGACTACAGCTTTCGGAAGCTTGAGGGGCATGAATTTGGGTTTTGCATACAAGAATGAAAAACTCTCCGAACCCCAGACGAGCCAACCCAGAAGGGAGAGAAGTATTCCCTCTTCAATCTCGGGGTTGTCCCCTTTAAGGTTGCCGACAAAGAAAAGAGATAGCTCCGTGCTCATGTATGGCTCTCCTCTCATGGCAACCGGGACAACGAGAGGAGCCCTTATGACGAAGAGGTTGTAGTCTTCAAAGATACCGTCCTGATTACCGCCAAGCCATCCCATATACCTCAGACCTTTCTTAAACTCTTTCTCAAATATTACGTAAGCGTCCTTATCCCTGCTTACTCCCCTGAGCAGGATAGGTGTTTTTATACTCCGATAGAGAACAGGAAAGAAGCTCTCATGGTTCAGCTTCCTGTAGCTCAGGAGAGGGCTTCTCGTATCCTGAGAAATCGCTATGAGATTGGGTGTCTCCATCAGGAACTTCTCAAGCTCTTTCACGTCTCCGCTGAAGCCATCGGCAAAGACAAAGAACTTCCTGTCGTCCCGCTCTATGGTAAGGAAGTCGTCCTTGAAGGCAAATCTGTATAGACTGTAGAGATAATGCCTTCCCGTCCCAGCAAGCTCAACACTCCTGTCCTCTACTAGCATAGAGTAAACCGCAGGCTTCCGGATTTTAAAGCTATTGAACTTTAGAACAACCCTCCTGTCCGCTCTGAGTGCACTTATGAGTGCGTTCTTCTGGAAGAAAACAGCGTCTCTTTCCCCTCCCGCTATCTTATCTATGGACTCTTCACCCAGGGTCTGAAAAGGATGGGCGAGGGCATAGTCAACGAAAGCCCTCACCAGGTCCCAGATTGGGTATCTATCTTCATCACCTTTAACGTCAAGCAGGGCAAATACCATGTAAGTTGTATTCTTTTCAATGCCCAAGGACCTGATTGCCTTGAAAAAGCCAGCCACCTGGAGGAGGAAGGCAAGAGCTTTGTAAGCCAAGTCCCCCGTAAAAGTGTAGCTGTCATGATTTTTCAGCTCTTTCCAGAAGGGGAATATGAACTCCATCTCCACACCCCCCAGCACCTCTCTCCCCATCATTTTCGGATTTACATACTTGTTTCCCATTCTCCCTTTCCCTCGCAATACCTTCACGAACTTTCTGGCTTTGTCCACGAGACCGCTTTCGTAAAGGACGAACTGCCCGTATGTGTCCGCATATATCTCCTTCTTAACGCTGTAAACAGCTTTTCCGTCTCTCACGAAAGAGACCTTTTTCACTCCGGGAACCCCGCCCCCGAGTATACGTGTAAGCTCCCTCCTGACCTTCTTCAGAAAGGGGCTCTCTCCTTTCCTGTCTCCGTAAACCTTCCTGAGCCATTCCGATATTCCGAAGGCTTCAGCTTCTTCTTCCGCCTCTCTGATAAGTTCCTCTTTGGGTTTATCCAAGAACTCCTCCCTTCTGACCGCCTCTTTCCCTATTTTGAGCAACACCTCTTCGTAGGTAAGACGTGGATTCCCGTATCCGAGCTTAGTTACCAGAGGCTTGTGTGTTAGCCATGGACCATCCTCTCCCTCTCCCTCCTGAGCAAGCCCGACGTGAAAATCTACCTCTATCTTGAAGAGTCTCTCAAAGAAGAGCTGTGCAAGGATGTCGTCTCCCCTAACAGCCCTCTCTCCGAGCTCTTTAAGAGACTTAAAGAACTCTCTTACCTCACCCTCAAGGTCCTTGCACTCAAGAAGTCTCTCAATTAGCTTAATGCTTACCTCACGCCTGAGCCTTCCGAGCCCTTCTGTGTAGTCGGACGGGCTAATCTCTCCCGACCTGAGACCGTCAAGAAGGTCCTCCAGTCTGTCCGCCACATTTATGTCCAGATAGTAAATGTTGACATCTCCCCTTCCCTCTGTAAGCCTTCCATAGTAAACCTTAAACTCGTTCACGTCCTTCCCTACGTAGGTATCTTTTCTCTTCCTCCGGGAGGGCAGGAGAGTGAATGTTACCTTTCCCGGGTCTATATCCTTTCCCTTCAGAAGCTCCACAGACTCTTCCAGAAGCTCCATTATTTCTTTTCTCCACCTTCCCCTAAGCTCTTCATTTTCCCTGGTTGCCTTCTTCCCCAGACCCTCTTTAAGCATTCTCACGAAGGTCGCCTCCCACCTGCCGAGAAGGGAGGTGATTAGTTTGTTATACCTGTAAACTTCGGGGTCGGACTCCTGACTTTCCGAACCTGCATAGAATACACCGCCCACATAAGCCCTTTTCCTATCGGGACCCATTATGGGAGGGGGCTCTCCTTTTGCAAAGATTGAGAGAGGTCTCCCTTCACCCCGAAAACGGGAAGAAGCGTCTATCATCCCACCACCTCCTCTATCAAGGCGAGTAATAGGTCTCCACCGACCTTCGGATAAGAGCCCGAGAGCCAGCCAAAGACTTCGCTGTTCTCTATAGGGAAAACCACACTCCTCACACTTCCCGAATGAGGGTCTCTGCTTATCCTCGCGGAGGGTTTCAGCCCCGCCCCTAACACCCCTATACCAAACCTCGTTATGTATTTGGAATAGAGCATTTCAACCGAGACAAAATCCCTATCTACAGCTTCGTATGCTATTGCGAGGGTCGGTATGTAAACGAGCCCGTAAATCGGGGAACTCTGGCGCTCCGTTTTCAGCCTGTAGAGCCAGGCTTCAAGCTCCTCCGCAGTCCGTCTGTTCGCCCTGTAAAAGAGGTCCCTGTGCCTTTCAAAGAGCCTCAGGGCAGTTTCCACATCCCTTTGCTCTGCGCTCGTTCTGAGGTCCACATCAATCAACAGGTATGGATGGAAGAAGTCGGTTTCCTTTCCTATCTTGCTTATTTCCACATCGGGAAGAACGCTGAGCATCTTTGCTATGAGAGAAGCCAGCCGTTTTATGTCCGCCATCTCCTCCCTTGTCAGGGAAGGGTAGTAATCGCTCAGCTCCTCCAGGAAGTTAACAGCCTGCCCGCCCGGGGAGAGCTCCTCGGGTGTATAGAGGGGTCTCATCTGTTGGGAGATGGTCGCCACCACTTTATCTGAGGGTGAGTAGTAGCTCTCATAGAGCTTTCTGAAGAGCTTTGAGAATATTAGCTGGTCTCTGAGCACACTCCTTTTCTTCAGAAGATGGAGAAGCTCCTCGGTTTCCCTCTGAATCTCCTCGCTCTCCTCTCCCTCCTCAATATTGAATTCTTCCATCAAGGACTCAAGGTATGTTCTCGCCCTCTCTCTCACAAGCTCCTCGTTTTCTTCCTCCACAAAGGCGTAAACCCTTATTATCTCCTTGACCACGTCTTCTTCCCCTTCCATTCCCCGGATACGGGCGGACGCCTGCAGGTCCTCCGCCGTGTTTTCCTCTATGGAAGAGAAGTGGGTTGTCAGTATAAGGGCTCTGGTAAAGTTCTGTCTGAGGGACACTCCCCGTGAAAGGGTAGAGGTGGAAATCACCCCATCGTAATCAAGGCTATCCCCTTCCAGCTCCTCCTGAGAACCCCTTATATTGCTGGTGCTTGCAAGGATTTTGAACCCCTTAGCTTCCAGCCTCCTCTTTATCTCCTGGACAGCCTCCCTGTTCTGGACGTATATGTAGAGCCTTTCGCCTTTCCTCTTCAACTCTTCAAGCTGATTCTCCGCAAGATCAGCGCATCGGTCATAAATCTCATCCTTGCTCTTTGCTCCGAGAATGAACCTCTCCCTTATGAGGAGCTTCTTTGCAGGGTAGGAGTAACCCGAATAGACAAAAGCTCTTGAGCCGTCAAGCTCTACCTCCCCTTCAGGCTCAAAGTCGGCGAAGGTGAAGGAGGGAGACACGTATCCCTCCCGGACGAACTCGCTCCAGGCTTTTTCAAAGACGCCCTTGGAATGGAGGGTAGCGTCAAAGACCATTATGCTTACCATGTCGGGATATTCCTGCATAAGCTCTATCGCCCATCTAAGGCTTGCAAACCCGTTCTTTGAGCCAGTGAGTTCATCAAATACAAAAACCACTCTGTATCCCTTCCTTCTCCATTTCCCCATTCTCCTTTTTACGTGCCTGAGCGTGGAGGAGGAAGAATGGATTGTCTTGGTAATTGAGTGGGTGGTCAGAAGGCAGGCTATTTTCTCGGTTCCCTCTTCTATCCTCCTGTTTATCTCTCCTACAGCCCGCTTGATTCTTGAGGTGTTTTCCGTGTCCTCAACCTCAGATATATCCCCCGCTCTCGTGTATAAAATCCTCTTCCTTTCCAGCTTCCCTTCCGAGTCATAGAGGAAAACGGTGCTGACGCCTTCTATCTTGCCAGCCTCCTTGTTCACCTCTTCAAGGAGTCTTATCCTCGGGGCGAAGTAGAGGAGTATGAGCTTCTCTTTGCTCTCCTCAAGAACGACCTTTTTCATGGCAAAGGTCTTTCCGGAGCCGGTAGAGTGAAGGAGGACAAGGACTTTCCCCCACGGGTCTCTCCAGAACTCTCTCGTCCTTCTCTCCGTGTCTCTCCTGAGTTGCGATATTCTGGACTCAGGGATTATCTCGTAAACCGCTCCGTCCCGCTTATTTATCTCTTTTTCAAGCTCAAGGGCTTCATTATGAACTTTGTCTTTAAGCTTTCTCAATCTCTTTAGTATCTTTCTCCTGATTGAGAGTTCTTTCTGGGTCTTCAGGTAGTAAGACTCTTCTTTCCTCTTGAGTTCTCTGTATAGCTTCTTAAACTCTCGCGAAAGTTCCTCTACGGGAAGTTCCTCATGGGAAGGGCTGAAGGTGAAAACGACCCCGTCCGTGGTAGAGGTAATCAGTCCTGTATGTATCCTGTCAAAGATATCCCCGCTTTCTCTCAGGTAATCAAAAAGGTAGGAAAAGACCTGAATGAGGGACTTGGTTTCAAAGTCAAGTTCCACCTCCTCCCTTTCCAGCATCGTCCGACCTGTCTTCAGGAGTGCTTTTGCAAAGCTGTGAAGGGAGGGGTCGCCAAGTGATAGGGATAGCTGGATGCCTTTTGCTCTGGGCGGAACAAATATCACATCCTTTGTGCTCTCCTTTCTTGTCAGGAATCTTCTTATGTGCCATCCGCCTCCGAACAGCTTGAGGTCATACACATGAAGTTCTTTTCTGTCCGCTCTGGGGTTCTTTATGTAAAAGATCAGGTCAGCGTTAAAGAAAGCTCCTGCCTCCCAGTTTTCCGAAAACATATCAAAGACCACGGGAACTATATCTCCCTGCGGAAGGTGTATGGCAAAAAGCTTCCCCCCGTATAGACCTGTAACATAGACGCTGAGCTGAGTCTCTTCCTCTTTTGAGGAGGGAGGGATTCCCGCTTCCTTGGCAAGCTCAAGGAGGGCTTCCTCTCTATCCCTGAAAAGCGCCATGGAAAAGATGTCCTTTGGGGGTAAGGATTTGAACAACTTGCTTACATATCTGAGTTCCTTCTCGGATACTTTTGCGATGTTTACAAGCTCTTCAAGTCTTTTTTCCCACTCCTCTTTGAGTTCTTTGTTCCTCACCCTGCCAATGACGCCTCTTGCAAATCCGATTTTAAAGCCGAGCTCAAATATGTGTCCCTTGACTGAAATCCACATACTCTCCCCCTTTTGTATAGAGTATAACGAGGACGGGAAAATAGAAGGTAAAAGTGCCTCCTAATAATGGAATATAGATGAAAATGTCTCTGTCCTGTAGACATTACCTTCTGGAGACTTGCCTACGAGAGAGTGTATTTGAAATAGCTTGGTAGGATAGAGAGGATCTGGAGACTGTATTAAACTTAAAATCTCCGCAACTTGTGAGAATTGAACCCTAAACCTCGTCCGAGAAGATCACCTCGGGCAGGTCCGTTTCTATTATCCCTTTCTCCTTTCCGAGCCTCAGAAGAAGTCTAACAGCTTCCCTTCCGTCCGGTCCGTAGTCTATCGTCCTCTCATTCACATACATTCCCACAAACCTGTCCGTTCTCTCCGGATCTTCCTCGAGATCTCTGGCGTAGTCTATGGCGTAGGAGAGGGCCTTCTCCCTTTCCTTCAAAGAGAACTCCACGCTCTTTCTCATGAGCCTCTCGATCTTCTTTATTGTCTCCTTTCCCAGATCCTTCCTTACAACGTTGCATCCTAAGGGGAGGGGAAGGCCATACCTTTCCTTCCACCACTCTCCCAGATCTACCACCTTCACGAGTCCGTAGTCGGGATAGGTCAGCTGTCCCTCGTGTATTACAAGGCCCGCATCTACGCTGCCTTTTAGGACCTCCTCTATTACCCTGTCGAAGGGAACCACTACGGGCTGAAACTCGGGCTCGTAGAGCTTTAAGGTCAGGTAGGCGGTCGTGAGCTTTCCCGGAACAGCTATCCTCTTTCCTCTGAGACTATCCGGTCTTTCCCTGGCCACCACCACAGGCCCGTAACCATCTCCCACGCTACCACCGCTCGGAAGAACCAGATACTTATCCGCCACGTATGGGTAGGCGTGAAAGGAGATCGCGGAGACCTCGTAGGTTCCCTTGAGGGCCTCCCTGTTGAGGGTTTCTATATCCGCAAGGACATGCTCTATCTCAAGACCTTCCGTGTCTATAGTTCCCTTAACGAGTGGGTAGAACATGAAGGCATCGTCCGAGTCCGGGCTGTGGGCTATACGTATCTTCATGGCCCAACTATTTTAACAACAGGAAGAGTATAAAGGAAGTCACCAACCCAGCAACCAGGTCGTCCATCATCACCCCGTAAGGACCGGGAAGTTTCTCAAAGAGGTTCACGGGAAAGGGCTTTACTATGTCAAGGAACCTGAATAGGAAGAAGGCGAGGACGTATGTTTTTAAAGTGGGCTCGATGAAGACAAAGCAGGCAACGTAGCCTACTATCTCGTCGATCACCACCTCCTCCGGATCCTCTTCACCGGTCATCCTTATGACCTCGTTGGAGGATATGAGTCCCAGGAAGAAGAGAACCGCCATAGCTGTAAGAATTGTCCAAGGGCTGAAGGAAACAAGATACACTATCGGCACACCCCACAAGGTCCCGAGGGTTCCTGGAGCGGGAAGCCTTCCCACAAAGAGGCCTGTGGCTATAAGTTCCCTTATCATGGAGCTTATAATAACCCAGTTGCCATGGGAAGCGAAGAGAGACTGAAGAATATGGAGGAGAGCATAAAGGACCTTCAGGAGGATCTCAGAGAGATAAAGGAGAGGATAGAAGTAGAGAGCAAGCCGGACAGGTTCGGTTTCGACGACTTCGTCCAGGAGTGCATAGGTGCCCTGATAATAGCCTTCCCCATCTCTATGACCGAGGAGATATGGGAGATCTCGAGCAGGATATCCCTCGGAAGAGTCCTGTTGATAATGCTCGGGGCCTTGGGCGTAGTTTACTTCTTTATAAAACACTCCAAGCTCCAGAGGTGGGAGTCCCAGGATGTGGCGGGCTTTCTGCCCCTCAGACTGATAACGAGTTTCCTGATAGCCTTCGTAGTCTCCTCCCTGACTTTATACGCCCTCGGGGTCTATCCCAACTTCTTAGACAACTGGGAGTGGTTCCTGAAAGCTTCCGTCCTCGTTACAGTCTTCTCCCTCGTGGGGAGCCTCGGGGTGGATATGATCAGATAGCCTGTTTGAGTTTCCTTCTGTATGCCTCGAACTCCTCGGGGAACTTCTCCATAGCCTGCTTTATGAGTCTTCCCGCGACGGCGCCCAGACCGCATATGGAAGTGGGCTGAATATATCTGTTCACGAACACAAAACCCTCCCAGTCCTTTTCGGTGGCCTCTCCCCTGTAGATTCTCTCGAGAAGGATCGCCTGCTCGTGGCATCCCACCCTGCAGGGTGTGCACTGACCGCAGGTCTCGTGCTCGTAGAACTTGGCCACCTGCAGGCAGGCCTCCACTATGTCATCGTCTTCGGTAAAGACCATAACAGTTCCCGTTCCTCCAAAACCAAAGGGAGAGTAGTCCATAGGCATGTCCAGTTCCTCTCCCGAGAAGCAGTCCAGGGCTCCCGAGAAGACTGCCTTGACCTTCTTGTTGCCTATCGTTCCTCCGGCGTATTTAAAGATCACCTCTCTCAGGGTCGTGTTCATGGGAAGCTCGTAAACCCCTGGCTTTTTCACCTTACCGCTGACTGGAAAGAGCTTGGGGCCCGCATAGTCGCTGGGGCCTATGTATCTGTATTCCTCCCAGCCCATGCTGATTATGAAGGGAACGTTGCAGATGGTCTCCACGTTGTTTACGACCGTGGGCCTTCCGAAGAGCCCAACCTGAACCGGGTAGGGAGGCTTGAGCCTCGGGTGTCCCCTCTTCCCTTCCAGAGACTCTATGAGGGCGGTCTCCTCACCGCATATGTAGGCTCCCGCACCCCTCGCCACGTAGATCTCCAGATCGAACCCAGAACCGAGTATGTTCTTGCCGAGGAAGCCCTTCTCCTTCGCCTCCTTTATGGCGTCCAGGAGTATGTAGTAGCCCGCTGTATACTCTCCCCTTATGTATATGAAAGCCTCGTTGGCTCCTATGGCGTAAGAGGAGATTATCATCCCCTCCAGGAGAAGATGTGGGTCCCTCTCTATCAGTATCCTGTCCTTGAAGGTTCCGGGCTCGGATTCGTCCGCGTTACATATGAAGTATCTGGGTGCAGGGTTCTGGACCGCGAACTTCCACTTGGTCCCCGTGGGGAAGCCCGCACCACCCCTACCTCTGAGTGTGCTCTTCTCTACCCAGTCTATTATCTCCTCGGGGGACATGTTGAGGGCCTTCTCGAGGGACTGGTAGCCTCCGTCTTTGAGATACTCCTCTATGGAGTGGACCCTGGGCTTTTTGGCCCTCTTGAGGAGCATGTTGAGAGTAGTTTCCGCGTATATCTTAGGTATAGCGGGATAGGATCTCATTTAACTTCTCCTCTCCTTCGAATTTGTAAGTGTCTTCGTTTATCATAAAGACCGGAGCCTCCGAGCAGGCCCCAAGGCACTGAACGGGAACTATCTTGAACTTCCCGTCTGGAGTAACCTCTCCGGGCTTTATCTTCAGTATTTTCTCCAGAGCTTTCAGAAGCTCCTGCTTGCCGAGGAAGTGACACACCACGCTCACACAGACCCTTATCCTATATTTTGCCGGGGTCTCCCTGTCGAACATGTCGTAGAAGGCAACCACCTGCTCCACATGATTGAGAGGCATACCCAGAAGCTCGGAGAGGGGTTTCAGGCTCTCCTGAGGGATGTATCCGTAGTGGTCCTGTATGGTATGAAGGCAGAGAAGGATCGCCTGCTCCTTGCGGGGGAAGTAGTTTATGTGCTCGTTCAACTTATTCAAGAGTTCCTGCTCGAACATGGATATAAATTTTACCTTCCGTCTGGGAAAATGCAAAGCTTAAGATCGTAGAAGTTCCTGCCTTTCTTTATATCGGTCAAGAACTTAAAGAACCTCGACTCGGACCCTGAGTATACCTTCCATACCTTCATAGCTTCACATTCGAGAATGTCTTCTCTAACAAGAACAATTCCCTTTAGATCTTCAGTCTTCGCTTCCCTGAATATCACCCTGTCCGCGTAGAAGGGTATGTTGTGGTGAAAGACTCCTAACTCGTAAGTGGGCATCTTTCCTTCGGGATCGATCGACTTTATAAAATTACCTATATCCCTGTAAGGTCTGTGCTTCTCCACCTCCGGTAGCAGGACGGAGGAGAGGTAAAAGAGCAGGAAAAAGCCCGCCACCGCCGGAGCCAGGTGGAACCGCCTGTTCAGGAGAAAGATCAAGGGCACGATAAAACACAAAGAGAGGATAAAGATGTTCAGCTTGAAGAGGAAAGCTCCCACCACGGTGGCGATTACCATAAGAGCTGTTAGGAACACAGAGGCAGGAACAACAGCCTTCCTCCACTCACCGTTGGCAAGGAACGAAGCGGTTATTATGGCCATAGCGGGGAAGGCAGGCATTATGTATACCGGAAGCTTCATCTTCACAAGGGAAAAGGCGGTAAATACGGTTAAGAACCAGACCACGGGGAACAAAAGCTCTTTCCTTTTTCTGTATATCACCCATGCGAGGGCCAGGTAAAAGATGAAGGAGTAAGGCAAAAAGGAGACGTTTATATCGAGCACGTAGAAGTAAAGGGGATCCTCCTGTAGGGTGTATATTCTCTTCACGTTTTCTTTCAGGAATACTTCAACGAAGGTATCCCTGTTGATCATGAACTGATACAGGAACCACCACCCCGATACGAGAAGGATGTATAGGGTTCCAAGGTAGTATCTGAGTTTTAAAAGCTCCCTCGGATCTGTGGCAAGCAGGTATATGAAGATTATGCCCGCGGGAAGCAAAAAGCCCACCGGCCCTTTTGTAAGAACTCCGAGAGCTGAGGCGTTGAGTGCGAGAAAGAAGAAAAGTCCACTTCTTTCCTTATAGCCCACATACCACAGATATAGGGAGAGCGTGGAAAAGAAAGTAAGCAGGACTTCCGGCGAAGTATATCTGGCGTTGGCTATGAACTGGAATGAGAGCGTTAATACCACGAAGGAAAGCAGGGCAACCTTCTCGTCCGTAAGCTTTCTGGCAAGCAGGTAGGTGATAAGGCCCGTTCCGAGGCCTGTTAGGACCTGAAAGAGCCTGAGAGAAAACTCGTTTATACCGAAAAGGAAGAAGCTCAGGGCTGTGAACCAGTAGGTCATGGGGGGCTTGTTAAGTCTTATCTCACCGTTGTAGACGGGAGTGAGAAAATCGCCCGTCCTGAGCATGTTCTTGCTCGCGTCCGCGTAGAAGGCCTCGTTTGGCTGCCATACCTGGTTCAGACCGAGGTTGAAGAAGTAAAGGAAGGCTATTGCAAGGAACGTGATGTTTCTGAGCATATAAGAATTTTAAATTGGCCTTCTTCGAGTAAATACCTATATTTAAGCTGGACCTGTATATGTTCAACCAGGCAAAGTTCCCTGGCTCGGTTATTATGAAGAGAGTCTGCGTTCGAGTTAATTCAGAGACTTTATAGCTTCCTTCAGCACGTCCAGAACGTAGTTGATCTCATTCTCTCCTATCACAAGGGGCATCATGAGGACCATAACATCTCCCAGAGGTCTCAAAAACACACCCTTCTCCCAGCACTTTCTCGCCACCTTGAAGCCCGTCCTCTCCCCATAGGGGAAGGGCTCTCCCTTCTCTTTATCCTTCACGAGTTCTATCCCGGCCATAAAGCCCAACTGGCGCACATCCCCCACGTGTTTTAGTTCCCAGAACTCCTTAAGTCTATCCGTGAGGAGATCTATCTTGGGCTTTAACTTCTCCAGGGTCCTCTCCTCTTCGAAAACTTCGAGGTTTGCAAGGGCCACAGAGCAGGCGAGGTTGTTCCCCGTGTAGGTGTGGCCGTGGTAGAAGTGTTTGGCCTCCCCGAACTCTCCCAGGAAAGCCTCAAAGATATCATCCGTAGTCAGGGTAGCCGCGAGGGGCAGGTAGCCTCCCGTTATGCCCTTCCCGAGACACATGAAGTCCGGTGTGACCCCCTCCTGCTCGCAGTAGAACATGGTTCCCGTCCTGCCAAAGCCCGTCGCCACCTCGTCCAGAATGAGGAGGACCCCTTCCTTACTTGTAAGCTCCCTGACCTCCTTCAAGAATCCTTTTGGATATGGGAGCATACCCGCCGCCGCCTGAATACCGCTCTCCAAAACCACCGCCACCACGTCCCTGCGGGCTCTTAAGATCTCCTGGAGCTTCATCACCAGGTCCGCGAGGCAGGACTGGGAGAGCTCCCCGAACTCCCTTTTGCAGTAAAGGTATGGAGAGGGAAGCTTTATGGTCTCGAAGAGGAGGTCCCTGTATGTTCCATGGAAGAGGTCTATACCCCCGACGCTAACAGCACCTATGGTGTCCCCGTGGTAGGCTTCGGAGAGTGTCACGAAAACCCTCCTCTCCTCCCCTTTGTTCCTCCAGTAGTGGTAGGCCATCTTTATTGCTATCTCGACCGCCTCCGCCCCGTCCTCCGAGTAAAAGACCTTGGTGAGGCCCTTAGGGGCTATCTCGGTGAGCTTCTTGGCCAGGAGTATGGCGGGGACGTTGGAGCTTCCGAGGGTGGTGGTGTGGGCGACCTTGCAGAGCTGTTTCATGAGGGCGTTGTTCAGCTTGGGGTGGTTGTGGCCGTGGACGTTGCACCAGAGGGAGGATATGGCGTCTATGTATCTCCTTCCGTGAATATCCCAGAGGTATACCCCCTCGCCCTTCTCGAATATTATGTTCTCCTCCTCTCTGTAAACCTTCATTTGGGTAAAGGGGTGCCAAAAGTGCTCTTTATCCCACTTTTCCAGAAGTTCTGGATTTATTTCCATGGAAGGAAATTTTACATCAGTCTCCTATGTGTATGGCGGTGACTGAGTCCATGGTAGCCACGTGGAGCTTTATCCAGGGGGCGAAGACCTCCTCGAGGAACCTGATAACGTATGATGCGTCTTTAGATTTTTTCCACTCCTCGTAGACTTTGGCTACCTCCTTCCTCATGTTGTCGTGCTCCGCCTTGTGCATGGGGTAGGCGAAGAACTCCGCCTCCCTCATCATCTCCTCCTCCATGGAGAAGTGCTCCTCCACGTCCTGAACGAACTCCTCCATGAGCTTGTCCGCTTCCTCTTTGTCTCCGTTCTTGAGAGCCTCGTAGAGCTTGTTAACCAGCTCGATCTCGTCCTCGTGAACCGCGTTCATAAACATATTTGCCACCTTTTGAACATCGTTGGGCTTGAGCAACATGGCTATACCTCCTAACCATCAAGGTAAACATATGTTTATAGTAAGTAAATGATTGTTATCATAGGCGGGGCCTCAGGCTCACGTCCCCAGCGGTTATCTTTATTGGCCCTTCGGAGGTTCTGAGGATCAGAAATCCCTCCTCGTCGAGGCCTTCGAGTATGCCTGCGATGGGTTTTTCGGAGAGAACCACCACTTCCTCCCCTTTAAAGAGGAGCTTATCTTCTATTCTTCCTTTGAACTCTTCAAATCCTTTCCTTTTGTAGTCTTTTATATACTCCCCGAGCTTTTCCAATACACCTGAAAGGATCTCTTTCCTGTCCCATTCCTTTCCGGTGATCAGATGTAGTGAGGTCGCCCTATCTTCTATATCCGGAGGAAAGCCTCTCTGGTTTATGTTCAGACCTATCCCTACGATTATTTTGTCCTTCGTTCGCTCTGCGAGGATACCTGATATCTTCTTTCCTTTCACGTATACATCATTGGGCCACTTAACCGCGGTTCTTATACCGAGGCTGTCCAGGAAATCCGATACCGCAAGCCCAGCCACGAGGGGAATCTGGAAGGGTTTGCTAAAATCCTCTCCGCAGAGGACGAAACTAAAGTATAGGCCTCCCTCCTGGGACTCCCACCTCCTTCCTTTTCTCCCTTTTCCCTCTTTTTGTCTGTCCGCCACAAAAACCGTTCCACAGGGAAAGTCTCCCTCCCTGAGCCTCTTCTGAGTCGAGTCCGTTTCTCTGAGCCATACCAGGAGCTCGAACATCAGTGTTTGAAGTGCCTCGTGCCTGTGATGACCATGGCCATGCCGTGCTCGTCCGCCGCCTCGAAGACCTCCTTGTCCCTTATGGAGCCTCCTGGGTGTATAACCGCGGTTATGCCCACCTCGTGGGCTATGTCCACCGAGTCTCTGAAGGGGAAGAAGGCCTCCGATGCGAGGACCGCACCGCTGAGATCGAAGCCGTATCTCCGAGCCTTCTGGATGGCGCACCTGAGGCTGTCCACCCTCGAGACCTGACCCGAGCCTATCCCGAGAGTTCTCTTATCCTTTGCTATAACCACAGCGTTGGACTTTACATACTTGCACACCTTCCAGGCGAATAAAAGATCCTCCATCTCCCTCTCCGTAGGTTCCCTTTTAGTTACAGTCTCAAGTTTTTCGTAGAGCTTCGTATCCTCGTCCTGGATCAGATACCCACCGCTTACCTTCTTTACATCGAAGGAAGTAGAGAGGCCGAAGAACCTGATTACACGCAGGTTCTTCTTCTTGGAAAGCACCTCTATGGCCCTTTCTTCGTATTCGGGAGCTATCACCACCTCGAGGAACATGGAGATTAATTCCCTGGCCAGATCTTCGTCTACCGCATCGTTGAAGGCCACTATCCCTCCGAAGGCGGATTCGGGATCAGTTTCTTTCGCTTTAAGAAAGGCGTCCTTCAGATCCTTGCCGATCGCAACACCGCAGGGGTTATTGTGCTTTACTATTACACAGGCGGGATCATTAGGAAACTCCAGAACCACCCTCACCGCAGAATCCGCATCGAGGTAGTTATTGAAGGACATCTCCTTTCCCTGAAGGACCTGTGCCCTCGCAACGCCGAGGTCTTCAAAGGGACTTGTGTATAAAACTCCCCTCTGGTGGGGATTCTCCCCGTATCTGAGCTTGGAGGAGAGCTTCATAGGTATGCTCAGCTCTTTGTTCACCTCCTCTATCTCAAAAAGATTCTTGAGAGCGTTCGATATAACGCTGTCGTAGTAGGCGGTGTGGGAGAAGGCCTTCCACGCAAGGTAAGCCCTATCCTTTTTGCTCAGCTCTCCCTTTTCGAGCTTCTCCGCCACCCAACCGTAATCTTCCGGATCTACCACTACTACGACCCTAAAGTAGTTTTTTGCTGCAGCCCTTATAAGGGAAGGCCCACCTATATCTATAAACTCCATAAGCTCCACTTCCTCCAGACCCTCCCTCATCATATCTTCAAAGGGATAGAGATTCACCACCACAACGTCTACAGGAAGTATACCAAGCTCTTCTATTTCCTCTTTGTCCTTTTCCACCCAATCCCTGTAGAGAATTCCTCCATGTATAACAGGATGGAGCGTTTTCACCCTGCCGTTCAGTATTTCGGGGAAACCTGTTATCTTAGATATTTCTTCAGTTTTGACACCATACTCCCTAAGATACTTTGCGGTCCCCCCGGTGGAAAGAATCTCGTATCCGAGCCTCTGCAGAGTTTTGGCGAGCTCCTCTACACCTTCCTTTTTGTATACGGAAATTACGGCTCTCATGATCGATCTAAAGCTCTTTGTATTTTACCAGCTGAATACACAGCATACGTCCCCGAAATCTTCAAAATTTCTCGAATCTCATACTCGGAGCCTTAGGATCGTCCTCGTGATAATAGCTTTCCGTCCCATCTGGTTGGGAGTCATTCCTGGGACTACAAGGTTTACAGAATTGCGGGGAACTTTGAATTCCACCCGGCACATTAGGAACATAGCAAAGGCTCAAGCTTAGGGTCTCTGGTTATTACGCTTTCAACTCCACACGGCACATTAGGAACATATCGGCAAAAGGTTGACCTGTGGCAGGATTAAACTTTCAACTCCACACGGCACATTAGGAACGCCTGAAAAAGGCGGGTTATTTGATCCAGTAATAACCTTTCAACTCCACACGGCACATTAGGAACTTCAATATTTATATATATAAATGTCCGCGTTCATAACTTTCAACTCCACACGGCACATTAGGAACTGGTTTATCAAAACAAATTCATTCAAATGATTGAAATCTTTCTTTCAACTCCACACGGCACATTAGGAACAATCAATATCTAAACGAACATATTTACGAAGTTTTAAGAACTTTCAACTCCACACGGCACATTAGGAACCTAAACCTAACTCTGGAATTGATAACTCCCAGCTGTCTTTCTTTCAACTCCACACGGCACATTAGGAACAGGTTATTTGGGAACTAACTTTGAAGCAAGGCTTTATACTTTCAACTCCACACGGCACATTAGGAACTGAATGAAAAATTTTCAAATCGTTTATAATAATATACTTTCAACTCCACACGGCACATTAGGAACGAAATATTCTCCTCTTAGTAAATTTTATAGAGAAGACCTTTCAACTCCACACGGCACATTAGGAACATAAGGTTTTTTCCATGTATAAATCCTTTCATATAGCTTTCAACTCCACACGGCACATTAGGAACCCCAAACGAGCCGTTTAATAATATAAGCCAATTCAATGACTTATACAATCCCCTGTATTCGCAAATGAAATTAATTTCCGGAAATCGCCGGTTCTGCAAAAGACCTTAAAATTTAGCCCATTTAAAACCTTGTGTATCAACCTGCCCAGAACAGTATCATCAAAGCATCAAAACATCAAGGCATTTTGATGCATATTAAAATCCTCCCACCTATTCCCTTGTCAAGGAGCCGGCAGGCTCTTGCGTCCTGCTCGGATATAGTATAGCACCCTAAGCATATAAAAGTCTTACAATATTCCCCTATGAGGTGGAGTAGATACTTTCTGTATACACTCAAGGAAGATCCTGCGGAGGCGGAGGCGCCTTCTCACAAGCTCCTTCTCAAGGCGGGATTTATAAAACAGGTCTCCGCGGGCATATACGAGATACTTCCAGCAGGCTGGAGGGTGATAAGGAAGATAGAGAGCATAGTCAGAAAGGAGATGGATCGCTCAGGGGCACAGGAGCTTCTTTTGACCGTTTTAAACCCAGCGGAGCTGTGGAAGGAAACTGGAAGGTGGGAAAGTTACGGAAACGAGCTGTTTAGACTCAAAGATAGGAACGGCAGGGAATATTGCCTTGGACCTACTCATGAAGAGGAGATAACCGATTTAGTAAGAAAGGTTGTTCACTCATACAGACAGCTACCCCTTATCCTCTACCAGATCCAGGTTAAGTTCAGGGATGAGAAAAGACCCAGGTTCGGCCTGATCAGGGGAAGGGAGTTCATAATGAAGGACGCCTACTCCTTCGATGCGGACGATTTCTCCGCCATGATGTCTTACGAGAATATGAAGTTCGCCTACGACAGGATCTTTAAAAAACTCAGGCTTAACGTGATAATGGCCCAGGCGAGCGTAGGTCAGATAGGGGGAACCCAGTCCCACGAGTTTATAGCTTTCACAGACTACGGAGAGGCTAAAGTAGGATACTGCAAGAACTGCGGATACGCTGCCAACGCGGAGATAATACCGCTCCAAAAGCCTCAGCCTCAGGAGGAAGAGGAAAAACCCATTGAGAAGATTCACACGCCGAACGTAAGGACCATAGAAGAGCTGGCGAAATTCCTGAGCGTTCCTCCCTCCAAGATATTGAAGGCGGTTCTATACATGGTCAACGATAGAGAACCTGTTCTTGTCCTCATAAGGGGAGACAGAGATATAGACGAGAATAAACTGGAGGCGGTTCTGGGAACCGAGGACTTCAGGCTTGCAGGGGACGAGGAAGTAAAGGATCTCCTCGGGACGGAGAAAGGCTTCATAGGTATCTTCAATCTTCCTGAGGGTGTTAAGGTTCTGTGGGACAACTCTGTTTACGGGGTAAAGAATATGGTAGTGGCCCTGAACGAACCCGACTACCACTACATCAACGCCAATCCCGGCAGGGACTTCGAATACGGGGAGTTTGTGGACGTGGCGGAGATTATAGAAGGAGATCCATGTCCCCAGTGTAGCTCCCCTTTGAAAGTCAAGAGGGGCCTCGAACTGGGACACATATTCCTACTCGGAACGAGATACTCAGAGCCCATGAAGGCCTACTTCACCGATCAGGAAGGTAAGGAGAGGCCCATAATCATGGGATGCTACGGGATAGGCATATCGAGGGTGATGGCAGCCATAGTGGAACAGTATCACGACGAAAGGGGCATAAAGTGGCCAACACCTGTTGCACCCTTCGAGCTGGATATACTGTGCCTGAACATGTCCGATCCCCAGCTTACCCAGGTGGCGGAGAAGCTCTATATGGAGGCTGAGGAGAAGGGAATAGAGGTCATATACGACGACAGGGAGGAGAGCGCGGGATTTAAGTTTGCTGACGCGGATCTGGTCGGTTTCCCCTACAGAATAGTAGTGGGCAAAAAAGTTAAAGAAGGAAAGGTCGAGCTTCAGAAGAGGTCTACGGGGGAAAGATGGGATGTCCCCATGGAGGAAGCGATAGACAGGGTTAAGGAGATGATAGCGGAGGATAAGAAATGAAAATAGGTTTTATAGGCCTCGGACATCTGGGCAGGGCAATAGCAAAGAGACTGGCGGATCAGGGAGTCCAGCTAATAGTCTGGAACAGGACTAAGGAAAAAGCCTTAGAGTTTGCAAAAGAGACCGACTCTGAGGTGGCGGAAAGCCCTGCGGAGCTGGCGAGTAAGGTAGAAAGGATATTCGTTATAGTCTTTGACTCCCAAGCGAGCGAGAAGGTTATCTTCGGTGAGAATGGTCTTACCTCTGGAGATATAAAGGGAAAGACCATCGTGGACATGACCACAAACCACTTCTCTTACGCGAAGCTTGCCTACGAGGAACTTAAAAAGCTCGGAGCTTTCTACTTGGATGCACCCGTTCTGGGAAGTGTAATCCCGGCCCAGAGGGGAGAGCTCACCGTAGTTGTTGGAGGAGATAAGGAGAAGTTCGAGGAGAACAAACCAATTTTCGAAAAGTTCTGCAAGAACATCTTCTACGTGGGACCGGCGGGGAAGGCTACAAAGGTAAAGCTCATAAACAACATAGTCCTCGGCGGTATAATGGATGTGCTCGCTGAGGCTATAGCCATAGGTGAAAGGACAGGGATAGACAAGGAGGAGCTTATAGAAATCTTAAACGCTGGAGCTGGAAAGTCTTACATACTCGACGTGAAGAAGAAAAAGCTCTTGGAAGAGGACTTCTCCACCCACTTCTCGGTAGACCTCATATACAAGGACCTACACTACGCCCAGGATCTTATAAAAGATCTCGGGATATTCTCCTTTACAACCTCCGCCATAAAGGAGACTTACGGACTTGCGCGAAAGCTCGGCTTGGGAGAGCTGGACTTTTCTGTCGTGTATAAGCTGTTTAAGGAATAAGGCTCTCGCTCAAAAGCAGATTACACTTCCCCGCCAGAGTTATCCTGAGATCTCTCTCCGCTACATACCTGCCACCGAGGAGTCTGTATAGCTTTATTCTTTTGGTCTCGGGATAAATAAGCAGATAATAGGGAACTTCCTCCCTTTCGTAAAGCTCGAACTTTATCCCTCGTCCATCTTTTTGGTGCTTTTAGAGACAATCTCAACCACGAGCTCAGGTGCTATGTAGACTTTACCCTTCACTTCCCCACACAGGACCATTATGTCCGGCCTGACTACGGTGTCCTCGGAGACATACCAGTCTGTTTCGTAAACAACTGAACATTCCGGACATTCATCAAGAGCCTCGCTTATGTATCTAAAGACCTTCCCCGCAACGAGCTTGTGTTCATATGATGGAGAGGCGGGGGCAAAGGGGACACCTTCTATAAGCTCCCAGTCCCCTTTCCAGCTTCATAATCGTGGGCCGTGTAGTGGGGCAAATATCTCTCCGCAAGCCCCATCAGAGCTCAAAGTCCTTCAGATACTTGGCTCTCGAAGGATGCCTGAGCTTCCTTATGGCCTTGGACTCTATCTGCCTTATCCTTTCCCTCGTTACGTTGAACATCTTGCCCACCTGCTCGAGGGTATACTCGGTCCCGTCAACGAGGCCGTAGCGGTATCTGAGGATCTCCCTCTCCTTCTCCGAGAGGGTCTCGAGGACCTTCTCAAGCTGTTCTCTGAGGAGCTTTCTGGACACGTACTCCTCGGGATTGGGGATGGACTTGTCCTCTATGAAGTCCTTTAGGAAGGTATCCTCATCGTCCCCTATGGGCGTCTCGAGGGATATAGGTTCCTGGGCGGATCTGAGGACCTTCCTCACCTTGTCGGGTGTCATGCTGAGGTGCTTGGCTATCTCCTCGGGTGTGGGCTCCCTTCCAAGCTCCTGGAAGAGCTTCTTGGAGGCCTTTATTATCCTGTTTATGGTCTCTATCATGTGGACGGGAATCCTTATGGTCCTCGCCTGGTCCGCTATGGCCCTCGTGATGGCTTGCCTTATCCACCAGGTGGCGTAGGTGGAGAACTTGTATCCCTTCCTGTAGTCGTATTTGTCCACCGCCTTCATAAGTCCTATGTTCCCTTCCTGTATGAGGTCCAGGAAGTGGAGTCCTCTGTTTACATATTTCTTGGCTATAGAAACAACGAGCCTGAGGTTGGACTGGATCATGACCTGCTTGGCCTTCACAACTTTCCTGCGCCCCTGCTCTATGATCCCCATAACCCTCTTTATCTCTTCCGGGATTATTCCTATCTCGTTCCTCAGCTTCTCGACCTCACGTTTTAGAGAGACGTATTCGCTCACGAGGGAGTTAAATCTGTCGAAGGAGTATCCCGCGTTTTTGATCTTCTCCTGAAGCTCCCTGTCCCCGAGGTAGTTGTTTATAAGCTCTTCTATGTCCGGATGTATGGCCTGGAGTTTTCTCTTCCTCGATTCGTAGTCCCTCTTCTTCCTCATATACCTCTGATAGACTTTCAGAAGCTCGTCCGCTATCCTCTCAAATTTGGAATACTTGATCCTCATCTGGTGGACGATCCTGTTCATCTGGGCGTGCTTGTAGAGATACTCACGCTTGGCCTCCGGAGTCCCTTCCTTTATATACCTCTCTCTCGCCTCCAGGAGCTCCCTGTAAGCCTTAGCAAGTTCAAGACCCTTCTCCATAAAGAACCTTTCGTGCTTTTCGCAGTTTTTCTCGTAGCAGTCGCTGTTGGGATCCTCGTCTATCAGGTCCATTATGTCGTTTATCTTCAGCTTGCCGTTACAGAGCTTCGCCCAGTCTTGGAGGAGTTTTTCTACCAGGAAGGAGCTTCTCAGAAGTCCCCTCCTCATTATCTTCCTTCCTATCTCTATCTGCTTGGCGTAGTGGATCTCCTGCTGGCGGGTGAGAAGAGGTATCTTACCCATCTCCTTGAGGTAGAGCTTTACGGGGTCTCCGTCCCTTCCCATAACGGTGAAGGACTCGGTGGAAACCACCAGTTCGTCCACAGCCTCCTTGTCCTGGAATTCCTCCTCACTTTCCACAACCTGGATGTTGAAGTTGGCGAGGGTGTCTATGAGCTCCTCGAAGCTGTCGGAGGAGACGAAGTCCTCCTCAATTATCTCGTTGATCTCGTCGTAGGTAACGAACCCCTTCTCCTTGCCGATCTCGATCAGGTGCCTGAGGCTTTCCCTGTCTACCATTCTCTACCTCCTCACAAATTTATGTAAGATAGGATTGTGAGCGCCCACTTTCAAGCTCCTCCCCTCCACCTTCTCAGGGCGGAAGGTTTTATGCCTCCCTTATGACTTCTGATCATTTCCCTAACAGACTCCCTAAGACCTGCTGTCTCGAGCTCCTCCCTCGGGATATCTATCCGGAGTCTTTCCAAGGCGCCCTCAAACTCCGCCTCGATGTCCGTGGTTCTGAGGTTCAGGATATCTTCCGGAACATCGTAATACTCCTCACGCAGGATCATCTGAGCAAGCTCCCTCGCCCTGTGGGAGAGGTTAAGCTGATCGAGATCTATCTCTGGCCTGAGCTCAAAGAGACCTTTCAGGAACACCCTTTCGGTGAAACTGAGCCTGTCCTCTTCCCCTGAAGGCGGTTCCTCCCTTCTCCTGTAAACTTTCGAAGAGAGAATGTCGAGCGGTATCTTGGTCAACTTGCTAAGCTCGGAGAGGAGAGCGAAAGATCTTATCTCATCCTTCATAAAGGAGGCAAAGTAGGTGAAGTCCCTTACAGCCTCCTCTACCTTTTCACCCTTCTTTACTCTCTCGAGAAGGAGCTGAAATACCTCTGAGGAGTTTTCTATTAGGGCCTTAAGAGCCTTCTTACCTTCCCTGCTGATGAAGTCGTGAGGGTCCATGCCATCGGGGAGAAATACGGGGTATACATCGATTCCTGCGGAAAGAAGGTGAGGTGTGGCAAGTCTCATGGCCTTTCTGCCTGCCTCGTCCCCGTCGAAGAGAAGGTAGACCCTGCTCACGAACCTGGAAAGTATCTGGGCGTGCTCTTTACCGAAGGAGGTTCCCAAAGTGGCGACCGCGTTTCTAAAACCCTCCTGATGGAGGCTTATGACATCGAAGTATCCTTCGACGAGAACCGCGCTTTTTAGATCCCGGAGGTAGTTAAGCCCTTCGTATAGTCCGAAGAGGAGCTCTCTCTTTTTGAAGACCTCACTCTCGGGAGAGTTGACATACTTGGGGCCTTCTCCGCCGAGGAGCCTACCTCCGAAACCGACGAACCTTCCTCTCGGATCCCTTATTGGTATGACCAACCTGTTTCTAAACAGGTCCCTGAACTTACTCTCGTCCAGCCTCGTTATGTTCCCCGTCTTTTCGTAGATCTCGAGCGCGCCTTCTTTCCTGAGGAACTCTGCAAGCTCCTTGGTCGGAGGGGAGAACCCCAGCATGAACTTCTTCGCGGTAATACCCTCTATGCCTCTTTCCTTCAGGTATTCGAGAGCCTCCCTGTTCTCTTTCAGTTTAGAGTGATAAAACTCGGCCACCCTCTCAAGGATCTGATGGATCTTGGCCTTCTCTCCGGACTCGTCCTTTATCTTCAACCTTATCCCGTATCTCCTCGCGAGCTGTTTGGCAGCCTCTATGTAGGAGATGTTCTCGTAAAGGGAGACGAACTTTATCGCATCCCCTCCCACACCACAGCCGAAGCACTTGAATATCTGTCTCGAGGGGGAGACGTAGAAGGAAGGTGTTCTGTCTGGATGGAAGGGGCAGTTGGCCCTGAAGTTGGTTCCCACCCTCTCCAAGTGAATGTAATCGGATACGACGTCCACTATGTCTAATTCTCTTCTAAGCTCGTCTATATCCGATGACATTACCTTTTGAGAATTTAAACCGCCTACTGAGACTGTCAAGATACTATTAGGAAGCTCTTACTTTATCACAAAAACATAGTCCTCTTCTCTCGGAATAGCCTCGGGTTCCACCTTTACCTCCTTAAAAAAGGGATCCTTACCTCTTCTGACCTCTTTCACCCTGCCTATCAGGAAGGGAGGGATTTTCTTCTTTACACCCACGAGGTAGACCTCCTCACCCACCTCTACCTCGTCCTCAAGGCCTACGTGGAGCAAGGAGCCCTGCGGGAAACCGCCTCTGTAGATGTATCTCTTCCCCTTAGCTCCCAGGACCGCGGTTGTTGAAAATTTCTCGTTGTAAGTGGTTATAACCTTGCTTGTAGAACCGAAGACGGACTCTACAAAACCGACCACTGAGTTTTCGGTAACTACGAGATCTCCCTCCTTTATACCTTTGTTTTTACCGCCCTCTATTATCACAAATAGATCAAAACCGGTAGGGTCGTAGTAGAGTATCCTGCTTACCACATAGTTGAGCTTTCTGAAGCCAGAAGAGACTTTAAGCTTCTTCTCCAGCTTCTCAAGCTCGATCAGACAGACCGCGAGCTCTTTCTCCGTGAGTAGCAGGGAGTTCAGTCTTCTCTTCAATCTTACATTCTCTTTGGCGACGTCCACGTTGTGAACGTATGTGCTTATTTCCTCTCTGAGTTCCGATACACTTCTTTCCTTAAACCTGACAACAGGGGCGACGACCTGATTTATGGCGGATACTATCGTCCTGACATAGGATATGCGCGACAGGTCCGAGAAAAACACGATCAGACCGAGAATGGTTACGAGCAAAGAAAGAACGTGAAATCTTGCCCCTGTCATTCCATAGATATTCTCCTGATAAGCTCGAGGTTATCGAGCACCTTACCTACTCCCCTTGCCACAGCTATTAAAGGCTCCTCGCAGTAGAAGGCCTTTATCCCGGTCTCTAATTGGATCCTCCTGTCCATATTTTTTAAGAGCGCTCCTCCGCCTGCGAGGACTATCCCCCTGTCCGCTATGTCCGCCGCAAGCTCAGGAGGAGTCCTTTCTAAGGTGACCCTTATGGCGTTTATTATCGAGTTTATTGTGTCCTCGAGGGCCTCGGTTATGTGGTGGTTCGTTATCTTTATGGTCTTCGGGAGGCCGGTCATGTCCCTCCCCCTTATATCCATCGATCTCTCTTCCTCCTCCATTACCGCACTCCCCAGTTCTATCTTTATCCTCTCCGCGGTCTGCTCACCTATGAGGATGTGAAACTGTCTCTTTATATATTGAATTATGGCCTCGTTCATCTCGTCCCCCGCTATGCGGAGGGAGTTGGAAACCACTATGCCCGCGAGGGATATGACCGCTATCTCTGTGGTTCCACCTCCTATGTCCACCACCATGTTCCCTATCGGCTCGTCCACGGGAAGGTCCGCCCCTATCGCGGCAGCCATGGGTTCAGCTATCAGAAATACCTCCCTCGCTCCCGCGCTCTTGGCCGCGTCTATGACCGCCCTCTTCTCCACGGGCGTTATCCCGGTGGGAACACCTATCACCACACGGGGCTTTGGCTTGAAGAGGGTGTTCCCCAGAGCCCTCTTTATAAAGTAGGAGAGCATAACCTGTGTAATCTCGAAATCCGTTATAACCCCGTCCCTCAAAGGTCTTATGGCCTGTATGTTCTCAGGAGTTTTGCCCACCATCTCCTTGGCTTCTTTTCCAACCGCGAGAACCTTCCTGGTTTTGACGTCGATGGCCACGATCGAAGGCTCATACATGACTATCCCTTTGCCCTGCATGTAGACAGCGGTATTGGCTGTCCCAAGGTCGATGCCCACGTTGTTTGAGAGAAAGCCCAAGATCTTATCCAGCAACATCTTTCCTCCCCTTTGAAAAGCCTATATTTATTCTAATGGCAGTTAGTGAACTCGAGCTTTCCGAAATTTTAGAGGAGCTGGAAAGAAGGTATCCCGAAGATCAGGAGCACATAAGGAGGGCCTTCGAGTTCATATCCGAAAAGCATAGAGATCAGCTGAGGAAGTCCGGAGAGCCTTACATCGTTCACCCGGTCAGCGTAGCCAAGATACTTGCGGACCTAAATATGGACTCCACAACTGTTATAG
Organism: Aquificaceae bacterium; assembly: GCA_027079305.1. GTDB lineage: Bacteria > Aquificota > Aquificia > Aquificales > Aquificaceae > Hydrogenivirga. Next base: position 38,651 of record JALWVU010000025.1, read on the forward strand.
CAGGGCTCCTTCACGACGTTCTGGAGGATACGGAGGCTACCTACGAGGAGATACAGGAGCTTTTCGGTCAGGAAGTGGCGGATATAGTGGAGGGGGTGACCAAGATAGGAAAGATAAAGTTCAAGAACCTAAAAGAAGCTCAGGCGGAGAACTTTAGGAAGTTAATACTTGCCACCGCCAAGGACATAAGGGTGGTGATAGTCAAGCTGGCGGACAGGCTCCACAACATGAGGACCCTCGGGCACCTGAGGAGGGACAAGAGGATCAGGATAGCGGAGGAGACACTGAGCGTATACGCCCCCCTCGCCCACAGGCTCGGCATCTGGGAGATAAAGAGGTGTCTCGAGGACCTTGCCTTCAAACATCTCTACCCGAGAGAATACGAGAAGGTCAGAAGGTTCGTAAGCCAGTCCTTAGAGGACCTCGAGACCTATCTGAAGAAGTTCGTCATACCCAAGGTGAGGGAGGAGATAAAGAAGGCAGGTATAGAGGCTGAGATAACCTACAGGCCCAAGCACCTCTACAGCGTCTGGCAGAAGACCATAAGGAAGAACATAAAGCTGGAGGAGGTTCACGACCTCTTAGGGGTGAGGATCATAGTGAACACCGTTCAGGAGTGCTACATGGTTCTGGGAATAGTCCACAGCCTGTTTACGCCCGTTCCGGGGAAGTTCAAGGACTACATATCCCTTCCCAAGCCCAACCTCTACCAGTCCCTACACACCACCGTGATAGCTCCCAAGGGCAGGATGGTGGAGTTCCAGATAAGGACCTGGGATATGCACGAGAGGGCGGAGAAGGGGATAGCTGCCCACTGGGCCTACAAGGAAGGAAAGGAGAGGGCCCAGGGGGAGGAAATATTCTCCTGGCTCAGGAACCTGGTGGAGAACATACAGGGAAGCAGGAACCCGTCCGAGGTTCTGGACAACCTCAAGAGGGAGCTCTTCTCCGAAGAGGTCTTCGTTTTCACTCCCAAGGGGGATCTGGTGGTCCTTCCCGCGGGAGCGACCCCCATAGACTTTGCCTACCACATACACACGGAGGTGGGGAACCACTGCGCGGGAGCCAAGGTGAACGGCAGGATAGTTCCCCTCAGCTACAGGCTCCAGAGCGGTGATCAGGTGGAGATAATAACGAGCCCGAGCAAGAGACCAAGCCCCGACTGGCTGAGCCTGGTCGTGACCTCCAAAGCGAGGAACAGGATAAAACACTACCTCAGACAGATCGAGAGGGAGAGGTTTCTCAGCGAGGGGAAAAGGATTTTCGATAAGATCAGGGAGAGCGCAGGCCTCAGTCCAGAAGAACTTATGGAAAAGCTGAAGAAGAAGATCAGCTTTAAAAACGAGGAGGAACTATACGTAGCCCTCGGAAGCGGTAAGCTCACCTTTGCTAAGGTCCTGGATCTTATCTCTCCAAAAAAGAAGAGGAAGACCGGGGACAGGATCACGTCTTCCGGTAAGGGGGTAGCGAGCGTGGAGGGCCTGGGAGGGATAATGTATGAGATAGGAAGCTGTTGTAACCCGGTTCCCGGAGACGAGATATACGGGGTGATAACGAGGGGAAAGGGAATCGTGCTCCACGAGAAGGGCTGTAAGAATCTGGCTTACATGATGGAGAACTTCCCCGAGAAGGTCTTAAAGGCGAAGCTGAAGCCCGAAGGGAAGTTCAAGACCCGCATCAGGGTCAAGGTCAGAGACAGGATCGGTATACTCGCGGACATAACCAGAAGCATAGCTGAGAGGGGGTCGAATATAAGGGAGTCCGTCTCCAAAACCTTAGGGGACGGGAGTGCGGTGATGGACTTCACCATAGACGTGAGCGACAGGAAACATCTGGTCGAGGTTATTAAAGCTATAAAGGCTGTGGATGGTGTGGAGAGCTGTGGAAGGCTCTACTCCTGAAAGTCGAAGATCAGATATCCCGCCTCCCCGTAAGGTATCTCTTTGAGGATCTCACCCTCCGGTGAGATCACCGCGGAGGGCCCCGTGTTGTTCACCCAGAGAACGAACCTGCCCGTCTCCAAGGCCCTCACCCGGGCCTGCCTCAGATGCTGAAAGGTCCCGTCCGAGTCCCTGAACCACCCGTCGTTGGTGAGAACCGCCATAAAGTCCGAGCACTCCGCAAACTCTCTCACCAAACCGAAGTAGGAAACCTCAAAACAGATGGGAGTTCCCACTTTATACTTTTCCACATTCAGACATCTCGGCCCCTTCCCCGGGACGTAGTCTATACCCGCTATGGCCCCGAAGATCTCCTTCACGAAGCGGAAGGGAAAGGGAACGTATTCCCCGAAGGGAAGAAGCCTGACCTTGTCGTAGAAGTCTACCACCCTGCCATCCTTTATCACGAACACCGAGTTGTAAGGCTCCCACCCCTCGGAGAATCTCACATCTATCATCCCCGTGACTATTGTGACTTTTCGAGAGTATTCCAGAAGTCTTTTGCCCTCCTCGGGAAGTTCTCCACCCGTGAAGGGGAAGGCGGACTCGGGTAGGAAGACTACGTCCGGTTCCTCTTCCAGAGCCTTATCGAGAAGTTCCCAGTAGGTAGGCAGGTATCGGTAAAACTTCTCTTTGTCCAGCTTTATACTCTCTTCCACGTTTGGCTGGATCAGGGCTACCTTCAGATCCTTAGGCCTTTTGACTTCAACGGGATCGGAGAAGACAGGCAGAAGCAGGACTACAGCGATTAGGGCGGGACCCCTTTTATCCCTTATAAGCAGAGGCGACAGAGCCAGGAACCATAGAATTAAAGAGCCTAAGTATACACCCCCCACCGAAAGATAATGGCTCAACAGAGGGAAGTCTACGAGCACCTCACCGGTCAGTAGCCAAGGGAAGCCCCCGTAAGGAAGATTGGAGCGCAGGACCTCCACTCCCGTCCATATAAAGGGGAGCAGGAGCAGGTTGAACCTTGCGAGTCTCCACATCAGGTAGGTAAGCCCGAACTGGTATAGAGTCAAGAAAAGCACGAGCAGAACTATCAAAAAGTATGCTACGGGAGGAAATACCCCTCCATAATCCACCATGGCTATCCTTATCCAGAAAAGAGAGAGGAAAAAGGAGAGAAAGCCGGTAAGGAACCAAAAGCTGAAGTCTCTTATCCGGGCGAGTATGAACAGTGAGAAAGGGAGAAGGAACCAGAGATTGAGCTTCGAGAAGGCGAGATAGAATAGGATAGCTCCCGGGAGGGAGAGGATTATCTTCTTAAATCCTTGAGCAGGCATAGCGCGAAGAGGATACCTCCTACGAGGGCACTGATATACTGGCTTATCAGTCTCCAGAGTATAACAAATACTCCCAGCTCGAAAGGTTCCAAAAATCCTGCGAATACCGCCAGTCCCCCGAGCTCGCCCACACCGCTACCACCTGGAGTGGGACTGATGAATATGGCGTAGAGGAGACTTATCTGAGCCAGAAACAGCTCCCAAAAGTTCCCCCCCTTACCGAAAGCCATGACCAGAGCGGGAGCTATCAGGAGAAAGGCTACGTAGAGCGCCACACTGGAGAGAACGGAGAGAAGGAAGTATTTTTTCCTCTTGTAGCCATATATCTTCAGGTAGTTTATGTATTTTTTCAGACCCTCCATTAGCTTCCTGACCGAGGGTCTTTCCCTGTTCTTTTTAAGTAAAAAGTTGAGAACGAGGTATACAACCCCGAACAGAAAGCTTACAAACAGGAGTATCTGCAAGACTGGGAGTATCTGCTCGGGCCTTTCCTTGAAGTGCCATATGAGAAGAGGAAGGGCGATAATGAAGAAGGCAAGGCCTGAGATGGTCTTCATGGTAACCACGCTCATAACCTTGTGAATGTTCCCTCCCTTCCTCATAAGCATGTAGACCGCCACCAGCTCACCTCCCACGTGGGCGGGCGTAACGGTAGCCCCGAAGGTGTTCACGAAGGACATCACGTATCCGTAGAGGAAGGAGTATCTCAGGTTTACCGCTCTCGAGAGTATAAAGAGCCTCAGGTTGTCAAAGGTGTGGTAGAGAAAGAGGAATAGCAGGGAGAGAAGTAGCCACCTTCTCTTAAGACTCATCAGAACCTGGAAGGTCTCCTTGGTGAAAGTCTTGAAGATTATGTAGGAGAAGCTCAAACCGAGGACTAAGGTCAGTATCAAGGTCCCGTAGATTATGGTCCTTCTCATCAGAGGTCTTTCACCGCTTCCGATATCCTCTCCAAAGCCTCTTCTATGTGTCTTTCCTCGTGGGCGGTCCCCACGAACCAGGCCTCGAACTGGGAGGGCGGTATGAGAACTCCTTTCTCCAAGAGTTTTCTGAAGAACCTTCCAAAGAGCTCCGTGTCCGAACTTTTAGCACTCTCGAAGTCCACCACCTCTCTGTCCGTGAAGAAAACTGTCATCATGGAGCAGATCGAGTTTATCCTGTGGGGTATGCCCTTATCCTTCAGGATCCCGCTCACGCCCTCGGACAGCTTTTTCATCCTCTCCTCCAGGAGGGGATAAGGCTCCTTGTCCCTGAGCTCCTTGAGAGTCTCCACACCGCAGACCATGGCCACCGGATTCCCAGAGAGGGTTCCCGCCTGGTAAACGGGTCCCTCGGGAGCCACCTGAGACATGATCTCCTTCCTCCCCCCGTATGCGCCGACGGGCATACCTCCCCCGAGGATCTTCCCCAGACAGGTTATGTCGGGTTCAACTTTGAACAGCTCCTGAGCACCGCCCTTGGCAAGCCTGAAGCCGGTTATCACCTCGTCGAATATGAGGAGTGATCCGTATCTTTCCGTTATCTCCCTGAGGAACTTCAGGAAGCCCTCCTTTGGAGGGACCACCCCCATGTTACCCGCCACGGGCTCCACTATCACGCAGGCTATATCCTCCCCGTAGCGCTCGAAGGCCTCTTTTACCGCCCCTTCGTCGTTGAAGGGGACCACGAGGGTCAGCTTGGCTATCTCCTCAGGGATGCCCGGCGTTCCCGGTATGCCGAAGGTGGCAACACCAGAGCCCGCACTCACAAGCAGGCTGTCGTAGTGTCCGTGGTAGCATCCCTCGAACTTCAGGACCAGCTTCCTGCCCGTCACACCCCTCGCCAGGCGGACCGCGGACATGGTAGCTTCCGTTCCCGAGTTTACGAACCTGACCTTCTCGACCGAGGGGACCATCTCCACCACCAGCTGGGCGAGCCTGACCTCGTGGGGGTTCGTAAGACCGAAGGATAGTCCCTTTTCTGCCTCTTCTCTGACCGCCTTGACAACTTTCGGGTGGGAGTGGCCCAGTATCAAAGGCCCCCACGAGGCAAGGAAGTCTATGTATTCCCTACCGTCCGCGTCCCAGACCTTACATCCTCTACCTTTGACAAGGGCAACGGGGCTACCTCCCACCGCCTTAAAAGCGCGGACGGGGCTGTTCACTCCTCCGGGCAGGACCTTTTGGGCTTCTTCCATCAGCTTTCGATTGTTCATGGCAACTAAAATTATAAACGCTGTGGCCTGCTCCGAAACTTATAATTATTGAGGATGCGCCTGATTATACCACTTTTACTGGGAGGGATATTTATCCTCGGATGCACACCCACGGTGAAGGAAGTAGTGCTTCATAAGAAATCCGATAGAGATATAGTGGTTGTAAAGAGGAGCAGTTTTAAACTCACCCAAGAGGAGAGGACCTTTGTAAAGAAGGAGGCACGAAAGTTCGGCATAGAAGTCCCCGAGAGGAAGGAGATAGAGAGGTTCATAAGGTTCTACCTTAAGGACAAAAGAAGCCTCAGGATAGCTCTCAAGAGGGCCAGCCTCTACGTTCCATACATAAAGCCTGTCCTCAAGGAGTACGGTCTTCCCGAGGAACTTGCCCTCTTACCTCTTGTTGAGAGCGGTTTCAACCCTTTCGCGGTCTCTCCTTCCGGAGCGGCGGGAATATGGCAACTGATGCCCCAGACCGCGAGACGTTTCGGTTTGAGAGTGGACAACAAGGTCGATGAGAGGTTTGATCTTATAAAGTCCACCCACGCGGCCGCAAGGTATCTTAAAGAACTTCACAGAAGGTTTGGAAGCTGGGAGCTGGTGCTGGCCGCCTACAACTGCGGTGAGGGGTGCGTTCAGAGGAGGACGGGTAGCAGGGACTTCTGGAGGACCAAGTGGGCCCTTCCCGAGCAGACGAGGAAGTACGTCCCCATGTTTTTCGCCGCCCTGCTGATAGCCAGATCCCCGGAGAAATACGGTATAAAGATGGACACGGACATGTATCTGTTTGAGAGAAGGGTAGCAGGCAGGGATTACAGGGTCAGAGAGTTCGTTAGAAACAGAGGCATCAGGGAGAGCACTTTCAGAGACCTAAACCCCCACATAAGGGGCGATTACATTCCTGCAGGTGTATACGTTTACATCCCTAAGGTAGAAGCCTCAAAAGCTGTAACCAAAGGTGAGTTGAGTTCCACCAAGCCATCAAGGAAGATCCTCAGGAAGAAAGTTGCGGTCGTAAAGCTGACGGGAAAGAACGGAGCCCCCAGCCGGAGGGTGAGCAATTCTTCCGCCGGTAAAACTGAATCCAAAAGAAAACCTGCTTTTAAGAGAAAAACACACGAGGCTAAGAAGATCAGGGCTGAAAAAAAGGTGGTTAAGTTAAGCAAAACCAGGATTGGTAGAGCGAAGGCCCGGATGAACTATCCAAGACCGGCTCCAAAGCTGGTGATAAGATCTGAGAAAGGAGAAGAGGTCAGAGTCCTTCAAAGGAAGGCCAAGGTGATCACCCTCGAGAACGGAGCCCTTCTATATATTAAAGAGTGATGGAGTGTTTTATCCTCGCGGGGGGGCAGAGCAGGAGGTTCGGAGAGGACAAGCTCCTGTTCAGGCTCGGAAGCAAAAGAACGATAGAGCGCGTGATAGAGGTGGCAAGAAAGGTCTACCCCGAAGTTCGCCTCGTGGCCAAGAGCGGGGACAAGTTCAAAGACCTGGACGTGGAGGTCGTGGAGGATCTTCTCCCTGATCAGGCACCCATAATCGGCCTCTACACAGCCCTGAGCTCTTGCAAAGGAGACAGGGCCATGATCCTAAGTGGGGACACTCCCCTCATAAAACCCGAGATCCTGAAGCTCCTGATGGAGGAGTTTAAAGAGCCTGCGACGCTCCTGTCCTCGGAAGGGAGGATACATCCCCTTATAGGCATCTACTCCCGCTCCCTGCTTCCTGTCCTAAAAGACTACATAGACTCGGGCGGGAGGAGTCTTATCCGCTTTCTCGAAGAAACGGAATACAAACTTATAGGTGAGGACAGCATCCGCAGGGTGGATCCCCGACTCCTTTCCCTCATCAACATGAACACCAGGGAGGATCTGAAGGAGATAGTAAGATGGATCTGAAGAGGATACTGAGACTGAAGAAGATAGAGGAGAGGGAAAGGGCGAGGAAGCTCAGGGAGATAGAGGAGGAGATAGAGAGACTCCTGAAAGAAAAACAGCGCTACGAGAAGGAGCTGGAGGCTTCCCAAAAGATGATAACGGACTCGGCGAACGCCCTCAGCTTCATCTACAGACAGAGGGCTTTTGTGAAGAAGATAGAGGAGATAGAGAAAAAGGTGAAGGAGCTTGAAAGGCTCAGGGAGGAGGAGTCGGAAAGTCTCAAGGACATAAAGAGGGAGGAGAAGGCGGTAAACCTGATAAAAGAGAAGATCAGCTACGAAGAATACGCCAAGTCCGTGAAGAGGGACTTTCTCCAGATGGGCTTTGTGCACCTCCTCAAAAAAGGTCTGAAGCTCCTGCTTATTATCTCTCTCACCGCCTATGCGGAGAGCGCGGTCCAGAAGAAGCTTAAGGAAGAGGCCTCTAAGGAAGAGGAGAAAAGGCTGAGGGAGGTGGAAAAGGTCATAGAGGAAAAGCTCAGGAAGCTCATAGAGGAGAGGAAGAGGCTCGAGGCCTTGAGGAAGAGACCCCTGACGGAGGAGGAGGAGAAGGAGGTGAAGAAGCTCATAAAGATAGTCAGCAAGACGCCTTCGGACGAGGCGGGAGCGATACTGAACGAGGTGGAGCCCCGCATAGCGGCGGAGATCCTGATAAGACTCAAAGACCGCCAGGCGGGCCAGATCCTCGCGGCCATGGATCCCAAGAAGGCGGCCAAGGTCACCGAGATAATAATGAGCTGGAGGAGAAAGAGTGCACAGAAGAGATAAACTCTCCCCCTTCCTCGTCATGGACCTCCTTGCGGAGGCCCAGAGGATCCGCGACGTGGTTCACTTAGAGATAGGAGAGCCCGACCTAGATCCTCCCCCGAAGGTCATAGAGGCCCTCGAGCGGGCTGTAAAGGAGAGAAAGTATTTCTACACACCATCTCTCGGCCTCATGGAGCTGAGGGAGAGGATAGCCCAGTTTTACAAGGAAAAATACGGAGTCGAGGTCTCCCCGGAGAGGGTCGTGATCACCACCGGAACCTCGGGGGCCTTCCTCGTAGCCTACGCCATAACCCTGAACCGAGGGGACAGGATAGCCCTGGCGGACCCCTCCTACCCATGCTACAAGAACTTCGCCCACCTCCTCGATGTGGAGCCTGAGTTCATCCCCGTTTCCAGGGAGACCAACTACGAGATAAGGCCCGAGATGCTGAGAGGCAGAAAGGTGAAGGCGGTCCACATATCCTCCCCCGCCAACCCCACGGGGACACTATACTCGGAAAAGACACTTAAAGATCTCGCGGATTACTGCGAGAGGGAAGGTTTGTATCTCATCTCGGACGAGATCTACCACGGTCTCGTCTACGAGGGGAAGGAGCACACAGCTCTGGAGTTCTCGGACAGGGCCATAGTGATAAACGGCTTTTCCAAGTTCTTCTGCATGCCCGGCTTCAGGATAGGCTGGATGGTCCTTCCCGAGGATCTGGTCAGGCATGCGGAGATAGTGATACAGAACGTCTTCATATCAGCTCCCACTCTGAGCCAGTATGCGGCTCTCGAGGCCTTCGACTACGACTATCTGGAGAAGGTAAGGGAGACCTTCAACAGGAGGAGGAAGGTCCTCTACGAGGGCCTGAAAGATCTCTTCGAGATAGAAGCAAAGCCCCAGGGAGCCTTCTACATATGGGCCAGGATATCCCGCTACTCCGGGGACTCTTACAGGTTTTCTCTTGAGCTCTTGAGAAAGGCGAAGGTCGCGGTAACACCGGGCGTGGACTTCGGCAGGAACGGGACGGAGGAGTTCGTCAGGCTCGCCTACACGAAGGATGAGGAGACTCTGAGAGAGGGGATAGAGAGGATCAGGGAGTTTCTGAAAGGCTGAGGTAGACCTCCCTTAAAAGACCTGTAGGCAGGTTCTCTAAAGCTTTCAAGAAGGCTTCCCTATCGAGGGAGAGCTTGAACTTCCTGAGCCTCCTGGGACTCCATATCTTTAGATCCTCTAAAAGGTCTTTCAGACTTTCTGGATCCGTTCTAAGTTTAAAGAGTGCAAAGAGCTTTGCGAGGAAGAGGAGGCGCCTCCTTCTGTCCCTCAGCCTTATCTCGTCCTCGATGGGGTAGTGTGGGTAGCGCCTTAAAACCTCTATAGCGAAGAGGCCCTTAGTTAGTCCCAAAAACTCTTCTCCCTTCGGATCCCTGTATGTCTTGGTCCTCGAAACACCGCAGGAGGGGGACTTGCTCTTCAGGATAAAGCCGTCCACGGGAAGGAGGGAGTTCAGAATGCTCTCCGAGAACCTCTCCATCTCCTGTGTCAGGTCCCTTCCCGTTGAAGGCTGGGAGAGTCTGGGCCTCCCTTCCTCAAAATACACGATTATCTTCTCCCTCGGGACGCCGAGACCTATCGAGACCTCGGGACAGACAGGGATAACCTCACACCTTCTGGAAAGTTCTAAGACAAACTCGTCTTCCGCGGACCTCCCGTCGTATCTGACCTTCTCCCCGAGAAGGCAGGCGCTCACCACGAGGCGCGGTCTACTCATTTCCTCTCTCCGCGGAGAGAACGATCTCCTTGAGAGCCTCCATGAAGGTGGGGTGGGTCTTCAGGGTGGGAACGCGTTTGTAATCCTCTATGCCGAGGCTCCTGGCGAGCTCCCCATACTGGATGTCCAGCTCGTATAGGGTCTCCGAGTGCTCTGAGACGAAGGATACGGGTATCACCGCGAGCTTTTTAACACCTTCCCTGGCCAGATCCTCTATAAGCTCGTCCGTCATGGGTTCGAGCCACCTGATCGGTCCCACCTTGCTCTGGTATCCGAGCCTGTGGGGAACTCCAGGGAAGTGCTCCATTATTAGCTCCACCGTCCTCTCCGTCTGGTCCTTGTAGGGGTCCCCTTCTTCTATCACATACACGGGAAGGCTGTGGGCGGAGAAGAGGAAGAAGTAATCCTTCCAGTCCCCGAGATGTTCCTTTATGTTCTCCACCATCGCCTTTATGTAGAGGGGGTGGTCGTGGTAATCCCTCACCTTTATTACGGGGACCTTGGGGTAGTTCTTCCTTCCGTATACTCTCTCGAACTCCTTGAAGGAGGATCCGGTCGTTGTGGTGCTGAACTGGGGGTACATGGGGAGGAGGATTATCCTCTCGATATCCTCTCTGAAAAGCTCATCGAGGGCCTCCTCCGTGAAGGGATGCCAGTATCTCATGGCGACGACTACCTTGTAATTTTCTCCTAAAAGCTCCTGGAGCTTTCTCGCCTGCTCGAGGGTCTGCTCTTTCTGGGGGGACTTCCCTCCCATGAGCTTGTAGTAGTGTCTCGTCCTTTTGGCCCTGACCTTCGAGATTATCCAGGCCACGGGCTTCTGGATGGGCCTCGGTATCCTGATCAGATCGTGGTCGGAGAAGAGGTTGTATAGAAAGGGCTGGACCGCCTCCAGGCTGTCCGGGCCTCCCATGGAGAGTAAAACGACTCCCGTCTTTCCCATAACAGTTTAATAGGTTAAACCTTCGGCCTACCGAATTCTGGCACACTTTTTGCTTTCTTTCAGGGAGGAGGAAGGAAGATGAAGGTGGTGATAATCGGGAACGGGATAGCGGGAACTGCGCTGGTCGAGGAGATACTCCAGCAGACGGACGGCAGGGATGTGAGGATCCAGGTTTTCGGAGATGAGAAGTTCATCGGCTACAACAGGATCCTGATAACGGACGTGCTCGCGGGCAGGAAGACCATGAGCGAGATCTACATCAAGAGGTGGCAGTGGTATGAGGAGAGGGGTGTCCGCCTGGAGATAGGCAGGAGGGTGGACAGGCTCTTTCCAAAGAAGAAGCTCCTCGTTACCGAGGACGGGGACCTCTTCAGATACGACAAGGCCATAATAGCCACGGGGAGCAGGCCCTTCATCCCTCCCTCCATCAAGGGAACCGACAAGAAGGGCGTCTTCACCTACAGGACCGCGGGGGACGTCTTCAAGATCCTCGACTACGCGAGGGTATCCGAGAGGGCGGTTGTCATAGGTGGTGGCCTCCTCGGCCTCGAGGTGGCAAAAGCCCTGAGGGACATAGGTCTCGAGGTCTACCTGGTCCACATACTCGACATCCTCATGGAGCAACAGCTGGACAGAACCGCGAGCGACCTGCTCAAAAGGGACCTCGAGAGGATGGGTATAAAGGTTCTCCTCAACAAGAACACGAAGGAGATACTGGGCGACAAGAAAGCTGAAGGTGTCAGGTTCGCGGACGGGGAGGAGCTTCCCGCGGACTTCGTGGTCATAGCGACGGGAATCAGGCCCAACGTGGACGTGGGTGTGAACTCGGGCCTGAAGGTGAACAGAGGCATCGTTGTGGACGACTACATGGAGACCTCCGCCAGCGACGTCTACGCGGTGGGCGAGTGCATAGAGCACAGGGGGAGGACCTACGGTCTCGTGGCTCCAATAATGGATCAGGTCAAGGTCTGCGCCCACAACGTGGTCCACGGCAACGAGAAGAGGTATGAGGGTTCTATCACCTACGCCATGCTCAAGGTGGCTGGGATAAACCTCTTCTCCGCGGGAGAGTTCCTCGAGAAGGAGGGGGACGAGGTTATCTCATTCCTCGACAACGGGAAGGGGATATACAGGAAGGCGGTGGTCAGGAACGACAAAATTGTAGGCACAATTTTGTATGGGGACATAAAGGGCAATAACTACCTCCTCGACCTCATAAAGAGCGGAAAAGATATTTCCGATGAGAGGCCCTTCTTCCTCATCAAGCACATCGTTCCCAGGGAGATAACGGAGGTAGAAGAGCTAAAGGACACGGACATAGTCTGCAACTGCAACGCTGTGACCAAGGGAGAGATCGTGAGGTGCATACAGGAGGGGTGCAGGACTCTCGAGGAAATTCAGCAGAGGACTAAGGCCTCCACCTCCTGCGGTAGCTGTCAGGAGCTGGTGGAGCAGATCCTGAGGCAGTTCGTCAAAGAAAAGCCCGAGAGGGTGAACAAGATAGAGGTGATAAAGAAGGAGCTCCATCCCTTCGATCCCGAGTTCAGGGAGAGGATGAAGAGATACTTCGAGGACGGGAACTGGGAGAACATCCCCGAGGACGACAGGGACGTCCGTCTCAAGTGGTACGGAATCTTCTACAGGAAGGCTACACCTGGCTACTTCATGATAAGGATAAGGGTTCCCAACGGAAGGCTCACCTACGAGCAGGCGAAGGTGATAGCCCACCTCTCGGAGAAGTTCTGCAGGGGCGAGGTGGAGATAACCTCCAGACAGCAGATCCAGATAAGGTGGATAGAACTCAAGAACATCCCCGAGATCCTGGAGGCTCTAAACAGCGTGGGGCTTTCCACACTCCAGACGGGGATGGACAACATAAGGAACGTCACGGGGGATCCCCTCACGGGCCTTGCGGAGGACTCTCTGATAGACACGCTCAAGCTGACTCAGGAGATAACGAGGGTCTTCCTCGGCAAGAAGAAGTATGCGGACATGCCCAGGAAGTTCAACGTGGCGGTTCTGGGATCCAAGACCGACTCTATCAACGCCCAGTTTAACGACATCTGCCTCTACCTCGCCCAGAAGGAGGGCAAACTCGGCTTCAACGTGTATCTGGGCGGGAAGATAGGATCGGGAGGACCAGTCAAGGCGGTGGACATGGACATATTCATAGAGCCTTATGAGGCTCCAGATCTGTGCAGAGTGGTCTTCGACATCTACGCCACCTTCGGGAACAGGGAGAACAGGTCCAAGAACAGGCTCTTCTTCCTGCTCCAGGAGTGGGGTGTGGACAGGTTCAGGGAGGAGATAGAGCAGAGGCTATACAAACCTCTCCCCTCCAAGGGTGAGGACCTGGTGGACAGGTGGGGCGAGAGGGAGGGAATTATAAACCTGAGGAACGGAACCTTCGCTGTATCCGCCATAGTTCCCGCTGGCAAGATAAAGGCCAAAGACCTCAGAACCGCCGCTGAGCTTGCGAGAAAATACGGTAGCAGGGAGCTGAGGCTCACCGTTTACCAGAACCTCTACATCCCCAACGTTCCCGAGGAGAACCTGGACGACCTCCTTGCGGAAGAGTTCTTCCAGAGGTATCCGACCGTCAGCTCCCCCTTCATGACGCACCTTATAGCCTGCGCGGGAAGCGACACCTGCGGTTTCGGAGTTATCCCCAACAAGAGCGACGCGGTGAGGGTCGCCAACTACCTCTCCCAGAGGCTGAAGCTCGACATCCCCATAAGGATCCACTGGTCCGCCTGCGCAAAAGGTTGCGGTCAGCACGGGTGCGGGGACATAGGCTTCGTGGGAACCAAGACCAAGATTAACGGCGAGGCGGTCCTTGCGGTGGACATATTCGCTGGAGGATCTACATCAACGGAGGGCTTCAGGATCGTTCAGGGCCTTCCTCTGGACAGAGCGGAGGAAGCTGCGGAGCTCCTGATCAGATACTACCTCGAGAACAGGCAGGAGGGGGAGAGCTTCGCCCAGTTCGCCCACAGGGTGGGTCCAGATGCTCTGAAGGCGGTCATAATGGGCCTGGGGGTGGGGGTTTAGGTGAGCCTCCTCTCCAGGGTTTCTCCCACCTTCCTCATCAATCTCGCGTAATCCTTGAGCCTCCCGAACAGATTCTCCGCCAGCTCTTCATGGTAGGTGTGGACGGTAAGGTTCCTGTCGTCCACCATTCTCAGAAGCTCTTGAAGCTCTTCCTCGGTTATGTATCTGTTTCTGAAAAGCTCCCTCATGCAGGACTTGGGTGAGTTGCACTCCACGCCTTCCAGCTCCTTCAGAGCGCTCTTTGTGAACTTCCAGAATATCTCAAAGGTGAACTCGAACCTCTGTATGGCCGAATCCCTCAGGAAGGGATATAGGTCCTCCCCCTTTTTCTTCTGCGCCAGAAGGAGCGCCTCCTCCAGCCTGCTCAGGGCCTTCTTAAAGTCCTCCGCCTGCTTTATCAGCCTATCCAGAGCTTTCCCTCCCTGAGGACAGACTCCCTGAACTCTTCGCTGGTCCTGGACAGGTCCACCACGTCCACGAAGAAGGTCAGGTTGGACTCTTCCAGGATCTCCCTTATCAGGGAGAGCTCGTAGCTTATGTCCTCCTCGGACAGGAATCCCAGGTCCAGATCGCTGCGGGGTGTGTGATCTCCCCTCGCCCTCGAACCGAAGATGTAGACCTTTACCTTTTTGTCCTTAAAGATCTCCTTTAATATTTTTTCGATATCCTCAAGGCTCTTCACGTCCTGGGGTCTTATGTCGATGGGTCCCATGAATATAAAGTATATTGACATTTTCGTATTAGTAGGGTTTCTTCCAGGAACACACCACTTCCAGAAATCAATCTGGCACGCTTTTTGCAACCAATAAAAGTGACGGCGCCCGATACGGAGGAAGCTTGCAATCCTCAAATCTCATAGATAGGAGGTGGAAGATGGGTTACGTCAAGCCTGAAGCTGTGGTGGAGCAGATGATCCAGGCGGGCGCCTACAAGGCCAGCCTCTCAGCCAAGGACCTCCTGATAAGGGGGTTCCTCGCTGGATCGCTACTCGGCTACGCGGTCACGGTCGCCTTCTCAGCCATAGCCCAGTCGGATATGAGGATAGTGGGGTCCCTGGTATTCCCCCTCGGCTTCGTGATGATAGTTCTTCTGGGTCTCGAGCTGGTAACGGGGAACTTCGCCCTGATACCTCTGGCGGTCCTCGAGAGGAAGACCACCGTGGGGAGGATGCTCTACAACTGGTTCTGGGTCTACGTAGGCCACATAGCGGGAACCTTCTTCTACGGACTGCTCTTCTGGATATCCGCCACGAAGATGGGTGCGGTTCCCGAACCAGTGGTGGGGAAGATGATAGCCAAGGTGGCCGAGGCCAACACTCTAGGATACGCGGAGCTTGGCTTTGTAAACGGGTGGACGGTGGCCTTCGTGAAGGCTATCCTCTGCAACTGGATGGTCACGCTCGGTGCGGTGATGGCCATGGTGGCCCAGCACGTCATAGGGAAGATCGCCGCCATGTGGCTTCCCATACTCACCTTCTTCGCCCTCGGGTTCGAGCACGCGGTGGTGAACATGTTCCTGATGCCCACGGGTATGCTCTTCGGTGCCGACATAACACTCTTCGACTGGTGGTTCTGGAACCAGATACCTGTTACGCTCGGTAACCTGGTGGCTGGCTTTACCTTCACGGGGATGGGGCTTTACCTGACTCACCGCAGGAAGGAGGAGGTCCAGCCTCAGGAAGCTGTGGAGAAGGCGGCCTGATATGGGTAAGGTTTATCTGGTAGGCGGGGGTCCTGGGGACCCCGAGCTTCTTACTATAAAGGCTTACAGGATCTTGAAAGAGGCGGACGTGGTCCTCTACGATGCCCTCGTGAGCAGGGAGGTCCTGAAGTTCACAAGACCTGACTGCCTGAGGATATACGTGGGGAAGAGGGACGGGAAGCACTCCCTCCCCCAGGAGGAGATAAACCATCTGCTCCTCAAGTTCTCTAAGGTATACGAGAAGGTGGTGAGGCTCAAGGGGGGAGATCCCTTCGTCTTCGGGAGAGGTGGGGAGGAGCTCCTCTTCCTCAGGGAAAAAGGTGTGGAGGTGGAGGTGGTGCCAGGCGTGACCTCCGCTGTCGCTGCTCCCTCCTCCGCCTTCATCCCCGTAACGCAGAGGGGAATGGCCTCCTCCTTTGCGGTCGTCACCGGGCATCCAAACAGGGACGTGGACTGGTCTGCCTTCTCGAAGGTGGACACGCTCGTCATACTCATGGGCGTGAAGAACAGACAGAGGATAGCTCGGGAGCTCATAAGGGCTGGAAGGGATCCAGAGGAGCCTGTGGCCTTCATAGAGAAGGCTACCACGCCAGATCAGAGGGAGGTCTTCACCACTCTCGGGGAGCTTGCCCAGAGCCCTCCAGAGGTGAGCACTCCAGCGGTCATGGTGGTGGGGAAGGTGGTAGACTTGGGAAGAGAAGTTCTCAGCCATGGACAGCATCGAGAAAGCCTTCAGGAAGCTCACCAAGCTTAAGGAGAACCTCCAGGACCTTACGGAGGAGGAGGCCTACCTGCTTTTCAGAAGCATCTTAGAGGGGAGGTTCTCGGAGATCAGGACCTCCGCCTTCCTGACCGCCATGAGGATAAAGGGGGAGACTCCCGAAGAGCTTCTTGGAGTGATAAGAGCAATAAAGGAAAGTATGAACTTCCCCGAAGAAAAAAGGGAGGCCCTCGACCTTGCTCCCAACTACGACGGCAAGAACAGGACGCTCTACATCCTCCCCTCAGCCCTCTGGATCTGCTCTCAGTTCGGGATGGAGTTCACGAGCCACTTCGCCCTGAGGACCCCTACCAAGGAGGGGGTAACGCTCTACGAGGTTTTGAAGGCCCTCGGGGTGGATGTGAACATAGATTTCTCGGACCAGAGGGACTACGCCCCTGAGCTATACAGGCTCATGCCCTTGAGGAAAGAACTTGGCTTCAGGACGCTCATAAACACGGTAGAGAAGTTCCTAAATCCCTTCAGAACCAGAAGGATCGTGGTCTCCCTCTTCCACAGGCCCTACTTTGAGAAGAACGAGGAGCTTTTGAAACTCCTCGGCTTCGAGGACTACACAATAGTCAAAGGCCTCGAGGGGGGACTGGAGCCTCCCACGGACAGGCCAGTCTACCTCAAGAGGAAGGGAAAGGAGATAGAGTCTATCGATCCCAGGGATCTGGGCCTGGACCTTCCCGATAGCGTTCAGACGGACAGGGTTCTCGAGGACTCGGTGGATCTGAACAGGATGATAATGGAGGGAAGGGAGAGGGGGAAGTTCTTCAACTGGGCGGTCTATACCGCAGGCCTGTTCCTCTACGCTGGTGGGCTGGTGGGGAGCCTGAGGGAGGGCATAGACAAAATTGTAGGTACAAAATTGTAGCAGAACCGCCGTTCAGGGACAAAAACCGCAAAAAGCCTTCCCCTGACTTTGGCACGATCGTTGCAAGCTTCCAGGGGAAGGAGGAGAGTATGTCCGAGATCCTCGCTGTGGTGAGGAAGGAGAGGTCCTACGAGGTGATGAGGACTCTCACGGAGGAGAAGATTCCCTACGTCTCCTGGACGGTCAAGGGAAGGGGAAAGGAGGGAGGCCTGAGATACAAGGGGCTCGTCAGGGAGAAGGTTCTGATGCCCTTCCTTCCCAAGAGGGCCTTCCTCGTCTTCCCCGAGGAGGGAAGGGAGGAGGAAGTGGTTCAGCTAATAATCGAGTCCGCCCACACGGGCGCCTACGGGGACGGGAAGATCTTTCTGATCAGTGAGAAGGAGGAAAGCACCATGAGGCTCATAAAGGCGGTCATAAGGCCAGAGAAGGTCTACGAGGTGGTGAAAGCCCTCGAGAAGGCTGGCTTTAAGGCCATGACCATGTGGGACGTGGTGGGGAGAGGCAAGGAGGGGGGAGTGGTCGTGGGGGAGACTCCCTACGACGAGCTCGCCAAGACTCTAATCATGGTCGCGGTTGAGGAGAGGGACGTGGACAAGGTGGTGTCCACGATCACCAAGGCCGCACGCACGGGAGCCTACGGGGACGGAAAGGTCTTCGTCTGCTCCCTCTCCAAGGTCTGGACCATAAGGACCAGGGAGGAAGGTTTATGAGACTGCTTTCGGATATATGGGACGCGGTGAAGAGGGGCAATCCCAGGGCCCTCTTCGCCAGCTTTATCTACTTTGACCACTCCTTCAGCATCTGGCTCCTCTTCGGTGCTCTGGGGCCTTTCATAGCGGAGGCCTTCGGCCTTTCGGGGGCCCAGAAGGGCTTTATGGTGGCCATACCAGTCATAGCGGCCGCCATCTTCAGGCTCAACTTCGGCCACATGTTCCAGTTCATGGACGGCAGGATCATAGCGGTCATGGGCATACTCCTCTCCCTCGTGCCCCATCTCTACATGCTCTTTAAAGGCTACAGGGTGAGCTACGAGGATCTTCTATGGATGGGCGTCTTCCTGGGGGTGGCGGGGGCCAGCTTCGCCATAGCCCTTCCCATGGCTGGGAGCAACTATCCCAGGGAGGTTCAGGGGCTCGTTCTGGGCCTTGCGGCTGCGGGCAACATAGGGGCGGTTCTGGACGGTGTTCTCTTCCCCCCTATAGCGAGGGCGATAGGCTGGGAGCACACCTTCGTCCTCTCGGGGGTTCTGCTCCTTATAGCCCTGGCCTTCGTGATCCTCTGGGGGAGCGATAAGACCGAGAAGAACGAGGGGAGTAAGGTATATCCAGTCCTCGCCTTCTTTGCGACTTTGGCCTTCATGGTTCTTTTAGCTCTGGGCTTCCAGAAGGGGTGGTTCGGCATAACTGGGAACGCTGGGAAGCTCCTGATACCAGTCCTCGGATCCCTCTTCGCCATAGCCCTTATGCCCCTCTCCTTCAAAAAGGTGTTCCTCGAGAGGGACACCTGGGTGATGATGCTCGCCTACTCGATCACCTTCGGGGGCTTCGTGGGGATGTCCTCTTACGTGGCCATGCTCCTGAGGGATGTCTACGGGATCTCTAAGGTGGAAGCGGGGATGCTGATGTCCCTCTTCGCCTTCACGGGTGCGATGATAAGGCCCCTCGGGGGACACATAGCGGACAGGATAAGCGGTGCGACCGCCCTCCTCTTCTTTCTCGGGGGTATGGCTGGTGTGAACTTCCTCTTTGCCCTCTTCACTCCGCCCCTGCTCCTCGGTATACTCTTCTTTCTGGCCCTCTACTCCTTCTACGGCCTCGGGAACGGCGCCATCTTCCAGCTGGTTCCCCACAGGTGGCCCTACCAGACGGGCCTGATGACGGGGATAATCGGCGCCGCTGGGGGGATAGGGGGCTTCTACCTCCCGACCGTGAACGGGATCGTCTTCGAGGCGACGGGGGCCTACAACCTGGCCTTCGCCCTCTTCGGATCTCTTGCTGTCCTCTGCCTTGTGATAGTCAAGCTCCTCCACGCTAAGTGGATGGAGTGGGCTTACGTTCGCTACGACTACGAGAAGGATCAGCTCGTGGGCATAGATCCCAGGAGCGGAAGGGTGATCATGGAGATAGGGACATGAGGAACTTTCAGTGTCCATACTGCGGTGTGGGCTGTGGGCTTTACTTAGACGAGAGGGGAAAGATAAAGGGAGACTTTGAGCATCCCGCCAACTACGGGAACCTCTGCAAGAAGCCCGTATACCTCCCCAAGGTCATGAAGGAAGGCAGGATAGGGAGGCCCCTCTACAGGGAGAAGAAGGATGAGGATTTCAGGGAGATAAGCTGGGAGGAGGCCTACGGTATACTGGCGGAAAGGCTCAGATCCCTCGATCCTGATGAAACTTACTTCTATCTGTCGGGCCAGCTCCTCACCGAAGACATTTACGTGGCCAACAAGTTTGTGAAGGGTTTTCTGGGGACAAACAACGTAGACGCCAACTCCCGTCTCTGCATGGCGAGCGCGGTGACCGCCTACAGGATGGCCTTCGGGTCCGACGGCCCCCCCTGCACCTACGAGGACATAGACGATGCGGACACCTTCCTCTTCATAGGATCCAACGCAGCGATAGCCCATCCCGTCCTCTTCAAGAGGGTCCTGAAGAGGAGGAGAGAGACGGACAGCTCCCTTATAATCACGATAGATCCCGTGGAGACGGAGACCGCAAGGAAGAGCGACGTCTTCATCCAGATAAGGGCTGGGACGGACACCGCCTTCCTGAACTCCGTCCTCTACGTCCTCCACAGGGAGGGGTGGGTGGACTTCGAGTTCGTGGAGAGGTATACGGAGGGCTTCGAGAGGACCCTCGAGCAGGCGGAGAGGTTCCCTCCAGAGGTGGCCTCGAGCATCTGTGAGGTGAGGGAGGAGGACATATACCTGGTGGCGGAGGCCTTCGCCAGGAGCGAAAAGCTCATCTCCTTCTGGTGCCAGGGCCTGAACCAGTCAGTGAACGGGACGATGAAGAACCTGGCCCTCATAAACCTCCACCTGGCGACGGGAAGGCTCAACGGAAGGGGATGCCCCTTCTCCATAACTGGCCAGCCCAACGCCATGGGCGGAAGGGAGGTGGGCTACCTCTCCAACGGTCTCCCAGGCTACAGGGACGTGAGGAATCCCGAGGACAGGGAGTTTATGGAGGAGTTCTGGGGGGTTAAAGGAATAAGGCCAGATCCTGGCCCCACCATAACGGAGGCGGTGGACCTGATCCTTGAGGGCAGGATAAAGCTCCTCTGGGTCGTCTGCACCAATCCAGCG
>JALWVU010000026.1 GCA_027079305.1 Aquificaceae bacterium
TGGAGTGGAACCCGAGGTATCAGCTCTCGGAGGGCATCTACTCAAGGGGAGACATATTTGTTCTTATGTCCGACGGCTTTGTAGATGCGGTTCAGGACGGTATCCTTGAGAGTATTTTTAAACCTGAACCCGAAACTTTCGCAAGAGACCTCTATGAGGCTTTTCTGAGTTCGGGCTCAGACCACGATATGTCCTTCATTATAATTGCAACCGATTGAAGATCATATAATTGAAAGGGAAATGTTTGAAGTAACTTACGTCAGCGCCCTCCTCGCAGGGATCCTCGGATTCCTTTCCCCCTGTGTCCTTCCCATCATCCCCGCCTACCTTTCCTACGTTTCTGGAGTCAGCATTGAAGAGATCCAGAAGGAGAAAAAGCTCTTCAATAAAAAGGTATTCATAGCATCGCTATTCTTTGTTCTCGGCTTTACCATAGTTTTCACTTCCCTCGGAGCCGGTGCTTCCTTTGTGGGCCAGTTCTTCCGTGCCTATCAGGTTGAAATAGCCAAGGTCGGCGGTGGCCTCGTTATCTTCTTCGGTCTCCACTTTGCGGGAGTTTTCCTCAGAGAAAACTTTTTAAAAGAGCTGATAGCGGTTGAGGCTTTCCTCGGCGCCCTGTACCTGATAAAGGTTATATCCCTTGAGACCTTCACCTCCCTGACATCGGCTGTTCTTATAGTGCTCGGACTATATCTTTTTAGATTCCATGAGCTTATGTACAGACAGCTCAAGAAGGAAGCTAGGGCCGGGGCATCTTACCTCGGTGCCCTTGTTATAGGAGTGGTATTTGCCTTCGGCTGGACACCCTGTATAGGACCGATTCTGGGATCGATCCTCTTCCTCGCCTCTCAGCAGGAAACCGTCGCCCAGGGTGCGACTCTTCTCCTCATCTTTTCCCTTGGCCTCGGGATCCCCCTTATAATTGCAGGGCTCCTCTTTACCGCTTTCCTTTCCTTCGTAAAGAGGTTCAGGAAGTTCTTTGGTGTGGTTGAGTTTGTTGGGGGAGTACTCCTGATACTTCTGGGCCTCCTGCTTGTTCTTGATAAATTAAGCTGGTTTGCAAGCCTCGGTGTAGGCATATGAAGGTTGCTGTAGTTGACTACGGAATGGGGAATCTCAGAAGCGTGGCAAAAGCCCTTGAGGTGGTGGGCTTCTCAAAGGTATCGGTAACCTCTTCAAAAGAAGATATCCTTTCAAGCGACGCCGTCGTCTTCCCCGGCCAGGGGGCCTTCAGAAAGGCAATGGAGAACCTCAGGAACCTCGGACTCGTTGAGGTTCTGAAGGAAGTTATCCTTTCTCAGAAACCTTTCTTCGGGATATGCCTCGGACTTCAGCTCCTTTTTGAAAGGAGCTACGAACACGGGATTACACCGGGCCTAGGAATATTATCTGGAGAGGTAAAGCTCCTCCCCCCAGGCGTTAAGCTCCCCCACATCGGCTGGAACCAGGTGAGGATCGTCAAAAATTCCCGTCTTTTCAGCGGTATTGAAGAGGGAGAGTACTTTTACTTTGTCCATT
>JALWVU010000027.1 GCA_027079305.1 Aquificaceae bacterium
AAACTATATCAACTATACTAGAATTTTCGCAATTTGGAGTCTAATAATTTCCCGATATAGTAATCATTGAAAGTAGCTTTATTGTATTTGAATAGTAATCTCCATCTGCTAAATCATTATTTGTTAATAATTCTTCGTACAAACTTCTATTAAAGCATAACAGGGGTATCCACAATATTATTCCAATTAGTGGTTCTACTACCATTTTTGTGGAAAATATTAATTTAGCTAAATGAATTTTACAAAAGATTTTTTCAATTTGGTTTTAGATTTTGGTGAAGAATGGGTTATTGAGAGCGTAGAAGCCGACCATAAGAAACACCGTGTTTATTTAAATCTAAAATATGTTTCGGATTATTATGAAGATCCGGACACATTAGAACCAGCTGTTCTTTATGACCATAGTGAACTTAGGGAATGGCGGCATTTGGATATACTTCATTATCAATCCTATGTTCGTTGTCGTATTCCACGTGTAAAATGCAAGGATGGAAAAGTAAAACAAATAGCAATGGGCTGGGCAGGCAAACACGACCGACACAGTTATCATTTTGAGATTAAAGTTATTGACACTTTATTAGCCACAAGAAACCAAACAAAAACGGCAGAACTAATAGGATGTAGTTTTCGTTTGGTTAATAGAATAATGCATCGCTGTGTAGAACGTGGCTTGGCTCGTAGAGATATTAAAGGTTTTACATTTGAACATATAAGCATTGATGAAAAATCCTTTAAAAAAGGGCATCAATATGTAACAGTATTATCACACCCACGTAGTGGAGTTATTTTAAACATTGGTCAGAACAGAGATGAAGAAGCAACCAAACAATTACTTTCTGAGACTTTTACCGATGAGCAATTACAAGCAATGAACACTGTAAGTATGGATATGTGGAAATCGTATATCAATTCAGTTAAAGATAAATGTCCTAATGCGGAGATAGTACATGATAAATTTCATTTAGTATCGTACCTGAATAAAAGCATTGATCAGGTTAGACGAAGAGAAGTGAAGAATAATGATGCTTTAATTAATGCACGCTATGCTCTTTTAAAAAATGAAGAAAACCTTACAGAAAAGCAAAGAGAAAAATTTGAACTAATTAAGTCTGCAAATTTTCAAGTATCAAAGGCTTGGCATATAAGAGAAAATTTTAAGGAACTTTTTGAGTTCTATAATAACGAACAAGAAGCGCAGGGCTTGCTTGTTAATTGGGCTCAGGATTCTTTTATGCATGGAATTAAAGAAGTAAATAATGTAATAATGATGATGTTAAACCATGTAAAAGGGGTTGTGAATGCACTAATAAGCAATTTAAACAATGCTATGGCTGAAAGGTTAAATGGAAAGATTCAAGAAGTAAAACTAATAGGTAGAGGGTATCGTTTATTTGAGAACTTTAGAAGTGCAATTCTATTTTTTCATGGCAATTTAAACCTTTACCCACAAAAATGGTAGTAGAACCAAATA
>JALWVU010000028.1 GCA_027079305.1 Aquificaceae bacterium
CCATCACTATTTTAAAATATGACAATCTTAAAAGGATTAGCAAATCTTATTATTTTATTTTGTAAAGAACAGTTTGCTCCAGCGAATGCAGGAATTCTGTTTCGTCGTTTCCGACTCATCAGGCAAGATGCACATCTTGCGACAGAGAGATTTTTTTGAAAAGAAAATCTAGTTTTTTTTTAAAACACAAAAAACTTTAACCTTACCTGTACACAAACTTAAATGCATACAGCTTGCCCCCGACATTCGTACAAACCAAGTACAAATGCCGAGGGACTTTTATAAACCATTACCAATTTTTACTCCGGCGGATTTCCCGGAAACCCTCCGCGGAGGGAATTTTTGCCGGGCTATCGGAGAGCTTTGCGAACCGCCCCAATAGCTTCCGCCTCGTTTTCCAACGAGACATTGGCCTTGGAGGCGAACCCACTGGCGGGAACGCCGGCTCCCTTAATCGCAGACAGGATATCAAAATCCTTGATCCGCGAACCAAAGGAAGCCATGACTTCCTTCCGTCCGGCGAGTTTGTTATACATCTCACCCCGAACGATGCACACCTTCACGCCGGGGAGAGCGTAAACCTGCCCCATCAGGGTGGTCATATCAACCACCTTTCCGGAACAGTCAATCCGGACGATTCCGTCACCGAGATCCTCTCGCTCCGCCAGTACTTCATCGTGGGTCTGAAGGATCGCCTCATACTCGGCAATCCAGCCCCGAATCGTTTCGTCCGGCTCACGGTGCTCGGCAAAATGCCGAGCGAGATAAACCCGACGGGAATTATCCCAGATGGCAGACTTGACCGCTGAATTAACCATCCCACCGAAATGGGTGGTAAAGTCCATGCGGTCGCCGGCATCGGCGGCAAGGCAGAGCTCGCGCGTCTGCTCGTCCGCCTCGTCGCCAAGGAGGGAGAGCAGGAGTGCGCCAGAGGACTTGATATCTCCGTCGGCCTGACTCACCGGCTTGATTGCCAGCTCGTCAGTAGAGATACCTGCCTCCGCCAAGACATCTTCCCAGTCCTCGGCGTTGTGCTCATCGCACACGCCGATGATTCGGTGGCCGGCCTCCACAATGCGTCGGACAAAGTCTGTCGTCATTGCTTTGTCCTGATTGTTGACCGCGAGGTCAACGAACAGGACTTTCCGGCCATCCTCCCAGGTCGTTGGGTCGATCTTGTCGACCTGAAACGCCTGGGTGAAGATGACCTCAGCATCCGCATTTCCCTGCCGCAATACAGCGGCAGTGGTGCACACGCCGTCAGCGGATCCAGCAGCGACGATCATATTTGTGGCCATCATGGCCACCTTTTTTTCTTTCATAATTTCCTCCTCAGGAATTGTGCCCTCGGCATTATTGCCTCGGGCGTTGATATTTTTCCCCTCAACTCCTCTCACACGGACAACCCGCGCAAGTGAGTTTCGGGGGTAGTTCCAAATGAACTTTTGTAAAA
>JALWVU010000029.1 GCA_027079305.1 Aquificaceae bacterium
CATATGCGCTAACTTAAGCTCGGGGGACCCAACGCTTGTTGCCCCAGCACGCGCCCCAACAGCGTCCGAGCGATGACTGTTTGGTTTTGTCGCTTGTGTCGCACACTGATGCATAAGTAACGTTCCAAGTGGGGCAAACAATCTAGGAAACGACCCCAAGAGACGTATCCCCGCACGGTGGCATAAAGAAATTCTTTTCCTGTAGCCATCCATCGCCACAGGCTCACGGGACGTTGTACTTGGGTGAAGAGTTCGGGGTGGCGTTGGACTGCGCTGTCGGTTCGGGCTTCAAGTATGAGGGCCGCCAGTAGTTTTCCCAATAAGTAGACTTGGGCCAGTTCGGAGCCTTTAGCACGCAGTCGATTGAGATCGAGAATACTCTTAAGTCGCTTGAAGACCAGTTCCACCTGCCATCGCAACCTATACAAGGAGAGTATCTGGGCTGCTGTCCACTGGTCCACCGGCAGGCTGGTGACCAAGAAGATGTAACCGGCTGCTTCCAGGGTACGCTTGTCAGGAGTCCGGCCCTTCCTCTTGGCCCGCCTGTGGATGCGGCGACGGGCCTTTTCAACAACCTCTTGTGGTAGACGCTGGGCGACTAACCGCAGAGAGAAACGGCCCTGTGGCGTGCTCACCCACACTTGTCGCTCTGCTGGGGCCTGGGCAGGGAGTGAGCGCAGCCAGGCGAAGAGGTCAAACGACCGCCCATCTTCTTCTTCCATCGGGAAAGTGGCCCAGCCAATCCGGAGGACAACGTGACCACCGTCTTTCAAGACCGCACCCACCTCTCCACGACGACCGTACCCTCGATCGCCGAGCCAGATGTCTCCTGGTTGTCCCTGAGAGCGGGTCAGAGTTTCACCACCACCGGCATCCGTGATCTCGATTCCATCAACCCGTTGGCCATCCAGGTCCCAGCTAAGATGCAAACGCCAGTCGGTACCCGTGCTGCCCGGCTCACTAATACAGCTTCCATCCACGATATGCACACGTACAGGATGGATGGCCGCCAGATCCTCACGACGTGCTTGTAACATAGCCCCGATGAGCTTTTGGAGCCAAGACACCGTTTTCTTCAGCCGCTTCATCACGGCTACGTCTGAGAGGTGGCCGAGATTGATTAGAAAGGCCCACATACCGACTAGACGCAGCGGCCAGTCGCACAAACTGTAGGCCAGTACCAAACGAAGCAGGTCGGAGGCTCTCTTAATCTCCCGCCGACGTTGCAGGGCCTTGCTCTCTCGAGCGCTCTGTTCCAAATCAACGGGAATGATGGAGAGTACTTCCTCCCAATCTTTGTCAACCAAAGGATGGCTTTGTAACTCTGTTATTGTGTTCATACGACAAGTATGCCACATTTTGCCAAAAAATCCACCACCCAGACCCTTAAGTTAGCGCATATG
>JALWVU010000030.1 GCA_027079305.1 Aquificaceae bacterium
CAAGCAAAACCTGCGCACAGTAAAACAATGCAGATTTAATTACTGCTATGACTCCAGGCAAACAGATATAAGAATGAACAAGATAACGCCGAATAAGCTCAGTATATCTGTTAAGAACCCTTACTTGCATTATGACGGTGACGCTTATATAGACATGCTTGTCTGTCTGGCACTCAAAGGGAAAGTACCCCCAAAATATAAAGCTATCCGAACTATGGCAGAAAGATTCGGTTATTACGGGAGCCTGAAATACAAATTACAGGTAAATGTATATATGAAAGATGGAAATGACACATACAGCTACAGGTATCGCGCCTTTATAATTCTTCCCCTGAAGATTAATATATGCTATCCCATTAAGATACTCCTGAACGGTTATGTGAGCGCAGGGGAATCCCCGGAAGCCTATATGGTTTTTCATATTGAGGATGAGAAGTTCCTCGGTTTTGAACCCTTCAAGGTGTTCGTAAATCACGAGTGAGGTAACAATCCAGTACCCTGTAACCCTTTTATTTATAAATCCCTTTAAGGAGGTGTAAGATGAGGAACGACATACTCCTGCAGATCGAAGCTTTGTTTGAAAATGTCAGGGAAATGTATCCGGAGTGCAACCTTGATGGAGAGAACATAACGGAAGTGTTCGGCGTGCCCGAAGAGAAGCTTGAGGACGTAATAAGACTTGCCAAGCTAATGAGCTTTTTATATCCGGATGCAAGCGAGCAGATAGTCCAGCTGCTGAAATTTCTTAGAACTGGTTATGACCCCGCCGTGATGGTTCTTATGGCTCACGCATGCGGGTTCCACTATGCTGCACAGATTAAGCGGTAGAGATAGAATATAAAAGGGGGAAGTCATGCTGAAAATGTATGCACTTAAGGGAACTGTTAGCAATAACACGGCGGGGAAACTAGGCATAGAAATAGTGGATAGCGTAGATGACATTCCTGGGGGAGAGCAGGCTATCCTGATAATTCCAGAAGATAGTGAGCTAATTTCTGCGCCGGATATAACTGAGAAGCTTCACAACAGAGGCATTATAGTCACCGGTAAAAAGCTATTTGACAGGCTTCTTTTATTGAGCGGAAATGACCCGAACATTATCGTATCTGGGATTTTAGGTTTTAACGCATTTGCCCGTGGAATATTTGAAGGCATGAAAGAAGTTGCAAAAATAAGAGAACTTGAGGAGATGTGGGAGAAAAGCAGCGATGTTCTTGAGGAGGATGTTAAAACACCGGTTTTTAAAGGTCGGGAAATATCAATATCTGTAGATAAAGGACAGGCGCAGTTCTCTTCGGTGGGTGGGGAGCACAGACTATACATGCTCGTAAAAGTAAGAGATACTTCCGGAAGGTTGATAGGGCAGGGCATACTGAAAGGGGTTATGGACAAAGCCGTTCCCGAAAGTCTCCGCATCAGAATTTTAGAGCAAATGCTGCTTGAGATAAAAAACATACTTCAACGCACGGGTGAGTTTAACGAAGGCCGAATCTCTATCAAGATAGATGGGTCGGATTACAAAATACATCTCAAGGATGTGTCCGGGTCGGTGGGAGAGACTCTTTTGGTGAAACACAGGGAAACAGGCAGATTGCTGGATAGGAAAGATATAATGCCGGATGAGGAAGAGGGAAAAGTTGAGGAAATAAGCGGCAACCTGCTTTTTATGGAAAAGGAGGTATAGCCTGTGGAAGAGGGCAAAGCCGGCAAGACCGCATCTCCTCAGGGAGGTATATTGTATGGAACCTTAGACAGGACAGGAAATCACCTTTATGTGATCATAATTTCCGAAGAAAAAGACGTATTCATATACAAAAGCAATGCAGAGGGCCTCAGGAAACCTGGAAGAAATCAGGAAGCAGAAATTTTAGAACAGATAAGTAAAGAGTTAGGAAGCCAAAGCATAACAGTATCTTATAAAACAACAGGAGGAAATCGGAGCCTTACATTTGAGAAATGTTCCGATAGTGAAGTCGGAAAACAGATAGCAGTTTACCTCTGCGTAAAACCGGAAAAGCGCCCGCAGACAATTCCTTCTTCGTTTATCCTGAGTCTGGATATGGGTAGGTTCAGGGGAGTTATCAACGGATTGGATTCAGAGAGTATAGAATGCATAAAGATTATCTCACTATATTCAAAAGTTGAGAATTGTCAGGAAACCGTTAGCTCATCTAACTATTTAGAGAAAAAAATTAAAAAGTATGTTATAACACAGGCATACAGATATAAAAATTATAAAAATATGGATTTAAAAGAGGTGTTTAATTCTAAACCATATCTTAAATTATGGAATATTTTATATGAAATTACAAACAACTGTATGCTTGGAATTTTTTCATTATATGAATCATATTGGATGCTATGTAGATCAAAAGGAAAAGGAAAATCTTTAATGGAGAGCGTACAGAAGCATACTCTTTTGGGCCCTAATACTCAAATAACGGAAGATATTGTCAAGAGGCTACTTTACGGCTTGTATGGGAAAATTCTTGCATTTATAGACAACAATTTAGATAAAATCTTGGACCGTATTTTTATAGAGACTAACACTGTTAGCTTATCTGACTATGAAGATAACATTAAAGATGAAAGAACTCCATTTGAAGATAAAAACATGGGGGCAGATTCAAGAGAAATTTATTTATCTATTAATGAGATGATAGACCATATCGAGAAATTACAGGCAAACAATAAATCCACACTGAAACCTTATGCTTTAGCCTATATCATTTATTACATAGATGTGCTTTATACAACAATCAGTATTGTACTTGAATGTAAACGTATATATAATGCATTAAAAAACAATCAAAAGAGCAACCAAGCAGACATAATTGGTAAAAAAGTGATTGAAAAAGCAAAAAATTTGCATAACGAGTTTTGTAATGAAAATGAAGAAAGCCTTATTAAGGCTGTAGAAGGGATTATAAAAGATATTAAGGAAGAGATTGAAATAAATAAAGAAAACATCAATCGCCTACAAATACGTCTCGGTCATAGAAAAGGAAATCTCATATATCTAAACGAGCATATTAAAAAACCCTTTGAATATCTCAAAAAGATAATAGGTGGTGGTGGAAAACGGCTGTCTTCCACATACTTCAGTTATTTTGCACATGCTATCTATTTAGAAGCCAAATCTGACCCTGAGAAGATGAATACCCTTTTCTCTTACACCAGAGAATTTCTTGAAAAAGAACCACTTCATGTGGGCATGTTTGACTCTTTCAGGAATTATCTCTGTAAGAAAATTTTTTTTGAACAATATAAAGGATTATGCGAACAAAGTCTTGATGAGGACTTCAAAAGAAGCGCACGAAAAAATGCTAATAAATTCCTGAACGAGGACGCACCAAAATTGGAGAAAAAACTTCTGGATAAGCTTGGAAATTTCCTTAAAGAGATAAATAGCCAGAATCAGTAACTATCCTACCACACAGGACATAGCGCTCTGGTAACAAAACCCAGTCCAGAATTCCTTCATTTTATGAGGACCAAGAGGAGGTACTGCCATGAAGGACAAGAAAGCCAAAAAATCCGGGAAGGACAAAAAGTCCGTTAAAGAAAGTAAGAAAACTTGGAAGGAGGATCTGGCTTTTCTCAAATACGGGTATTTCTCCCAACCGTTCCGGTGGGGAGAAAGCTTTACCGAATCATTCTTCGGCGGGAACCTTTAAAGGAGGTGTAGCAGATGCACTTGGTAGCTGAAAGACTTCATTATGAACCTGTTGGAAGCATAGTGAGGCGCGTTTACAGATATGTGGGAAAGGTAAAGGTCAGAGGAGTGGTTTCTTTTCCCGAGAAAGGTGAGCCCAAACTGCTGGACGAGACCAGCAGAAAAGCGAGTATAGGTGTGGTTTTCCCTGATGGTAAAAATCTTCCCGAAGAAGGGAAAGTTGTATGTATTGAGGGAATCCTTGACACCTCACGGAGGAAACCCGTTCTCGTAGCCGAACACTTTGATTACACTCCGGAAGGCAGGTCAGTTCTTGAATTTAAGAGATCCCTTGTATCCCCGCATCTTTTAAACAGGGAGATGAATCTCGCGGGCAGAGTTATGAATGTCAGGGAACTCGGGAAAACCGTCTTCTTTGACCTTCAGGATATATATGGAAGCCTTCAGGTCATGTTCGGGCGCGACCAGTTCAGGGTCAAAAGAGGGGACATAGTAGGTGTTAAAGGAATTCTGACCCTCAGCGGTGTGGGAGAGCCTACTCTGAAAGCGGTCAGCATTGAAGTCCTGAACGAGTGCAGGAAGTCCGTGCCGAGGAAAGTGTCCGCGGAACTCGGTTTAAGGAAACCTTACCTTGACATAATGGTAAACGAAGAACGCAAACAAGCCCTTCTGACGAAGTTCAGGATAATGAGAGCAATCCGTGAGTTTCTGGAAAGATACGGCTTTATTGAAGTGGAAACTCCCGTGATAAACCCCGTGTGTTCTGGAGCAAACGCCAGGCCCTTTGTGGTCAGGGTAAACGCCCTCGGAAAGGAAATGTTCCTGAGACCCGCACCGGAGCTTTATCTGAAAAGACTCATAATTGCGGGCTTTCCCAAAGTCTATGAGATAGGCAAGAACTTCAGGAACGAGGGCATAGACAGAACTCACCAGCCGGAGTTTACAATGGTGGAGTTCTACTGGGCCTATCAGGACTATGAAGGGCTGATGCCCTTTGTGGAGAACCTTTTCAGATATATACTTAAGACCGCGTGCGGGAGCCTGAGGGTAAAGATCGGTAACTGCGATATAGATTTTTCAAGGCCCTTCCGAAGGATTGACTTCACAAAAGAGCTTTCCGCCCGCACAGGACATTCTGTTGATGAACTCCTCAGCGAGAAAAGCTTATTCAAAATAGCGAGGAGAGCCGGAATTGATACAGACGGCAGAACACCCGCAAAGATTCTGGACATGCTCGCCGAAAAGTACCTTGAGGAAGAGCTAATACAGCCCACCTTCCTGATAAGACACCCTAAAATTCTTTCACCTCTGGCGAAGGCTTCCGAAGACGACCCCAGATTGACTGACAGGTTTGAACTTTACGTTGCGGGTGTTGAGGTAGCAAACGCCTACAGCGAGCTTGACGACCCGGAGGAGCAGGAAATAAGGTTCCTTGAACAGCTGAGAGCAAGGCAGGAGGGGGACGAAGAAGCCCTGGGATACGACGGGGACTTTGTGGAGGCTCTCAGATACGGGATGCCCCCGACGGCAGGATGCGGTATAGGGATAGACAGACTTGCCATGCTGCTCTCGGACACCGATAATATCAGGAAAGTGATAGCCTTTCCCATGTAAGGAGGTGTGGAGATGGAAGGTAGGAAGCAATATAATTTTACCCGCTTTGTAACTCCTGATTTAACAAAAGCAAAAATTTGCCTACTGCTTACGTATGCGAGAGAGAGCGGATTTAGCGGAACTGTAGAATTTGTGGTCAGAAAAGACGTGGCAGATTTAATTAGAGTTGAAGGTGGTTTAGAGGAAATAATGTATGGAGAAAATAGAGGATATGTGCATGACGTAAAAATTAAGAAACCGCAACCAAATCCACATAAAATAGCAATTATAGAGTTTAAGGTTAAACTGAATACCGAAAATGATGCTCAAAATGTGTAGGGTTAAAGACTTTGAATACTGGTTTGAGCATGGACTTACTTTTTTTGATTTATCCTATTATTCTGACTCTTCTACATCGCTTGGCACAGCTCTTTCCAAGAATGTCAAGTCCACATCAGCATGGTTCTGGCTTGGTGCGAGCTCTATACGTTTGTCCCATCACCCTGATTCTTTTGTAGCGTTTGGTACGAAGCTTTCACTTGATACTAGAGATTCAGAAACGTGGAGAATTTTCAGTTTCCAGTTTGGAAAGTTACATTATTACCTTGATGGATCCGCAGGATATAGCACTTCTCTTTCGCTGGATGTCAAGAAAGCAAGCGCTTGGTACAATCTCGGTGTAGAGTTTAGAAATGTGTACCAACACCCCGATTTCTTTGTAGCGTTTGGCACAGGACTTTTGCTGGAAATCAAAGATGCAGAAGAATGGGGTAATTTCGGTGGACTCCTGCTTTACCAACATCCTGATGACATCGTAGCATTTAGCACATGTTTTTCGCTAAATGCCAGAAATATAAAAGCGTGGGATGGTCTTTATACAGGCCTTTGGTTGTTATCTAAATATCCTGATTCCTTTGTAGCGTCCAGTACAATTCTTTCATTACATGCTGGAGATTCAAGTATATGGAGAAGCCTCAGTGTTGTCCTTGGGGAGGCATCCAAACGTCCTGATTCCTTTGTAGCAAGTGGCACATGGCTTTCGGTAGAGATCAAGAATACAGAGGCATGGGGCAAGCTCGGTGCATACCTTGTAAATTCATTTTCATTCTTATATACCGACTCCTTTGTATCCTTCAGTACAGCATCTTCTTTGAATACTAAGAATTTCCTAAGCTGGAAAGCTCTTGGGGTAACTTTCCTAAACTCAGGTATATACACGGACTCAGCAGAAGCATTAGCTACAGCTCTGGCTCTCGAGCCGTCTTCTTTTGAAGAAAACAAAAAAATCTTTATAGAACTCCTGAAACGGACAGAGAGTAAAGAATTACTAAGTGTTTGGAATTCTTTTAACACTGCTCTGAGAGACATTCTCTTAGTCCTTAAGTTTCAGGTCTTCAGGCAAGAAAGCTATACGGATACGGTAAACAAGATCTTAGAGCTGGCTTCTCTCGTCAGCTTCCACATATACACTCTGAGCTTTTTAAAACATACAGAACGAGCTATACGCACCCTCGAAGATTTTAGAGGTTTTCTTCTGTATCCCTTTGTAAGTGAGGAGATTAGAGGAGCAATCAGGAACGATATAGGAAGAGGTGAAGAGGTTTTAGATTACATTGATAGCCCTTTCAAACTGAGTATACGCTTGCTAGACAAAGAAGAAGAGAAAAAGGAAATTTTTGACAAGGCTCAAAAGGCACTTTTAGATATTCTAAGGTCTAAGAACATTGAGGGTTGGTTTCAGACAGATATTGAAAAGCTGGATCCCTTAGTTAAGGAAAATGAATCAGCGGTAGTTTACGTGTTCGGCTTTGAGGGTATGTATTACCTTCTTTGGATATATAAGGGAAACGGAAAAGTAGAGTTCAGGACAGAAAAACTCAGCGAGCTAAATACATACTTTGACTACAACACCATGAGTGAGCTTTTGTCGGTGAATATAGGAGGCAATGTAAAAGAGGTAAAAAGCAAGGTTATTAAAGAAGCTTTAGAAGATGCTAAAAAAGGAAGCCCCTATGAAAAGGCTATGGACTTTACAAAGGTGTTGGACAACGTTCTGAAGAGGACTTCCAGCGATATAGCCGATAAGATAAAGGAGTTCGCCATAGGGAAAAACGTAAGAAGGCTCTACGTTGTGCCTTGCGGTGAACTTGTAAACTTCCCTGTTCACTCCCTAAGAACTTCTGACGGTAAAACACTTATAGAAGAGTTTGAAATCGCATACTTGCCTCCTGTGGGTATGATCGGAGATAACAGGGATCGTAGCTCCAAACTGGATGCAGTTCTCGTGCTTGAAGACAACACCCAGTTCAGCGAGTCTGAGGTGCTTGAAAAAGTATTCAGTGAGACTGAAGTGATAAACTCAAGGAGTGAGTTCATGAAGAGGGTAAAAGACAACCAATATTGGATTGTTCATATATCAGCTCACGGCCATACAAAACCTGAGTCTTCTGAACTCAGCTGGATAAAGCTTCCGGATGGCATGATCACACCTACGGACATTCTGAGCCTTCCCGAAGGTTTTGCCGAACATGCGGTCATGTCAAGTTGTCTGGTTGGCTTCGGCGGAAGGGCGGGAATAGATTTATCTTTTGGATTTCCCTATGCCTTTCTATCCAGGCGGGTTAAGAGCTTCCTCGCTCCTGTATTCAGGGTAAGCGAAGAAGGCGCAAGGATTTTCTTTGAAACCTACTACAGAAACCTTTTAAAGCATGAAGATGTAGTCAAAGCATTCTCACAAACGTGCCGAACTCTGGAGAAAGCCGACAATCCAGTGAAGGAGTGGAGATACTTTTTGCTTTACTCTTCCATGTAATCAGGCTTTAAACTCCGGAACCTGCTTAGAATCCTATTTCCCCTTGGTAACAATTCCTCATGATTTTTCCCTTCCATAAGTGAAGAAGGAGTTAGGAGGAGGACCATGAGGATGCTAAGAGCGGTTGCTGTAGTTATCCTGGTGGGACTTTGCATATCTTTTGCCAACCCTGCAGTCAAGCTATCCCTGAGGGACATACGATCTGCAGAGAGGCTTCTCTACAGGTGCTTTATCTCCACAGGAGATTCTTGCGGGGTTGCGGTTGGTCGTCTTCTCACAAATTGCATCACCCTACTGCGTGTTCTCAACGTCTCCCCCGGCATGGAAGTTAGGATTCCCGATAGCTGCAGGTGCTTTGAAGAGGCAGGGTTGAAAGAAGCAGGAGGTGCTAAAGCGGCCGGACTCAAGCTCGGGTTCTGTGTATTCCAGAGCCGTCTTAAAAGGGAAGGGATTAACCTGCCAGACGATATTCAACCGGAGGTAGTGAGATGAGTTTAGCTGTGTTCTGGCTCATGGTCGTTCTTGTTTTTAGCTTGGGGAGCTTTGCGGAGCAGTATGCGGGCGAGGAAATTCTCAAGCTCAAGAAGGAGGAGAAAGAGATAAAGCTCAAGCTTCAGGAGAGATTCAAAACCATAAAAAGCCTCAGCCCGAAGGTCGAAGAGGCTCTACGGGACTTCAAGGAATGCCGCCGGACCACCGGACACGAGGAGTACTGCAAAGATAAAGCTTTTAACGACATCGCGGAGCAGGTCATCTCCCTTCATGAAAGTGTGGAGGTTTCTGAGAAGCTTATGGAGAGGCTTCTCACCCTCTATGAGAAGATGGCAGCTAAGGAAGGAAGAGTGCCTCACGGCGGACTTCAGGAGTTCGCTTACTACGGGGAATCCTTGAAGGGATACTACCTTGCTTTTAGAGATTTGCTTCCACCTGAAATGAGGTCCCGAGTATCCCGTCAACTCTCCCAACTCCACCGGGAGCTTACGCTGAGGAAAAAGTTCTTTCCACAGGGCAAGCACCAAGCACATAAGCTGCTTGACACATATATCTCCCTCAAAGCTTTCAAACTCGCTTTGCAAGGCATCGTCCAGCAGCTTCTCGCGTATGGTCTCGAATCCCCAGAGCTCAGCAGCCCTGAAGCATACCACCTGATAGACGGGCTCGGTAATACCATAGAGCAGATCTTTGGAAAACCCGAAGAGGAGGAGTACCATGAGGAAGATGTTGAGTCACTTGACTTCGGTGCCCTCAAGAGGTAGGCTTCTTCCGGGCGTCTTAGTCCTTGGTGCTCTCCAGATTATTGCCATCAGTCTATTCGCAGGGTACATAAACGATAGCTTGAGAGTCATAATCAGGAACGGAGGGTTCATCACAGTTTACATACTCGGGATACTTTGCCTTGGTCTCGGAAGCTTCTTAGCGGAGGCTGTATTCGGCAGGAGAGAGAAATTCACCGAGGAAATACTTCTTTACCTCAGGAGCGAGGCCACAACCCTCGGTCTTATGGGAAGCCTCATCGCCATAACCTATGAGGGAAGCGGGACCATCCTCAGGCTCTTCTCTGAAGGGAAAGCGCCTGCAGAAGCCTTTAGTTTTCTATTCCACTCATGGAACAGCACAATAGCGGGCCTGGTGGCTTCTCATCTCAGCTATATACTTCTGAAGGTGAGGGACAGGAATGAGAAAGAGAAGAATTAAAGAGGGTAACGTTTCAATAGCCCTGCTGGATGTGTTTTTCAACATGATGGTTATCTTCATGCTCACGGCACTCAGCGCTGGCTCGGGTAGCCTTACCAGTCTTGATATTAGTAAGGATTCCGCGGAAGAGAGGTTGTCAACACAGCGGAAAGAAGTCTCTATAGAGATTGGATACTTAAGGAATGGCTGGACGGTCAGGATGAAGGGCAGAGAAATCGTCCCTCCCGGCAGTCTGGACAGGGTCATCAACTGGCTCGCAAAAAATAAGCCTCCTTCAGCAGAGCTGTTCTTTTCAGGACGCAGCCGCATAGACCCAGAGGAGCTTCTAACCCTTATACTCAAAGCTCAAGAAACGGGAATACAGCTATTTTACCGGTCTCAGAAGGGGTAGGCGTTATGAACATAAAAAGATTCTATCTTACAGTTGGTGCTTTCCTGCTCCTACTTGTTATCTTCTATCTCCTCGGTAAAGGTTCACACCCTTCTGTTGATAAAGTTGCCAAACGCCCCTTGAAACAGAACATACACAAACTGGACCTTAAAGTTATAAGACCCTTACCACGCCGGGCAGATAGTCGTGCAAGAGCAATTTCCAAAGGAGAAAACAAGGTAGCGATAAGGATATTTGTTGATTACTCCGTAAGGTTGCATCAGGCTGTAGGGTCAACCGGGGGTGCATTCTTTATATACGACTTGAAAGACAGAAAGGTTGTGGGAAAATTAACGCCGGAATTTAAGCTCGTCAGACTGGGTGCATCCACGGGCTATATTTCCGGGTTTAGAGTAAGAAAGAATCTGGAACGTGCGGTGCTTGAAAAGCTCGGACTGAACACAGACAGATACAGATTGTATCTTTACATACCGAGGACCATAACAGACCATCTCAGGAAGAGTGTGGCAGAACGCTTCGGAAATGCCGATTATATGGTTGCAAGCATCACACTCAAATTCAGAAGAGGGAGGCTTGTATTTGAGCTGAATAAAGTTACTGTCAACGGCAGAACCGTTTCGGCAGAAGGAATTCTCTGGAGCAATTAAACATGAAATGTGTAGTCTGGTTAATACTTGTAGTTGCTTTAGCAATTGGAAAAGCAGAAGCTCACGAAACTTACTGTAGAGTAAAGTACAAGGGGATATCCCCAACATTTATTACAAAAGTAATTTACAGGGTATCCAGCGATGTTGGGATTGACCCGTGGCTAATTTACGCGGTCATAAAAGTAGAGAGTAACTTTGACATTTGCGCTACATCACACGCTGGTGCCATAGGGCTTATGCAAGTGCTGCCTTCTACTGCTAAGCTCTTTGAGCCCAACATAACCGTCGACAGGCTCTACAATCCGGTAATAAATATAAGGATAGGCACATACTATCTTAAAGCCTTACTTGATTATTACAACCACATATACAGGGATTACAGAAAAGCCTTGTTCAGAGCCCTGCTTGCATACAATGCTGGTGTACGCAAGGAGTATACGTATATTAGCTTAGAATACAGTTGCAAGGTCCTGAAAGTATATAGTAGCAGATCTGCGGTAGTCTTTTATCCAGAAGTGTGCAGGCGTTTTGAATTTGATTAGAACTCATCAAGACCATACAGCGATGGACTTTACTGGGAATCTTTCCTGCCGGTTTTAGAAAAGACAATGATACAAAGATAAAGAAGCAAAGTACTTTGGATTGCGGTGGACAGCAGTAGTAGACCATGCTTCATCTATCTTCTACGACGATGGGACACATGAACAACCAAGATAGTGCTCAGTTCCAGCAAGGGGAGATTAATAACAACGGATAAAACGGAAATGGAGCTACTATAAACAGAGACAACAATTACGGTTGTCGGTTAGATGGTGTAAATACAGTAGGGGGAGTTTCGTATTCTTCATGTTATTGATGTATCTTTGATACTGTGTTTTCAACCCTACTTGCGCCCCACCGAAGTGGATACTCAGGCTCAGATATTTCTTCAGGTTCTTCAGCGTTGGCTCAATACCTCTCCTGACGAGCACAAGCATTGCAGACCTGAGCTCCTCAGGAGTCATAGCGTTGAGTGATGGACTTTTATACTCTTTAACCACATCCCACAGGAAGAAAGGCAGGTTTTTCTCTCCTAAATCTTTGGTAAACATATAGAAAGGGATTCTGTGACCTTCTATAAACTCCTTCAGTGAATCCGGGTATCTGCACAGGATGCGGAATACGGCGGAGAACAGGAAATATTTGGCTTCCACGGGTGCATTCTCAAAATGGGACATCTTCTTAATCTGGGAAAGATGCTTTCCCGGGTCTTCTATGCGGGCAAAACTGTCATGGCTGAACATATCTTCCCCTTTTCCTTCACGCCACAGCCTGAGAGTAATCCTGATTAGGATTCGGACAGCGGAAAATACAGACAGGGAGTAAGCATACCTGCCTCCGTTCAGCTTCATGTATCCCCTGTTCAGAATTCCGGTGAAGAACTTTATAGCTTTTATGCCCTCAGAACCATCAGGTAGTTTTCTCGGTGGCGTGTCTTTCAGCTTAAAACCGCATCTGTAACAGTGAGGGAACACCTCCAGCCTTGCATGTTTGTGTATAGAAACGGGTGTGTTGCACTGAGGACACCTGTCAGTGAGCAGAGTCCTGTGCCCAGGGCACACTGTATAGAAAGAAACCCGCCACAGCTTTCTGAAGTATGGAACGCCGTCTCGTTTCAGACACTCGGGACAGAACTTGTATCCCCTTCTGGACACTGTCCCCTCTATTGCGACCGGGTCAATAAAAGCCGTCTTAGTGCGAAGGGATGGAGTTTCAAAAAGGTAACCCGTATAAGACCTGAGGGAAAGATTCATCAGTTTTTCTGGGAGTATTTTAGCCTTATCCGCAATCCTGCAAAGAGCTTCATTATCAAGCCAGAGGTCAATGTCCCTGTCAAAAAATATCTTTTTGAGATCGGGAAAGTAAGCTCTGTAGAAGGTTGCAGGGTTGAAGTGGTGTGAGTAGGCAAGCCTCACAAGGTATGAAGACAGGAGCTCGTCCTCAAAGGGTTCCAGCTTCCACGGAAATCCCCCGTCGCAGAACCTGCTTCTGAATTCCTCGTTCGTCTTCTCTATGAACGGACCGTCGGACACTCTAC
Source organism: Aquificaceae bacterium (assembly GCA_027079305.1). GTDB lineage: Bacteria > Aquificota > Aquificia > Aquificales > Aquificaceae > Hydrogenivirga. Next base: position 12,892 of record JALWVU010000030.1, read on the forward strand.
CCATATCTTAGCCCAGACCTGTTATGTTCCTTCTTCCTGATGGGGCAACCCATCCAAGCTCCCTGAGCAAACTGATATCTACCTTTTCTTTGCCCGACCTTATGGCTAGAACCGCAAGCTCCTTGACTATGGAAACTATCTCCCCTATGTATCCCTCCGAAAGCTCAAGGATTTTCCCGGACAACTGTTTGTTAAGTGCTATGTCCGATTTCTTTTTCAGAGGGAGTGTCTTTTCAATTGCATTCAGAAAGCTCAGGTAGTCTTTATCGTAAGTCCAGAGGGGAAGGTATTCGGGTTTGAACCTTGATGCTATCTGAGCATCTGTATCAGTGGCTATGAGAGCGTCTTTGGTCCCTACAAGGACAAGGGGTCTCTTCGTATAGTTGGTCAGGTTCTTGAGTCCGTTCATAAACTCCCTCTGTTTGAGCGTGCTACCCGAAAGTACGTTATGTATCTCATCTATTATAATGAGCTTCACACTGTACTCCTCAAAAGCCTGTTCTATGAGAGCTTCCCTGTGAGACAAAGGTGCACTTCTGCGGTAGGGTATCTTGAGGGCGTCAAGAACGTAATCGTAAAACCTGCTCAGATCCGGTTTCTCCGGTGCCTGCACAAACACCACGGGATAAACGATTTCTCCGCTCTCACGCTCATAAGGGAGGTTGTTTCTCAGAAAATACAGAGCGAGTGCGGTCTTGCCGTTGTTGGGGTCGCCCACTATCATGAAAGACGGCGGTCTCAGTGTATCCGGATACTTGAGGAGGTCTTCAAGTCTGTCAAGTATCCTCTTTGCCCTCGGATACTTTACGAACCTGTCTCTCTGAATGAATCTTATCCTCTCTTCGTCGTCCAGCCTCTTTACTTCCTCAATATTCACTAAAACACCTCCACGTCAAAGTCTTCTATCTCCGGATCCGGAGGCGGGAACTTTTCGGCGTTGCTTTTCTTCTTTGTAAGCTTTTCTTCAAAAACCACAGACTCTTTTCTCCTTCTCTTCCTTTCCGAGTCCCTTCTGGCTTTCTTCTTCTTAATTACAGCCTCCTCCTGTATCTTCTTCAGCTGCTCGTAAGCCCTCGCTATCTCGTATTCATCTATATGAGCTGTGCTTGTATTCCTCAGGTGCTTAAGGACTTCTCTCAGTTCCCATACGGACATGGTGGGGAACGTGGTGTTCCTGCAGGGTATCTCGTAATACTCACCGACTCCGGGATTGAAAAAGTAGATCCTGCTTATGTCCCTGGGATCAACCTTGAAGAGATGTTTCTCACCTATGAAGCTTATAAGAACCTCGTGCCAGTAATTAACGTAATTTATCAGAACACCCTTTCTGCTGACGGTCCTCTCCTCGGTTCTCAGAAGGCTTATTCTCAGCTTTCTGAGTTCCTCCGGAGTGAGAACCGTGGGCATTCCCACGCCCGGTGCCTTATCGTCGCCGAGGATACCTTTTCTGTATCTGTCTATAGGAGAAGTTCCTATCCCGCTGTGTTTCCTCCTGTGGTAGATGTTGACTATGAATTCAGCTATGTACCTCTCAAGCTCGTCCACGGTGAGGGCTGCCTTTCCCTCGGAATCGTACTCCTTCCTCTTCCTGGGTTCCGAGAAGGTGGTTCCGGGAAGGTGGTGAAGCTCTTCATTGAGCGTTCTGAAAAACCTCTCAATGTGTCCTCCGTAGTGGGGAGTTTTCCTGGGTCTGAACTCCTGGTTTATCCCGTAAGCTTTGAGAAAGTTCTCAATATCCTTACCGCGGAATTCCTTTGCGTTGTCAGTGTGAATAACTACTCCACGGGGCAGTCCGAACACATCCCACGTCCCGTCAACGCCGAGTCTCTCCAGATAAGGCTCCTTGGGCGCCACACCCATGAAGAAAGCCTGTCCGAAGGTGAAGAAGCTCGGGGGTTCCAGAGAAAGGTAAAAGCCGAATATTACCCTGCTGTAAACATCTATTATGGCGGTCAGGTAAGGTCTGCCTATGGGCTTCCTGTATATAGGGTCAACAACGATTACGTCCAGCTGTGTGTGGTCAACCTCAAGTATTTCAAGAGGGTACCTCGCGGTGAACTCTCCCTTTATGGGCTCGTATTTTAGTCCTGCGAGCCTTCCCTCCCTTGATCTGGTCAGCTTTCTCTTCTCCACAGATGCTATTCTCCGCAGAAAGGTATTGTAGTGGGGCGGGTTAAGCCCTTTCCTCTGGCATTCAAGAGCGAATATACGATAGACCTTCTTCGCCTGAGGTCTCTGCTTTGAGAGGTACTCCTTTTCAATTATCTCATCCATTAACTTCATAATCTCCTCGGGAATCTTTCTTCCTCTGTTCCCACGGCGCTTGTAATTCGGTATAAGGGCATATACGTTTCCAGCCTCCCTGTACATCCTGATCCATCTGTATATAGTTGAAGGGTGGCAGTTATACTTTCTCGCCGTGTACTCAACCTCTTGCCTGGTCACCCTGCGGTGAACAAGATCCTTTATCACCTCGTACCTCTGCATTGCTATCTCCAGCAGTTCCTCCTCAACCGGGTTGCCCAGCTTATCCGCAGAAGGTGTTTTTACCTTTTCAAGGATCTCTTCCATATTGAAGACTGTCAGTTTTCCGTTTACCATATCCCTGAGCAGAAGCGTCTGTGCATCCCTGTAGCCCTCAACAACGTAATCTCTGCCGTCAATGTTCACGACCGAGCCTTTACCGAGATTTACTCCCACCTCTGAGCCTCCATGCAGGATACTTCACAGGAAGCGTTTAAGGGCTTGTTCAGGTCAGCGCGTATGATGTTCCTGGCAATCATGTGCCATATGACAGGCAGGATTTCCGCTATCTCCTTTTCAGGAAACACCGCAATTATATCCTCTATGCGGGCTTTACCTGCTTCTCTGATTATGGAGAGGACTCTTTCGGCATACATTTCATAACCCGAAGGCTGCTGGATATATCTGTAAAGGAACTTGAGGTTATCCAGATACACAGGATTGAAATCCTCCTCTGTCCACACCCGGAACCTGAACCCTTTCTCTCTGAGATGGTTTTCTATTAACCTGAACTTTTCCCTGTACTCGGGAACCTTGCAGAAAGGCTTTACCTCAACGAACTCTGTAGCACCATTGGCATAAACCACTCTGAAATCAGGTGTGTATCTGAAACCGTTAAGGATGAATGTCTCTGGCTGTTCTTCATACTCCACAACATCTTTGTCAAATTCAAGCAAATAGCAGAAGTTCATCTCCAGCAGGGATTCACACTCAACTATTCTGTTCAGTTTGAAGCTGAAGAACCTGCCCGTTACTCCTCTTTCCTTTACCCCCACCCTCCTCACAGGCATAATATCCTTATCGTTCCTCAAAGGCATTACTTTAGGATTTGTTAAAAAATCGCATTTTATGCTGTGATAGTCGCAATTTATGGTGTACTATAAATTTGCTGTTGGAGTCAATAAGGCATTGATATTACAGGATTTACGCGCCAAAACGGTTTTACCAGCCCTTGAAATTAGTCGCAATTTATGTGGTTCCCAACAATAAAAAAGCAACTAAAGGCCTACTCAAGCCTAACGAGAATACCCTTACTGTGTAAAAATTCCTTGAGTTCCGGAATCGATAGCTCCTGAAAGTGGAAAAGGGAAGCTGCCAGAGCTGCGTCCACCTTGCCCTTCTCGAGAACTTCGTAGAAGTGCTCTCTTTTGCCCGCTCCACCGCTCGCTATCACGGGAATATTTACCGCCTCTGAAACGGCCTTGCACAGTTCAACGTCGTATCCTTCCTTAGTTCCGTCCCTGTCCATGGAGGTCAGAAGTATTTCTCCTGCTCCCAGACTCTCGACCCTTTTAGCCCACTCAATTACGTCCAGTCCTGTAGGAGTTCTCCCTCCGTTTATGTAAACCTCCCAGCTCTCTCCTTTTCTCTTGGCATCTATGGCTACTACTATGCACTGGGATCCGAAGAGCCTCGCTCCCTCCGATACCAGGTTCGGATTCTTCACCGCCGCGGTATTTATAGAAACCTTGTCCGCTCCCGCCTCGAGGAGTCTTCTCATGTCTTCCACACTCCTTATGCCTCCCCCCACAGTAAATGGCATGAATACAGTTTCCGCCACCTTCTTAACCACCTCTATCATAATTTCTCTGTCCTCCGCGGAGGCGGTTATATCGAGGAAAACGAGTTCATCCGCTCCTTCCTCCTCGTATCGCTTTGCCACCTCTACCGGATCTCCCGCATCCCTGAGATTCAGGAACTTGACACCTTTGACCACCCTTCCCTTGTCCACGTCAAGGCAGGGTATGATCCTCTTGGCGAGCATGGATAACTATTCTATGACAGAGATTACTTGTAAGGGGCTTATCTGGAGTTATATACAAAGATGAAGATACAGAAACAAAAAGGAGGTTCAGAGATGGCTCAGAAGGTTGCTAAGGATCTTATAAAGGAAAAGCTCATAATAGATTCCAATACGGGCAAGCCTGTTAAGGAGATAGAGCTTGAGGAGGATAAGGTAAGGATCTTTAAAGAGAACGGAGAGGTTTTGGAGATACCGCTCAACACGGTAAGGGGCAAGTATATAAAGATGAGGTTGGAGGCGGGACTGAGTGAGATAACCGAGCCTATATACGTTTAAAATCTTCTCTATGGAGATAGAGGTAAGGCAGGGTAGTTTGCTCGATGTGGATGCGGAGGTGATAGTTAATCCCGCCAACAGCCACGGATATATGGGTGGCGGTGTTGCGGGAGTTATAAGGAGGTTCGGCGGGGAGGAGATAGAAAGGGAAGCTATTTCTCAGGCACCTATACCTGTAGGCGAGGCTGTTCTGACCAGCGCTGGAAAGTTGAAGTTCAAAGGAGTTATCCACGCTCCCACTATGGAAGAACCTGCCATGCGGACCACCGAGGAGAAGGTTCGAAAGGCTACAAGGGCTGCGCTGAAGCTTGCGGACGACCGGTGTTTCAAGAGCATTGCCTTTCCCGGTATGGGGACCGGAGTAGGAAGGGTGCCAAAGGACGTAGCTGCGAAGGCCATGGTCGAGGAGATAAAGAGCTTTGAACCAAAGTGCTTAGAGAAGGTTATCCTCGTCGATCTGGACGAGGAGATGGTCCAGGAGTGGAAGAAGGCGATCGAGGAGTGATCTTCTGTCGAGGCATGGCCTCTGGGAACACACATCGGGAAAGCAGGGACTGCATTCTAAGTTAAGGTATATCTGGTAAACTTTCTTTCCTATCGGTCTCCACACTATCGGGTCCGTGGGGCCGTATATGACAACGGATGGAACACCCACGTAAGAGGCCAGATGCGATATTCCTGAATCCAAGCCCACATAAAGCTGTGCCGATTTAATGGCTTTAGCTATCCACAATGGATCTAAGCTTTTAACATAGTTATCAACCTTGTCCTCGAGCCACAGGTCAGCTTCTCCGATCAGATAGACGATCTCAAAGCCTCTGCCTTTGAGGAACTCTTCCAGTTCAAGAAAAAGCTCAAGGTCCGGATTCTTTTTATGAGATCCGGAGGAGGGATGTAAGACTACCTTTCCCTCAAAAGGAGAATTAGGGAGGGGCTTCAGAGGTATTTCTTTAGAGAATCGCTCTTCCCCGAGCGATAGCGATCTGATATAGTGTTCTACAGTCCAGATCCTCTTTCGAGGAAAGGGGCTTACGTTCCCGTCCACCGCGATCACTATACGTAGATCGAAATCCTCCGAGGGTATCTCACTCCTGACCTCATCTGCCCAGCCAGCTTCGAGAGCTATTCTGAAGTAATCGGTGTTCCCTACCGCGGTTACTCTGTATCCTTTATCTTTAAGGACCTCGAGCACAGGGAAGGTCAAAAGCGTATCCCCGAGACCTCCTCTCCTGTATAGGAGCGCCTTCACGGGATTTTTATCCCCTTCCCGCGTCCCTCGCTACACCTCTCTTGGATGTTTCTATAAACCTTATTAGCATCTCTATATCCTCATTCCCCTCGAACTCCTTTCTGAGTTTTTCTATCGCTTCTCTCTTGAGAAGATTACTTCTGAAAAGGAGCCTGTAAGCCTTCTTTATGGCTGATATCCTCTCTTTGGAGAAGCCTCTTCTTTGAAGTCCTACCGTGTTAACTCCGTAAAGGAGGGCATGCTGTCCCGAAGCCCTCGTGAAGGGAGGTATATCCAGGGAAACCCCAGTAAGACCACCTACCATTGCGTAAGCTCCTATTCTCGCCCACTGGTGGACCGCGGAGAGACCGCCTATGAAGGTGTAATCTCCCACTTCCACGTGCCCTCCGAGGGTTGCGCAGTTGGCCATTATCACACCCCTGCCTACAATGCAGTCGTGGGCTACGTGGGAGTAAGCCATAAGCATGCAGTCGTCTCCGATAACGGTTTTCATCTTGTCGATCTTTGTCCCCCTGTGGATGGTTACGTACTCCCTTATTATCACGTTGTTTCCGACGATTACCTCACTCTCTTCTCCTTCATACTTAAGGTGCTGGGGATCTTCACCTATCACAGCCCCCTCGTAGATCCTGCAGTTCTCACCTATCTTAACCTTTCCCTTTATGGTTACCCTACCGCCTATCTTCGTTCCCTTGCCTATCTCTATGTCCCCCTCGAGTATGCAGAAGGGACCCACCTCTACGTCATCCGCAAGTTTAACGCTATCTCCCACTACGCTCGTTGGATGGATCTTCATGTTCCCTCCTCAACCACCATCTTTCTCAGTATGTTCAACCCTACCTGAGTTGATAGAAACCTGTTGGGATTTCTACCCATATTGAATACCCTCTCCTCGATTACTTCATTGTCCCTCACGTATACGCCTATGTAGGTCAGGCCTTCCGGTTTTTGCTCCGACCCTCCTGGCCCCGCTATCCCTGTGATAGCTATCCCGCAATCGGTTTTGAACCTGTTTTTGAGACCCCTGAGCATCTCCGCGCATGTTTCCTTCGATACCGCCCCGAACCTTTCCAGAGTTTCCTCTCTAACTCCCAGTAGTTCTTTTTTGAGCTCGTTAGAGTAGACCACCACACCTCCGAGGAAGTATTCAGAGCTACCCGGAACGTTCACTATCCTTGCGGAAAGAAGGCCCGCTGTGCAACTCTCAGCGGTAGAAAGGGTGAGCCTTTTCTCTCTAAGAAGATCTCCCACCACCTTCTCCATAGGTTCGCCCTTATCCGAGTAGACGAAATCTCTAAGAATTTCTTTCGCCTTCTCCCACTCCTCTCCGCTTTCAAATTCCACCTCTACTCCCGAAAGGGACACTTTCAACTTGAAGCTGAAGCCCCTAAGTTTCTCCTCTATCTTGGAAGGGTCAAGGTCGAAGATCCTGAGAAGATAGCCTTCTTTCTCCGCTTTCTCCTCGGACAGACAAACCTGGCAATTCATAGTTAAGAGGTTATTATATACAGCATGGAATTCGATCCTCAGAGATATCAAAGACCTCCCCAGATGCCCAAAGTTCCCAAGGGGCTGATGGCCCTCGGTGTCCTGCTCGTAGTGGTGATTCTGTTGGTTCTAATATCCAATCCCTTCGTGGTAATACCCAGCGGTTACGTGGGAGTGAAGCTCACCCTCGGGAAGGCGAGCCTGGACGAGCTCAGACCGGGTCTTCATCTGATAATTCCCTTCGTCCAGAAAGTAGAGAAGATGTCCGTCAGAACCCACAGCTACGATCTGACTGGCTCCAACTCTATAAACGCCCTCTCCAAGGACGGTCTCACAATAAATGTGGAGCTGACGACCTTATACAAGATCATGCAGGATAAGGCAGCGGAGATATACGTCGAGTACGGCCCCTGGTATGAGGACAGGATAATAAAGCCCGTCATAAGATCTGCGGTAAGAGATGTCATAGCCACCCTCGACAGCGCACAGGTCTATCAGGAAAGGTCTCTCATCCAGCAGAGGATAGCCCAGCAGGTCCGGAGCGAGCTTGAAAAGAGGTTCATACTGCTCGATGAGATCCTCGTAAGAGACATAAAACTCCCAAGAAAGGTGGTGGAGGCCATAGAGCAGAAGAGAAGGGCTCTGGAAGAGGCCCAGAGGATGAAGTTCCTCGTGGAGAAGGAGAAGCTCGAGGCTGAGAGAAAGAAGATAGAGGCCAAAGGCATAGCGGAGGCCAACAGGATAATAGCGGGATCGCTTACCAAAGAGTATTTAATGTGGAAGTTCCTTGAGAACATAAAAGCCTACGCGGAGAGCGGGAACAACACCATAATCCTAATCCCATACGACACTAACATGACACCCATAATCCAGCTCCCCGAGATGAAGGGGAGAAAGTAAATACTGATGTATCAATAGCTTATGTTAAAATTAATTTAATCTTAAATAATCTTAAATAAAAACCTCCTATGGAGGTTGGGCCGTGAACAATGTGTGGAAAACGTTCATTGTATGTTTGTTATTTATAGTGACTGGTTGCGGAGTACCGGATGTAGAGGCGGTAAACGAGAATACATCCCAAGGAACAATATTTGGGTCTGTTAAAGACGCCACTAATTATGAACCAATAGAGGGAGTAGAAGTGGAAATTTTAGGAAGATTTAGAATACTAAACAGTGTAATCGATGTTCCTGTAGCCATTGCGTATACAGATGCGAACGGCAATTTTACTATAAGTAATATACCTTCAGGTACTTATATAATTAGATTTAAAGGGGATGGATATATATCCGCTCATGGAATTGTTAATGTTGAAAGTAATAAGACTAAAAATTATCCTATGGTTCTTCTTATACCTTCTAATTCATCTGGGCTGAGCACGATAACTGGCAAAATATTAGATGCTTTAACTGGTAATGCCTTGTCTGGGGTATCAATAGGAGTATTTAAAGGCATAGAAGCAACTACAGGTGAGCTGATCTATCAAGCAAATACGGACCAAACCGGTAATTTCAGTTTAGAGCTTGAGGAAGGATATTATACTATACTTTTATCAAAAAATGGTTATATAACAACATATTATCCAATATACATAGTTGGAAATAGGCAGATAACTTACGAATTTACAATTTCTCCTGTTGTTTCTCAAAATAGTGTCCGCATAATTTTAACATGGGGACAAACACCCGCTGATTTAGATGCCCACTTAGTTAAGATAAAAAACAATCAAATGGAATATCATATAGCCTACTACAATAAAAGTTCTTCAGAAGCTTACCTGAGCAGAGATGATACAAATTCATTTGGACCAGAAACTATAGATATAACAAGTCTTGATACGAATGCTATCTACAGATATTATGTTCACGACTACACTACCTATAGCGGGGATACAAGTTTAGCTTTAGCTAATTCTGGGGCTATAGTTAGGGTTGTTTGGCAGGATAAAACATATACTTTTTATGTTCCTAATCAACCTGGAACAGCTTGGAAAGTTTTTGAGATTGTTGATGGTAATTTAATACCTTGTGAAGGTATATGCATATTCGGTGTGTCTGGATCAAGTGATCCTAATATAGGTAATTTTGCTATTAATCAAAGGATGCAAGACAGATACCTGTTTAATAATCTACCTCCTAAATTTTAATGATTAAATTCTAATTTTGGGCCCTCTGGGTTATATTTTTATCACAAATGGTGGATGTTATAGTCATAATCGGCGGGGGTCTGGCGGGAACTGAGGCGGCCTGGAGGCTTGCGAACGAAGGCCACAAGGTGATTCTTTACGAAATGAGGCCCAAGAGAATGACTCCCGCCCACAAAACCGATAAGCTGGCTGAACTGGTCTGTAGCAACACCCTCGGCGGTATGGAGATAACCACGGGGGCGGGGCTCCTTAAAGCGGAGATGAGCATGCTTGGCTCTCTGGTCATAGAGGCTGCCAAGGAGGCGAGAGTTCCCGCGGGAGGCGCTCTCGGTGTCGACAGGGAGATTTTCGCAAGCTACATAACCGAAAGGATAGAGAGCCATCCCAACATAGAGGTTCGTAGGGAAGAGGTAAAGAGGATACCTGAAGATGAAATAGTTATAGTTGCTACGGGACCGCTCACATCGGATGAGCTTACGGAGCATATAAAGGAGCTGGTGGGCTACGACACCCTTTACTTCTACGACGCTATCTCGCCTATAGTGGAAGCGGAGAGCGTGGACTTTTCCAAGGGCTTCTGGGGTTCCAGATACGGAAAGGGAGGGGATGACTACTTCAACTGCGTCCTTACGGAGGAGGAGTATAAGAGATTCTACGAGGAGCTCTTGAAGGCTGAGAAGGTGGAGCCCAAGGACTTCGAGAAGGCGGTCCACTTCGAGGGATGCCTTCCTATAGAGGAGATGGCAAGAAGAGGCTACCAGACCCTCCTCTTCGGTCCGATGAAGCCAGTGGGATTGATAGATCCGAGAACTGGTAAGCAACCTTTCGCGGTGGTTCAGCTCAGGAGGGAGAACAAAGAGGGAACGCTCCTCTCTCTCGTCGGATTTCAGACCAAGCTTACCTATCCCGAGCAGAAGAGGGTATTCAGGCTGATACCGGCTTTAAGGAATGCGGTCTTTGTCAGGCTCGGCTCTATGCACAGGAACACCTTTATCCAGTCCAATAGGGTTCTGACCCCCTTCCTGAACATGAGAAAGAGGGAGAACATCTTCTTCGCTGGGCAGATAACCGGGGTTGAAGGCTACGTGGCCTCCGCTGCGACCGGGATACTGGCTGGAATAAATGCAGGAAGACTCGCAAGGGGTGAGGATCTGGTAGTCCCGCCCGCGGAGACCATGCTGGGATCCCTGGTCAGGTATATAACCTCCAAAGAGGGAGAGCTTCAACCCATGAATCCTGTATTTGGGCTTCTACCGCCTTTAGATAAAAAGGTAAAGGACAAGAGAAAACGTAAGGAGCTTATGGCGGAAAGGGCTATAAACGAGATGAGGGAATGGATAGAAAGCCTCCCTGTAAAAGGCGGGTGATCCTGACCCGGTCCGAGGAAGATATAGAAAGGGATAGGGACATATTTGAGAGATACGGTTTTTCTGTGGTAGCCCTTCCCCTAATAAAAATTGAGCCTTTGGAGTTCGAACCGCCTCCGGAGGTCCCGAACATAATTATATTCCAGAGCGCCAAGGCGGTTAAGTTCTTCCTAAGCAGGACTTCCGTTCCGGAAGGATCCAGAGTTATAGCTGTGGGCGAGAAAACGAAGAAAGCCCTCGAGGAAAAAGGTGTGCAAGTGGATTTTGTTCCAAAGGAGCACTCCGCTGTAGGGTTGCTGAAGGAGCTTCCGGAGGGAAAGGGTGAGCTGGTGCTCATACCCCGTTCGGAGCAGGGGAGGGAGGAACTCCTTAAGGGACTCCCCGAAAAGGGATACAGGGTCTTTCCCCTGAACGTATACAGGACATCTATAGTTCTTTATCCGGAAGAGAAAATTATGAAAGCCCTGGGAGGAGGAGGTTTTCTCGTCCTCGCCAGTCCGTCCGCGGTCAGAGGTCTTTTTGCAAATCTGCAAAGGAACTTTACAGCCAATCTACTCAAGGGTCTTGTCCTCGTTTCGATTGGCAAAACTACAAAAATGGAGCTGGAAAAGTTCGGCTTCGTTCCGAATATAGTTCCCGTCAGGCCTTTGATGGAAGAGGTTGCGGGTAAAATTCACGAGTTCTGGCAAGAAAATTGCTAATATTAGAACGGTATGAAGCAAAGGACCTTAAAAGATAGGATAGATTTCGAGGGCGTGGGAATACACACTGGGGAGATATCTAAGATAATTCTGCATCCGGAACCGGAGAACACCGGTATACGCTTCTACAGAGAAGGTGTATACATACCCGCTTCTCCCGAGTTCGTGGTAAACACTTTCCACTCAACCGATTTGGGGAGTAATGGAGTCGTTGTAAAGACGGTGGAGCACCTGATGGCCACCCTCCATCTCCTCGGCGTCAGCAACCTGACGGTGGAGGTTCAGGGAGGTAGCGAGATTCCCATCCTCGACGGGAGCGGGTATCTATACTACAGAGAACTCAAGAACAGGGTGGTGAAGCAGACGGAGGACGTTCAGATCCTTAACTTAGAAGAGCCCGTGGTAGTGGAAAACGGAGATGCTTACATAAAAGCATTTCCGCACAACTGCTTTGAGATAACCTACGAGGGCGAGTTTGAGACCTACTTCGGCAGGCAAAGGTTCACCTTCAGGGGCAACGTCAGAGATATAATTCTGGCCAGGACCTTCTGCTTCGAGCACGAGATAGAGTTCATAAAGAGGAAAGGTCTCGGAAAGGGAGGTAGTCTGGAGAACACGCTCGTGATAGGCAGGGAAGGAGTATACAACGAGGGGGGGCTGAGATATCAGGACGAGCCCGTAAGGCACAAGGTCTTCGATCTAGTGGGCGATCTTTACCTTCTCGGGATGTCCGTAAGGGGTAAGTTCATCTCATACAAGGGCGGGCACACGCTGAACTTCGAGCTTGTGAAGGCCCTCCACAGAAGGCTCGTTTCCTTGGAGGTTTGAAAGGAGGCCCCGGGGAGGGGCCCAGAGAAATCATCTTACGGGTTTGGGAGTCTTGGGTGTGGAGGGAGGAAGAACGGGAACTTCCAGAGCCTCCTTGGGTATCTCGCCTTCGAGGGCTTTGAGGAAGGCTACTATCTTCTTCACCTGATCCTTGGTAAGCTCTTTCCCGAGCTGGACCTTGGCCATCACCTGCACCGCATCTTCCAGGTTCCACACGGAGCCGTCGTGGAAGTAGGGGTATGTTCTGGTTACGTTCCTGAGGGATGGAACTTTGAAGACGTAGAGGTCCTCCTCCTTGTGGGTTACCGCGAACCTGCCCACGTCCATGGGCATGGTGGGCTTTTCTAAGGTTACATACTCCCTTGTGGCGTTCCAGTAAGCCTCCACTATACCGAACCTGGTGAACATCTTTCCTCCGAGGGCGGGGCCGTTATGACAGCTGGCGCATCCCACCTCTATGAAGGTCTTCAGGCCCTCCTTCTCCTCCTTGGTAAGGGCGTTCAGATCACCCTTGAGGAATCTGTCGAACCTGGAGGGTGTCATCAGGGTTCTCTCGAAGGCGGCTATGGCCTTTGCCACGTTGTCGTAGTTGAGGGGGTTCTTCTCGCCCGGGAAGGCCTCCCTGAAGAGTTTCACATACTCGGGTATGGAGCTGAGGCGCTTGACCACCTCCTCGGGAGAGTCCATGGCCATCTCGATGGGGTTGAGGATGGGACCTTTTGCCTGCTCCTCCACGTCCTTAGCCCTGCCGTCCCAGAACTGGGCCACGTGCAGAGCTGCGTTCAGCGTTGTGGGGGCGTTCCTGGGACCTATCTGCCACCTGTGCCCAACGGAGGTGGGAAGGTTGTCCACTCCGTAGGTGGCCAGGTTGTGGCAGGTGTTGCAGGATATGAGCCCGCTCTTGGAGAGCCTGGGATCGTAGTAGAGCATCTTCCCCAGCTTGACCTTGGCGGGTGTTACAGGATTCTCCTTGCTTTCAGCTACCTTGGGAAGGGGCCGGAAATACTTCCTCGCCTCCTCGAGGAGCTTCATGTCCTCCGACTTGCCCGCGCTCATCAGGAGCGCACCGCCGACAGCCACCGCCACCACCGCTACCGCTTTTCTCATCTCTCTCACCTCCTGTATGTTATTAAATTGCAATATCATTATATACTAATTTGCAAATAATTCGCAAGTAATTCGGTTTTCACTATTTTAAAATATCCTCATGCGGATCATACTCTTCTCCGGAAAGGGGGGCGTCGGAAAGACCACCATATCCGCCGCGACGGGATACAGGCTCTCGGAGCTGGGATACAGAACCATAGTGGTCTCTTTAGATCCTGCCCACTCCCTCGCGGACGCCTTCGACCTTCCCGAGGAGGAGAGACGCAGTGCAAAGGGACTTCCCGTGAAGATAAACGAGAGACTCCACATCCAGGAGATAGACATCCAGGAGGAAATAGACAGATACTGGGGAGACGTGTACAGGTTCCTGGAGATTCTCTTCAACACGACGGGGCTGGACGAGGTCCTCGCGGAGGAGCTGGCCATACTCCCTGGGATGGAGGAGGTCACGAGCCTCCTCTACGTGAACAAATACTACAGGGAGAAGGATTACGACGTTCTCGTTCTCGACCTCCCTCCCACGGGGGAGTCCCTGAGGTTCGTCTCCATGCCCACCGTCCTAAAGTGGTATATGAAGAAGATATTCAAGACGGAGCGCCTCGTGATGAAGGTGGCAAGACCCGTGGTGGGGAGGATCTCGGACGTCCCCCTCCCCGACGAGTCCTACTTCAAGGCTCTGGAGAACTTCTACGAGAAGCTAAAGGGCGTGGACGAGATCCTCATAGATCCGGAGATAACCTCCGTAAGGCTCGTCTCCAATCCCGAGAAGATGGTGCTCAAAGAGAGCCAGAGGGCTTTCATGTACTTCAACCTCTTCGGGGTTAACGTGGACGCGGTCATAGTGAACAAGGTGATACCTCCCGAGGCGGGCGACTGCTCCTATCTCAGGAGCTGGATAGAGATCCAGAAGGGTTACGTGTCCGAGATAGAGAGCTACTTCTCGCCAGTTCCCGTCTTCAAGGTTCCCCTCCTTAAGGAGGAGGTCTTCGGTATCGAGAGGCTCAGGCTCCTTTCGGAGGTGATCTACGGAGAGAGGGATCCTTCCGAGGTCTTCTTCAGGGAGAGGCCCTACGAATTCATTCAGGAAGGGGAAGGGTATGTGATAAAGATAAGGGCGCCCTTTGTGAATAAGGAGAGCGTCTCCCTCCTGAAGGGTGAGGACGAGATAGTGGTGAGGGTGGGGAACTTCAAGAGCCACATAATGCTCCCGAGGAAGCTGAGGAACCTCGAGCCCGAGGGTGCGAGGATAGAGGGGGGATACATCTACGTCCGCCTAAGCTGAGAACTCCCTTATGGCCCTGCCTATGTCCGTCCTCGCTATTATCCCAACGAGCCTTCTGCTTCCCTTCTTGTCTACGACGGGTAGGCGTCCCACGCCCTTGGAGGTCATAAGCCTGAAGGCCTCCGCGAGGGTGGTCTCCGGGGTAACGGTGAGGAGATCGGTGCTCATGACCTCGTGAACCTTCCTGTCCTTTCTCTCGTGAGGAGGAACAGCCATCACGTCGCTCTTGGTTATTATCCCCACCAGCTTGCCTCCGTTCACAACGGGCAGGCCCCCTATAAGGTTGTCCATCATCAATCTGTAGGCCTCCTCCACCGAGTCGTAGGGCCTGACGGTTATGGGCTCGCCCATGTAGTCTTTGACCTTCAGCTTCTCGAGGATCATAAGGCCCCACTCCTCCATGTGGGCGGGAGAGTCGAGACGGGTGTCCACCTGGCTGGGGAAGACACTTCTCTTACCGCTCAGGAAGTAGGAAATGGAGACGGAGACCATCGCGGGGACAAGAAGCTCGTAGCCTCCCGTCATCTCCGCTATGAGGATAAGGGTGGAGAGGGGAGCCTTGGCCGCCCCCGCAAAGAGGGAGACCATCCCCACTATGGTGAAGGAGGGCACGTGAAGGGAGAGGGAGTGGTGCTGATTCAGGGTCATGCTGTAGGCCGCTCCCACGAGCCCGCCTATCATCACCGAGGGACCGAAAACTCCTCCCGAGCCCCCCGATCCGAGGGTGAAGGAGACTCCCAGCATGACCGCAACTGCGCCGAGAACTATGAAGCCAAGATCCGTGAGCTTACCGTCCATTATGAGCTGGAGCCAGCCGTAGCCGTTCCCGATGGAAATGGGGATAAAGGCTCCCACGAGTCCGGCCAGAAAGCCTCCGAGGGCCGGCTTTATGTACTGGGGAACTCTGGGCTTTTTGAACTCCTCCTGCACCTTGAAGAAGAGGAAGGTGAAGACTCGGACAACGAGGGCGCAGAGGAGGCCGAGCCCTGCGTAGGCCAGGAGGGAGGCAGGCTGGAGGTTCAAGAGCTTGGGTATCTCCGCGGAGAATATGGGCTGGAAGCCGAAGAACATTCCGAAGACGCTGTAGGAGGTAACGGAAGCTATGAAACCCGGGATCAGGGCTTCTATCTCGAAGTCCCTTTTGAAGAACACCTCCGCGCTGATTATGGCTCCCGCGAGGGGTGCCTTGAATATGGCCGCTATCCCCGCACCGAGGCCCACCGCGAGGGCGGTCCTCCTCTCCCTCCGGTCGAGTCTGAAGAGTTCTCCCACGGTCGAGCCTATCCCGGCACCTATGAGGGCTATGGGCCCTTCCCTTCCCGATGTTCCCCCCGTTCCTATGGTTATGGCGGAGGTTATGAGCTTCACTATGGAGGATTTTATCGAGAGCTTATCCTTGCTGTGGTAAGCCCTTATGGCTGAGTCCGTCCCGACTCCCGCGGATTCGGGGGAGAGGAGGTATGTGAGAAGCCCTGAGATAAGTCCGCCGAGGGCAACGGTCAGGGGAAGGAGGTAGGGCCTCTCCGGGTAAAAGGTGAAGTTCTCCCTCGTGCCCTCCCCCGCGGGAAGGGGCTGGACGTATCCCACCGCAAGCTCCAGGACGTAGCGGGTTATTAGCTCTATGGCGTGGACGAAGAGGACAGCGGAGATTCCCGTGAGGACTCCTATGAGGATGGGCAGGAGGAGGTATCTTTTGAACATAAGTTAGAATTTTAACGGATGCTGGAGATAGACGGCTCTCACGGAGAAGGCGGGGGCCAGGTGGTCAGAACCTGTCTGTTCCTCAGCACCGTTCTGAAGATCCCCGCGAGGATAAAGAATGTGAGGGTAAAGAGGGAGAGGCCCGGCCTCAGGAGACAGCACCTTCACATAATCAGGCTTCTCAAAAAGCTCGCCTCCGCGGAGGTCGAGGGGGACACCTTGGGCTCTACGGAGCTTACCTACGTTCCCGGTGAGCTGAGGCCGGGGAGCTACAGCGTTGACTTCGGAAGCGCGGGATCTATAAGCCTCTTCCTCCAGGCGGTTCTCCCCGTTTCCCTCTTCGTTCCCGGAAAGGTTGAGATAGAGATAGTGGGAGGGACGGAGGTTCCCATGAGTCCCACCGTAGACTGGGTCAGGTTCGTCTACCTTCCCCATATATCGGGGGTTGCCAGGTTCGTGAGGATAGAGGTGGTCAGAAGGGGCTACCGTCCCGCAGGAGGAGGTCTTGTAAGACTCACCGCGGAAGGCGGTCCTTCCGAAGAACTAAAGGATTTAAAATCGGTGAGGGAGTTTTTAAAAGGGAGGCTAAGCCTTTTTAAAAGGAGGAGGGGGGAGATTAAAAGGCTCCACCTCCTCTCGGTGGCGGAGGAGAGGCTGAGGGAGAGGAGGGTTGTGGAGAGGCAGGTCAAAGGCGCTCTCGATCTCCTGAGGGAAAAGGGTCTTCCCGAGCCGGAGGTCTACAGGCAGTACGTGAAGAGCTTCTCCATAGGGACGAGCGTGACCATGTGGCTCGAGGACACGGAGGGGAACATAATGGGTGCGGACAGTCTGGGCGAGAAGGGAAAGCCCGCGGAGACCGTCGGAGGCGAGTGTGCCCAGAAGCTCTGGGAGGACTGGAGCTCTGGGGCGACGGTGGACAGACACCTGGCGGACCACCTCGTTCCCTGGCTGGGTCTTGCGGGAGGTTCTGTCAGGGTTCCCCTCTTTACGGGACATTTAGAGACGAACATCTGGGTCTGCGAGAGATTCCTGGGCGATGGGACCTTCAGGGTGGTGAGGGAGGAGGGGATCGTGGAGGCTGTGGTATAATCTGGTAAATGGAGATCATCGAAGTCCCCATAGAGGAAGAGGTAAAGCAGTCCTACATAGACTACGCCATGTCCGTCATAGTGGGGAGGGCGATCCCCGACGTCAGAGACGGCCTCAAGCCCGTCCAGAGAAGGATACTCTACGCGATGTATGAGATGGGGCTCACTCCCGATAAGCCCTTCAAGAAGAGCGCGAGGATAGTGGGGGAGTGCTTCGTAAGGGGAACCAAGGTGGTTACCTCCGAAGGGATAAAGAACATAGAGGAGGTGGAGAGGGGCGATCTGGTTTACACTTCGAGAGGATTGAAGAGAGTTTCGGAGCTTTACGTTATGCCTCCCCAGCCCCTGAAGGAGGTGGTGGTCGATACGGGCCTGTCGGTAAGATGCACTCCTGGCCAGATGTTCAAGGTTCTGACTCCGGAAGGTGATCTGGTATGGAGGAGGGCCAAGGATCTTAAGGAGGGCGATTTCCTTCTGCTTAGGGGTGTCTTCCCTGAAGTGGAGAGCAGGATCAAGGTAGAAGGTGTGGAGATAGACGAGAGTCTTGCCTACCTGATAGGCCTGCTGGTCGGCGACGGCTGGGTTGAGAAAGACAGGCGTGGATACCACAGGGTGGGGCTGTTTATCTCGGACAAAAGGATGAGGGAGAGGGTAGAGAGTATACTTTCTTCGAAAGGCTTCAGCTTTTCGAGGTCCAAGGACGGCACCGTAAGACTCAACTCAAGAAACTCAAGGACCATCATCAGGATCCTCGAGGCGGATGAGAATCTAAGCGCAAAGACGAAAAGGATCCCGAGCTGGGTGTTTAAAGCTGATAGGGGGACGGTTCTGGCCTTTGTCTCCGGACTCATAGACTCAGACGGAAGCGTTCACAAGAGCAGGAACGTTATTACCTTCACTTCCGTCTCGAAGGAGCTTATCAGGGACCTTCAGATCCTCCTCTTCTACCTCGGCATCCCGGCCAGGGTCTACACTCAGAGACCTAAGGGTAACAAGATCGGAGGAAGGGAAATAAGACCTAACTACGATACTCACACTCTCGAGATATCGGGACACTATGTGTTGAAGATCTTCGCCTCTCCCGTATTGCCCGTTAAAGCGGAGCGCTTGTGCGGGGAAAGGATAACCAAGAGGGTTAAGGCGGATGTGGTGCCTTACATAGGAGGCCTGTTGCTGAAGGAGTTTTCAGAGAAACATATCGGAGGGGGCTGGTATCTTACGTCGGAAGGTAAAAAAGTTAGGTGCGGTATAAGGTATCCAACAGGAACGAAGATAAGGTATTCTGCGGATCTGAAGGAGAGGTTTATCCTCTACAAAACAGCTCTGGAAGACCTGAACATCTTAAATAAGGCCGAGCTCGTAGGCTCGAGGTATGCGAGGCTGCTGAAAGATACACTGGATAAGGGCTGGTTCTTCCTCAGGGTAAAGGAAGTTAAAGACGCTCCTCCCGAGGAGACCTACGACATACAGGTTGAGGAGGATCACGAGTTTCTGGCTAACGGCTTTGTAGTCCACAACTGCCTCGGAAAGTATCATCCCCACGGGGATCAGGCGGTCTACGACGCCCTCGTCAGGATGGCCCAGGATTTCTCCATGAGGTATCCCCTCATAATCGGGCAGGGGAACTACGGCTCGGTGGACGGGGACCCGCCGGCCCAGATGAGATACTGCGTAACGGAGGGCTCCCTCGTCCTGACGAAGAGGGGCCTAATCCCGATCGAGTCCATAGTTCCCGATTCTAAGGACTCCTCGGAGCACGAGATAGATCTGGAGGTTCTGTCTTTAAACGGGAAGATCAACAGAGCGGACAGATTCTTCAACTCGGGAAAGCATCCCACAATAAAGGTAAGGACCGCCACGGGTCTCGAGATAGAGGGGAGCTACAACCATCCCCTTTTAACTCTCGTCAGAGGGGAAGGGGGCAGGCCCACCTACAGGTGGAAGACACTTGAGGAGCTACGGGAGGGGGACTACATCGTTGTTGCCAGAGACTCTCAGCTCTTCCCCGATGAGGATCTCATAACGGAGGAGGAGGCCTTCCTTTTGGGAAGCTTCGTTAGTGAGGGATACATAAACGATGGAAGGGTTGGATTTTCTAATGTGAATACAGAGTTTGTGGAAGAGTTCGAAAGGTGTCTCTCGAAAGCTCATGCAGGTTCCTACTGCGCTTACGAAAGAAAGCTAAGGAGCGGGAAAACGATAACCGAGTTCCAGATACACAGCAGAGAGTTTATAGAGCGCATAAAGGATCTTGGCTTCAACCACAAGGCTGGGGAGAAGGAGATCCCTCAGGTGGTCCTGAGATCCTCTAAAAGGGTCCAGAGGGCTTTCCTGAGGGCGCTCTTTGAAGGAGACGGGAGCGTAAGCAAGGTGGGCCAAACTGTTCTGGTCTTTTACCACTCCAAGAGCCTGAAGCTTATAAAACAGCTCCAGATAGTTCTCCTTAACTTCGGGATAGTGAGCAGGATCCACAGGGACAGACATATATACAGGCTTCTGATAAGCGGTGCACACAACCTCAAGAAGTTCTCCGAAGAAATAGGCTTCGTAAGCGAGAAGCAGAAGAAGCTTGAAGAGTATCTGAAGGACTACGGAAAAGCCCTCAGCAGAACGGACAGGATACCTTTCCTATCGGAATACCTGAGAAGAAAATACAGGTTCAGGTTCAACGAGTGGTTCGTAAAGCACAACCTCGACAGATACGAGAGCCTGGAAAGGTATATGCACGTCCTTGAAAAATACTTAGATGAAGAGGATCTAAGGCACGTAAAGGAGCTTCTCAGGAACAGGTACTTCTTCGATCAGGTTGTCTCCAAGGAGTTCGGGGGATACAAGACAGTCTACTCTATAAGGGTTCAGAGCAGGTGCCACTCCTTCGTGGCTAACGGGATAATAAACCACAACACCGAAGCCAAGCTCTCCAAGATTGCGGTCGAGATGCTCGAGGACATAGACAAAGAAACGGTAGACTTCGTCCCCAACTTCGACGAGTCCCTCACGGAGCCCACGGTCCTCCCCTCTAAGTTCCCCAACCTCCTCTGCAACGGGACCGCGGGTATAGCGGTGGGGCTGGCGACCTCCATACCACCCCATAACCTGAGGGAGGTGGGGAAGGCCCTGATAGAGCTTGCCAAGAACCCCAACATGACCACCGAGGAGATCCTCCAGATCATAAAGGGCCCTGACTTCCCCACGGGAGGGGTTGTGGAGAACGCCAAGGACCTTAAGGAGATCTACGAGACGGGGAGGGGAACGATACAGGTCAAGGCCAAGGCCCACGTGGAGAAGGTCCAGGGGGGAAGGGAGCAGATCGTGGTCTCGGAGATCCCCTACCAGGTGAACAAGGCGGAGCTCATAAAGAAGATAGCGGACAACGTGAGAAGCGGGAGGCTCAAGGAGATCTCGGACATAAGGGACGAGTCGGACAAGGAGGGGATAAGGATAGTCATAGAGCTCAAGAGGGAGGCAAAGGGGGAGAAGGTCCTGAAAAAACTCTTCAAATACACCCAGCTCAGGAAAGGCTTTCCCGTTAACCTTGTGGTCCTCGTGAACGGGGAGCCGAAGCTGGTGGGCATAAAGGAGCTTCTGAGGGAGTTCATAAGGCACAGGCTCGAGGTTATCCTGAGGAGAACCAGGTTCTTCCTGAGAAAGGCGGAGGACAGGCTCCACGTGGTTCAGGGGCTCCTGATAGCGATAAACAACCTGGACGAGGTGATAGAGGGGATAAGGAAATCAAAGGATCCCGCGGAAGCGAGGGATATGCTCCAGGCGCGCTTCGGTCTGACCGAGAGGCAGGCCCAGGCGGTTCTGGATCTCAGGCTCCACAGGCTCACCTCCCTCGAGAGGGACAGACTAAGGCAGGAGGAGGCGGATCTGCTCCAGAAGATCGATTACTACCGAAAGGTGATAGGTAGCGAGGAGGAGAGGATAAGGATCTTTATAGAGGAGACGCAGGAGCTTGTAAAGAAATACGGAGATCCCAGGAGGACTTTCATAGAGGGCCTCGAAGGAGAGCTGGAGGAGGGATCCCTTGTGGTCACCGTATTGGAGAACGGGAAGGTAATTCCCCTCGAAGAGATGCCCGAGGGCGAGGCTCCCGTTGTGGACATCCTCGACGTTCCCTTCACCGAAGGTCTTTTCCTGGTCTCCAACAGGGGAAGGGTCTACTGGCTGGCGGGCTCTCAGGCCCTGAGGGGTAGCAGGGTCCACTTCAAGGAGTCTGAAGAGAGGATAGTGGGGGCCTTCATAAGGGAGCAGTTCGCGGACAGGCTTCTCCTCGCCACCAGAAACGGGATGATAAAGAAGATCCCCCTCGTTGAGTTCGAATACAAGGCCCAGGGGATGAGGATAATAAAGCTGGCTGAGGACGACGAGGTGGTGGGCATAGCCCAGTCCATAGATATGAGCGACGTCCTCGTCTTCACCAGAAGAGGTAAGGTGGCCAGGTTCAACGTGAGGGAGATACCTCCCGCCACCCCCGGGACCAAGGGGGCCCAGGGCATAAAGCTCGAGGAGAGCGACGAGGTGGTGGGGATAAGGATAATCAGGGAAGAGCCCTTCCTGATAGTGGTGACGCCCGACGGGAAGGCCAAGAGGATATACCAGGAAGAGGTTCCCGTCAGGAACAGGGGAGTAAAAGGGGTTGGTGTTCTCGGCTCTGCGAGGGAGAGGTTGATAGACCTGCTTCCCATAAAGGAAGAGCTCGAGGTGTTGGTGAGCACCAAGCTCGGTAAGGCCTTTTACGACAGGATAAGGGCCGGGGACGTCCCCCTCACCAAGAGGGACAGGCTCGCCAGGCCCAGGTGGGATCTGGAGGAGGGAGACGAGATCAGGAGGGTCGTTATAAAGTCCGAGGTAAAAGAGGATGAGGAGAGTCAGAATTCTGATCAAGCCTAAGGAGGGTCTTCTCGATCCCCAGGGGAGGGCGGTCGAGGAGATGCTCAAGGACAACGGCTTTGAGGTCCGGCACGTTAAGGTGGGGAAGCTGGTAGAGATGGAAGTCGGAGAGGGGGAGGACGTAAAAAAGCTCGTGGAGAAGTTCATAATCAATCCCCTGATAGAGGATTACGAGATAGAGGAACTCTGATGAGGTTTGCGGTATGCGTCTTCCCCGGATCCAACTGCGACTACGACACCTACTACGTTATAAGGGACGTTCTGGAAAAGGAGGTGGACTTCGTCTTCCACGACCAGAGGGATCTCTCCAAATACGACTGTGTGGTCCTTCCGGGAGGCTTCTCTTACGGAGATTATCTCAGACCCGGAGCCCTGGCATCTAAGAGTCCCCTCGCGGAGGCTGTGGCTGAGTTTGCGAGCAGGGGAAAACTCGTTCTGGGAATATGCAACGGTTTTCAGATCCTGACCGAGCTCCACCTACTCCCGGGCGCTCTCCTTCCGAACCTGAGCATGAGGTTCGTCTGCAAAGATGTCCACCTCAGAGTCGAGAACGGGAACACCCCTCTCACAAAGAAGCTCGAAGAGGGGGAGATCCTCAGGATTCCCATAGCCCACCACGACGGCAGATACTACGTTCCCAAAAAAGAGCTGAAGGATATGGAAGAAAGGGGCCAGATCCTCTTCAGATACGTGGACGGGGAGGGAAATCCTACCGATGAAGCCAATCCGAACGGGTCCGTTTCCAACATAGCAGGTGTTATGAACAGGGAGGGAAACGTCTTCGGTATGATGCCCCATCCGGAGAGGGCCTCCGAGGACATACTGGGAAGCCATGACGGCCTTATGCTGTGGTATTCTCTAATTAGTGATTGAGGTAAGCCTCGTAAAGGAAGCTGTAAAGCAGAGGAAGGCCCGCTCCGAGGAGTTCCTGGGGCTTGAATACCTGAGGTTTTCAGACGACTACAAAGACATTCCCAGAGGAACCGCCGTATTCCAGGACACGGTGGTGTGGGGATACCCCCACATAGGAAGGATATTCATGCTCGAGAAAGGAATCAGAGAGCAGTTCAAGAATCCCTTCTGGGTTGAGGAGAAGGTGGACGGCTACAACGTGAGGATATTTAAGGTTGGGGACAGGGTGATCGCCCTGTCCAGGGGAGGATACCTCTGCCCCTTCACCATAGACAGGCTTCCCGAGTTCATAAACTTAGAGTTCTTTGAGGAGAACCCCGACTTCGTCCTCTGTGCGGAGGTGGCTGGCCCCGAGAACCCCTACATAGAGGAGAGCCCCCCCTTCGTTAAGGAGGACATCAAGATCTTCGTCTTCGACATAATGAGGAAGAACGAGCAGGGCTTTTTAAGTCAGGAGGAGAAGCTGAAGCTCATAGAAAAGTACTCCCTTCCGAGCGTGGAGGTCTTCGGGAGGTTCACCCACGAGGATGTAGACAGGCTCAAGAAACTGCTTATAGAGCTGAACGAGGAGGGAAGGGAAGGGGTGGTTCTCAAGGAGGACTCGGAGGAGAACAGGAGGGCCAAGTATATCACCAGCTACGCCAACCTGAGCGACATAAAGGTTACCACCAAAAACATGCTCCAGCTACCTCCCGAATACTACACCAACAGGATACTCAGGCTCGTCCTCTTCATGGAGGAGGAGGGGATAGAGAGGACGGAGCACCTTTACGAGGAGCTGGGAAGGGCCTTCATAGACGGCCTCTTCGAAGCCATAGAGCAGTTCAAAAGGGAGCACAAGGTATACAGGACCTTCAGATGCAGGTTCAGGAAGAAAGAAAACGCCCTGGCTCTGATGGAGCTTCTCCACAGAACCTCCAGGCACATACAGGTGGTCCAGAGGGATCTGAGGGAGGAAAAGGGCTACTGGGTCCTTACCTTCGACAAGATCTTTCTCAACATGACGGGACTTCTGGGACACCTACTCGGTGGCGGGCTTGTGTTTGATTAGGCCCTCCAGGATCCCCTTGAAGTTCCTCGGATCTATAAGCTTTATCCCCACCTTGTCCGCCCACTTCCTGAGACCCTCGTCCGCGGTGACTATCACCCCGTCCAGCTCGTAGGCTAGAAGCAGAACGTCCACGTCCTCCCTGCTGTCTATTATCCCCTGCCTGAGTGCTTCTCTATACTTCTCCCTCAGTCTGCTCACCACCTTACCCACGTCCTCCTCCGCCAGCTTCCCCGCCTCCTTGGTGTGCTCCTCGGCGATCCTGAGGCCCTTGTTTATCCTCTGCCTTATCTCCTCTATAAGCTCGTAGAGGATCTCGCTCGGTATCATTAGAGAGTATTTCCTCGGGGATCTGATCCTGACCACCATCTCGAACTCGGGAGCCAGGTGCCTGAGGTCCACCATCTTGAGCATCTCGTCGTAGACGGAGGTGGGCATGTAGAAGCTTGCCCCAGAGTGTATGGCCAGATGTATGAAGTTCTCTATGGCCCCCAGCTGGTCCTTTTCACCGAAGGTCTGGTAAACGTCCGGGTTGGTGAATACGCTCGTGTCCAGAACGAAGCTCTCCATAAGTCCTATTTTAGCTGAGGAAAGAAAGTCTTAATTGACCTTCTCCTCCCGTGTGCCAAAATTGACACTATGGTCAGCATACTGGTTGTGGAGGACGACGAGAGCCTGAGTTCCCTCATAGGGAGAAAATTGAAGAGGAAGGGCTTCAGGGTTGATGCGGTCGGAAGCGGTGAGGAAGCCAAAGAGCTTATAGAAAAAGGAAACTACGACGTGGTCCTTCTGGATATAAAACTCTCGGATATGAACGGCCTCGACCTTCTTAAAGAGATTTCGGGGAGGACCAATGCCAAGTTCATAGTGATAACGGGATATGGGGATGTAAGCACCGCGGTGGAGGCCATGAAAGCGGGAGCGTCAGACTTCATCCAGAAACCCTTCTCCTTCGACATCCTGGAGGTAAGCATAGAGAAGGCCCTTAAAGAGAAGCGTCTCGAGGAAGAGAACAAAGCTCTCAAGAGCTTCCTCTTCGACAAGGAGCACGAGATAGTCCTCGAGACCAGAAGTCCCCTCTTTAAAAACATACTTCAGATGATAGAGGGAGCGGCCAGAAGTGACATAAACATACTTCTGAGAGGGGAGACGGGAACGGGTAAGGAGGTCCTCGCCAGATACATCCACAGGATATCTGACAGAAGGGATAAGCCCTTCATCGTGGTGGACTGCGGGGCCATACCCGAGCACCTCTTCGAGAGCGAGCTATTCGGCCACGAGAGAGGGGCCTACACGGGAGCCACGAGTAGGAAGCTGGGTCTGGTGGAGCTTGCGGACGGAGGGACGCTCTTTCTGGACGAGATAGGGGAGATACCCCTGCCCGTTCAGGCTAAACTCCTGAGGTTCGTGGAGACGAGGAGGTTCAGGAGGGTGGGAGGCCTCAAGGAACACAGGGTGGACGTGAGGATAATCTCCGCCACCAACAGGGATCTTAAGGAGATGGTGAGGAAGGGAGAGTTCAGGAGCGATCTTCTTTACAGGATAAACACCTTTGAGGTGGAGATACCGCCCCTGAGGGAAAGGAAGGAGGACATTCCCCTTCTTGTAGAAACCTTTCTGAGGAGATACAGGAAGAGGATCAAAAAGGAGACACTCAAAAAGCTCACGGCCTACGACTGGCCGGGGAACGTAAGGGAGCTAAGAAACGCTATAGAGAGGGCTTCGCTCCTTTCTAAAGGAGAGTATATAGACGAGAACCTCTGCCTTCCTTCGGGGGAGAGCAAGGAAGCCTGCATGGAAAATATCTTCTCCGCTATGCCCTCCCTGAAAGATCTCGAACTTCTCTACACCGCCTACCTATACAGGAAGCTGGGAAGTGTGGACAAGGTTGCTAAGGTGCTGGGGTGTAGCAGGAGGACCGTTTTCAGAAAGCTCAGAGAACTAAGAGAGAGGAATGGAAACTTTGAAGGTAGCCCCTTCTCCCAACTTGGTGTCCACAGAGATTGAGCCACCGTACTCTCTCACTATACTGTCCACGATAGCAAGACCAAGGCCAGAGCCTTCTTTCTTGTTCTTTCCCTGATAGAAAGGTATGAATATCTTACTGAGCTCCTCCTGATCTATCCCCGGGCCCCTGTCACTCACCTCGAGAACCCACCTGCCCTCTTCGTTGTAAAGCTTGACCTCCACCTTCTCCCCCGGAGGAGAAGCCTGAACCGCGTTCAGGACGAGGTTGAGAACGAGGTGCCTTATGTCCGCTTCGTTCCCCATCTGGTAGCCCACCTCTTCGAGGTCCGTTTCTATCTTCACACCCTTCTCCTTCGCGTATATCCTTAAGATGTCTACCGAGTCTTCTACAGCCTTTCTCACGTTCACAAGATCTTTGGTGGAGTTTCTCTTGACGAGGAATAAGAGCTTATCCACATAGTCCCTGCAGGTTTTTACAGCGTTCCTTATGGTTTCTATCTCCTCAGAGCTCCCCACCTTCTCCTCCAGCTCCTCAAGAGCAAGCAGGATGGTGCTGAGGGGGGTGTTTATCTGATGGGCTACACCCAGAGCGAGAAATCCCACAGAACTTAGCCTCTGAGCCAGACTGAAGAGGTAGTACTTCTCCTTGTCGCTCTTTATATCCCTTATTATCTGAACTATCTTTTCCCCGTTCTCTATGGGAAAGGCGCATATCTCTACGGGAACTTCCCTGTTGTCGTGGGTGTAGTGGGTGTGAACCACGTTCACAGATCTTCCCGTCCTCTCTATCTCCTTCAAGGGACAGGGATGGCACTCCCCTTCACAGGGCTTTGTCTGATGATGGGAGACAACGTAGCAGAAGTTGCCTATGACCTCTTTGGGATCTTTGTATCCGAGATCCTTGGCGTACTTTTCGTTAGCGTAGACTATCCTGTAGTTTTTGTCTATTATGACAACCTCTTCTTCAAACTGGTCGAATACGGAGAAGTCCATGGGGGTAAATTTACTGTTCCCTCTGGAAAATGGTAGCTGTCATAGATGTCTCTCGGGGTGTCAGATGTGTCACTGAAAATTAAAGTATGCCCCTTCCCGAGTTATTTGATATGTAGGAGTTTTGAGTTATGGCATGAATTTTGCTAAACATTGAAAACGAGAAAAACTCAATGGAGGGTGCAAAGATGGAAGTGAGCAGGAGAGACCTGCTAAAGGTAGCGGGAGTGGGAGCGGCGGTAGCCGCAACAAGTGGAGCTACAAGCTTTACCTTTGCCAAAAGTGTGGATACCATCAACCTTCCCAAGCCCTCGAGAGGTTCCGCGAGGGTAGTTATAGTCGGAGGCGGATGGTCAGGATCCACGCTTGCCAAATACATTAAGAAGAAGGATCCAAACATAGACGTGGTCCTTATCGAAAAAAACAACGTGTTCATGTCCTGCCCGGTGAGTAACCTCTGGCTTGTTGACCTCGTAGATCTCGAGTTCCTCATTCATGACCACCTGAAAGCCGCGGACAAGTACGGATACCACTTCATCAACGCGGAGGTCCACGACGTTGATAGAAAAAGAAGATACGTCTATACAAGCATAGGCAAGATACATTATGACTACCTCGTTCTCGCTACCGGAATAGACTACGACTACTCCCAGTGGGTGGGGGACGATCCGAAGGACATAGAGATAGCGATGAAGAAGTATCCCGCAGCCTTCAAACCCGGAGAGGAGCACTTCAGACTGAAAAGAAAGATACAGGACTTCGAGGAAGGAAACTTCGTAATAACAGTTCCTCCCGGACTCGACTACAGATGTCTGCCAGGGCCTTACGAAAGGGCTACCATGATAGCCTGGTATTTCAAGCAGAACGAGATACCTGGAAAGGTTATCCTTCTCGATCCACACAACGATCCACCGGTCAAGGCGGAAGGCTTCCACAAGGCATGGGATGAGTTTGTTAAGGGATATGTGGAGTACTACCCTCAGACTCAGATAAAGCATGTGGATTTTGGAAAGAAAAGGATAGTTACCAATCTTGGAGACTTCGAGTTTGATGATCTCAACCTATACCCGAGATGTAAGTCCGCACCTCTCGTTTATAAACTCGGGCTGGTGCCCAAGGGGGACAGATGGCCCTCCCTCAAATGGCCCTGGTACATGTCCACAGTGGACGAAAGGATATTCTGCACAGGGGATGCAAGGAACCATCCTTTCTCCAAGAGCGGAAACACCGCCAACTCGGAAGCTCACAACGTTGCGGAGCTTATCGTAACCTTGATACACGGAAAGAGCATGCCCTACAAACCTCCCAGAACCCTCTGTTACTCCGGGGTGGACAAAGGTAAGGCGGTCTGGGTAGATCTGACCTACAAATACGATCCTAAAAAGAACAGCTTTGCCTTCCACAACGTTAAGATGGACAACAATCCTTCTTCTAAAAACTGGAAGGCTTACCTCGAATGGGCCAAGGCTATGTACAGAGACATGTTCAGCTGACGGAGGAAAGTATGGACAGGAGGGGTTTCATAAAGACGTGCACTGCCGTTGCCGCCGCTTCCCTCGCTTCCCCCTCCTTTTTTATAAGCTCCTTGAGGGCACAGGAGGTAGAGTTCAAAGCCTACAAAAAAGCTATCCTTCTGAAGAAGGACGGAACGCCTCTTAGACCTGAGGATATAGATCCGGGGAAGCAATACATTTTCTTTTATCCCCATAGGGCTACACCCTGCATACTGGCAAACCTTGGAAAGGAAGTTCCGCCCGCGGATGTAAAGCTATCCGATGGAACCACCTACAGATGGCCCGGGGGAGTTGGACCGAAAAAGAGCATAGTAGCCTACTGTGCAATATGTCCCCATCAGATGAGTTATCCTACGCCGGAATACTCTTTCATCAATTACTATCCCGAGAATATCCTTTCCAAGATAGTCAAGAGAGGAGGGGTGATCCAGTGCTGTGCGCACCTTTCTGTTTTCGATCCCGCAAAGGGAGGAGAGGTTATAGACGGACCTGCTCCCCAACCGCTCACCGCCATAGTCCTAAAATACGAAGGCGGTAAACTCTACGCTGTAGGGACACTGGGAAAGGAACTTTACGAGGACTTCTTCGATGTTTTTAAACCTGACCTCAGGAAACTTTACAAGTCCTCGAGGAAGGCTAAGAAGCTTGTGGACAAGTGTGAGGTTGTAGAGGTGGAAGAGTATGCAAAAGAGGTCATCAGGTGTTAGCAGGAGAGGGCTTTTGGCCCTGGGAGGAGTTCTTCTCGCGAGCGGTGTAATAGCTAAAAGCACTTCAAGGTTGCTTCCTCCCTCTAAGGGGAACAGGGTAGTTATAGTAGGGGGAGGCTACGGAGGTGTTACCGCGGCCAAATACATAAAAAAGGAAAATTCAGACGCGGAAGTCGTGCTTATAGAGAAGAACCAGCTCTTCGTATCCTGCCCTCTGAGCAATCATTATCTTGTAGGGCTTATAGATTACGGTCAGTTATGCTTTCCCTACAACAGACTCCATACCAAATACGGTGTTAAGGTTATAAACGATGTGGTAGTAGATATAGATCTCCCCAAAAGGAGAGTATACCTATCGGACGGCTACGTTGATTACGATTACCTTATTCTTTCACCGGGTATAGAGTATGACACCGAGGAGTTTCCCTTCTACGAGGAAACCACCTG
Source organism: Aquificaceae bacterium (assembly GCA_027079305.1). Taxonomy (GTDB): domain Bacteria; phylum Aquificota; class Aquificia; order Aquificales; family Aquificaceae; genus Hydrogenivirga. The sequence goes on from JALWVU010000030.1 coordinate 42,934, forward strand.
GTTCTTTCCGGGTGCCTTCAGGCCGGGGAGTGAACATCTATACCTGAGAAGACTTCTCGAGGAGTTCGAAGGTGAGAGCATAGTTATAACGGTTCCCAGGATGCCCTACAGGTGTCCTCCCGCTCCTTACGAGAGGGCGTCTCTGATCCTCAGCTATATAAGGGAAAACGGCCTTAAAGCCCATATGTATTTTCTTGACGCGAACGAGTATCCCCCCGTTCTTAGGGATGGCTTCATGAAGGCTTACGAGGACTTTTACAGGGGAATGGCCACCTACATAACCGGAGTTCGAATAAAGGATGTAGACGTAGCTTCGAGGAAGATAAAGACAAACAAAGGAGATGTAAGGTTTGATTTCGGATCGATAATACCGCCCATGAGAGCACCCAAACTCCTTGAGAGAATAGGCCTGATATACGGAAGGGAAAAGTGGGTAAGAGTAGATCCCATGACCTTTGAGACCAAGGTCAAAAACGTTTTTGTGATAGGGGACTCCTGTGAGTCCTATCTCCCCAAAAGCGGATACGCCGCTAACTCTCAGGCTAAGGTCGTCGCCAGGATAGTTTCAAGCAGAATAAAAGGTAAGGAATTTGGGGGAGAGCTTATCCAGCACGGTGTCTGCTACGCCATGGTGAACTTAAAGTCCGCCATAATGCTCGAGGTGGAATACAAATACAATGTAAGAACTAAACAGATAAACAAGATCCTCAGGGAGGATAACACCTGGAAAGTTTCTACCGCCAAGAGATACTATGAGTGGGCGAGGGGTCTGTGGAGGGATATGTTCTTCTGAGTGTAAAATCTTCTTGATGGAAACCCTCGTAGGAAAGGCTAAGGTCCTGCATGAGGCCCTCCCCTACATAAGGGAGTTCCACGGAAAGGTATTCGTTATCAAATACGGCGGTTCCGCCATGACCAGGGAGGAGCTCAGGGAGTCCTTTGCCAAGGATGTGGTCCTTCTCAAATACGTGGGCATAAACGTTGTCATAGTCCACGGGGGAGGTCCCCAGATAAGCACCACCCTAGAAAGATTCGGGATAAAGCCCAGATTCGTCGGAGGTATGAGGAAGACCGATGAGGAAACTATGCACGTGGTAGAGATGGTCCTCTCCGGAGACGTGAACAAGGACATCGTAGCCCTTATAAACAGGCACAGCGGTGAGAAGGTCTACGCGGTGGGTATCTCGGGTAGGGACGGCAGGCTCCTACGAGCTGTGAAGCTCAATAAGGAAAGATACTTCAGAGAGATAGGTCTACCGCCTCCCAGCGAGGACGTAGGCTACGTGGGGGAGATCGTGGGCGTGAACGTAGATCTTATAAACTCTCTCATAGAAAGAAACTTTATTCCCGTGATAGCTCCCGTGGGTGTGGGAGAGCAGGGGGAAGCCTACAACATCAACGCGGACATTGCAGCATCCGAGATAGCAAGGTATATAAAAGCTGAAAAGCTCATCTTCCTGACGGACACCGAGGGAGTTAAGGACGAAAAGGGAGAGCTTATATCGAGTCTCTCTGAAAGCAAGGCAAGAGAGCTTATAGAGAAGGGCGTAATAAGGGAAGGTATGATTCCCAAAGTAAAATCCGCTCTGAAGGCTTTGGAGAGTGGTGTCAGGAAGGTTCACATAATAGACGGCAGGATCCAGCACTCGCTCCTGCTGGAGATATTCACTCAGGAGGGTATCGGAACGGAGATAGTTCACTTGCAGACCTGACATCCCCCGAGGGTGAGCCTTCTGATCCTAACCGTGGGCTGGGCGTCGGTGACGGGAACGCCTTGGCCGTCCTTACCGCAGGTTCCTATGGCCCACCCGAGGTCGTTTCCCACCGCGTCTATGTCCTGAAGAGCCTTCGGTCCATTCCCTATCAGCGTGGCACCCCTTATGGGGTAGGTTATCTCTCCGTTCTCGATCATGTAGCCCTCCATTATCTCGAAGACGAAGTCTCCCGTGACTGTGTTCACCTCTCCACCGCCCATCTTGACCACGTAGACACCTTTTTTGGTGTCCCTGAGTATGTCCTCCGGATCGTCCTTTCCCTTGTCTATGTAAGTGTTGGTCATCCTCACTATGGGAACGTGAGCGTAGCTCTGGCGCCTTCCGTTTCCGGTGGACTCCCTTCCCTCCTTCATAGCCCTGAGCCTGTCATACATGTATCCCACCAGGTATCCGTCTTTTATCAATACTTTCCTCTGGGCGGGGACGCCCTCGTCGTCCACCGAGAAGGAGCCGTTGTGCTGGGGCAGGGTAGCATCGTCTATAACCGTGACGAGCTCACTCGCCACCTTCTCCCCGAGCTTACCCGCATAGACCGAAAGCCCCTTCTGGACGAGGTCCGCCTCCAGTCCGTGGCCGACCGCCTCGTGGATCATGGTTCCTCCCGCCTGAGAGGAGAGGACAACGGTGAAGGTTCCTGCGGGAGCAGGCTTTGCGGTCAGCATGAGGAGGGCCCTCTCCGCCGCCTTCTGGGCCACCGCCTCCGGAGGGGTCTCTTCAAATATCTCGAAGCCCTTTCTTCCCCCCAGAGACTCGTAACCTCTCTGGAGTATCTCTCCGTCGCTGGCAACCACCTCCACGAAGAAGACCACTCTCTTCTGGAGATCCTCCGCGGTCTCTCCGAGGGAGTTCACCACCAGTATCTCCCTCGTCTTGTCCATCAGGACAGAAAGAACCTGCTTTACTCTGTCTCCGTAGCTTCTGGCCTTCTCCTCCGCCCTTTTGAGGATCTCAGCCCTGAACTGGAGGTCCACCGAGTCGGGGTCTATCAGGGTGGGTGTCCATCCCTCTATGGACCTCATACCAACCGCCACGGGACCGTAGCCCTCGCCCCTGGCGAGCGTCTTGGCTATCTGGAGCAAGTTCTCAAAGGTAGGTTCGCTCGTGTATCCGTAGAAGGTCCTGCCTTCCTTTATGAGCCTTATACCGACTCCCTCGTCGTATCCGTGGGATACCCTGCTGAGCTTTCTATCCTCGAGCTCCATCCTCGTGGTTCTGGAACGCTCATAGAAGATCTCACCATACTCTCCTCCCTGAGAGAGAAGGTTGGAGAGTATTATCCCCGCTTTATCCTTTATCATCTCCTTAACTTCGTTCAGCCTTGTTTCCACCATCCTGAAACCTCCTAAAAGTCGAGATCTTCAAAGCTGGACTCTCCGAGAACCTCTAAACCTCTTACGTGCTTCCTGAAACCTTCTACTATCTCTTTAAGATCCTCAAACCTGTCCGGGGAGGCTATTATATCCACCACACCCTCTCCCTTCTTGCGGGTCCTCGTGAAGGCGACCCTGTCGAGGCCGTCCACGAGGGAGTTCAGAAAGCCCACCTCCTCCACTGGAACTCTGACGGTCAGTATCCGTGCCCTTATCTCCTTACTTCTTTCTGTCATACCTGACCACCTTGGCGTTGAAGAGTTCCATGACCTTCAAAACAGACTCGTCGTATCCTTTCTCTGGTCTTTTTTTTTCCGAGGCTCGAAAACTATCTGGGGAACTTGCCTCTTTAGCTTCTCGAATTCCTCTTTAAAGGTTTCGTAGTCCTTCTCCTCTATTTCGAAGATAACCTTACCGTCCTCCTCTCTCCTGCCGGCCCTCTCTATAGCCTTGTAAGCGAGGGGAGATAGACCTGACCTTATCTTTTCCTCTAAGCTCTCCTCCCTTTTGGGTTCACCGCTTAACTCTTGGGGAACTTTCGTCAGGGCCTTAGATACGGGAAGGATTTCCTTAACTATCAGGGTTTTGATCACCGCAAGTTCGTAAGCGTCGAGGGCCGGTCTTGTGCGTGCCTCCAGTCTTCCCCTGTTCACTATATTTTCAAGGTAGAGAAGTGCTTCCAGAGGGTAGTCTCTAAACTCCTCATAGCTCTCCGTGTTCTCTAATACACCTGTGGGATCCTTGAGACTTTTAAAGAGTAAAGCGTTCCTAACCTCTTCCTCGAGCATATCCCAGAATTTAGAGAGGTTATAGCCCTTGTTGTAAAGGTCTCTGAGCTCCTGGATAGCTTCGTCCACCTTGGATTCCAGGAGGAGCTTCATGAATCCACTGACCTTGTCCACACTCAGTATACCCAGGAAGGACTCCACCACCTCTCGGTTTACCTTACCCTCTCCGAATACGCTCGCCTGATCGAGCAATGAAGCTGCGTCCCTCATACACCCTTCCGAGGCCCTCGCTATTGCACTGAGGGCTTCCTCCTCACACTCTAATTTCTCCTGATCGCAGATCTTCTTCAGGTAAGCCTTTATGTTCTCTTCCCTGACCCTGCCGAAGATTATTCTCTGACAACGGGAGAGGATCGTGGGAATGATCTTGTCGTATTCGGTCGTGCAGAGGATGAAGACCGTTCGCGGTGGAGGCTCCTCAAGTGTTTTCAAAAGGGCGTTGAAGGCCTCCTTGGTGAGCATGTGGGCCTCGTCTATTATGTAGACCTTGAAATTTCCCTTTATAGGAGTGTAGGAGACTGCTTCCTTTATGGCCCTGATGTCGTCTATCCCCCTGTTGGAGGCTGCGTCCATCTCTATAAGATCTGGAAAGTTCCCCCTGTCTATTTCAAGGCAGTTCTCACACTTCCCGCAGGGCTCCCCGTCCTTGGGATTGATGCAGTTGAGGGCCTTAGCAAGTATCCTCGCAACGGTAGTTTTACCCACACCCCTCGGGCCTGCGAATATGTAGGCGTGGGCTACTTTCCCCGATCTGACCGCGTTCTTGAGTATCCTTACCGGAACCTCCTGACCGATGACCTCCGAGAAGAACCTGGGCCTGTATTTGCGTGCGAAGGGAACGTAGGTCATCAATGCCCTCTTTCCGCGTATTTGCTTATCTGCTCCTCCAGGAATACAAGTATAAGAGGAATCTGCTTCTTTATGTCATCGTCGCTTATGTTTTCCCCTTTAAGCTCGTCGGTTAGCTCTCCGAGTATCTTAAGCAGGCCGGCGTAGAACTCTTTTGGAGATATCTTTCCCTGTTTCCTTGACTCCTTCAGCTGTTCGAGCTCTTCCGTGAGTTCCCTGGAACTCATCCACCTCCTCCTGGGAAGTCTTTTAAGATGTAAGGCCCCGCACCCGAGACGGCGGGCTTACCCTTGCTCCCTTTCGGGCCTGGGGGAGTTCACCCTGTCCCGTTGCGGGGCTTCTTATAAATATACGTCAGCAAGGGCACTCTTTCACACCGAACTTCCTGTAAAGAGAAATCACAGGACACCAGCCGGTGAAGGCGGACTGGATCTGATTTATCGCCATGAACAGAAGGAAGAACTTCCAGAATAGTCCCACATTGCTTCCAGCAAGCCCGAAGAAGAAAACTATCAAAAGCATTATCCCAGAGGTAAGCCTGAGCATTCTATCCATACTCATCGCGGACCTCCTTCATGGGATTATAAGGGTATTCTAATATTCTTAATAACCTTTGCAAGTGTTCCGCTCGAAGCTATATTAATTAGAAAACAGCAAGGGGAAACTATCATGACCACCCTGAATCTGAAGGAGATCTTCGAGAGCTTCGATGTCTTCGAGAAGAGTTACGTCCTCCAACCGGAGGACGTGGCCTTTCCCGCAGAGCTGGGAGACATTAAGGAGCCTCTCGAGGTCTTCGTGAAGATCACAAAGGACAGGGACGGATACAGGGTGAACCTGAGCATAGTGGGAAGCGTGGAGCTTGAGTGTAGCAGATGTCTATCCACCTTCAGCAAGGATCTATCTCAGGAGAGGGAAAAGCACATAGAGAGCTATCCCACTGAGGAGAACCTCTCCCTCTCTCCGGAGGATCTTGAGGTTTCCTTTATGGAGGAACCGGACATCATAAACCTTGAAGAGCTGGTGAGGGAGGAGCTTATACTGAGCGTTCCCATGAAGCCCCTCTGCAGGCCCGACTGCTCCGGCATACACCACCACGCTTTCCTTTTCGAGGAGGAAAAGGAAGGTCCGAAGGATCCCAGATTTGCTATACTAAAGAACCTGCTCTCTAAATAGGAGGTTACAAATGGCAGTTCCCAAGGCGAAAACTTCCAAATGGAGAAGGAATCAGAGAAGGTCTCAGAACTTCTTCAACAAGTTCAAGAGGAGGATACCTTCCCTGAGCGAGTGTCCCAACTGCGGTGAGAGGATAATCCCCCACAGGGTCTGTCCCTACTGCGGGCACTACAAGGGAAGGGAAGTCATAGCCATCGACTGATGGAAGAGCTGAGCTTTGCTGTAGACTGCAACGGGGGAGATTACGCTCCCCTCGAGATAGTTCGGGGTGGGATCTTAGCCTCCAGGGAGCTTGGCTACAAGATCTTTCTGGTTGGAAGGCGAGAGGAGATAAGGAGTATCCTGGAAAAGTCGGGGGAGCTGGGAAATCCGCTCTTAGAGATAGTGGACGCTCCCGACAACGTGGGCATGGACGAGCCCCCCTCGGCGGTTCTCAAGAGAAAAAGCTCCTCCCTTTATGTTTGCGGAAAGCTCGTGAGAGAGGGAAAGGCTCAGGGCCTTATCTCCGCGGGGAACACGGGGGCGGTCCTTGCTGTGGGAAAGTTCGTAGTGGGCGCGGAGGAGGAGGTGGAGAGGCCGGCCATAGCGGTGGCGCTTCCCAATCCGAAAGGTAAGACCGTTCTAATAGATGTGGGGGCCAACGTGGACTCCAAGCCCAGACACCTGCTCCAGTTCGCGGTCATAGGGCACACCTACGCTCAGGAGATCCTGGGGGTAGAGAATCCGAAGGTCGGGCTTCTGAGCATAGGTGAGGAGGAGGGTAAGGGGAACGAGCTCGTGAGGGAGACCTATCCACTCTTAAAGCAGTCTAAACTGAACTTCCTGGGGAACGCGGAGGGAAGGGACATATACGCAGGAACTTTTGATGTAATAGTCTGCGATGGTTTCGTGGGGAACGTGATACTGAAAGCGAGCGAGAGCCTGGGCCTTGCGGTGGTCCAGATGATAAAGGTTGAGATAAAGAGGAGCCTTCTTGCCAAGCTGGGGGCTTTTCTGCTCCTTCCGGCTCTTAACAGGTTCAAGAAGAAGGCGGACTTTACCGAGTACGGAGGCATACCTCTCTTGGGGGCCAAGAAACCTGTGATAATCACGCACGGGAGGGCCAACGCGAAGGCTATAAGGAACGCGGTTAAGGTGGCCGCGGACTTCCTCGTTCAGGACTTCAACAGCAAACTGGTTAAAAATATTAGGGAGCTGATTCCTGAAGAAGTGAGGGTTTGAATGGGGACGAGGATAGTAGGAACGGGCGTATACCTCCCCAAGGAGATCCTCACCAACTTCGACCTGGAGAAGATGGTGGACACCTCCGACGAGTGGATAACCACGAGGACGGGGATAAAGGAGAGGCGGATAGCCAAGGAAGAGAGCGTGGTGGAGATGGCGAAGGGAGCCTCCCTCGAGGCCCTCGAAAGTGCAAAGCTGAACCCAGAGGATATAGACCTCATACTGGTGGCCACTCTCACTCCGGAAAAGAGGTTCCCCTCGACCGCTTGTCTCCTTCAGGCGGAGCTCGGGAATAAAAGGGGATACGCCTTCGATATATCCGCGGCCTGTAGCGGGTTCATATACGCCCTCGAGGTGGCGGACGGCCTGATCAAGTCAGGGAAGGTAGAGAAGGCACTCGTGGTGGGTGCTGAGAAGCTCTCGGAGACCGTGGACTGGTCTGACAGGAGCACCTGCGTCCTCTTCGGAGACGGTGCGGGAGCGGTGGTCTTAGAGAGATCTGAAGACGAGAGCGACATCCTCGCCTCCAAGATGTTTTCGGACGGAAGCCTCTGGGATATCCTCTACGCGGATAACTGCGGATACATAAAGATGAAGGGGAGGGAGCTATTCAAGGTGGCGGTCAGGAACATGGAGGAGGCCTGTAGGAAGGTTTTAGAGGAGGCGGGAGTCTCCCCCGAAGAGGTGGATCTGGTTGTCCCCCACCAGGCGAACGTCAGGATAATAAACTCCCTGATGGAAAGGCTGGGAATCCCGAAGGAGAGGGCCTTCGTGAACATAGACAGATACGGGAACACCTCCGCCGCATCGATACCTATAGCCCTCCACGAGGCGGTTCAGGAGGGGAGGCTAAAGAGGGGAGATCTTGTTCTGCTGACCGCCATGGGCGGGGGCCTCACCTGGGGCGCGACCCTACTCAGATACTGAGAGCTCCTTCTTAACCTTTTCGAGATCCCCGGTAGGCTCCTCGCAGGCGAAGTTTTTGCAAAGGTAGTAGGTGGTCTCCCCGTTGAGGGGTCTCATGCTTTCTGGAAAGTTCACGAGGAAAACCCCCTCCGGGAGGAAGTGCTTCTGGATTTCTAAGAGGTTTTCCCTGCACTCCTCCTCCTTCTCGGAGGCGCATACGAGCTCGAAGCCCCCGTTCACAAGGAGATCTAAAGCCATGAGGGAGAAGGTGTGGGCCGAAGGAAAGGAGCGGATCACCTCCGAGAAGGCCAGGAGGGTCTGCCTTGCTCTCTTTTCAAATTCAGGCTCAGAAAATACCCTCGAGAGCCTCACAAGGTTGAAGGCCGTAACCGAGTTCCCCGAGGGCGTGGCCCCGTCGTAGACCTCCTTCTTCCTGACAAGGACCTTCTCCCCGTAGTCGGGAGTCTGGAAGAAGCCCAGGTTCTCCTCGTCCCAGAAGTGTTTTAGGGCGAACTCTGTAAGCTCCCTGGCCTTCTCTAGATACTTAAATTCAAAGGTGGCAAAGTAAAGCTCCGTAAGCCCCCATATAAGGTAGGCGTAATCCTCGAGAAAAGCAGGTATCTCCGCCTCCCCGTCCTTGAACCTGTGAAGGAGCCTACCTTCACTGTCGAACATATTGTCTAATAGGAAGTCCGCGGTTCTCTTGGCGATATCTATCAGATCCCTCCTCCCGAGGGCCACACCCGCCTTGGAAAAGCCCGCTGTCGCGAGGCCGTTCCAGTCCGTTAAAATCTTCTCGTCCCTCAAGGGCCTTACTCTCTTTTCTCTCTCTTTAAAGAGCTTGCTCCTTATCTCCTCGAGCCTCTGTTTGAGAACATCCTCCGGGACTCCCAGCTCCTCCGAGGACTCTTTCAGTGTCTTTTTCATGTGGAGGATGTTCCTTCCGGTCTTCCTCCTGGTCGCCTCCTCGAGGAAGTTGCCCTCCTCCTCTATTCCGTAAACTCTGATCGCAAGCTCGAGCTCCTCCTCTGTTAAAACCTTCTCCAGCTCCTCGAGGCTCCAGAGGTAGAACTTCCCCTCCTCCCCCTCGCTGTCCGCATCCTCCGCGGAGTAGAAGGCTCCCTCCGGGGAGAGCATGTCCCTTCTCAGATACTCCGCTATCTCCTCCACCACCTGGGCGAAGAACTCCTCCCTCGTTATCTG
>JALWVU010000031.1 GCA_027079305.1 Aquificaceae bacterium
CTGTAAACATAATTCCTACTGCAGATGATACTTATGACTTAGGAGATGCTACTCATAGATGGCGGGATTTATATTTAGGACCGCAGACTTTGCATATTGGAACTAATACTACTGATGAGGGAATTATTGGGTATGACACAATAAACAATATACTAAACTTTGGTACTAACTCAACTACTAATGGAAACATTGCTTTTAATGTGAATGATTTGTTTATTAATAAAATCAAGGATAATATAGGAATAGGCACAACAACTCCAGATGAGAAACTTACAATTAGAAATACCAATACGAGTAAAGATTCTTTTTCAATCTATCAAGACATAGCAGTGCCTACTTTTTCGGAAGCAATTGGTGGAGGTAGTGACGATGGAGCGCGAGTCGTGATACAATCTTCCGATGGGGGGTATGTTGTTGCTGGAAATAGTAGCTCGTATAGTGGTGGAGGAAACCAGGATGTGTATGTGATGAAATTTGTTCAAGATGGCACATTGGATACTTCTTTTGGTTCTAATGGTACTATAACTATTGGTGATGATGGCGCAAGTGATGATCGGGCATTCTCTATGATTCAATCTTCTGATGGTGGGTATATTCTTGTCGGAAGAACAAATTCATATGGAGCAGGTAATTATGATATGTATGTAGTAAAGTTGACGCAGAATGGTACTTTAGATAATTCATTTGGCGTTAATGGTATCAGAACAATTGGTGGTACTGGTGATGATCGAGCTTATTCCATTGTGCAAACTGTTGATGGTGGATATGTCATTGTCGGAGAGACAGCTTCACCATATTCAGAGGGAGGAAGTGACATATATGTAGTTAAATTGACTGCAAGTGGTTCATTGGATACCTCATTTGGTTCCAGCTTTGCTGTTCCAGATGGCACTATCACAGTCGGAGGAACTAGTGATGATCGAGCATTCTCTGTAATTGGGACATCAGACGGAGGATATGTTATAGCTGGAAATACTAGGTCATATGGAGCTGGAAATGCAGATGCGTACATTATTAAATTAACATCAAGCGGTGTATTAGACACTTCATTTGGAAATGCTGGAACTAGAGTTATAGGTGGAGGCAGCTTTGACAATGCTAATTCTGTTATTCAAACTGCCGATGGCGGGTATGTCCTTGTTGGAAATACTTATTCATTCGGTGCTGGTAATTCTGATGTATATATAATCAAACTTACTTCAACGGGTACATTAGATACTTCGTTTGGATTAGAGGGCACTAAAGCAATTGGTGGTGCAAATTTTGATTATGCATATTCTGTTGCTCAGGCATCGGATGGAGGATATATCATCGCTGGAAGAACTGGTTCGTATGG
>JALWVU010000032.1 GCA_027079305.1 Aquificaceae bacterium
TTGCGGTAGCACCGCTGGCTATCTGCTGGAGGATGGGGGTTTCAACCTCAACGAATCCCCTTGAGTCAAGGAAGTTTCTTATCTCTGAGATCAGCCTGCTCCTGAGGAGAAATGTCTCCCTTGCCTTGGGATTAGCAATCAGGTCAAGGTATCTCTGTCTGTGGCGAATCTCAAGGTCTCTCAGCCCGTGCCACTTTTCCGGCAGGGGATGGAGACATTTGGCGAGGAGCTGAAACTCCTTTACTTCAACGGTGAGCTCTCCCGTCTGTGTCCTGAAGAGGTTACCCTTTACACCGAGGATGTCCCCGAGGTCCACAAACTCGTTGAAGAAGGAAAAGGCCTCATCCCCCACCACGTCCTTTCTCAGATATATCTGCATCCTTCCCGTGAGGTCCTGTATGTGGCCAAAGACAGCCTTCCCCATTGACCTGAAGGCGATCAACCTCCCTGCAATGCTTACTTCCTCACCGGAAGGGTCTCTGTCAAACTCGTCCTTTACCTGTTCAAGCTCTGAGGGCTCTTCCTCTGTCAGAACCGCGTCTGTGAGGCTGAGCTTGCCCTCAACCCTCCTCAGGTTGCCCCTGAACCTGACCGTTTCGCCCTGAGATACATTATGCTCTGAAGTAAATACGATCAGCTCTATCCCGCTTCTGCCGGAGAGCCGAATCATATAGCCCTCTTCGGTCTTTGAGATCCTCTTTACCTTTCCCTCAACAACCCGAAGGGTTCCTTCAGGGGGATCCTCTTCAAATTTTTTCCTTATATCACCTATGAAGGCCGTGGTCTCAAACCTGTAAGGGTAGGGGTTTATCCCGAGATCAATAAGCTTCCTGAGTTTCTGACGGCGGGATTCCTCCATTGAGGAAAGAATTATATAACACTCAGGATTCTATAATGCTGAGGGCTGTTTTGATGAAGGCTTCCTTTTTGCTGAGGTTCTCTATCTCGTTGGCGAGCCTGTGGATGAGTTCAATCGCCTGCTCTCTCTGGAGGGATTTGAGCTCATAGCCGAGCTCCCTGAGGGTGTCTTCAAAGATCACTCTACCTGCGGGTCCCAGCTCGTTAACGAACTCCTCTATCAGTGCCTCCACCTGAAGGGCCGAGAGGGACCTTCCTGCCGGTGGTCTGGTTGGTTTTGCAGGCTGGGCGGGTTCGGCTTTCTTCTCTTTAAGAAACTGCTCCTTCTTTCTCTCGGCTAATGCCCTCAGGTGGCTGACCTTCTCCCTGTATTCATCAGTTATTGATCCCATCGCCTGCATCATCTTAACGAAGTTGGTGGTTGAGGGAAATACCGCAAGGAGGCAGAGGTCCTCATCTAAGGATGAGACGTAG
>JALWVU010000033.1 GCA_027079305.1 Aquificaceae bacterium
AAGTGGGTGAGCATCGGTTCACTCCTTGATCACCTGGGACTTTCTGAAGAGGATGACATTGAACTGCTCAAGAAAAAATTAAATTCTATGGCGGAGGTAGGTTGAGATGATGAGCAAGGAATTTGAAATAGGCACAGGACTTGTAAAAAGGTTCAGGGAAGTTCTGGAAAAGATCATAAAGGCAGGCTCAGAGGAGGAGGCAAAGGAGCTGATAGAGACGGTCAAGCATCCCATGTTCGGTGCAATGGCTCAGATCAAGAGCGGTGAGGGACCCCTAAAGGATGCGATCCTTGAACCCTTCGCGGTGGTGGTCGCCCAGATGAGGAATCTCACGGATCTCAAGGCTCTCCAGACATCCCTCCGGGAGCTGATAAACCTTATAGATCAGGCACAGGAGCTGGCTCAGGAGCCCGCCCAGGCTCAGGAAGGAAGCTGATGCTCAGGCATCTTATAAAGAACGCTTACGTAGTTGACCCCTCAACAGGACTTGAAGGGAAAAGGGACATCCTCATTGAAGGTGAGAAGATAAAGAGGATAGGGGAAGAGGTCTTTGAACCCGAGGCTCAGATCATTGACGCAGATGGCCTCATCGCTGCGCCGGGCTTTGTTGATCTCCACGTTCACTTCCGCGACCCCGGTCAGACCTACAAAGAGGACATCCTAAGCGGTTCAAAGAGCGCGGTCGCAGGGGGATTCACAACGGTCGTCTGCATGCCCAACACCTCACCGCCCATTGATTCTCCGGAGGTCGCCCAGTACGTTATAGCCAAGGCAAACTGCTGGGGCCTCTGCAACGTCTATCCCGCAGGAACCATAACCAGAGGCAGAAAGGGCGAGCAGCTCTCAGACTTTTTCCTCCTCAAAGAAGCGGGATGCGTTGCCTTCACCGACGACGGATCCCCCGTGATGGACGCCGGAATAATGAGGAGAGCCCTTCAGCTTTCAGCCCAGCTCGGTGTCCCTATTCTCAACCACTGCGAGGACGACAGCCTTGCAGAGGGAGTGGTCAACGAGGGAGAGGTTTCCGCTCTGCTGGGAATCAGCTCAAGACCGCCGGAGGCGGAGGACGTTCTCAACGCAAGGGACTGCATTCTCGCCCACTACACGGGCGGTCACGTTCACATCCAGCACCTTACTACAGCCCTCGGAACCGAGATAGTGAGGATATTCAAAGGTAAAGGCACCCCAGTGACCTGCGAGGTAAACCCCAACCACCTTGTTTTCACGGAAGAGGAAACCTTCAGGACCGGAAGCATGGCGAGAGTCAACCCCCCTCTGAGGAAGGAAGAGGACCTCAAGGCTCTGAGGTCAGCCCTGGCCGACGGAACCATTGACTGTATAGCAACAGACCACGCACCCCACGGGGACTTTGAAAAGGGAAGAATAGAAAAAGCAATGCCGGGAATGATAGGCCTGCAGACCGCTCTTCCCATAATGCTCAGGCTCGTTGAGGAAGGCGTTATTGACATGAAGAGGATGGTCCAGCTCATGTCCACCAATCCCGCAAGGATCATTGGAATTGATGGCGGAACTCTGAGGGAGGGATCGGTGGCGGATATAGTTCTCTTTGATCCCAAAAGGGAGTGGATCTTTGGCGAGGAGACAAACTTCTCCAAGAGCAAAAACACGCCCCTGTGGGGGAAGAAACTCAAAGGAAAGGTGATTTACACCATAAAAGGCGGAAAGATAGTCTATAAAGATAATTAGACCGTGGGAATCTTTAAGGAAGACCTCCTCCAGTTTGGAAACCTAATTGACACCGAGGTTGAGGTAAAGATAACGGAGAAGGATCTTGGAAGTTATTACTCAGAGCTGGAGTTCAGAGTAAGCCCTGACCTCTTTATAGTTTCTAAATTAGAAAAGAAGCTTGTACTCAAAAAGCGCTATGAGGTTAGATGCGCACCTGACGAGAGAAAGGTATTCAACCTGAGGGAAGGCGGTCTTACCCGTGACTTTGGTATCTATCTGAGGATCCTTGTATCAAAGGGAATTGAAAAAATTATCGGGGAAGGCATAGAAACAGAAGGAGAACACCTCAAAATAAGCCTCTGGCAGGTATTTCGGAGATCCGAGACCTACAACAGGGCACCCCCGGACTTCAGGGACAAGCTCACGGTGGTCCGCTACCTCCTGAGGCATGGTTACGTGAGCCTTTTTGTTACAGTGAGCAAGTGATATACTATTGAGTCGTGGAAAAGCGAATAACCACGCCCCTTACGGACGAAGTAATCTCAGACCTCAGAGCGGGAGACAAGGTTCTCATCACCGGTTACCTGTATACCGCAAGGGACGCTGCCCACAAGAGGATGGTTGAAGCCATTGAAAAGGGGGAGAAACCGCCAATAGAGCTTGAAGGCCAGATAATCTACTACGTGGGACCAACACCCCCAAGGGAAGGTCAGGTTATCGGTTCCGCGGGACCCACCACAGCGATCAGGATGGACAGGTACGTTGAACCTCTCCTTCAGCTCGGACTGAAGGGGATGATAGGAAAGGGATACAGGTCTCCCGAGGTAAGGGAACTCCTCAAAAAGTACAGGGCGGTTTACTTTGCTGCAGTCGGCGGAGTTGCGGTTCTGCTTCAGAAACACATAAAATCATCAGAGATGATAGCCTACGAGGACCTCGGAACCGAGGCAATAAGAAGGCTCTACGTTGAGGATTTCCCCGTCATCGTTGCCAACGACATTTACGGCGGGGATATATTTGAAGAAGGAAAAAGGAAGTTCGCTCACAAGGGCGGTTAGCTCAGCGGGAGAGCGCCATCCTCACAAGATGGAGGTCGGCGGTTCAAGTCCGCCACCGCCCACCACAAAACATTATCCCTCAAGCATTTCGGAAACAGGCTATACTCAAGGCCTTGAGACACACTACTCATAGACAGGTCATCATCCTGAATCATTGTGTATCAATCACTACAAAACCACAAATCATCATAAAAAATCACAAGAAAACACAAAAAATCACACTGAATTTTTAGCATATTTTTAGCCTGAGAACGCCATCCTTCTGGGATGGAGAAGGGCTATTTTTAACATTTCAGGCGTCTCAAACGCTTGCGGCGCAACGTGATTTTGAAAAAAAAAAGAAGAAGGAGGAAGGGAGGTAGGCACGGACAGGGCGGTGAGGGAGTTACTGACACACGACCTCGGGGGATTCGTAGAGTTTGTAACCGCGCCTGAGCGACTCGTAAGGACGTATCAAAATGTCACTGATTGATCCTGATTGATCGTGCTTTACGATATTGACGGAAGCGTCAGCGTATTTGCTGCCGATCTTGGGATAAGCGTAGAGCCAGAGTTTGCAGAATTTAAGCGTCCAGCGCCAGACGCGTTGAGTGCGTTTGCGGGCGTAGGCGAGGATTTGCATGTTTGCGTTTGCTGAATGAACATAGAATAAATAATGCCAGCGGTTGTCGAATCTGACGTAACCGCCGCGCACGTTACGCGCTGACGTGGGGCTTCTCCAGGTCGCCTCAAGCCCGACCCATGCGGTTGAGGATCTGTGATTCGGCATGTTAACAGTCAGCTTGACGCGTGCTATACCGCTCTTGTTGACTTTCACTGCGACAGGATCCCCGCCGAGTGCGGTCTTCGGCAACTGCGTTGCATCAAGCGCAAAGATTGAAGATGAAAAAAGAACTGAAGCAAGCAGGCCTGCTTTTCGCATATCTCACCTCCTCATCAGTTTGTAGAAGTTTATTGAGGATTGAAATTCTGACTCTACTGTTTACAAATTCTGTGCCCCCGCGGATGAAAAAAATCTTCCCGGTCCTCGCTCGGCAAGGGACACAGCCCTTGCCTGCGCTCAGCATGCGGGAATTCCCACAGGAATAGGCGGGGGCACACACCTGTTACAACCTGTTACAAAATGTTACAGAATGTTACAACCTGTAACACCCGCGCGTCAGGTAAGGGGATTCCCCTGGGGCTGACGCTATTATTATTACCACCTTCGGTGGATTGCAAGTTAAAACGCCTCCTGTCGGAGGCTTTAAAGCGTTGTCAGGCAAAAGTTTAAGGGATTCCAGGCGAAGGAAGAAAGTATGAAATCTGTAATCCTTACGTCATACTTTTAGCCTTCATTCACGCATTTTTAACGCCTTCAGGGCGGAAATCCGGAATCCTCATATACTCCCACCAAATCGTCAAGGAGGTAGTGAGATGAAGCGAAGAAGACGAGCAACAACGAAGCTAACAATCTCATTAGACATTGAGCTGTCTCGCAAAATTGACAGCTTGCGAAGGGACGGAGAGACGCGCTCAGAAGTTGTAGAGATGCTCCTGCGTCGCGGGCTTCAATCGCTCAGCACGAACGAGGACATTGTAAAAGAACTGAAAAAATTGAGAAAACTCGTTGAACGCTCAGGCTTACGCAGCGTCGCGTCATTCTTAGTTCTCATGAAACTCATTTCTCTGTCAAGCGAAATTGACGACGAAAAACTGAAAAGCATGAGCAATAAAGCACTTAGAACGGCCCGGGAAATCCTGTTTTTACGCTCGGAAAACGTTGTGTCCGAGGGAGGTGAGACATGATCGTAAAAACAACAGGCTACAGCACGGGAAAGCGCGCAGGCACGCGTGCAGTAAGGCATCTCGGTTATTTGATACGTGAGGGAACGCGTGTTCTTGACAACGGCGAAAAAGTCAGAGCGAAAATCTATGACTCTGATTTGCAAGAGCTTCATAAAAGCGACTTCCCAGCCCTGAAGGAGGCCCTCAGAGCCGAGTGCCGGGCGGAGAGGCGGCTTGTCATCAGCCCTCACCCGGAACTCGGGAACCGCCTAAGCGAGGAGGAACTTCTAAACCTGGCTTCTGAAATCATTGAAGACTATCAAAGCACTGTGGGACAATCGTTTGATTACTTTCTCAGCCCGCATTCAAACACGGAAATTAATCACGTGCATGTGCTTATTGTTTCATCAAGAAAAAGAGACATTTTCATGAATAAAAAACGCTTACAGACGCTCAAAAGCATTGCTGAATCTAAAGAAAAGGAGCTTGCTGATGAGCTCGGGATTGATTTATCTCAAAAAAACTCAAAGAAAAGAGCAATAGATATAGCGTATGAGCTGAAGAAAAATCACGGAGTCCTCATGGACGGGGCATTATCTGTGTTTTATTTAACAGAAGTCTTCAGAACAGCTATCACACGCGACTCTTACGAGTCTGATAAACGTTCACTGAATTTACAGAATAACGAATCTCAAAGCAAAAAAATTAATAGTAATGAGCCTGATATTTTAATTCCATAAGGAGGTGAGTGAGATGAATAAGATCAACGAATTGCTTGAAAAAACACTAAAGTTTGACAAAGAAAATATAAAAAATGTGCTGCTAAGTTCTGTTAAACAAGGCTATATGTTTCTCTATGCCCTGGGCGTTATTGATTACGAAAAATGCGATAAATTACTAAAAGAACTTAACAACGAAGTAACAAAATACGATAAAACAAAGAACTGGGAACAGTTTTATGCATATTGTATTCACATAATACACAAAAACTCGTTACTTGCGAGCAATTTGGCCTTCATGAAATCCTTAAAATCAAAACAAAAAAAGAAAAATCAGAAAATAAGCGATGATGATGAAAATGAGAGAAATGATATGTCAATTGAATCAATTGACCTAAGCAATCAAAAAGAAAAAGAGATGCAAAAAGATAAAAAAGATATTGATGATTTTTCAATTTTTGTAAAAATTTGTGTGATTTTTATTTCTGTGGTTTTCTATGCAGTAAGCTCATTTTCATCACCCTCATCGCCGGTTGTCGTATCATCCCCCGACGCCCAAGAGAAAGGGGGCTGGAAGCTTGTAGGCATTGCAAAAACAGTTTATGAAGCGAGGATCCTGCAGGACCTCAAGGATCCTGCGCGGGAAAAACATAGATGTCCACCTGAACCACCTTCGGGCGACGCGGTCGCTGAAATCAAAGTGGCGGAATGGAAAGGTGAAAACAGGCTATTTCTGATTACTCGATTTCTTAATGATACAAAGCATCCCGCTTGTGTTTATATCTATGAGAAAGAGAAGATATTCTTTGAGCCGCTTAACTTAGCAGAGCTCTATAACAAAGCAGGATTCCCTTCTTTCCCTGATTTCATCCTTGACATTGTTTTCGGAAGGGCTCTGTCAGTAGACGAAAAGCTAAGGACAATAGTCATCGTCAGAGAACACCCGGGCTTTGCCTACATGGTCAGATTCCAGGAGAGATTTGCAGAATTCTTCAGAACAGCAAAGCTCATTGTAATAGCAGTAAGCCTTGCGGGCTTTGCTGCAGTAATGGCCTGGGGACTCATAAAGCAGAGAAAAGAGCTTGGCTTCATAAGCGCCCCTGATCTGATCAGGCGGAACCTGGTATTTGTTACTGCAATGATCATATTCGTCTTCCCGATGCCTCCCTACGGTGCAAGTCCTGCATGGCTTCTCCTTGAGAAGATGGTAAGAATAGGCGACGACATAGCGCATAAAATCGGGCAGATCTTCACGAAAGCTTACATTGATGTAAGGACAGAGGCTATTGTGAGAGATACGCTTGAATCGGTAAAAATAGACAAGATGACTGTAATTGAGAAGCTGAGCACAATTGAAGAGTTCACCGCAATGGTCAATGCATATTGCTGTAACGCAATCAATGACATAACGGAAAAAGACAGGTGCAACAGGATAGCATCTGACCTGATAAACAGCATCAGAGCAGATTACGACACGTTCAAAAGATCTATCGGGCAATCAGCTCAGATAACCGGCGGAAGACTGTGGCATGGCTACAATTCAAAAATGCTTGAGAAAGTTGACAGGCTCGAAGCAATAATAAAGCAATACAGGAGTGTAATGCCTGAAGCATGTAGATATGAATGGCAGGCAAAAGACGAAGGAGGTCTCATCAGCAGCCTCAAATCTCATATCCTGAGCATGCAGGACGAATTCTCAAGACTCAGCAAAAATGAGGACTTCAGTGAGGTCCAGCAGCGCTTTGAGAAAGCAAAGACGGCGCTCAGGGAATTTGAAAAAACAGGCGGCTGGATCTCAACATCATTCACATACTTTGTACTTCTGACACCATTTCTTGAGGGACAGAGAGACGATGATACAGGTTACGTTGCACAAACGCTTAAAAAGCGTGGAGTGAGCAAGAGCTTTCTGGATGGACTCATTCACTATCCAATGGTAGGTGCTCTGCCGCCATTCAAGCCGATTCATGATTTTCTCAGGAAAGCTGTCTTCAGCGAAGGTAAGGATGAGGGAGCAGTAAGAGGGCTTCTGAGATCGCTGATCTCAAAAGTCAGATCAATGCTTCCTATGACCGGGGTAGGGTATATCCCCGGACTGGGAAAAGTGAAAAACGTAGGTATTGAGTACGGTCTCCTCTGGCTCTCTTACGCTCTTGGCGTGATAGTTCTCAACTTCATGGCGTATGCTGTCGTTGTTATGTCATTTCTCTACAGGTATGTGTTTTACGTCAAAGAGATTCTCAAGCACTACTACACAACGCCCTTCCTCATTTTCTGGGCAGTAACAGGAAACGATGGACGTTTTGGTAGATGGGTCGGAAAAACTGTTTATCTAATGCTCTATCCGAGCGTTCTGATCATCGGGCTTGTGATAACTTACTTCATGTTTGAGCTTGTCAACGTTCTGCAGAACCTCGCGGTTGATTACATTTTGTGGGCGGATGCTGATACAGAAGGGCTTAAAAACGTTGCCGTGGAAACGGTCAAAGGATACGCTCTTGCGGCAATAATCGCCGCATCGTCTTTTATCCTTAAGGTGTATCTTGGATGGAAAATCATTGCGACCCTGGCAGAAACGCTCGCTGATTACTTTGATCGGACAATCATTGAACGCACGGAGCGCGCGGTAGACGAGTTTTTCTCTATCGTACGCTCAAAAGTCGCCTGATTTCCCCGCCCGCCTCACGGGGCGGGCTAAGGGGATCCCCTTGATCGCGATTTTTTGGCCTCGCAAACCGTTGAACTGCAACGGCTTTTTTTAGCTATTTTTGACTTCTCTGAGATTTTCAATCATATTTCCGTGAAAATCAGCGATTTTATCTAATCCTTGTGTATCAATAATTTCCTAAAACGGAATCCATAAAGCTCTTCTCTAACAATGATTAGCTAACTTTATCTTACTGCTTTATATATTTATATGTAAGGATCTGGTTAGATCTATGTTATATAACTGATAAAATAAAAAAAAATAATAAAAAATATAAGCGTTATATATACGTGATCATACTATTTATCCTTAAGGGATCTGGTATGATAAATGTATAGATCTGGCTTATATAGAGATTTTTCACAAAAACACATACGATTACATACCGTTAGAAATAATCACAAAAGTATGCTAAATGTATGATAACGTGAAATAATATTAAATCGTTATAAATTTTATTAATTCTTTTAATTTATTTTTAATTTTTAAATTTTTATTATTTTTTAGGGAGGTCATTTTTTCAGTTTTGTGACATTTTCTAACGCTCTGTGGTATTTTGAAAAAGTTAGCTGGA
Organism: Aquificaceae bacterium; assembly: GCA_027079305.1. Classification (GTDB taxonomy): domain Bacteria; phylum Aquificota; class Aquificia; order Aquificales; family Aquificaceae; genus Hydrogenivirga. The sequence goes on from JALWVU010000033.1 coordinate 8,515, forward strand.
GTCACCAGCTGAAAAAAACCAACATAAAGAAAAAGAAATAATAAACATATCCCCTAAAAAATAAAAAAGAATTAATAATTAAAAGAAATAATTTAATTTTATAGGGGAATATAATAATTTTATCTCTTCTTTGCGTTTTGTAACGTATGCTAACAATATGTTTTCAAATGTTTAAAACTAACAGAAAACTCTAAGTTAGCTAATTTGACATAATCAAACGTTATCAAACGTTATAGATAATCACAAGTGTTTGCTAATTGTTTGAGATCAGTCAATATCAAGCGGTATAACATGATTCTCTTTCACTTGGATGCGCGTTTTGAACGCGTTTAAATGAAACGTTTTTGTAAACTTGTCAAGAAAAACCTCATACGCAACGTCAACTGAATCAACAATACGCGTTGAATTTTTAAATTTTTGGGATAAATCTTTTGGTTTGTGGTGCAAAATAATAACAGTATGTTTATTTCTTAGTTCTTTAAACGTTTTCATTACTTTTGATGCGTCAAAATCATTGTTTAAGTCGTAGTTTATTGCGAAATCAGTAAGAGTATCAAATATTATAATGCAGTGATGATCTGTTTTCATGAGTTCATTATGAAGCTCTTGATACTCTTTTGAGTCTTTTGTCACATGCATGATGTAAAACAATTGATGTTTAAGCTTACTGTTTAGTTTAAAAAGCTCAAGACGTTCTGACACAACGACATGAGGATTATCGTTGTCTATGTAAACAACTGTGTGATTGTTTTCAATAAGCTTTTTAGCTACATGAAGCGCAAAAAGCGATTTACCTGAACCGTAATGAGCTGTTAGCAATGTCAGTGATTTGCAAGGCAATAAATTGTCTATTAAATACTCAATCTTTTGATTAGATGCGTCAGAAATTGACAGTTTTTCCGCAATTTTTAAAAACGGTGACATCGATTTCACCAAATTCAATTTTCTGAGAAGAAGCTCAGCTCGTTGTCTGTCAACGTGAAGCATTGTCGCAACAGCATCGATCAGACTGTATCTTCCGCATGTGCTACATGCACATTCAAGAGATTCTGAAAATATAGTCATTTCGTCACCGCAACGAACACATCGTGCTAAAACACAAGAATTATCAACTTCTCTAACATCTTTCATCAGCGCTGAAATAAAATACTTAAGCTGATCACCGTTTTTCATTGTCTCACCTCCTTTGGCGGGGAGGCTCACCGCCCCCCGCGTGATTGATCAACGTCAGGAACCGCCGGGGGGAGAGAACGCATAAAGCGCTCTAAGTCCTCGCGCAGAACCACCAGACGGCCGCCCCATTTCCGCGCAGGCAGCTTCCTGGCGTAAATGAGATTTCTCACGCCGGTTGCTGAAATGCCGAGACGCTCGCTGAGATCTTTTACTGTGAAGAAGTCCTCGCCTCGCTTCATCGCAATTACCTCCTCGTGAGTTTCTGTGAGTTTATGGTGGATTCTGATTTTTTATGTCTGTTGGGATGAAAACAGTAAATTTTTGTGTATTTTTAAATGTATGAGGTCGATTGAAGAGAAAATAAGGTTTTACACTGAGATGACCAAGCTAAGCACTGTTGCTACTCTAATAAAAGCGGCAAAAGAGGAAAGCAAGCAGGCTTAAAATGCCGAAGAAGAAGAAGAAAGGGAAAGTCAGTTACGGAGACAATATTTACTCTATTCGCGGGACCCTCTGGCTAATTTTTATGCACAAAGGCAAAATTTATCGTCACAGAATCGGGCGTGAATCTGAAATTCCTCTGAGCGCAGCAAGGCGAATTGCTGCTAAGCTCAAAGCTGAAATTATCGAGAACAGGTACATTGAGACAGTTGAAGCACCTGCTTTCTCTGCTGTTGCTGATGAATATTACAAAAACTACTCTGTAAGAGCTAATGTGTCTGAAAAGTCAAAAAAAGAAATCAGGCGAAAAGTTAAAATGCTCATTAAGTTTTTCAAAAACAAAACAATAGACAAACTCACAGAACTTGACATCCAGGACTACAAAAGAAAAAGACTTGAAACTGTTAAACCGCAAACACTTGACAGTGAACTCAGGATCCTCAAGGCGATACTGAATTTCGCTAAAAAACATTACAACGTTGAGGTTCCCACAGTCAGGCTCCTGAAGGCCGATGAGGAAAGAACAACGTATCTGACACCTGATGAGTTGAGGAAGCTAATAGATGCCTGTCCGCCGTGGTTCAAGCCGGTTGTAAAATTTGCCGCCAGCACAGGATTGCGCGCCTCAGAACTATTTTCATTGCGGTGGGAAGATGTAAATATTAACGAGGGATACATCATTATCCGATCAGCTTACTCAAAGAATAATGAAACTTCTTATATTCCTGTGCATAGTGAAGCGCTTAATGCCCTGAAGGAAGCGAGTGAATATCAAAAATCAAAAGGAATCACATCAGATTATGTTTTTGTAAACAGCCGGGGAAAACCTTATAAGTATGAAGATAGAACTTATTTGCGAGTGTTCAAAACAGCACTGAGAAAAGCGGGACTTAAAAACGTGAGGTTTCACGACCTGAGGCATACTTTCGCGTCCCTGTCGGTCATGCAGGGCCTTGATTTATACACTGTTCAGCATTTGCTTAGACACAAAACACAGAAAATGACGCAGAGATATTCGCATCTCTCACCTGAGTTCCTCAGGAAGGAGCTTGCAAAGGTGAGAATTTTTTAGCATATTTTTAGCATAAGAGAAAGGCTGTTATGAAATCATCGGGCTATCAAGGAGTTATGATTACGAATAGTCATCCTCAAGGGATGGCGCACCTCCGCTTTCCGGCCTTACCTTCGTCCTTCCGTGCTTTTTCCGCGTACCATAGGTAGGGCAAACACAGCTTACCGCCTGATCACTTCCGCCTTGGGGATCCCCAAGGCTTTTATACATAACCTCTCGGGATTTTTAGTTGTTCCCTGAGTTCATGGACTGTACAAAAAACCCCGCCTCTTCGCATCACGCTATCTCCTTAAGAATTGGCTCAGGCTGAATAATGAGGATTTTGTGATATTTTTAGTAGTAGATGACCGGATACAGGAAAACTCTTGATAGACTTGTTGATTTTGTGAAGGCTCTCTCAGCAGGTAGTTTTGTTGCTTCTTTTGTGGGCTTCTTCCTTCAGAAGATAGGAACCAGTTGGGCTCTTTTTAGCCTCGGAGCTTTATTTTTCCTCAGCTTCCTGGCGCTTTCTATATTTTATGACAGGAGGTTCAGCGATGAGTGATATTTATATTGCTGCAGGATTACTTGCCCTTATGGTTTTTACAGCTTCAGCTTTTGTTGTATGGCTGAACTGGCCCAAAAAACGGGAAGCATAATGCTGATGGCCAAAAGAAAAGGGGCGGTTCAAGTCCGCCACCGCCCACCACTAAACCTTATCTTTCAGAGACTTGGGAATTTTTTTAGCCTTGAAGAGGCTACTCACAAACAACTTCTGGAAAAAGATTATATTAAATCCTATGCTTGACTGGGACGGCGTCAGAAGCGAGAAAGAGCTTCTCATAAGGGAAATGCTTTTCGGCGATATTGAGAATCTCCTCTCACGTTACCCCCGTGAAATTCTGAGGGAAACTTTCCTTGAAAACATACACCGTTTTGACAGAAAGAACACAGCCTTCTGGAAGCTTGTTCTGGATGTGAACGATGAAGAGCTTGAGCAGAGAACTCATAACAACTTTAGAGCAGTTAACAAAATATGGGATTACTGAAGGCCTGTATCTTGCCGGTGGTACCGCCCTGGCGCTCAAGTACAGACACCGAACCTCAGAAGACCTTGACTTCTTTACCTTTCCGGAAACCGACTTAGACCTGCAGGCTTTAACTTCCAAGCTCGGTGACAGTGCCCGCTGGCTTCATTTTACAGCAGATACTGCAGTGTTTATTTACATTCCCACAGGTGTAAAGGTGTCCCTCTTTAATTATCCTTTTCCCCTCCTTAAGGATCCCGAGCTTATCAGGCTCCCTGGTATCTTCCTCGCTTCAGACATTGATATTGCCTGTATGAAAGGCCTGGCTGTTGCTCAGAGAGGGAGCAAAAAGGATTTCTATGACCTGTGGTTTTTGATGAAGAAGCTAAACCTTGATCTTTCGGAACTTCTGTCCTTCCTTCAAAAGAAATTCCCCCTTCTTAGCAAAGAGGTCTTCCTTAAAAGTCTGGTTTACTTTACAGATGCAAGAAAGGAATCCTATCCCGATATAGATCCCCGATGGCAGGAAGTTGAAGACTTTTTCCTCCGTACGGTGAAAGACTATTCTGCCGGTATTGATCCTCCACCCGACCTGGACGACCAACCCTCAACTTAAGCAGCACCTGAATATATGGGCTCTGGCAACTCCCACTATTTTAAATGTAACCGTTTGTATGAAGTTGACGGTAAGTTATGAAGTTCATAACATATTTTTATGTCTGAAAGGATAACAGTATCTCTCGACCCAAATATTGCACAAGAATTGAGGACACTGGCTCGGAGGGAAAAGGTTAGCATATCAAGGCTTGTATCTCAGGCTGTTAAGGAGTATGTTGTGGAAAAGAAAAGGAAGGAAGCTGGCAAGAAGCTTTTAAAAATAAGAATTGATAAAAACAAGCTGGATCAAGCTGAAAGGGAACTTTCCAGAATGAGGGAGGAAGAATGGAGATAGCCGGGCTCGATACAGGTTTTTTTACCCAGCTGTTGAAAGGAAACATTAGAACTGTAAAAGTCTGGAATAGTGTCATAAATGGTGAGACAAAGGCGGTTACTTCAGCACTGGTGCTTTTTGAACTCAAGAGAATCCTCCATAAGATTGACGAAATTCAAAAATGGCCCGACCTGAGAGATGCGATTATAAAAAACTGCGACGTCGTACCGGTGGACCTGGAAGTAGCGCAAGATGCCGCCTCCTTAAGTCACGGTACAGGTCTTCCAGCTGTTGATTCCCTGATTTTTGCATCTATTAAGGACTTCAGATATATTCTTTACAACAGATAGAAGTTTTAAAGCCCTTGAAAAACAAAGGAAACCAAAAGTTGTATTTCTTTAATACCGCCCACCATCTGACCTGCTCACTCAGGTGGTAAAATCCAGAAGAGGAGTGGAGGATGGAGTTCCTGACGAGCGATGAGATCTTGCCCAAAATCAGAGATATCATCTCAAAGGCAGAGAGAAGTATAAAAATAGCTTCCGCCTGGATCAGGGGACGGAACTTTGAGGAGATCCTTGACCTTGCCAAGGAAAGGAAACTCTCGGTTGAGGTTGTTCTCAGAGCTTCCGAGTTTCAGGACTTCCTTATAACGGACGACAGAGTCTTCAGAAAGATAAAGGAAACAGGGGGCAGAGTTTATCTCTGTAACCGCCTCCACGCAAAGGTGATAATCGTTGATGACAGCAGTGCGGTCGTTGGATCCGCAAACCTCACGGACGCAGGCCTCTCTGACCTTTCCAGCGGAAACATTGAGGCAGGTGTCTTCTACGACTCCACCGACGACTCAGGGGAACTCAGGAAGCTCATTGATTACTTTGAAGAGCTGAAAACCCAGCACTCGGGGGAGTTCGGCGAAGGTCTGATCGGCTTTGCCCTCAATCCCGTCAGACCTCAGTCCTTTGAGTTCATCCTCATTGACGACGACGTGAGCCTCCAGTCCTACGTTGAGGTCAGGATCCCGGAAGGGAGAGTCCTTGCACGGATCACAAGTATATTCGCCTACGATATGGGATTCTTTGCAAATCCCTTCACCGCCAGTGAGTCGGCGGTTTTTGCACCCCTTGAGGACTTCAGAAAGATATTCTCGGACGCAAGGGATCAGGACTGGAAGAAGGCCGCCGTTTACGCCTACACAAACAGCAACGGCAATCGTATAAAGATAGCCACCGCAAGCGTAATCGGTGTGGTGAATCAGGAAGGCAGGCTTGATATGGCGAGCAAACCCTTCAACGTCGGCGAGGCGGTCTACAGAGTTTCCGATGAAAATCTCAAGGAAATTCTCAACAAGAACTTTTCAGGAGCCCAAATGAAGATCCCTGTCGGGGTCGGACTCCTCAATAATAGCAAAACCCCTGTCTTCCTTGACGCCGGAGAAATAGTGACAAGGCACATGCTCGTTATCGGTACAACCGGAACTGGCAAGAGCTACTTCACCAAGAGGTTCATCTGCAACCTCCTTGAAACCGAGAAGGATTTACAGATTTATGTCTTTGACCCCCACGGCGAATACTCTGAAGCCCTGAGCAAGTGCGGTAAAGATAACATTGATCACATTGTCTTTGAGGAGACCCTTTTCCCCGTTTATCCGGAAGAAGTTACGGCCCTGATAGAGGAAGCGGGCTACGGCTCTCTGGTGGACGGGCGGTCCAAGTTAGGTAAAAAGAACACAGCCTACCTATCTCAGAACATAAAGCCATCCCTGCGCCTGACAGGGCTTTCGGAGAGCGACCTGAGCGATATAATCCTTGGGCTTGAAACAGAAGGTGATGAAGGGGCACTAAAGGAAATAATTGAGTATCTCAAAGAGATCTACAGCCACCGGATGCTGACCACCCAGCGCCAGACCGTTGAAAAGATCTATGAAAGCTTAAATTCTCAAAAGGCGGTCGTTATATATGATTTCAAAAACATCACCAACCCCCAGACAAGAGTCAACATTGCAGGACTCATAATGCAGGAACTTTTCAATAGAAACAGGCAGGAACCCAAAAAGAGGCTAATTGTCCTTGAGGAAGCCCACAACTTTGCGCCCGAAAAGGGCTTCGGGGACGTGTCTGCAGGAAGGGACAATCTCGCCCTTGTTTCAGCAAGGAGGATCGCCTCGGAAGGCAGGAAGTTCAACCTGGGCCTCATCACAATCACCCAGAGACCTGCTCAGGTAAGCAAGTTCGTCCTTGCCCAGATGAACACTCAGGCCATGTTCAGGACCATAAACCAGACGGACATTGACGCAATAAAAACACTGATTGAGTATGCCGGCGAAGACATAACTACAGCTCTCCCCTCTCTACCAACAGGCACGGGCATTCTAAGCGGAATGGGAGTGCCATTCCCCCTTGTTGTTGAAGTCAAATAATTAGAAAATCAGGTTTCCCTGGAGAAAAGGTCCATGAAGCACGTCGTATCTTTCAAACTCGAGAAAAAGCTTATTGGGATCAGAACCGCCCTCAGATCCTGCCATAGTTCTGAGCAATGTCAATCTATAACCCAGGTTAACAGAGAAGCCCAGGCCCTTAAAAAACTTGGCTCTCCTCTGATAGATATAGCCAAGTTCACCGTAAGCTTTGAACAAGGTATATACAGGAACCGAGATCGATGTCGCCCCCGTGCTCGTCTTCGCTTTATCCTCAATCTCCTTGGAAACCTTT
>JALWVU010000034.1 GCA_027079305.1 Aquificaceae bacterium
TATTGTTTTAGAAGGAGTATTCACGATGACCTCGTGAAAATCCTGAAACCCTGCTTGGTGATGCCCTTCAGAGGCTCCCACAGCGCTTATGCCGCCATCTTCGGCCATTTCCCCCTTTTTTCTCGTCTCGTACCCGCAACGCCACAAGCGCCTTTGTGGGCTATATCCAGGGGTTGTTCCAATCCTCGCGGGGAACCCAGTTGCGCATGAGTGAAGTGGTCGAAACGGATTCACAGGCCTTGAACCATCTGCTGACCGAAGTGGTGGTGGATTGGGAAGGTCTGAGCGCGGAACTTGCCCGTCAGGCCGATGCCCTGCTCGGTGGGGAAAACTCGGCCCTGATTCTCGATGAAAGCGCCTTTGCCAAGAAAGGGAGCGCTTCCGCCGGTGTGGCCCGGCAGTGGAATGGCCGCCTGGGCAAGGTGGAAAACTCCCAGGTAGGCGTATTTGCCGCATTGTGCAAAGGCCGTCATGTAACGTTGCTTGACAGCCGTCTCTACCTGCCCCGGAGCTGGACGGAAAACGAGGGGCGCTGCCGGCGGGCTCGCATTCCCGAGGCGGCTCGCCAGCCACGCAGCAAATGTGCACTGGCCTTGGAGTTGGTGGATACCGCGATTCACCACAAGGTGCGTTTTGGGCATGTGGTGGTGGATGGCGGCTATGGCAAAGACCCGGCCTTTCTGCGAGCCCTGGATGCGCGGTCACTGTGTTTTGTGGCCGATGTGCACAAGTCGCAACGGATCTGGTTGAGCGATCCGGAGCCGGCGGTACCCAAGGCGCATGGTCGCGTACGCCCGGCGAAAAAACGGTGCACCGCCCAACCGTCGCAGACCATGGAACAATGGGCCGCGCAACAACCGGCATCGGCTTGGAAGCGCATCTCGTTGCGCCCGGGTGAAAAGGGTACCTTGCGGGCAGAGTTTTTCCATGCGTACGTGTGGGTATGGGGTGGCAAGGAAGAAAAGGCCCGCCGCTGGCACTTGCTGGTTCGCCGTGAATGTGGAGCAAAGACGCCTTCCCATTATGTGCTGTCCAACGCTGGGGACTCGGTTGGTATCACTCGTTTGGCACGCATGCATGCCAGCCGCTTTTTCATCGAGCATGCCTTCCGCGAAGCCAAAAGCGAACCGGCGATGGCAGATTATCAGGTACGCCGCTGGGATGCATGGCACCGGCACATGGCATTGGTCATGATTGCCATGCTGTTTCTGGTCAAGGAACGTCTCGCGCTTCGGCAGGAGGCGCCCATGCTCTCCTTATCCGACCTCGTCCTGGTTCTGCAA
>JALWVU010000035.1 GCA_027079305.1 Aquificaceae bacterium
TAACTAATGGGTCAGTTACCACCACATTGTTTACTGCAAATTCTGATACGTTTTCTACTGTTACCGTGTAGGTAATTACATCACCTGCGGCACTTACTGTGGCAGGTACTGCTGTTTTGGTTACGGCATAAGCACCTCCTACTGGCTCATCATAATCTATCTCTACATCCTCATGAGCTGTTACTGTATCGGTTGGGGTGTCAGATGGATCTTGTCCGTTAACCGTTACAATGTTATCGATATCTTGGTCGTTGTCAGCTACGCCGTTTTCATCAATACCATTATTATCAATGTCTGATTGTAATACAGTATAGGTTCCTGTATAGGTCCATGTTTCGTCTTCGTCTAAAATAGAATCATTGTTTGTATCGCCACTTTGGTATGTTAAAGTAACTAATGGGTCAGTTACCACCACATTGTTTACTGCAAATTCTGATACGTTTTCTACTGTTACCGTGTAGGTAATTACATCACCTGCGGCACTTACTGTGGCAGGTACTGCTGTTTTGGTTACGGCATAAGCACCTCCTACTGGCTCATCATAATCTATCTCAACATCTTCATGAGCTGTTACTTCATCGGTTGGAGTATCAGATGGATCTTGTCCGTTAACCGTTACAATGTTATCGATATCTTGGTCGTTGTCGGCTACGCCGTTTTCGTCAATACCATTATTATCAATATCGGATTGTAATACAGTGTAAGTTCCTGTGTAAGTCCATGTTTCGTCTTCATCTAAAATAGAATCATTGTTTGCATCGCCACTTTGGTATGTTAAAGTAACTAATGGGTCAGTTACCACCACATTGTTTACTGCAAATTCTGATACGTTTTCTACTGTTACCGTGTAGGTAATTACATCACCTGCGGCACTTACTGTGGCAGGTACTGCTGTTTTGGTTACGGCATAAGCACCTCCTACTGGCTCATCATAATCTATCTCAACATCTTCATGAGCTGTTACTTCATCGGTTGGAGTATCAGATGGATCTTGTCCGTTAACCGTTACAATGTTATCGATATCTTGGTCGTTGTCGGCTACGCCGTTTTCGTCAATACCATTATTATCAATATCGGATTGTAATACAGTGTAAGTTCCTGTGTAAGTCCATGTTTCGTCTTCATCTAAAATAGAATCATTGTTTGCATCGCCACTTTGGTATGTTAAAGTAACTAATGGGTCAGTTACCACCACATTGTTTACTGCAAATTCTGATACGTTTTCTACTGTTACCGTGTAGGTAATTACATCACCTGCGGCACTTACTGTGGCA
>JALWVU010000036.1:0-2769 GCA_027079305.1 Aquificaceae bacterium
GGTGCATGTGCTGGAGCAGCTGGCTCAACTGGAACCATAATAGGAGCAATATCTCCTCCTGCATAACTTGATGTTGTCATGACAGCTACTGTAACAGCTGAAAATACTAATCCTTTTCTCATCATAATTCTCCTTGTTTTTTACTGTTTTGTAATTCTTCTCTTCTTATGTAGTACAAGCCTATTAGTCCAGTAAGCATCATCATAAGTATTATACTCACCTTTCCTAAAGCATCTCCACTATCTGATCTTTGCGAACTTGAACAATCAATATTTAGTGTTACTGTAGCAGTATCTGTTAATCCTACACAATCAGAAATTGTATATTCAAAAGTATCAGTACCAATATAATTCGCTTCTGGTACATAAAGTATCATATCATCTAATGGATCATTTGGTGTACCTCCATCATCTAATGATGTTGTACCATTAAATGGTTGAGTAAATGTAAGACCACATGCTCCATTGGCTCCGAAGTTATCTCCATTACCCAGAACATCAATGACTGTTGCCCCACGATGATCAATTGGTACATCTAGATTGTCTGTAGCACTAATATCTCCTGTACCTGGTACTGGAGCAGGTGTTGGTGTTGGTGTTGGTGTTGGTGTCGGCGTTGGTGTACACGTTGGACATTTAACTACAGTAGGATCTTTATCGTTACCAATTGCAGGATCATCTGTCACTACTGTCTGATTAAAGTCAACATTACCATCACCATCTTGATCCCAATAAGCAATTCCCTGATTTTCAACTTCATCAATATCCGCAGGTACTGTCGTTCGGAAAGTAATAACTACTTCATTGTCTGCTGTATCTTCTGTACTCAAACCTTCGTCAGCGGCAATGTTACCATTCCAAATCACTGTTCTTGTTGCTGCATCATAGTAACATCCTGTTGCATTAGCATCTGTAGTTGATGCACCTCTTGCTTCACAAGTCAATGTACCAGGAACAAAAGTTATATCTGGCTTAAGTGGATCTTCTACATGTACATTCATTGCTAATGCATTACCATCATTTATCCATACCATTCTCCATTCTACTTCTGGCCATCCTCCTGCATTTGCTGTTTTTGTTGCACTTGGTGGATCGAAGACGTTTATAAAGTCATTATCTACAATTGTACCTGTACCCGTGTCATCCAAGTTATCAGTATTACCTGATGTTACAGTTGCAATAATCGTGAATTGTTCTTCACCCTCATCTATCGTATCATCTATACTTGGTACTGTCACTGTTGCACTGGTATCTCCAGCAGGAATAGTCACTGTCACGTTTGTTTCTACATAATCATCTGTTCCAGCTGTTCCAGCTGTTTGTGTAATGCTTACATTTACATCTGTTGTAGATGGTTCAGAAAGAGTAATTTCAAATACAAGATCATCCCCTTCTGTCTCATTTGCATCACCAATTGTCAATATAGGTGGTGCTGGTGGAGCAAATCCATCTGCATCTAAACCTGTTCCCCCTACTGGTACAATTACAATTGTAGGATCATCCCCTTCTGTTTGTATAAATGATGCATCTATATCACTCTGTTCTATATCTACAAGTACTTCACCTGCAGCTACTGTAGTTGAGTAAAGACCATCTATATCAGTAATCAGTGTTTGAAGATTTCCTGCACTATCTGTCACAGTTACATGAACACCTGCAATACCTGTTTCGTTACCATCTTGTGTGCCGTTACCATTCGTATCTTCATAGACTATACCTTCAAGTGTTGATGGAGATACACTTGGTTCAAACCCATCTATATCTGTAGCTGTACCATTTGCTGGTACAGTCACTGTCGTTGGATTTGTTCCTTGTGTTTGCGTTAAGCCTGTAGGAAGTGTACTCTCATCAATCGTGATATTTGCATCTCCCGCTGGCACGGTGACAGAGTATGTACCATTTTCATCAGTGATAGCTGTTTGTGTATTTCCTAGGCTATCTGTAATCTCTACAGTAATACCTGACAACCCTGATTCATTTGCATCTTGTACTCCATTACCATTCGTATCTTCGTAGACAGTTCCATTAATATCACCTATTGGTGTTGTTGGTTCATATCCGTCTACATCACTTACAACTGAACCTAATACTGCGATTACTGTTGTAGGGTTAGTTCCCTCTGTTTGAACAAATCCACCTGGAAGTGTGCCTTCATCTATAGTAATCTCTACATCTCCTTCTGGCACATTAGCAGTGTAATTACCGTCTGTATTTGTTGTAACTGTTTGTGTTCCACCTAAGCTATCTACCACAGTCACTGTTACTCCAGCGATACCTGGTTCACTTGAATCTTGTGTATTGTTACCATTGGTATCTTCATACACCACACCTGCAATCTGGGTAAGTGTCGCTACTGGTTCATATCCGTCAACATCTGTCACAATACCATTTGCCGGAACAGTCACTGTTGTAGGGTTTGTTCCCTCAGTTTGAGTACTTCCTCCTGGAAGTGTACTCTCATCAATAAGTATATCTGCATCACCGACTGGCACTTTTACTGTATAGTTTCCATTTGTATCTGTAGTAAGATTATGTTCTACACCAAAGACATCCGTAACACTTACTTTCACTCCTGAGATACCTGGTTCACCAGGATCTTGTATTCCATCACCATTAGTATCTTCATACACTGTTCCTGCTACAGTTCCCATTTCAGGGTAATCAATCGTTACATCCGCTGTATCTTTGTTTCCAGACGTATCTTCTACACTATAGGTAATCGGTGTAGGGTCTCCTGTAAATCCTGGTTCAGGTGTGAATGTAATCTCAC
>JALWVU010000036.1:2779-4787 GCA_027079305.1 Aquificaceae bacterium
TTACCTTCACCTGGTACGGTTGCTGATTTACCATCTGGTGCAATCACTGTTCCTGGTACTGTTGAAGCATTAATCTCTACCGTTGTAGGGTCTGAATCATTGTCATCATTGTCTAACACATTGACAGTCACTGGGTTACCTGTTGTGCCTGTCGCATTGTCATCGTTGGCAACGAATGTTTTATCTGGATCGTATCCATCTTTACCTGCGTCAGTTGTTGTATCTGCTACAACTGTCACTGCTGATGGGTTTGACCCATCCGTCTCTATCGCATCTGCTAGTGTAATACCTGCTGGCATAGTTGCTGTCTCATCTACTGTGACAGTCGCAGCGCCTGCTGGGATATCTGTTGCGTTATAGTCACCGTTTGCATCGGTAGTGACCACATGGTCTGCACCTGTGCTATCGGTAATCGTTACTGTTGCGCCTACTACTGGTAAGTCACCTGCATCTTCTACACCGTTTCCGTTGCTATCTTGATACACATGTCCTGTGACAGTACCTTGTGGGTAATCAATCGTTACATCCGCTGTATCTTTGTTTCCAGACGTATCTTCTACACTATAGGTAATCGGTGTAGGGTCTCCTGTAAATCCTGGTTCAGGTGTGAATGTAATCTCACCTGTGGTTGGATTTACTGTCCAGTTACCTTCACCTGGTACGGTTGCTGATTTACCATCTGGTGCAATCACTGTTCCTGGTACTGTTGAAGCATTAATCTCTACCGTTGTAGGGTCTGAATCATTGTCATCATTGTCTAACACATCTACAGTCACTGGGTTACCCGTTGTTCCTGTAGCATTGTCATCGTTGGCAACGAATGTTTTATCTGGATCGTATCCATCTTTACCTGCGTCAGTTGTTGTATCTGCTACAACTGTCACTGCTGATGGGTTTGACCCATCCGTCTCTATCGCATCTGCTAGTGTAATACCTGCTGGCATAGTTGCTGTCTCATCTACTGTGACAGTCGCAGCGCCTGCTGGGATATCTGTTGCGTTATAGTCACCGTTTGCATCGGTAGTGACCACATGGTCTGCACCTGTGCTATCGGTAATCGTTACTGTTGCGCCTACTACTGGTAAGTCACCTGCATCTTCTACACCGTTTCCGTTGCTATCTTGATACACATGTCCTGTGACAGTACCTTGTGCATAGTTAATCGTAATCGTTGCTGGATTAGACACTTTACCTGTCTCATCTGTAATCGTATAGTCAATTGGTGTAGGGTCACCTGTGAATCCTGCTTCTGGTGTGAATATGACCACACCTGCATCATCTACAGTCCATGTACCTTCACCTGGAACCACCACTTCATCAATGTCTCCGTCACCATCTGTATCTGTACCTGTTGAACCTGGTACGGAAGCTGGATCGAAATTCACTGTACTTGCATTGATGTCTCCATCAGGATCAGAATCATTTGTAAGTATATTCACTGTGGTTGGTGTACCTACCACACCGGATTGATTATCATCTACTGCCACTGGTGGGTTGGTAAGTGGTGTTACGGTTGGATCATCTGGATCACCATCTCCATCAGGATCATCATTACTTGGATTGCTTGGATCATCAGAGTTATCTGTGGTCGTATTCCCATCTGGGTCTGTCCCTGTAGCTACGGCTTGGTTTTCTACTTTACCTGCGGCTACATCTGCTGGTGTAATCACATGGGTTGCTGTAAAGGTTACAGCATCTGATGCACCTACAGCTAGGGTTGCAATTGGTCCACCTGTTACGCTTGCGTTCACATCTGTGACTGTCACATTTGTAAGCGGTACGTTACCGGTATTGGTGACGTTGAGTTCATAAGTGATTGTGTCACCTACAAGTCCTGTACCACCAACCGTTGCCGTTTTAGTGATAGAGATATCTGGTGTCTGTGCATAGTTAATCGTAATCGTTGCTGGATTAGACACTTTACCTGTCTCATCTGTAATCGTATAGTCAATTGGTGTAGGGTCACCTGTGAATCCTGCTTCTGGTGTGAATATGACCACACCTGCAT
>JALWVU010000037.1 GCA_027079305.1 Aquificaceae bacterium
CCCGACTGCTACGAGGAGGAGGAAGAGGAAGAGCAGGGCGAGTTCGAGTTCCTGAGCACCTGAGATGGGAAAGATCAGGGCTGTCGCACTGCTCAGCGGAGGGCTCGACAGCACCTTAGCTGTCCGCCTCGTCCAGGAGCAGGGGATCGAGGTCAAGGCCCTCCACTTCTACACGGGCTTCTGCATAACCGAGCACAAGAGGCGCCTTGGCCTCACGAAGGAGGACGGACAGCAGTATGTGAATCCTGCCTTGAAGGCGGCAGCCCGCCTCGGTGTTCCCATAGAGATAGTGGACATTTCCGAGGAGTACTACCATATAGTTCTCAATCCCAAGTTCGGCTACGGTAAGAACGTGAACCCCTGCGTGGACTGCAGGATCTTCATGCTCAGGAAGGCCAAAGAAATTATGGAGAGGGAGGGATACCACTTCGTGGTGACAGGGGAGGTCCTCTACCAGAGGCCCATGAGCCAGACCCCTGAGAGGCTCAAGCTCATAGAGAAGGAGTCGGGCCTCGAAGGTTACATCCTGAGACCCCTCTCCGCGAAGGTCCTTCCCCCAACCATCCCAGAGATAAAGGGCTGGGTGGACAGGGAGAAGCTCTACGGCATAATAGGCAGAAGCAGGAAGAAGCAGATGGAGCTGGCCAGGAGGTTCGGGATAGAAGAATATGAACAGCCAGCGGGAGGGTGCTGTTATCTGACCGACGAGAACTACGCCGCCCGCTTCAAAGAAGCTTTCGCCGTGGAGGGGAGGATAACGAGGGACGACCTTGTCCTCTTTGCGGTGGGAAGGCACATAAGGCTACCTTCGGGAGTAAAGCTCATAATTGCGAGGAACGAAGGGGAGGTGAACTTCCTAAGAGGCTTCAAAAATAGATACGACCACGCTTACAGGAAGGACGGGAAGGGAACCTTCGCCCTCATAAAGGGGAATCCTTCTGAAGAAGACCTCCAGACTATAGCGGATATCATAGCCAGGTATTCGAAGAGGGAAGAGTGTGATATATACATGAAGATCGGAGACAGGGAGCTGATCTTGAGAGGTTATCCCGCGGACGACGATTTCATAGAGCAGTTCAAAATTTACAGCAGGCCGGGGGCTGTGAGATGAAGGTGGAGGACATCAAGCCCGACGTGGTCCACGACGTTACGGGAACCTACTGTCCCGTTCCCATAGCGGAGACAGCCAAGCAGATAAAGGAGATGGAGATAGGTCAGATCCTGGAGCTTATAGCGGACGATCCTGGCGTGGTGGAGGATATCCCCGCCTGGTGCAGGTCCACGGGCCAGGAGTTCTTGGGGATGTATGAGGAGGACGGGGAGTTCCACCTATTTGTGAGGAAGGTTAAGGAGTTGTCATGACCGCGGTCAAGATAAGCGAGGACATCCTTCTGAAGGAGCTCTTCGAGCTCTTTCCCGAGAGCAGGAACCTTCTTATGAGCTACGGATACGGGAAGCTGATAGAGCTCGGGATAGAGGACGTTGTTATCGATAAGCTCTCCCTCAAGGGCTTTTTCAGGCTGATGAACGTGGAAGAGGAGGAGGCGGGCAAGGTCATAAGGGACATCCAGTCCCTTTATAATAAAAGGCTGGAGGAGTCGTGATGCTGAAGAAGGAGTTCGACGAGGTCGAGAAGGTCCTCGAGAAAATAAGGCCCGCCCTCAAGGATCACGAAGGAAGCCTGAAGGTGGTCAAGATCGAGGACGGGACCGTCTACCTCCAGTTCGTGGGGGGTTGCTCGGACTGCCCGGTCGTGGACGTTTCTCTCAAGAGCGTGGTGGACATAGCTCTCAAGGGAAACCTCAAGTGGGTCAAGAGGGTTGAGATCCTTCCCTCCAAGCTCGAGATTACATGAACATAACAGGCACCACCGAGCTACTGGGTGTAATCGGCTTCCCGGTTAAGCATTCCCTCTCCCCGGTATTTCAGAACGCGGCCCTCTCATACATGGGCCTTAACATGGTCTACCTCCCTTTCGAGATCAGACCGGAGAACCTGAGGGACGCGGTAAGGGGGCTGATGCTCGCGGGAGTCAGAGGTCTGAACGTCACCGTTCCCCACAAGGAGGCGGTTCTCGAGCTTGCGGACTGGTTGAGCGATGAGGTCAGGGAGATAGGTGCTGCCAACACATTAAAGTTCTCCGGGGGAAGGATCGAGGCCTACAACACAGACTGGGTGGGCTTTCTGAGGGCGGTTAGGGAGGTGGTGGACGTGGAAAACAGGAAGGTTCTTGTCCTCGGGGCTGGCGGAGCCTCGAGGGCGGTCCTCTACGCCCTCAAAAAGGCGGGAGCGCAGATCCTGCTCTGGAACAGGACGAGGGAGAAAGCTGTGAAGCTCGCCGATAGGTTCGGAGTAAGGGCGGTGGACAGCGTGGAGGAGGCCATCGAAGAGGCTGAGGTTATCGTGAACACCACGAGCGTGGGTCTCAAGGAGGATGATCCTCCCCTCTTCGACTACGGGCTTATAAAGAGGGAGCATGTGGTGATAGATCTCATCTACAGGGAGACTCCCCTCATCAGGACCGCCAGAGAAAGGGGCTGTTCCTTCCAGACGGGTTTTCCCATGCTCGTTTACCAGGGAGCGGAGAGCTTCAGGATATGGACCGGATGCGAACCTCCCCTGAAGATAATGAAGCTTTCTCTGAAAGACTACGGATACCCTACAGAGAGCTCCAGAACTCTCCTGCGAACTTGACCGCTGCTTTCTTTAAGGCTTTCACTATGAGTGCATCCTTGGAGGGGAGTTTGTCCGTCCTCCTTATCCCCTTCGAACACTGCCTTGCCTTGGCCTCTCCCTCGTAGACGCCTCCGAATATCAGATTTCCCTCCTTCGTCTCGAATACCTTGGCCCTCACGAGAACGCTCGCCTTCCTGCTGACGCAGAACTCGTTCTCCCTCTTGACGGACCCCTCCGAGTAATCTATCTTCAGAGGTTCCAGAACTATAAGGGTATTTACGTCTGACTCCTCCCCTATCCTTTTTATCTCTTCAGGGGAGGCAGAATCTATTTTCTGGACCTCCTTCCGTGTTATGAGGACGAGATCTACCTTCTCACCACCGAAGGTGCTCCTCAGGACAAAGGACGCTGGCTGTTTCAGGAGCTGGGCCTCGAACTCTCTGACCGCTGTCTTCTGATAGGCGAAATCTATCTTCTCATTTTCCAGTAAGACGACCTTGGTCCTAATGGTGCTTGACTTTATAATCTTGTGGATCGGCGTTCTGGCGGTCTGGGCACACCCGGCCAGCAGGATCATCACCAGAGCGAGCCATGCGTAAACTGCCCTCATGATACTGAAGCTATTTTAACTCACAGACATGACGGGGAATATAATTAATGTGATGGGGAACATATACGCTCTCGGGGTTAACTTCAAAACCGCCCCGGTAGAGGTGAGGGAAAAGCTCGCCTGTGGATCCGACGAGATAAGGGAACTCCTTCCCTTCCTCAAGAGGGAGTCGGGTGTGGAAGAACTGTGTATCCTGTCCACCTGCAACAGGGTGGAGATATACGCTTACTCTACGGTTGAGAGCAATGTGGAACTTCTCCTATCTCTCTTTCTGAGGGAAAAGGGCCTGCCCGATGGGAAGAGGTTCCTTTTCTTTAGAAAGGGCGAAGAGGCTGTATTCCACATATTTAGGGTGGCCTCAAGTCTCGATTCTATGGTAGTGGGCGAGCCTCAGATAGTTGCCCAGTTCAAAGAGTCCTTCCGCATAGCGAGGGAGGCAGGGACTACAGGTAAGATACTCAACAGACTATTCGAAAAGGCTCTCCGTGCTTCCAAGAGGGTCAGGGTGGAAACGGGGATAAGCAGGAACGCTGTCTCGGTCAGCTATGCGGCGGTTGAGCTTGCCAAGAAGATATTCGGAGACCTTAGAAAGGCCAAGGTTCTACTCGTGGGTGCGGGGGAGATGGGAGAACTGGCCGCCAACTATCTAAAGCGCCTCGGATGCCAGATCTTTATAACCAACAGGACTTACGAGAAAGCTCTAAGACTCTCCCAGGAGCTTGGGGGAAACGCCCTCCGCTTCGAGGAGCTTGAGGAGCTCCTACCTACCATGGACATCCTCATAGTTTCTACCGGAGCTAAGAGCTTCGTGATAACGGAGAAGATGATCAGGACAGCTATGAGGAGGAGAAATTATGAGCCCATGTTCATCATAGACATATCGGTTCCCAGAAATGTGGAACCTTCTGTGGGAAAGGTGGACGAGGTATTCCTCTACGACATAGACGACCTCAAGGAGGTGGTCGAGAGCAACCTGAAGGACAGGATGAGGGAGGCCAGGAAGGGAGAGATAATCCTGTGGGACGAGGTGAAGAAGTTCACCGCCTGGCTCGAGAGCCTCAGAGTAGAACCCTACATACTCAAGCTCAAGGACAGGATGAGGGAGGCGGAAAGGGAAAACCCCCTTCTGAGGAAAATAGTCTTCAAAGCCATCAGGGAAATGAAGAGGAATCCCGATGTAGCACCTATAATATTCAGGATATTCGATGAGGAGGTAAGGGATGTCAACCGAAGAGAAGGTCTATCCTATGTCTATAACCGAGCTGATGGAGCTTGAAGGGGAGAACGCTATAAGGGCCTACATACTCATAAAGGCGGATCCCAGAGAGATACCCTCCATAATGCTCGCCCTGTCCACCTTCGAAGGCGTTAAGACCGCGGACGTGGTTACCGGCCCCTACGACATCATAGTCTTCGTGGAAGTTCCCAACCAGGACGAACTGGGGAGACTCGTCATCAACAAGATACACTCCCTCGAGGGAGTTAGGGAAGCTCTAACCTGTGTGGTAGTTAGGATATGAGCTATCCGAAGATAATAGAGGAAGAGGACAGGATCATAGTCATCTACTCTGATGAGCCTGTTCACTCCAAGGAGGAGGACGAGGGGATAATCCTCTTCTATGACAGGCAGGGGGATATCGTTAAGATAATTATCCCTAAGGATGATGAACACCACCTTATATTCCTCTGATGCCTTCCTCGTAGAGGGCGGGGTGAGGCTGAGGGGAACTGTAAGAGTATCCGGAGCTAAGAACGCGAGCCTGCCCATAATGTTCGCCACTCTCCTTACTAAGGAAGAGTCTGTGGTGGAGAACGTCCCTCAACTTCTCGATGTGGAGAACGCAAGCAGGCTATTGAGCATGCTCGGGGCACAGGTAGAGAGGTGCGGCGATAAGGTAGTCATCAACTCGGAGAGAGTTAAATCCTTTGAGACTCCGAAGGAGATAGTCAGGAGGATGAGGGCCTCGGTCCTGAGTATGGGGCCGCTCCTCGGGAGGTTCGGCAGGGCAAGGGTGGCGCTTCCGGGAGGATGCTCCATAGGGGCGAGGCCTATAGATCAGCATCTTAAGTTCTTCGCAAGCGCAGGGGCGGAAGTTAGAGTTAGAGACGGCTATGTGAACGTGGAGGTAGGCAGGAAGAGGGGTGTCAGGTTCAGGTTCGATCTCATCACCGTAACGGGAACGGAGAACGCCCTGCTCTACCTTAGCACCGTTGAGGAGGAGAGCTGTCTGGAGAACATAGCCATAGAGCCTGAGGTGATAGATCTTGTAAACGTCCTCAAAAAGATGGGAGCACATATAGAGATAGAGGGGAGGAAGGCTTTAGTCTATGGATCCTCCGAACTTAAAGGGTTTGTCCACAGCGTTATTCCCGACAGGATAGAGGCGGGAACCCTCATGGTGGCTGCCGTTCTCACGGACGGGGATGTGATCCTCGAGGGTGTGGAGCCTAAGCATATGAAAGCGGTCCTGGAAAAGCTGTCCGAGGCGGGAGCCCGTATAGATAACCTCGGAGGAGGCAGAGTCAGGGTAAGAAAGGGATCGAGAACCAGCCCCTTGGAGATAACCACCCGTGAGTATCCTGGATTTCCCACGGACATGCAGGCTCAGATGATGGCTCTGCTCAGCGTGGCGGAAGGCAGATCCGTGATCTACGAGAGCATATTCGAAAACAGGTTCCAGCACGCTTACGAGCTCATGAAGATGGGAGCAAAAATAGAAGTCAGGGGCAGGTCCGCCTTCGTATACGGTGTGGATAAGCTCAAAGGAGCTGAGGTGAACTCGACGGACCTGAGGGCCTCAGCCTCTCTCGTTCTGGCAGGCCTTGTGGCGGAAGGAACTACGATAATAAAAGACATCTATCACCTTGACAGGGGTTATGAGAGGCTGGAAAAGAAGTTAAACAGCCTGGGGGCCTCCATAGAGAGGCTCCCCTCGGTGGCTCAGCTGACCTGAACCTTAGCCTCTTTCGTGACCTTTACCTTGGGTATCCTGATCTCGAGGACTCCGTCCTTGTATTCAGCCTTGGCGTCTTCGGGCTTGACCTCCACGGGCAGGGGAACTATCCTCTCTATCCTTCCGTAAAACCTCTCAACCCTGTGGACGTTCTCGGTCTTGTCCTCTCTCTCCTCTTTCCTCTCAGCCTTTATGTGGACGCTGTTCTCCTTGATGGTCACGTCTATGTCTTCCTTCTTGACGCCGGGGAGTTCCGCCTTGATCACAACTTCAGAGTCGGTCTCGTATATGTCCACGGGCGGTGCGAGTATATGCTCCCGCTCCGCGGTTGCGGGAAGGAAATCTTCCAAAAGCCTGTCGAACTCCTTCCTTATTCTTTCAAGCTCCGCAAAGGGACTCCATACAGCCAACCCTCTCCTCATCTCTTCCACCTCCTTACATTAGTTTTCATAAAAAATTTTAGTCTCTTATTATCAAGTTGTCAAGTCCTTTATCTCTATCCCCACAGCTCCCCTCTCGAGCATAAGCTCTATGGCCTTATCGCTGTCTCCAGGTTTGACGTCCACGCCCTTTATCCCGTCTAAGAGCAGAAGTGTCCCGAAGCCGAGGTTCAGGGCTCCCAGGACAGTATTCTTAACACAGTAGTCTGTTGCCACTCCGCCAACGAACACCCTCCTAATTCCCCTTTCCCTGAGCAAGGACTCGAGGACGGTCCCCTGAAATCCTGAATAAGCGTCGAAGTCGGGAGAGGTCCCCTTTGAAATTATGAACTTGCTGTCCAAGGGCATCTTCAAATCATCATGGAACATGGCTCCTTCCGTGTTCTGGACGCAGTGGGGAGGCCATACGCCTCCGTGCCCTTTAAAAGATATGTGGTTTTCAGGATGCCAGTCTCTCGTGAAGAAGACGGGAAGGCCTCTCCTTTCAAAGATCTCTATGTATTCGTTCAATCTCGGGACTATCTTGTCTCCGTCCGGGACCGGTAGTGCGCCGCCGGGCATGAAGTCCTTCTGCATATCCACAACTATAAGAGCATCCAGATCTCCTATTCTTACCTTCATGGAGCCACCTCCTCAGATTTTTACCGGCACCTCTCCCTTTATATATATTTCCTTCAGATTGACCTCGCACAGAAAGGCCTTCACAGAGAAACCTTTTTCGCTGAACTCCCTGAGAGCTTCCGAAAACCGCTCGTCCATCTCCCAGTTGGGCGAGAAGATCTTTGCATCGGACCTCTGAATTACGAAGACGACCGCAGGTCTGTAATGTTCGGATAATTCGATCAGGTCGAGGATGTGTCTTCTCCCCCTTTCGGTGGGAGCGTCCGGAAATAAAGCAACCGAGTCCTTTACCAGATTGACGGACTTGGTTTCTACAAGAATACTCCCGTTCAGAAGGAGATCGAACCTCGACCTTCCTATCTTTGGTTCGAACCTATACGTATCGAGCTTCCAAGGGAGACCTCTTCTTCTCAGGTGCTCTACGAGAAGCTTCGGGGGAAGGTGGGAGTCTACACAGACCAGGGAGTCTCTGCCTTCCACTAAAAGGAGCTCAAAGCTGTGTTTCCCTGTAGACTTCTCCCTCAGGAAGACCTTTCTCCCTTCCACGAGAAGTTCTCTGAGCCTACCGGTGTTCCTGATTAGAGCGGTTGTTTCCTTGCCTCCGACCTTGACCCTGCAGACGAACCTGTTGAGCCTCTCTAAGAACTCCCCCTCTACGAGGTCTCCAAATTCCATCAGAATTTCTTTATCTCTATACCGTATTTCTTTATCCTGTAGTCGAGCTGTCGGAGGGTGTATCCAAGGAGCTTGGCCGCTCTCGACTTAACGTAGCCCGTCCTTTCCAGGGCCTCTATTATCTTTTCCCTTTCGGTGGCCTGTATTCTCTTGGGCAGGTCAACCGGTTCGCTCCCGAGAAGCTTCCTCCTGTAAGCGAGTATGTGAGGTGGAAGATCCACACTCCTGACAGTTCCCTCGTGCATTACCACGAGCCTTTCTATTGTATTCTCGAGCTCTCTTATGTTTCCCGGCCAGTTATACTCTATGAGCGATTCGATCGCATCGGGAGAAAGCTTTACCTTCTTATGATATTTGGAGTTGTAGGTTTGCAAGAAGTGCTCTACGAGGAGGGGAATGTCCTCCTTTCTCTCCCTCAGAGGAGGAACGTGAATGGGGACCACATTGAGCCTGTAGTAGAGATCTTCCCTGAACTGCCCCTCCTGGACGAGCTTGTATATGTCTCTGTTGGTGGCGGCTATGACCCTGACGTCCACTTTTATGACTTTCTCGCTTCCAAGTCTTTCTATTTCCCTGTCCTGTAAGACTCTGAGAAGCTTAGCCTGAAGGGAGAGGGGCATGTCGCCTATCTCGTCCAGGAAGATGGTTCCTCCGTCCGCAAGTTCGAACTTCCCTTTCTTGGAGGAGTGGGCTCCCGTGAAGGCTCCCTTCTCATATCCGAAAAGCTCAGCTTCCAGCAGGGTCTCCGGTATGGCAGCACAGTTTATCGTGATAAAGGGTTTGTCCTTGCGGTCGCTGAGGAAGTGGATGGCCTTGGCTATCATGCTCTTACCCGTTCCGCTCTCCCCGGTTATCAATACCGTAGTGTCGGTAGTCGCCACCTTCTTTATAACCTCTATCAGGTTCAGTATGGCTTCGCTCTGACCCACTATGCCGTGTATGTTGTAGGTCTTCTTCAACTCCTCCCTGAGGATCTTCTTCTCCTCCTCCCACTCGAGCCTTTCTATTTCCATCCTTTCGTTGAGTTTGTAGAACATGCCTATCAGTGTTCCCAGTATCATCAGGGTTTCTATCCCCCTCTCCACGCTCTCCCTCGAGGAGAAGGTTTTGAATATGGAGAGGACTCCGACTATGTCCCCGCCCACCTTGACCGGAACTGCGATGAATGTCTCATCTCCCCTGAGCTTATCCCGGACACGGGTCTTGTTCAGGAAGGCGGGATTGGAGTGGAGATCCGTCAGGACAACGGGAACACCGGTTTTGAAAACCTTTCCTGTTATCCCCTCACCGCTTCTGAATATACCTCTCTTTATCTCTTCGTCCGAAAAACCGAAGGCCTTGAATATTTGAAGAGCCTTTATGTGGGGCTTGAAGATGGCCACGAAACTGAGCTCAACACCCCAGAAGGAGTAAAGGGTTTTAAGTATGTCCTTTATGGCCTCTTCGAAGTTATGACTTCTGCTGAGGACCTTGGCCACCTCGTTTACTATGGTAAGCTCTCTTGTTTCTAAGCTCTTTCTGTCCGTTGTCCCTTCCATTCCCTCGGAACTAAAAGTATAATTTATACCCGAAGGGGACGTAGCTCAGACCGGGAGAGCGCCGCCCTCGCACGGCGGAGGTCGGGGGTTCAAATCCCCTCGTCTCCATTTTTTTCACGTATATCAGGTATGGGGGATAGAAAGGAAGGGGAAATAATTCGGGAGCTTGAGAAGAAGCTATGGAGTGCGGCGGACAAGCTTAGAAAGAAGGTTGAGGTTCATGACTACAAGTATGTGGTTCTCGGTCTTATATTCCTGCGCTACATATCCTACGCCTTTGACCAGAGGAAAGAGGAGTTAAAGAAAGAGCTATCTGACCCACAGAGCAGATACTATATTAAGGACCCCAAAGAGAGAGCGGAAGCTCTCAAAGATGAAGACTTCTACCTTGAAGAGGGTATCCTATACGTTCCAGAACAAGCCCATTGGGAGTATCTGAGGAAGAACGCCCACAGGGAGAACATAGGTGAGCTTATAAACCGAGCCGTAGACCTTCTGGAGGACAAATACCCTGAAAAGCTAAAGGACGTCATACCCAAGATTTATACAGACCCTAAGATAAACCTTTCCCACGAGGATTTAGCTTACTTGATAGACCTATTTACGGATATCAGGTTCGGAGAAGGGCACAAGGCGAGGGATTTATTTGGTGAGGTTTATGAATACTTCCTCGGTAAGTTCGCAGAGGTTGAGGGAAAGAAGGGAGGGGAATTTTACACGCCGAGGTCTCTTACAAGGCTCGTGGTTAAGATACTTGATGTCAAATGCGGTTCAATCCTTGACCCTGCCTGCGGTAGCGGTGGCTTCTTTGTTTCGGCTCTAAAGAAGATTGAGGAAGAAGGGCTTAACAGATACTGCCTTGAAATACACGGACAGGAAGCTAAACCTCTTCCTTGGAAGCTGTGTAAGATGAACCTTGCCATAAGAGAGGTTACGGGAGATATAAGACTCGGGGATACCTATCACGATGATAAGTTCATAAACGAGAGGTTTGATTACGTGGTAGCAAATCCACCCTTCAACGACAGCAGGTGGGGAGCGGACAGGGTTAACCCAAACGACCCGAGATTTCCTTACGGAATACCACCAGATAACAACGGGAACTTTGCATGGATACAGATATTCCTCTTTTGAGGAGAAGATGAAGGAATACTCAAAAGAGCTTTCGGAGCTTTTGAAGAAAGAGGAAGAGCTCACAGATAAAGTCAAGGAGGTTTTCAAGGTTCTTGGTTTTGAAATATGAGGGAGGACTTTAAAAGAAAAGCACTTGAGAGGCTGGAAACTGCCAAGTGGTGTATAAATGAAGGCTTTATTACCTCATGTGTTTCTAACCTTTACTTTGCTTACTTTAATTTCTTCCAGTATGCGGTGGGAGAACCACCGAAGAAAAGGTGGCAACACATAGGAATTGCCAAGGCTTTTGTGCACAAGGCATACAGGGAAAGTAGGGTGCCGGTAGAGCTTATAAGCAAATTGAAAGATTCCTACGACAAGCTCTATGCATTAAGGAGAAAGGCGGATTACACCGATGAGCTTATAACCGAGAGAGTAACTCCCGAACTGGAAGAATATATTAATTCACTACAGGAGGCTTTAGGTTATGTTAGTTAAAGGCGATGTGGTAAAAGACATTATAGAGTCGGTTAGATCCTTACCCTTTGTGAAAGAGGTTTATTTGATAACACCGAAGGAAGGGGCAGACCTGGGACTCAGGATCAAAGTTAAAGAAAGCACCGCAGAGCAAACTATTGAGCTTGTAGATGCCATAAACAAAGTAGCCATGGCAAGCGACAACCCCGAAGATTGGGTTTTCGTTTACTGGGAGTGGGAGGAGGAAAAGAAGTAATATTTATTAAGATGCCTGTAAGGTTCAGATGGGAGAGGGACTTTAGGGATACGGAGATAGGAAGGATACCGAGGGATTGGGAGGTTAGGAGGGTAGGGTAAATTATAAATAGGATTACAAAAGGAAAAGTTCCTACAAAAACCCAAAAGCAATAGTAATACTGTAACTGTAGAAAAATTGCCTTATCTATCAGTTGAATATATAAGAGGTGAAACAGCACAAACAAAATTATTCCCTGCCAGTTGGGGACTCCCTGTAAATGAAGGAGATATTCTTATAATTTGGGATGGTGCAGCTAATGCAGGAGAAATACTAAAGGGGAAAAGAGGACTTCTTGGTTCAACAGTTGCGAAGTTAGAAACAACCGAAGAAGTTAACAATCTTTTTCTTTTTAATTATCTAAAATTAAATGAAGACAATTTAAAAAGCTTACGCTCTGGAACTGATAATAGGCATGTAGATAAACAAGCCCTGTTAGATTACTTAGTTCCTCTTCCTTCCCCCTCTGAACAATCCCGCATCGCCACGGTTCTTTCATGGTTTGAAGAGCTTATAGAGGTAAAGAAAAAACAGAACGAAATCTTAGAGAAAACCGCAATGGCTATATTTAAAAGCTGGTTCATAGACTTTGAGCCTTTTAAAAATCAAGAGTTCGTTTACAGCGAGGAACTGGAAAGGGAGATACCCAAAGGGTGGGAGGTGAAGCCGATAGGTGAGATTGTGGATTTACAAAAAGGGATTTCTTATAAAGGTTCAGAGAAGTTTAATGAACCTGTTGATGATGGTTATGTTTTTATCACTTTAAACAATATAATAAATATAATAGAGGGTGGAAGATTTAAAACTAATTATGCATGGATAAAAAGTAATAGGATTAAAAATCAGCATCTTTTAAAAGAAGGAGATTTAATTTTTGCAAATACAGAACAAACCAAATCAGGTAGGCTACTTGGAAGCCCAGCTATAGTTATTAGTTATTTTTCCTCCTGACTATACAAAGGAAGCTGGTGTCTTCTCTCACCATATTACAAAGGTTGTGCCCTAAGAAGTCCTTAAATTTTATCTTTACTGTGAGTTATATTTAAATCAAGAAGAGATAGCTCAATCTTACCACACAGGAACTGGTGTATGGGGATTTGATACAAAAAATTTCTGTGATACATACAATATACTCTTTCCCCCCTCTCCCATACTCCAAAAATTCCATTCCCTCGTCCAGCCACTTTTTGAAAAATCATCAACAACCAGAAAGAGATTATGATATTAAAGAAGGTGAGGGATACGCTCCTTCCGCTTTTGGTGTTCGGAAAGTTGAGGGTGGAGGAGGTATGTGGTGGATAAGACAAAAATTGTCTATCAAGTAAACAAACAAAAAATAGAAAATATTAAAAAAGAAGTGGAAGAAATAGTTATAGAAAGCAAGAGTTATGAACAAAATTATCTTCTAAATCTGGCAAAAGATTTAGACTCAAGCTACAAACTGGCGTTACAAAATGCAAAAGATAGGAAAGATAAATTATATGTGGGCTTTAATTATTACAGCGCCAAGACATATATATCACTTTGCCTTGGACTCCCTTACAATACTTACATTTATTTCTTTAAAGCATTGGCCATGTATAACATGTACTTAAGTATATCCAACCCCAAAAAAGGTAAATGGAATTTAGCTTATTATTATCCGTTATATAATAGGTTGTTCGAGGACTTTAAAAACAGAATTGACTTGTTTAAAAATCAAATTAGTGAAGAAAAACGACATAGATTTTATAATGCAATTATTAAATGTTTAAATAGTTGTTTAAAACACAACTCTATACTCTCGGTAGATATAGCATTGTTAATGCTTGATATATTAAGGCGCCTTATTGTTGGATCGCAAGAAATATATGATGAAAAACAACTGCACTTTATAGAAAAAATTAAAAGTGATTTGCACTTACTGGTAAATATTGATACATTACCAGAAGCCATTAAAGCCTTCGTTTATTCAATATTATTTATTTTAACTAAGAAAGAGCTTTTCTTTCATTTAAGAAATCTTGTTCCGTCTAATAAAGGGCATGTTTTCTACGTAGAGGAAGATGTAATAAGAACATTAAATGAACTCAATCAATATGCACGAAATGAATTAAAATACTTTAGAAAATCATCTAAAAGAAAATTCAGTCAGCCAATTGATGAAAAAATAAAGTTCTTACTTGTGCTTTCCATTATTGACAACAGAACATATGAGTATCATAAATTTCTTTGGCAGGATAAGGATATTGTATCTGCTTTAAAAGTATTAGATAAAATTTCAAGAGAAATAAGAAGACATATAAATTTAATTTTTTCTGTAAAGCTTGTTAATTATTTTATTCAAGAATATAAATTTGTTATGTTGTATCTTAAACTCAGAGTTATTTATGAAGAACTCATTGAAGCATCTACTCAAAACTTCTTTTTAGAGTGGCAGAGGATATTATTTTCGGAGCTTGCTAAAGATATGAAGAATATTTTAAGCAAATATTTTAAATATGGAACTGGGGTCACAGGCAGGAGGCTTATGATTATTGAAGATCATATAATTGGAAAATTTCTTGAGTTCATTGTTTTCTATATTCTAAAAGAGTTAATAGAAAAAGGGGATAAAGGCATAATACACAGCCTAATTTCAGGAAGTGAGGACTATATAAAATTTTTCTTTGAAAAACTTTTTATATCAGATGTAAAAGATATAATATGGGGGTATAAAGTAGATAATTCAGACATAGACGTGCTACTAAAGGGTGACGATATTCAAATTGCTCTTTTTATAAAATCCGGCGCGTTAACAAGGAAAAAACAAGAAGAGGTTTTAAAAGAAATTGATCTTGCTTTGTCTGCTGGTTGCAGTTTTGTTTTTCAGGTACTTGATTTTTCTAGAAATCCACAAATTATCAGAGATTTATCTCAAAAATATAATAATGATGTAATATTCATAGATATTAGGATTTTCCTTGAAAAACTTATTGAGTTAGCAAAAAAACATAAAGATATATACCTTGAACTTTCCAAGTCGGGGATTTTGAACTATGCAGGCTTTTATTATTAATATTTTAAACCATGACCGAACACCAGCTTGAGGAGCAGCTTATAAGCTGGTTCAAATCAAACGGCTACCGGTATGTTCACGGAAGCCAGCTTGTCCCGGAAATGGGAGAGAGGGAAAGCCTCAGACATACGATTCTTAAAGAAAGGTTCATATCCGCTCTCAAGAGGCTAAACCCATCGCTGACAGATGAGGAGGCTGAGGACGTTTACATTAAGATCCTTGACCTTGAAGCCCCGACTGGAACGTAAAATCTCTGAACTTCTACAGATACCTCACGGAATGGGTAAAGATAAACTACACGGACAGAAGGGGCGGGCTCCTGAGCAAAGAGGTAAGGCTCATAGACTTTGAGAATCCGGAAAACAACGAGTTCCTTATCACGAACCAGTTTGAGGTAGAGTTCCAGTATCAGAAAGGTTTGAAGAGAAGACCGGACTTTGTCGTCTTCATAAACGGTCTGCCTCTCGTTGTAGGTGAGATAAAGAGCCTTGCGGAAGGTCAGAGCTTTAAGGATGCGTATAAGGATCACAAAGAGAAGAAAAAGGACATACCCCAGCTTTACGTTTACGCTCAGGTTCTCGTCATAAACGATGGTTACATAACGAAGGTCGGCTCACCTACGAGCGGGCTTGAAAGGTTCTTCCACTGGGAAGGTATAGAGAGCGACGATGATGTGAAGGTTGAGGATAGAGACAGCTTCATATTAAAATACAAAGGAAAGGAGCTGACAAGCCTTGAGATATTAATCAGAGGTCTCTTTAACAAAAGAAGGTTTACAGACTACCTCAGAGATTTCATAGTTCACGAGACGGGTAAGGGGATTGTAAAGAAGATAGCTATGTATCATCAGTTTTACGCTGTGGAGAAGGCTATAGAAAGGTCCAAAAGAGCTATAAGAGCTAAAAATCCCGAGGATAAGAGAATTGAGGTTGTATAGTTCATGATTTTTGCAAATCCCTCGCAAAATATATTCACATGATCACATTTTTATCGTCATAAACCCAAAAAAGAAACTAAAACCTCACGGGTTATAATTAAAAGCGTGTCATCAGTTAAAAG
>JALWVU010000038.1 GCA_027079305.1 Aquificaceae bacterium
GGAGCTGCGATTCGTGATGCAGCTGAAGCAAAAGCTGAAGTAATGAAAGCCATCGGCATCGCTACTGATGGCGGTAAAGACAGTTTCTCTATGGCGACACTTGTTGGCGAGGAAACTGTCAAATCTCCGCGTGAGTTGGTAATCTCACTCTATGGTGCGATGGATAACATCACAAGAGTAGTGACACCAGACATTAAGAGACCAGGAGAGAGTAGTTTGATTTTTGTAGACCTCTCTAACGGCAAGGCACGTTTGGGTGGTTCCGCTTTGGCACACGTCTATGGTCAAGTTGGCAATGAAGTGTCAGATATGGATGATCCTGATTTGGTGCGCAGAGCATTTTTGGCTGTGCAGGAGTTAATTGACAGGGGCTTAATCCTTGCTGGTCACGAT
Source organism: Aquificaceae bacterium (assembly GCA_027079305.1). Lineage (GTDB taxonomy): Bacteria > Aquificota > Aquificia > Aquificales > Aquificaceae > Hydrogenivirga. Next base: position 394 of record JALWVU010000038.1, read on the forward strand.
GTGAGTGATGGCGGTTTAATTACTACACTGTGTGAAATGGCTTTTGCTGGTAACTGTGGATTGAGTGTACAGCTGAAAAAAAGTTTTACAAGTCCCGATATGGTAATTCCACGATTATTCGCAGAAGAATTGGGCTTTATTATCGAATGTGCAAATCAAGATGTTTCAGATGTATTTGATTGTTTGGCTAAATTTGGTTTGCATTTTAGTGGGACATTTGTAATTGGTAAGACTTTTAAAGAGCCAGTTATTCAAGTGTTTTATGGTAATGTATCGTTGTTTAACGAGGATATGAGAGTTCTTCGTCAATGGTGGGAAGAAACTTCATATCAACTGGAACGTTTGCAAAAAAATCCAGTTTGTGCCGATGAAGAGAGAGAAAATATTTTTGATCGCAGTGATCCTAAATATTTTGTACCATTTATGGTTGAAGGAACGAGCCAACGTGTTTTGGATAGTTTAAACAAACCAAAGGTGGCAATTTTGCGGGAAGAGGGAAGCAACTCTGATCGTGAGATGACGTCGGCATTTTTTAGAGCTGGATTTGAGCCATGGGATATTACCATGAGTGATTTGGTTGATGGCAGTATTACTCTTGAGCAGTTTCGAGGACTTGTGGCTGTGGGAGGATTCTCTTATGCCGATGTTCCCGAATCGGCCAAGGGTTGGGCTGCAACCATAATGTTTAATCAAGAGTTGAAAGTAATGTTTGACGAGTTTTATAATCGTCCTGATACCTTCACACTGGGTGTGTGCAATGGTTGTCAGTTATTTGCACTGCTTGGTTGGGTACCGTGGCAAGGTATTACTCCGGAAGATCAGCCGCGATTTATCAGAAATGATTCAGGGAAATT
>JALWVU010000039.1 GCA_027079305.1 Aquificaceae bacterium
CGAGGTAACTGTGTCCCAGGTCAAGGGCTTCTTCCCGTGCCTGGAGGATCACTTGCCGTGCTCTTTCCGTGAACTTTTCAAACATACCTTAACCTCACTTAGCTTTATAAGATAACAATACCAGACTAGCCTGACAATACTATGTTAAGCGTCATTTAAAAGCTTGAGCGATGCGGACGATAATGATACTGCTTAAATTATCCTTTAAGTATGCCAAAGAAGAAGACTTACAAGATAAGCCTTATCCTTGAAGCCTTTCACAACCTTGAGAAGTCTTACTCCGACCTCAAAAAGAACCTGAACCTTCCCAGGGAAGAGTTCACCCGCAATAAGCTGGTCCTTGACAGAGTCAGGATAGACTTCAACCTCGCCTTTGAGAGCTGTATGCGTGTCTGCAGACATATCTCGGCAGTCATGAATCTTAAGACTTCCTCAAAGGATTGCCTCGTAAAGACCGCTGACGCGGTAGGTATGAAAGAGTCTCAGAAACTCAGGGATTTTATAGATTTTTACTTCAAGTACAGGGATCTCAAGGACGCTGTATCCCCCGAAGAGCTATATACTTTCCTGAAAGAGAACCTCCACCTCTTCAAGGAGTACGCCAGGGCGGTGGTTGAGCACATCAAGAGGACAACGGGCAACCACCTCCTGATTGACTTTGACCTCCTCAAAGAAAAGTCACGGCACATTAAGGACTCGGTCAGGAAGATTGAGTTCGTTCTCTCCCAGGGGGAAGAAGAGTTCAGGGAAAAGCCGATGTATTACGACAGGACAAAGTACTTCTACCAGGTTGCTTACGATTCTCTGTACGATATATGCACTCACCTTGCGCCAAAGTTCGGAATCAAGAGGTTCGGGGACGACTGCCTCTCCAAGATGGTTGAGGCGGGCGTTATACCTCAGGACTACTACATGGACGTCTTTAAAATGACGAACCTCAAAAACAGGCTGATCAGCACCTGGGAAGTTCCTCCAGAGGAACTCTACAGTTCCCTCAAAGAGATAGTCCCCCGCTTTGAGCCCGTGGTAAAGGAGATCTCTAAAAGCCTTAAAGAACTCTTAGAAAGGAGGGCAAAGGCACAGTGAGGATATTCATAACAGGGATAGGCTCGGGGCTTGGAAAGGAGCTTGCCCTTGAGGCTCTCTCAAGGGGATCTGAGGTTTATGCTCTGAGCAGGCACCTGCCCCCTGAGCTTGAGGGGAAGATCCGCTTTGAGAAATGCGACCTCCTTGCCCTTGAAGAGA
>JALWVU010000040.1 GCA_027079305.1 Aquificaceae bacterium
ATGCAAAAGGTTTTATGGATACTACATGGACGTATTTGAGAAGTTAGCACCGAACTTTTGGGGTTTTATCTTTTTAGAATACATATTAGGCAAAGACCACGCAAGTGCTATAAGATACTACTTAAAAAACAATCGCTCATATACGGGTTGTGAACCTCTCCGCCCTCACGGACGGAGCTTCGTGTGGGTTTGGACACTCGTAGTGTCCCTTACCACAACAGGCGGGTTCACTCCGCCTCTACTCCTGCCTACCTACCCGAAGATAGGTAGTGGAGCTACTTTCTGTTTCTTCGTTCTTCTTCTACCCCACCTTAGAGCTTTTGTTCTCCCTCTCGGGAGCAGTGGGGTATTTAACTATTTACTAATTTACTCCACAAATGTTTTCCGGTCAACTTCTATTTTAACGCCCTTGCGGGCGACACTCCGTATCTCCTCCCTTACGGAAGGAGTCTTGGAGTGTTTTTTGAGATAAAACTCTTGAAGAGCAGTGTGAGGATTAACCTCTTGTATCGGAAGGAATGGAAAGAGAACAAAGACCAATCGGTAGGTTATCATATAAACCATGAAGACGATAATAGGCGTTCTTACCGTATCCGACAGAGCCAGCAGGGGAGAGTACGAGGACATAAGCGGCAAGGCGATAATAGATTACCTGCAAGAGGTGATTAGCACCGAGTTTGAGACCGATTACAGGGTTATTCCCGACGAGCTGGAGCTCATAAAGGACACCCTCATTGATATGGTGGACAACAAGGGCTGCAGTCTCGTGCTTACCACCGGTGGGACGGGACCGGCTCCGAGAGATGTGACGCCCGAAGCCACAGAGGCGGTATGCGAAAAGATGATGCCCGGTTTTGGAGAACTTATGCGGAAAGTCTCCCTGGAGCAGGTTCCAACTGCTATACTCTCAAGGCAGACGGCGGGAATACGCAAGCACTGCCTAATCGTAAACCTCCCTGGCAAGCCCCAATCCATACGCCTTTGCCTTGATGCGGTGTTCCCCGCCGTTCCCTACTGCGTGGAGCTTATAGGCGGAGCCTATATAGACACAGACCCTTCCAAGGTAAAGGCCTTCAGACCCAAAAAGTAGTAAGATTTTTCTATGGAGTTTACCAAGCTACAGGGTTCGGGAAACGATTTTATTCTCATAGATAACAGGGACGGCAAGGTTTACGATAAGGTTGAAGAGATAGGCATCTGCCTGAAGGAGTTCATCTTTAAGGTCTGCGCCCAGCA
>JALWVU010000041.1 GCA_027079305.1 Aquificaceae bacterium
TTCGGAAACTGCCTGCGACAGCTACACTTGGGACGGCACTACTTATACCACTTCAGGGGACTACGAAAAATCGTATACAAATGCTGCAGGATGCGACTCAACTCATACGCTACACCTGACCATTAACACCTCTCCTGTTTGCGACATAACAGGCACCGAAGGTCCATTATGTCCACAAGAAGAACAGACCTATACAGCTCCTACAGGAATGGGAGAATATTTATGGACAATTGATGGAAATGGATCGATAAGCGGTGACAATAACAGTCAGTCTGTAAATGTAATTGCAGGATCAAATTGCAATCAAACATTTACACTTTACTTAACAGTTACTTCTGAAGATGGTTGTAGCTCCGATTGCGAAAAAACAGTAACAGTTATAGATACTACTCCGCCAACAATTACTACCGAAGCTTCTGACCAGACAGTTGAGTGTATGAAAATTGGCACGTTAATAAAATTGCATAAATGGCTACGACTTCATGGTGGAGCTCAAGCATCTGACGGTTGTGGAGAAGTTAAATGGTCTGACAATTTTGTAGAATTTAACTATGGTGGCTGTGGTCTAACCGGATCGGTTACTGTAACCTTTACTGCAACAGATGATTGCGGAAATTCAAGTAGTACAACTGCTACATTTACCATTGAAGACACAACTGCTCCAACAATAATTACCGAAGCTAATAACAAAACAGTTGAATGCAATGGTGACGGCAACGAAACTGAATTAAAGGATTGGTTAGAAAGTCACGGTGGTGCTAAAGCCATTGACAAATGCAGCAAAGTAGAATGGACTCACGATTTCGAAGCACTTAGCGACGATTGTGGTGCTACAGGTTCGGCTACAGTTATATTTACTGCTACCGACGATTGCGGAAACTCATCCTCAACAAAGGCTACATTTAAAATCGTAGATACTACAAATCCGGAAATAACCGCCGAAGCTGCTGACAAAACAGTTGAATGCGATGGCGATGGTAACGAAACCGAATTAAAGGATTGGCTAGAAAGTCATGGAGGAGCAACTGCTTCTGATGAGTGCAGCAATGTTAAGTGGTCAAACAATTTCGAAGGACTTAGCGACGATTGCGGAGCTACAGGTTCGGCTACAGTTATATTTACTGCTACCGACGATTGCGGAAACTCATCCTCAACAAAGGCTACATTTAAAATCGTAGATACTACAAATCCGGAAATAACCGCCGAAGCTGCTGACAAAA
>JALWVU010000042.1 GCA_027079305.1 Aquificaceae bacterium
CTCATAACGTCACATAACGTCAAATAACATCACATGAGGTCACACAACGCCACATAACGCCACATTATGCCATATAACGCTACATAACGCGACATCAAACCAAATAACACAACATCTCAGCACATACCACCACATAGCACCACATAACACCCGTAACACCATATGACACCAAATAACACGGCATAGCGCCAAAGAACGTCGAATGACGTCACATAACATCACATAAGGTCAGGTAACGTCACATAACATAACATAGCGTCATATAACCCCAAATAACGCCACAGGACGACACATAACGCCACGTAACGCCACGTAACGCCACATAACGCCACATAACGCTACATAACGGCACGTAACGCCGCATAAAGCCACATGAAGCCACATAATGCCACATAACGCCACATAAAACCACATAACACCACATATCAGCGCATAGCACCACATAACACCACATAACACCCATGACACCACATGACACGACATAACACCACATAACGTCAAATGACGTCACATAACAATACATTGCTTCAGATAACGTCACATAACATCACAAAACGTCACATAACGCTACATAACGCCACATAACGTCACATAACGCGACATAACGCCACATAACGCCACATAGCTGCACATAGCGCCACGTAACGCCACATAACGCCACATAACGCCGCATAACACCATATAACACCATATAACACCACAAAAAACTCATAACACCTCATAACGCCACATAAAGCCACACGACGCCTTATAGCGCCACATAGCGCCACATAACGCCAAATATCACCACATAGCACCACATATCAGCACATAACACCACATAACACCACATAACAACCATTACACCATATGACACCACATAACATCACATAACGTCAAATGACGTCACATAATAATACTTAACTTCAGATAAAGTCAAATAACATCACATAACGTCCCATAACGTTACATATCACCACATAACGCCACGTAGCGCCAGATAATGCTACATATCTCCACATAACACATCATAACGCCACATAACGCCACTTAGCGCCACATAACGCCACATAACGCCACATAACGCCACATAACGCCACGTATTACCACTCATCACCACATGACACCACATAGCACCACATATGACCCATAACACCACATGACACCACATACCACCCCATAACGTCTTATAAAGTCATATGTCGTCACCTAACATCACA
>JALWVU010000043.1 GCA_027079305.1 Aquificaceae bacterium
CCTTTATATCTAACTTGTCTATGTTTCCATTGAAATTTAATAGTTTTAAAAGGGTGTTCTACTTTAGATCTTACAGATGATAACTGTCTATTTCTTTTTTCTTGTTTAGTTGAAAGTTTTTTAGCTTTAGTTCCTTTATCTAAAATACCCCAATATTTACCTTGTTCTCTCCATCTTTTTTTATCTTCTTTACCTATATATCCCTTATCAGCAAAAAGATATGTTTCTTTTCCATGTAAACAATCATATAACATTGATTTGTCAGATATATTAGCAGATGTAAATTGTAGTGTATGTATTAATCCACTAATAGCATCAACTCCAATATGTGATTTAGCTCCAAAAAAGAAATTATTATTCTTTTTTGTAGATTTCATATCCTTATCTCTCTTTTTATCTTTATTTTTTGTAGAAGATGAAGCTTTTACTATTGTAGAGTCTATAATAGTACCTTCTTTATAAATATACCCTTTATTTTCAAATATTTTATTAACTCTTTTAAATAACTTTTCTTGTAAGTTATTTTCTTCTAAAAAATGTCTAAATTTTAAAATAGTAGTTTCATCAGGACAATCTACAAAAAAATCTCCATTGTCCATTGGTATCATTTTTAATCCTGTAAAATCTCTAAAAGCTTTTGAATCTGCAACAAATTCTTCTACTTCACGATCACCTAAATTATACCATTGTTGTAAAAAGTAAAACTTTAACATTAGAACTAATTCTTTTTTAGGTCTACCTTTTGTAGATGTTTTTTTGTAATGCTTATTTAATATTTCACTAAAAGTTCCCCAAGGCATAGCTTTATCCATTTCTTCTAAAAAAAGTTGTCTTTTTGTTTTTAAAATTGTCATAATATTTGTTTTTATATTTACAAGATAAGTATATCAAACAAAAAACAGCTTTTGTAGAGCTGAATTTATTTGATTTGTTTTTTTAGTTTTGCAGGGATTCCTTAAAAAAACAGTAACAAATCTTAAAAACTAAATATCTCTCAGACACAATTTATTGAACGGTCCCAATTTTTTAATAATTAGATGTGTAAGTGGTTACAATAAAAAAGTTACAATAAACTTAAATTCTAGGGTCTGTCAATAGTTTTGTGTAAATGGAGATTTTTTCATACTAATTTAGTTTAATTCTGTCAGGAAACATAATGGCAAATTGACCGATTATTTTACCCCAGTTT
>JALWVU010000044.1 GCA_027079305.1 Aquificaceae bacterium
TGGTTAAATCGTAATTCTCTGTGCTTTCTACTATAGCATCATCATTCGTAATGACGGTTATCGTAAAGCTGTCTACGCCTGCGGGTACGGTTAATGTTCCTGCTACTTCATCATAAGTGACGCCATCGGAGAATACAATGGTGTTTCCGTTTTGGTAATCTAAAGCGGCGCCTGCTAAGGCCGTATCATCGGCTATCGTAAATGGATACGTTTCAACTGTGGTTGAGGTGCCATTCATCGTTACCGTATGTACTAAACTGGTGCCTTCTACTTGTGTGTCTGTTGAAATTGTAGCGACATCATCGTCTTCTATGGTTCCTGTTCCTGTTGTTCCATCGATGTTTAACGATAAAGTTTCATCAACTTCGGTTACATTGTCTTCGTTTGTTGGGATGGTTACCGTAAAATCTGCTACCCCTACTGGTACAGTGATTTCTCCTGCGACTGCATCATAAGTTACACCGTTTGTGAATGTTGGTGGTGTGATATAGTCTGATCCGCTAGTTGTGACATCATTTATCGTAAATGGGAATGATTGAGAAACTGTTGTTGTTCCACTTAAGTCTACATCAAAAATCAAACTTGCACCTTCAACTATGGTTGGTGAACTTACACTTGCAACAACTACATTTGGTGTCACGTTCAACGTTACTTCATCATCATCAGCATCACCATCACCTAAATCATCTACATCAAAACTCTCATCAGGATCACTATCAGGGTCTGATTGATTTGAAGCTGTAATCTCTGCTTGATTTATATAAATTCCTGTTCCTAAGACATCAGCTGTAAAACTATAATCTGCATCTGCACCATCTGAAATAGATTGTCCAGACCATGAAATTGTATTCCCTGAAATTGTGGCACCGGCTGTAATAGCGGTAATGTTTGCATAACCACTTGGAAGAACATCTTCTACTGCAACACCTGTTGCATTAGAAGGTCCTGAGTTATGTATTGTTAATGTAAATGTTACTGTATCCCCAACATCTGGAGTACTATCATTTACCGTTTTTGTTAAACTTAAATCAGCTCCTGTACAATTAATCGTTGCAGGATTAGAAATTTGATCTGTATCACAAATATAACTAGGTGTTGTAATAATAACACGATATTGATTCCCACATAAATTCATAGCAACACCATTACCTGAAATATCTAAAATTGTAGTATCCCAACCTTCATAAT
>JALWVU010000045.1 GCA_027079305.1 Aquificaceae bacterium
TCCTTGAGGGATTCCACCCTTCTGCGCTTTGACTCGTAACCCACCTCCACGGGGAAGTGAAGGTGAACGCCCTCCAGGACCTGCTTGTAGGATAGGGAGGAGAGGAAGTCCGCGTCCACTATTGTCCTCGTTCCGAGCCTCTCGTCTACAAGGACTATGTCGTAGGCGCCCTCGAAGTCGTCGTATCTGGTATCTATCCTGTAGTCCGGGAGCTCCCTCCTCATTATCTCCACGATCTCCCTCACCCTGCCCTCGCTCCTGAGGTCCTCCTCCATAACCCTGTGGCTGAGGAGGAAGTTCACCACATCCTCACCCTTGTTCTTCACAAGGGCCCTGTAGCTCTCCTCGTATTCCTTCAGAGTCTTTATGAGTTTAAGGAGCTCCTCCCCTCTGTATTCCCTGCCGACCGCGTCCTTTACGTATCCACCCTCCTCGAGGAGCTTGAAGAGGAAGTTCTCCAGCTCCCTGTCGTCCTTGACATACATCTCCTTCCTTCCCTTCTTGACCCTGTAAAGGGGAGGGAGGGCTATGTAGACATACCCTTTCTCTATCAGCTGGGGCATGAACCTGTAGAAGAAGGTCAGGAGCAGTGTCCTTATGTGGGAGCCGTCCACGTCCGCGTCCGTCATCAGGATTATCCTGTGATACCTGAGCTTGGAAAGGTCCACATCTTCACCTATACCGCACCCCAAGGCGCTCACTATCGCCTTGACCTCTTCGTTGGCCAGAACCTTGTCTACCCGGGCCTTTTCCACGTTTATTATCTTTCCCCTTAAAGGGAGGATGGCTTGAAATCTCCTGTCTCTGGCCTGCTTGGCGGAACCCCCCGCGGAGTCTCCCTCCACTATGAAGAGCTCGCACTTTTCTGGGTCCTTCTCGGAGCAGTCCGCGAGCTTACCCGGGAGTATTCCGTCCTCGAGGGGAGACTTCCTCCTTACAAGCTCCTTGGCCTTCTTGGCCGCTTCCCTCGCCAGAGCTGCCTCTATGGCCTTTTCGACGATGAGCCTGAGTATTTCTTTGTTTTTCTCAAAGTAATCGGTTAAGTATTCGTAAACTATCGAGTCCACTATGGTCTTTACGTTCTGATTCCCCAGCTTTGTCTTCGTCTGGCCCTCGAACTGGGGCTCCGGGACCTTGCAGGATATGACCGCCACGAGACCCTCCCTTATGTCCTCCCCTGAGAACATGGTCTTGAGCTCCTTGGAGAGTTTGAGCCCTTCAGAGAGGCGCGTGACCGCTTTGGTCAGCCCGCTCCTGAATCCCGTAACGTGGGTTCCCCCCTCTACGGTCTTTACGTTGTTCACGAAGCTGTCTACGACCTCCTTGTAGTCCTTGACGTATCTGAAGGCTATGTCCACTATGACCCCTTCCCTCTCCCCCTTTATCCTGATGATCTCCTTAAAGAGCGGTTCCTTCCCCTGGGAGAGGAATTCTACGAGCTCCTCCACCCCCCTCTCGAACCTGTAGACTATCTCTTTGTCTGTCCTCTCATCCTTGAGGTAGAAGGTCACCTCAGGGTTCAGGTAGGCGAGCTCCCTTATTCTCTTCTCCACTATGTCGAACTTTATCCTGGTTGTCTCGAATATCTCGGGATCGGGCTTGAAGGTTACCCTCGTTCCCCTTTTTGTAGTCTCTCCGACAACTTTGAGGTCGTAAACGGGCTCTCCCCTCCTATACTCCTGCCTGTATATCTTCCCGTCCCTGTAAACTTCAACCACGAGCCACTCGGAGAGGGCGTTCACCACCGAGGCTCCCACACCGTGGAGACCTCCAGAGTAGGCATATACTTTCTTCTCGAACTTACCTCCCGCCCCCAGCATGGTGAAGACCATCTCCACCGCAGGCCTGCCCGTCTCGGGATGTATATCCACGGGAATTCCTCTTCCGTCGTCCTCGACCGTGACGGATCCGTCCGAGTGGATTATCACCGATATGTGGCGGGCATAACCCGCCATGGCTTCGTCCACCGCGTTGTCGAGGATCTCCCAGATGAGGTGGTGGAGTCCCCTCTCCCCTATGTCCCCTATATACATCGCGGGCCTGAGGCGGACGTGTTCAAGCCCGCTGACAGCCTTAATGGCTTCCGCTTTGTAATCTTGGTCTACTCCCTGGAGTTCTTCCGGATTTTTCATGGTTATATTATAACCTGTAGTAAATGTATCTGCCACAACTGGGACAGGTCTCTACGTTTTCTTCCTTTATAAGCTTTGAAAAAAGAACATCCGGAATTTTAATTCCACAGCCCCCACATACACCATCCTCCGCGGGAACCACAACCCTGCTTCCAAACCTTTTTCTTGCCTCCTCATAAAAAGTTAAAATCTCCTTATTTATGTTTTGCTCATAAGACTTACGTTCTTTTTTAAGCTTTTCCAGTTTTTTAACCGCGGTTTCTTTTTCTATTTCAAGATCTTCAAGCTCCTCTTCTATCTCCTTAATTCTTCTTTTTACCTTTGGTTCTGTCTCTCTAAGTTTGTCTTCAATATCCTTTATCTTTCCATTCAGCTCGTCAAGCTCGTAGGACTTCTTGAGTATGTTATCCTCGTGCTTTGCCTTCTCTTTGAGCAGGGCCTTGTATTCTACATCCTTCCTGACCATGCTCATCTTCTTCTCGGTCTTAGCGAGCATCTCCTCTTCAGCTTCTATCTCCTCTTTGATCTGTTTTCTTCTGGAGATGAGTTCATCCCTTCTGGACAGCAGGTCTTCGAGCTCCTTTTTCAGCTTGGAAAGCTTCTCTTCAAGCCTACTTCTGTCTTCTTCTATACTCCTTATCCTTCTCTCCACCCTCTCTATTTCCTCGTCCACCTCCTGGAGCTTCAGTAGGGGCTTTATGTCTTCTTTCCTCATAGTGTATTAAGTTATGATTATGAGACCGAGATGCACCCCAAGCCGGTTATAGAGCTTTCCCGGGTCAACGAGGTAAAGAAACTCCTGAGGAAAGTGAGACTAAATACGGTGTGCGAAGAGTCCAGGTGCCCTAACATATCCGAATGTTTTGGGAACAGAACCGCAACCTTCATGATCCTTGGGGACAGGTGCACGAGGGGATGCACCTTTTGTAACGTTAAGAGAAAGCATCCTATGCCTGTGGATGAAAGGGAGCCCGAAAGGATACTGGAGGCTGTTAAGGCCCTTGGGCTGAAGTATGTGGTGATAACTTCCGTAACTCGAGACGATCTGCCCGACGGAGGAGCTGAGCACTTCGCCAGGTGTGTAAAGGTTTTGAAGGAAAACTTGGAAGGCATCAAGGTGGAGGTGCTTATCCCGGATTTCAGAGGTAGAAGAGAGTCTCTGGAGATAGTCCTGGGAGCAGGCCCGGACGTGCTCAATCACAACGTGGAGACCGTTCCGAGGCTATATCCGAGGGTAAGGATAGGGGCTAAATACGAGAGGAGTCTGAAGATCCTTGAGTGGAGTAAGAAGATCGCTCCCGGTGTTCCCACCAAGTCCGCTCTGATCCTCGGATTTGGCGAGAGCCTGGAGGAGGTGGTAGAGGTTCTCAAGGACCTGAGAGGTGTGGGGTGTGACTTTCTTACGATAGGTCAATACTACGCTCCCTCTCTGAGACACCATCCAGTGGTCAAGTATTATTCAGCGGAGGAGTTTAAAAATATAGAAGAGATCGCCTACTCTCTGGGGTTCAGGTTCGTTGCCAGCGGTCCCAACGTGAGGAGTTCATACAGAGCTATGGAGGGATACCTTCTCTCTCATATCTCCTGAATGGGATAGACTTTGGGCCTTTCTCCTCTCTCCTTTAGCTTTCTGTAGCTCTCTATGGCCCTCAGTATGGCGTATCCACCCCTGACGGTGGTAGTGTATGCGACGCCATACTGGACCGCAGCTCTCCTTATGAAGTAGGCATCGCTCACCTCCCTCTTCCCGGTAGGTGTGTTTATTATCAGGTGTATCTGACCGTTGGTTATGTAATCTACAACGTGGGGTCTTCCCTCGGAGATCTTGAGGACGTGTTCGGTCTCTATGCCTCTGCTCTTTAAGAACCTGTGGGTTCCCGTGGTGGCAAAGACCTTAAAGCCAAGCTCTATAAAGCCTTTAACAAGATCCACCACCTTCTCCTTGTCCCTGTCCGCTACGCTTACAAAGACGTTCCCCTTCTCGGGCAGTCTGTTCCCGGCAGCGAGCTGAGCCTTATAGAAGGCAAGACCAAAGTCCTCGTCTACACCCATAACCTCCCCCGTGCTCTTCATCTCGGGACCAAGGACCGGATCCACCTCCGGGAACCTGTTCCAGGGAAAGACCACCTCCTTAACCGTGTAAATCTTCCTATCCCTCGGGACAAAGTCCGAAGCAGGGTGGTTATTCCCCCTTTTTAAAAGCTCGAAGACCTCGGGAACAAGATCTCTGAGCTTCCTCCCCAGGGCCACCTTTGTTGCAAGCTTGGCGAGGGGGTAGCCTATGGATTTGCTCACGAAGGGAACTGTTCTCGAAGCTCTGGGGTTTACCTCCAGAACATACACCTCTCCCTCAGATACCGCAAACTGAAGGTTTATGAGACCCTTTACTTGAAGAGCTTTGGCCACCTTCCTGGACTGCTCCTTAACCTCTTCAATTATCCGCTCCTCCAGGGTGTAAGGCGGTATGGAAGCGGCGCTGTCCCCAGAGTGAACGCCAGCCTCCTCTATGTGCTCCATGACCGCGCCTATAAGAACATCCTCTCCGTCCGCGACCGCGTCCACGTCCAGCTCCACGCTGTCCTGAAGGTATTTGTCTATCAGTATGGGCCTTTCGTAGCTGACGCTGACCGCCTCCTCCAGGTATTCCAGCAGGTCGCCTTCATCGTAAACTATCCTCATCGCCCTTCCACCGAGGACGTAGGAGGGTCTTACCAGAACGGGAAAACCTATCCTCCGGGCAACCTCGAGGGCCTCGTCCTTGCTCTTGGCGGTCCCGCTCTCGGGTTGTTTGAGACCAAGCTCTATCACGAGCCTTCTGAAAAGCTCCCTATCCTCCGCCCTGTCTATGCTCTCGGGAGAGGTCCCGAGTATTCTTACCCCTTCCTCCTTAAGAGGTAGGGCGAGCTTAAGAGGAGTCTGACCACCGAACTGGAGAAGGACACCCGTTGGTTTTTCCCTCTCAATTATGGCAAGGACGTGTTCCAAGACTATAGGTTCGAAGTAGAGGCGGTCCGCGGTGTCGTAGTCGGTGGATACGGTTTCCGGATTACAGTTGACCATTATGGCTTCGTATCCCTCCTCCTGAACCGCAAAGACCGCGTGGACACAGGCGTAATCGAACTCTATCCCCTGGCCTATCCGGTTGGGACCGCTCCCGAGGATGAGTATCTTTCCCTTCATTCAAAGAACTTATTTTAAACTTAAAGCTGTGTTGGGGAGGCTCCTCTCTCTTTCCGGTCTTTCTGAAAGCAGGTGTTCTATATGCGGGATAGAGTTTTTGGATGAAGATCAGGACTATATATGTCCGGACTGCCTTGGAGATATAAGGCCTTTCCGTCCCTTTGAGCACACGAGGCTTGAATGGATAAGCTCGTATAGGGTCTTCGGAAGATACGAAGGTGCTCTGGCGGAGGTGATAAAGCTTGTAAAGTTCAAAAGTGCGAAACCTCTGGCAAAAGCCCTCGGAGAGATTGTGAAGGAGCATATGGAGGAGTATATAAAAGAAACTCAGCCTGACATGATCAGCTGGGTTCCGCTTCATCCCTTCAGGCTTTGGAACAGAGGTTTTGATCACAACCGGGAGATCCTCAAAGGGGTTGGTGTCGGGGCGGAGGATATTCTAATAAGGGTCAGGTATTCAAGACCCCTTGCCTCCTTAGGTAGGAAGGAAAGAGCAAAGAGGGTAAGGGGCGCATTCAGGATTAAGAAAGAGTTTATAGATGTGATAGGAGGGAAAAGGATCCTCGTGTTCGACGATGTGTTGACGACTGGAGCGACCGCCTCAAGCGTGGCTGAGGAACTCCTTTCCCTTGGAGCGGAGGAAATTATCTTCTACTTTCTTGCCCGGGAGGAATAAATTATCAGGGGAGGTGTTTTCATGGGACTCATGGACAGAGATTATTACAGGGAAAAGCCAAAACCTGATAAGGAGGGCGTTCTGGATAAGCTGAAGAGGAACCCCATCGCTGTGGTGATAGCCATTATCCTGATTCTTCTCCTGATCTCATACCTTCTGTGAGGCTCCGATCTCTCTCACAAACTCCTCACACAGCTTCGTTATGTCTCCCGCTCCCATGAAAAGGAGCACGTCCTTCTGGCCCAGCTCTCCAAGCAGGATCTCAAAAAGTCTCTCTTTGTCATCCACATAAACCGCTCCCGTTTTGCTGGCCAGCTGGGTGGAGCTTACATTGTAGATATTCTTTTCGCTCGCGGGATATATATCTAAAAGAAAGAGCCTGTCGGGTTTTCTGAGAACACGGACGAAGTCCTCGAACAGGAAGTGGGTCCTCGAATACCTGTGGGGCTGGAAGACCATGACGAGCCTTCTGTCCGGATACATCTCCCTTATAGTGTTTATCACCGCCTCTATCTCCGTCGGGTGGTGGCCGTAGTCGTCGTATACGGGAACCTCTCCCCAGTATCCTTTAAGTTCCATCCTCCTCTCCGCGTTCCTGAAGCTCTCCAGAGAGTTCTTCACAGTCTCAAAGGGTATTCCAAGCTCAAGGGCAACTGCAATTGAAGCCAGAGCGTTGTATACGTTGTGCCTACCGCCTATACCCAGATGGATACTCCCCAGCTCTTTGCCTTTCCGCAGAACTCGGAATACATACCGCCCCTTCTCTACCCTCAGATCCACTCCTCGGACCTGAGCCTTATACTCCATGCCGAAGGTTATAACCCTCTTGCCCGATCCCTCAACCGCCCTTAGAACCCTCTCGTCGTCCGCGTTGGCCACGCAGAATCCGTAGAAAGGCACAGAGCCCGCAAACCCTGAGAAAGCCTCTATTATTTCCTCCACGTTCCTGTAGTAGTCCATGTGTTCCCTATCTATGTTGGTGATCACCGCAACCACAGGGGATAGCTTTAGAAAGGATCCGTCGCTTTCGTCCGCCTCCGAGACAAGCAGGTCTCCCTTACCCAGCTTGGCGTTCCCTCCGAGTCTATGGAGTATACCTCCTATGATCACCGTAGGGTCAAAGCCCGCCTCCTCGAGGATGTGGGCTATCATGGAAGTTGTGGTCGTCTTGCCGTGGGATCCGCTTACAGCTATACCTTCTTTGAGTTTGAAAAGCTCCGCGAGCATCTCCCCCCTCGGTATCAGGGGAATTCCCATCTCTCTGGCCTTCTTCAGCTCGGGATTATCTTCCCTGACAGCGGAAGAGTAAACCACCACCTGAACGTCCTTCTCAACATTCTGGGGGGAGTGTCCTATGTAGACTTTGGCACCTTTCTTTCTGAGGAGTTCCGTATTCTTATTCTCCTTTATGTCGGATCCGGACACCGAGTAGCCCATCTCCAGCAGGATCTGGGCTATACCGCTCATTCCTATGCCCCCGATCCCCACGAAGTGTATCCTTCTTATCCTTTCCCTAAGCATCCGATCTTAAATTGTATCCCAACCGATTCGCTTATAATGTAAGCTGATGTTCTTCTACGATCCAAACAATCCCGAAAGGCTCTGGATACATTTCCACGGCTTTGCCACGAACGTGTGGGGGTCCAAGATAGAGTTCGCGAGAAGCTACTTCAGAAGAACCAAAGCCTTTTCCTTCTACGCCATGGACATGGACTACGAGAAGCACACCACCACGGAGGTCCTGGAGGTTTTGGAAGTCTTGGTCCTCGGCTTTTCAGAAAAATACGCTGAGATAGTCCTGTGCGGTAGCTCCCACGGGGCCTACATAGCGACAAACTACGTTAGGTTCAAAGAGCTGGGGAACGTGAAGAAGCTCCTCCTTCTGGCCCCCTCCTTCAGGACCCTCGACCTGGTCATAAGAGAGCTGGGGGAAGATAGGGTAAGAGGCTGGCTCGAGGGTAAGGAGGTTCTCAGGTTCAAGGAGGAGGATGTGGAGATAGAGGTGAGGGAGGACTTTGCAAAGGATATCCTCGAGAGGGGATACGAGATAATAAGGGATGGGGAGGTTCACTTCCCGAAGGATCCTCCCGTAGAGATCTTCTTGGTCCACGGGACGGGGGACGAGATAGTTCCCGTAGAGGACTCCAGGCTCTTCGCGAGCAAGGTCAGGGTCTCGGAGTTCATAGAGGTGGAGGACGACCACCAGCTCTCGGAGAGCTTCGGAAGGGTCCTAACGGATCTCGTTGAGAAAGGCAAGCTCTGAGTTTAGATTACTCTCTATGAAGTGCAGAATCTGCGGTAAAAAGCCAATCATCTACATGCCCCAGCACAGGCTCGCCCTCTGCAGGGAGGACTTCCTCTCCTGGTTCGAACGCTACACCGAGAGGACCATTAAAGAGTTCAGGATGTTCACACGCGAAGACAGGATCCTCGTCGCCATATCCGGAGGCAAGGACAGCCTCGCCCTCTGGCACGTTCTCAGGAAGCTCGGATACTCAGCGGACGGCTTTTACCTGCACCTGGGCATAGGTGAGTACTCGGAGCGCTCGAGGGAGAAGGTGGAGAAGTTTGCCCAGAAGTTGGGAGCCAAGGCGATAATATTGGATCTGAGGGAGGAGCTCGCGGGCATACCCGAGCTCAAGGACCTCACCTCGAGGGAGGCCTGTTCGGTATGCGGTCTTGTAAAGAGATACAACTTCAACAAGGTTGCCAGGGAACAGGACTACAGCGTTGTCGCGACGGGACACAACCTCGACGACGAGGCGAGCTCCCTACTTGCGAACGTAATCAACTGGAACATCAAGTATCTGGGCAGGAAGTATCCCGTCCTCGAAGAAGAAGAAGGTTTTGTAAGAAAGGTAAAGCCCTTCTGCAAGTTCACAGAGAAGGAAACCGCCCTCTATGCGCTCCTCAACAACATAGACTTCATAGAGGAGGAGTGCCCCTTCTCGGAGGATGCGAGCTCCATCTTCTACAAGGAGATCCTCAACAGCATAGAGGAGAGGTTCCCCGGAACTAAGCTGAGGTTCTACTTAGAGTATCTGAGGAAGATCTATCCCAGGTTCAGGGAGAAGGAGAAGAGGGATCTTCAGCCCTGTAAGATATGCGGTGAGCCGAGCCCCTCGGAGGTGTGTCCCGTTTGCAGGCTGAGGGAGAGGGTAGTAAACTTAAAAGGAACGGGGCGTAGCTCAACTGGATAGAGCGCGGGACTACGGATCCCGAGGTTGTGGGTTCGACTCCCACCGCCCCGGCTTTAAAGGAAATGTCCAAGAAAAGCGATAGGTTAATCCCCATAGCGGACAACAAGGAGGCCAAGGCCAGATTCGAGATAATAGAGAGATACGAGGCGGGTATAGTCCTCGAAGGCTCGGAGGTGAAGTCCCTAAGGAACAAGGGGAACGTCTCCTTTAAGGACAGCTTCGTAAGGATAGAAAGCGGTGAGGCCTGGCTCCACAACCTCTACATAGCCCCATACAGATTTGCCACAATAAAGCCCCCGGATCCGCTCAGGAAAAGGAAGCTCCTCCTTCACAAGAGGGAGATCATGAGGCTCTTCGGGAAATCCCAGGAGAAGGGATATACCATAATCCCCACCAGACTCTACTGGAAGAACGGGAAGGTTAAGGTGGAGATAGCCCTCGCCAAAGGAAAGAAGCTCCACGACAGGCGCCAGGAGCTCAAGGAAAGGGCCATCAGAAGAGAATTGGAAAGGGAGTTCAAGGGGAGGATAAGGCTTTAATTCGAGAACATCTTCGCTATATCATCGAATACTTTCCAACTCCACACGGCAGATTAGGAACTCCGCTGGATACTACACGGTCAACGATGGAGTAACGACTTTCAACTCCACACGGCACATTAGGAACCATTTTGACGCACCTTAAATAGCTCTCCCCCTATTCACTTGCCAAGGAGCCGGCAGGCCCTTCCGTCCTGCTAAAATTCAGATAAATAATATAATGAATTTTTTAGTGCTCGGAGTTTCTCGCAACGCCCCCGCCTGATATAATTATCCGCCGATGAAAAGGCTGGAGCTTATATTCGAGTCCTTCCTGTGGAGATCGAGACTGCTTGTAATTCTGGCGGTCATAAGCTCTCTGATAGGGGCCTTTGCCCTCTTCATAGCGGGCCTGTTCGAGGTTCTGATACCTCTTCTAAAGTTCTTCAAGACCTTTGACTACGAGATCCTCTCAAAGAAGCTGGTGGCCTCCGCCATAGCCTCGATAGATATGTTCCTGATAGCCACCTTCCTGCTAATCTTTTCCCTCGGCCTGTATGAGCTTTTCATCTCCAAAATAGACATTGCGGATAGAGATCCCAGAAGCTCGAAAGTTTTATTTATCACCAACCTGGAGGACCTGAAGACTAAGCTGGGGAGGGTCGTGATAATGGTTCTTATAGTCACCTTCTTCAAGCAAGCGATAGACATGGAGTATAAGACTCCCTTAGACATCCTCTACCTTTCCGCGGGAGCCTTCGGGATAGCTCTGGCCCTTTACTTCACCCACAAGGAGGCCCACAACCATTAAAGCCTCCCCTCGTATGCTCTCTGGTAAAGATCTCTCACGTCGTCCAGAGTAGGCTCCACGGGGTTTATCAGGAAAGAGTGCCTCGAGAGCATGTATACGTCTTCTGTGAGCCTGTCGAGCATGGATTCCTCAACTCCCACGTCCCTGAGAGTTTTCAGGAGGCCTATCCTCTCAAGGAAGTCAAGGAGGGCGTCCACCGCGAGCTCCGGCCTCTCCTCGTATCCCATAAGCCCGGCAAAGAGAGCGTATTTCTCAGGATTTCCCTTGTAGTTGAACTTGGTTATATACGGTGCGAGGATCGCAAGGCCAAGGCCGTGGGCGACCTGTGGGTAGTGGGCGGAGATGGGGTGCTCCATGGCGTGGATAAGGGCCACACCCAGGTGGTCTATCGCCACACCAGCGAGCATGGCGGCGTATGAGAGCTTCTCCCTCGCTTCGTAGTTTTCAGGCTCCTCAACCGCTACGGGGAGCCACTTGAATATGAGCTCTATAGCTCTTACGGAGCACTCCTCCGCCATGAAGTTCTCAGCCCTGTTGGTGAGGGACTCCAGGGCGTGGGTGAGGGCGTCGAAGCCCGTGATGGCTGTAAGCTCTGGACTCATGGTTAGTGTGAGCTCCGGGTCAATTATGGCCACCTTGGGGTAGTTTAGGCTGTGGGAGAGGACGAGCTTCTCCTTCCTTATCTCGTTCGTAACCACCGAATACTTGTTCACCTCGCTTCCGGTTCCCGCGGTGGTGGGGATGCAGATGACAGGCCTGTTCAGATAGGGAACGAGCCGAGGGCCTTCGGGATACTTGACGTAGTCCCAAACCGAGCCTTCGTTGGAGGAGACTATGGATATGGCCTTCGCGGTGTCTAAGGCACTCCCTCCTCCGAGGCCTATTATGAAGTCCACCTTCTCCTCCACAGCTATCCTCGCTCCCTCGTTAACTATCCTGTCGGTGGGGTTCGGGATCACCTCGTTGTAAAGGACGTATTCATGTATACCGTGGGAGTTGAGGGATCTTATGACCTTATCGAGGGCTCCGCTCTTTTTGGCGCTCTCCTTTCCCGTTACTATCATGGCCTTGAAGCCGAACCTGCGGGCCACCTCCCCGGTTTTCTCCACCGCGCCTTTTCCGAAGAAGACCTCAACAGGCCTGTAGAAGTTCACGACCATGGGAGTTTAAATTATACCGATCCACCTGAGTATGAAGTAGATCGCCACCGCAAAGCCTATGCACCCGGCACACGCTATCAGAAACCTTACAAACTTTTCCATGCTAATAGAATATACACATGCTCGTCGAGCTGGAAAAACTCCTCGAAATCCTTCACAGGGAGCGTATAGGTAAAAGGGTCGTCTTCACCAACGGGTGCTTCGACATAATCCATGCGGGACACGTGGACTACCTGGAGAAGGCCAAAAGACTCGGAGACATACTGATAGTCGGTATGAACTCGGACGACTCGGTGAGGAGGATAAAGGGAGAGAAAAGACCCATAATCCCTCAGGAGATGAGGGCGAGGGTTCTGAGCTCTCTAAAGCCGGTGGATTACGTTGTAGTATTCGATGAGGACACACCCATAAAGCTCATAGAGGCTATCAGGCCCGATATCCTCGTGAAGGGAGGGGACTGGGAGCTGGAGAAGATAGTCGGGAGGGATTTCGTAGAGTCTTACGGGGGCAGGGTGGTAACCGTTCCCTTCGAGTTCGACATATCAACCTCAAAGATAGTGGAGAGGATTATCAGTCTTTACTGCGGTTGAGGTCCAGGGTCATCCTTATCCAGTAGTTATACCTCCCCTTCTCTCTAAAGCCGAGCTTTCTGTAGAACTCTATCGCCCTGTAGTTCTCGTCCCCTACCCAGAGCTCCGCGGTATCGAGCCCTTTGCTTCTGAAGTAGCTTAGGATCCTCTCCATGAGGGCCTTCCCTACACCCATACCCTGATACTCGGGAAGAATTACTATCTCATGAATGGCCCCTACCTTTTTATGCTCCCTCTTGCTGAACCAGTTGGCGTCTCCGGCCACGAAGCCTGCGGTTTTCCCGTCCACCCTGGCCACGAGTATACCCTCGGGATCCCTCCTCCAGAGCCAGCTCATGTAGGACTTCACATCTTCAGGATGGGTGTAGGAGTATTCCTCAAGGCCCCTGTATCCTTCCAAATAGACCTTCGCAAGTTCTTCAAGATCTTCCTCTCTGGCATGCTCTATCAGGAAGTTTACCTTCTCCCTATTCATCAGAGGTTTCCCGCTCTTCTGACTCTGGCGTCCGGGGGAAGATCGAGTTTGAACAGATAGGAAGAAGGTGTATAGTTCTTGACCATGTCCACGAACTCTATTATGGTTTCCGTTCCTTCCGAATCTATAACTCTTATTCTCTTGGGACTCAGATCAGTATCAACCTCCACATACACTTCTTTTATATTCTCGTCCCTTCTCTTTGGTCTGAGTATGACCACCTTTAGGTCTCCTTTCTGAAGCTCCCCGACCGGATCGAACACTTCCCCCAAAGGTTTTGAGAAGAAGAAGAGAGACTCTATTACAGGAGAGGTGTTGTTCTGAACGCTGTCTATGATCGCTTCCTTGTCCTCTTCATTGTAAATTATTATTTCCTTTCCGTTAGAGACCATGATAACTCTATCCGGATACGTGTATTCGATCCTGAACTTTCCGTCCTTGGTGGCGTAGAAGATACCTTTGCTGAGCTCCGGTTTGGGATACCAGGAATACTTAGTCTTTTGCAAGAAGAAGACTTTAACGCTCCTTATACCTTTTAGCTTCTCTTCGAGCCTTTTGAAGGTGGAGGTGTCCGCAAGGGCACTTGTGATAAGAATGAGGAGAAGAGCCAGAATACGCATGAGATCAATATATCACAGCTTCTCGAACCTTCTTATGAAGGAGGAGATCACCTCGAACCACATCTCCATAATCTCCCAGTTGACCGCCTCGGGGGTGTCGTAGAAGGTGTGTCTGAGGGTGAAGGGGTTGGAAGAGAGAAACAGGGTCTCTATTCCTTTCCTCTTGAAGGGGATGTGGTCGCTCCTTCCCCTTTTGCCTTCCCTGAAGGGGATGTCTACCTTTATATCCTTTGTGTGTTTGTAGAACTTATCCATTATCCTTTCACCGTTGTAGCCTTCCGCGTCCCTGTATATTACCGCGGGATTGTCCCATCCGACGGAATCTACGTTTATAACGTATTCGGTGAACTTGAGGTTCTTCACGTGATGCTTTGCTCCCTCGAGGCCAAGTTCCTCTGCGTCCGTTATCATGAACCTTAGCCTGTAGGGAAAGTAGTAGGTATCCTTTAGCTCCTGAGCAAGGAGCAGAAGCAGAGCTACACCAACCGCGTTGTCTATGGTTCCCTTCACGAAGGGCTTTGAATCCAGATGAGCTGTTATGTAGAGGAAGGGACCCTTCCCTATGTCGAAATAGAGGTTCTTTCCCTTCACCTTGGTCTTTTTTACCTTCGACTCTATCCTCACCTCCTTTCCGAGGAGATCTAAGGCGGTCTCCCTGTCCACGGAGAGGGCCAGAAAGGGTTCCTCGCTTACGTTCCCTATGTAGGGAGAGACGAGCTCCTCCATGTAGAAGATGGCTCCCACCGCTCCCCTCTCCTTCAGCCTTCTTACCTTCTCCTCCTCTCTTTCACCTCCCACCTTTACGAGGGCTATCTTACCTTTAACATCTTCTTCCTCGAACACAACCTTAGCCTCCCTCTCTCCCCACAAGCTTCCTACAAAAGGGTAGGCCTTAAGTTCGGTGCCGTTAAACTTTATCCTGCCTTCCAGAGGTATGTTCTTCTCCACCTCGAAGCTCTCTTCCACAAAGGGAATTTTTAGCTTCCTCAGAAACTTCCTTATATAGTCTCTTGCCTCCTCTATACCGCTTGTAGAGGAGACTCTGCTCCGGGATGAGAGGAAGTGGGTTATCTCTCGGAGCTTTTCCAGCTGTTCACTTCTCATATACGGGTGTTAGCCAACTCTTGTATCTTTCTATGTTTCCCCTCACCGCGTTGAAGTAGAGCTCCTGAAGCTGACGGGTTATCTCCCCTATCTTTCCGCTTCCGATCTTCCTGTTGTCCACCTCCACCACGGGCGTAACCTCCGCCGCCGTTCCCGTCAGGAATATCTCGTCCGCAACGTAAAGCTCGCTCCTGGCAACAGCTCTCTCCTCAACTCTGACCACAAGATCGTTCTTCAGAAGGTTTATGACCGCCTTCCTGGTTATCCCCTCTAAGATGTGCTCGTTATAGGCCGGCGTTACCGCCTTTCCGTCCCTTATCAAAAATATGTTCTCCCCCGAGCCCTCCGAGACGTAGCCCTGGGAGTTAAGAAGCAAAGCCTCGTCGTATCCCGCCATGAGGGCCTCGGTCTTGGCCAGGGCGCTGTTTATGTAGGCTCCCGCCACCTTCCACCTGGAGGGTATGGAGTTGTCGTCGTTCCTCCTCCAGGAGGAGACCTTCACCTTTATCCCCTGGGAGGTGTCCAGGTATCTGCCGAAGTTGTAGGTGTAGATGGCTATCTCGGGGGTGTAGCCTATCAGCTTCGGAGTCAGGGCAAGATCCTTGAAGTAGACTATCGGCCTTATGTAAACGTCCTGCCTTATCTCGTTCTTTCTCAGAAGCTCCTTGGTGATCTCCACAAGCTCTTCCGCTGTGTAGGGAAGCTCCATGAAGAGGGCTCTGGCGTTTCTAAGAAGTCTTTCGAAGTGTTCCTTTGCAAACAGGATGTAGAGCTGTCCGTGTTCCTCGTTCCAGTAGGCCCTCAGACCCTCGAAGATGGCGGTTCCGTAGTGGAAGGAGTTTGTCTTTATGTTTATGTTGGCTTCCTCTATGGGGACGAACTTGCCCTCGAAAAAGGCGTGCTCCATGAGGAAAGATTCTACCATAAAGTTTGTGCTATAATACCTCCCCGTTATGCCGAAGCTGTCCCCAAGAGACATAAGGAGGAAGATACAGGGCATAAAGAACACGAGGCGTATCACCAACGCCATGAAGGTGGTATCCGCGGCAAAGCTCAGGCGCGCCCAGGAGCTCCTCTACTCCTCAAGGCCCTACTCGGACAAACTCTACGAGCTCGTAAAGGACCTCGCCGCCCACGTGGACAGGGAAACGCTACCTCTTCTTGAGGAGAGGGAGGAAAAGAGTGTAGATCTGATACTCGTTACCGCGGACAGGGGCCTTGCGGGAGCCTTCAACTCCAACATAATCAGGGAAGCCGAAAAGTTTGTGGCTGAAAAGCGGGAGAAAGGAAGGCAGGTGAGCCTGATCCTTATAGGCAGGAAAGGATACCAGTATTTCTCCAAGAGGGACTACAGCATAGTAAAGGGCTACGACGAGGTCTTCAGGAAGGAAGTAAACTTCGGGGTGGCGAGGGAGGTTGCGGAGATAGTAAAGGAGAGGTTCACAAGCGGAGAGACGGACGCGGTCTACCTGATGAACAACGAGATGATAACGAGGGCCAGCTACAAGCCCGTTATAAGGAAGTTCCTTCCCTTCGAGCTTCCCGAAGAAGGGGCCGGAAGCGTAAGCGTATACACCTTCGAGGTGGACGAGGAGGAGTTCTTAAATCACCTGATAAACCTTTACCTCAACTACCAGCTCTACAGGGCCATGGTGGAGTCCAACGCGGCGGAGCACTTCGCGAGGATGGTGGCCATGGACAACGCCACCAAAAACGCGGACGACCTGGTGAAGCAGTGGACCATGATCTTCAACAAGGCGAGGCAGGAGTCCATAACCCTCGAGCTTATAGATATAGTCGGTGCTGCGGAAGCTATGAAGTGAGGGAGTATTTTAATAAAGCCATAGATGTAGAGATGCAGAGGTTCGGCCTGTTTTTCACCCTTATGGTAGCTTCTGGTGGTGGGTCTGTGGGCGCAATGCTGGGAGAGTTCAGCGCGTTCAGGGGAATCCTGGCGGTCGCTGGAGTTCTTACATCCCTGACGTCCGCTGGACTTGCCCTGAGAAGTTATATTAAGATAAACAGGCTCCTGGAGGAACTTAGAGGTGTTTGAGATCGCCATTAAGGTTTTGGTTGTTACTGGGATCCTTGTAATCTTAGGAGTTCTGTTATTCATGCTCAAGGAAGAGCTTAAACCCATGCCACACGAGAAAGGATAAGGAGGTTTGGTATGGCGGAAAAGATAGTGGGAAGGATCGTTCAGGTGATAGGTCCCGTTGTGGACGTGGAGTTCGACACAAAGGAGCTCCCTCCCATCAAGCACGGCCTCAAAACGATAAGGAGATATATAGACGATAAAGGAAACTGGGCGGAGGAGGAGCTTTACCTTGAGGTGGCCCAGCACATAGGCGAGAGCAGAGTCAGAGCCATAGGGATGGGAGCCTCCGACGGCCTCGTTAGGGGCCAGGAGGTCGAATATTTGGGAGGTCCCATAAGCGTTCCCGTGGGAAGGGAGGTTCTGGGAAGGATCTTCAACGTCGTCGGTCAGCCCATAGACGAGCAGGGTCCCGTGAACGCGAAGGAATACTGGCCCATGTTCAGGGAGCCCCCTTCCCTCGAGGAGCAGTCCACCAAGGTTGAGATTCTCGAAACAGGCATAAAGGTTATAGACCTGCTCGAACCTTACGTTAAAGGTGGTAAGGTGGGCCTCTTCGGAGGTGCAGGGGTCGGAAAGACGGTTCTCATGCAAGAGCTCATCCACAACATAGCTAAGTTCCATAAAGGCTTCTCCGTCGTTGTGGGGGTTGGAGAGAGGACGAGGGAAGGTAACGATCTGTGGCTCGAGATGAAGGAGTCGGGAGTTCTCCCCTACACTGTCATGGTCTACGGGCAGATGAACGAGCCTCCCGGGGTCAGGTTCAGGGTGGCCCAGACGGGGATAACGATGGCGGAATACTTCAGGGACGTGGAAGGTCAGGACGTTCTCACCTTCATAGACAACATATTCAGGTTCGTCCAGGCTGGCTCCGAGGTCTCCACGCTCCTGGGAAGGCTCCCCTCCGCGGTCGGATACCAGCCTACGCTCAACACGGACGTGGGAGAGGTACAGGAGAGGATCACCTCCACCAAGAAGGGATCCATCACCGCGGTTCAGGCTGTCTACGTTCCCGCGGACGACATAACTGATCCCGCACCTTACTCGATCTTCGCCCACCTGGACGCTACCACAGTTCTGGCAAGGAGATTGGCGGAGCTCGGTATCTACCCCGCCATAGATCCCCTCGAGTCCACCTCCAAGTATCTGGCCCCTGAATACGTGGGAGACGAGCACTACGAGACCGCCATGGAGGTCAAGAGGATACTCCAGAGGTATAAGGAGCTCCAGGAGATCATAGCGATCCTGGGTATGGAGGAGCTTTCCGAAGAGGACAAAGCCATAGTCAACAGAGCGAGGAGGATACAGAAGTTCCTCGCCCAGCCCTTCCACGTGGCGGAGCAGTTTACGGGCATGCCCGGTAAGTACGTCAAGCTCGAGGACACCATAAGGTCCTTCAAGGAGATCCTTACTGGGAAATACGACCACCTTCCCGAGAACGCCTTCTACATGGTGGGGACCATAGAGGACGTTATAGAGAAGGCCAAGCAGATGGGAGTGAAGGTCTAACCTGACCTATCTCCTTTTCCCCGCTCCCCCTTTCCCTTAACCTTTCTAAGGTGGAAGAGAAGCTCTTAAGCGTTGCCCAGCACTTTTACGTTTACGTAGAAAAGAGGAGCCTCCCCCTCGAGGCTTCGAAGGCCCTCGTCAACTGCTACTTCGGAAAGTGCCCCAGAAACCTTGCCCTATCACTGCTCAGCAGGACAAAGAAGCACCTTCCCCTGTGGATAGAGGACAGCTCCCAGGTTCAGATATACAAGAGGTTCTTCGGACACCTTTCCAGAAAGGAAAACCTCACACTGGCGGAGTGCTTCTCTCCCTTCGTCCTTGTGGGAGCGTGGGAGAGTTTTTATGAGGTATTTATGAGCGAAAGATCCGAAAGGAGGGAGGCCTTCCAAAGGCTGAGGAGCTTCTTCGAGGAGCTTTTGTTGGACGATCTTCTCGAGGAGGGCAAGCCAGAAGTTCTCTTTTCCAATCTCCTCCGTCGCCTGAAACTGCCTGAAAACCACGGCTTTTATGTGGCGACGCATATAGCCTTCATGATAAATCCCCACGCCTTCATACCCCTTTCAAAGAGCATGGGGGAAGCAATCTCCGTTGAGGAGCCCGAGAGCTACTTCAGGCTTATAGAGTCCACAAGGAAAAAAAGAATAAAGCCGATAGAGGCCTGTGCTCTGCTCCACCTGCTTTACGAGAGAGTGCCTTCAAAAAGGTCAGGCGCGGAATTTGTTCTCGGTGTAGACAGGGAGCTGGAATTCCTCAAGAGGGCGGAGCGCCTTTGGAATGAGGAGAAGTTCTACGAAGCCCACGAGGTTCTCGAAGAGGTCTGGGAGTTTGTGAAGGACGCTGAGAAGAGGGAGTGCTATCAGGGGGTGATCAGACTGGCCATAGCACTGCATCACCTCAAGAGCGGTGAATACAAGAAGGCGGAGAAAGTCCTGAAAAAGGCTCTTCCCCAGATGAGGAATTGTAAAGTGAGAGTTCCGCTGAACCTAAGAGACCTGTGCTCCCACGCGGAAGGGATTTTAAACAGTCTAAAGGAAGGAGAAGCCTTAAGGGTTTACCCTCCCTTTAGAGTGATATAATTTTAACTCTCTGAGGAGGGTGTAGCTCAGCTGGTAGAGCGGGGGACTGTGGATCCCCATGTCGCGGGTTCGAGTCCCGTCACCCTCCCTTGACATCCCTCTATTGCGAACATCTACTTTGATTACGACCTTGGAAGATAGGCACGGCCAAGAGGAAAAGTTCCCAAAGCAAAGCTCCATCCGACCACGTCAATTTTTAACCTCCAAAGATATGTAGAGAGTAATGAAAGAAGCAAGCCAGCTCCAAATATCTCCGGCGTTCCAAGGAAACCTACGAGCCTTAGAGCGCTCACACTTCAAAGTGTGAATTTCATCAGAGCACTAATGAATAAGATCTCCTATATTCCTCCGCAGGAGGTTGAAATGAAATTTCTGCTCGTTACTCAGGAAGTATGTCCTCGTTGCGATAGAGTTAAGAAACTGCTCAGAGAACTTCAGGAGGAGCTTGACTTCGAATGGGAAGAGGTGGACATGTATGAGATGCTCGATACCTTTACCTACCTGGGGATAGCTACCACACCCGTTCTTCTCGTGGCCAAGGATGAAGAGGATTTGACGGAAGAGGATATAGTATTCATGGGAGAACTTCCCCGGAAGTGGAGACTGAAGGAACTCATACAGAGCTACATTAACTCCTATGAGGTCTCTCAGGGAGCTGATAGAAGAGAGGGCTGAGAAGCTCGGCGTAAAGCTTGGTGAAAAGGATATAGAAAGTGTTCTCAAGGATCTACTCAGGTGGAAGGTCGGAAAGTCCGAGAAAGACAAACCGATAAAGACAAAGGACGGGAGCTATACCCTGTGGAGCGGTGTCTACGGCGAGCCCTACCACAGCATAACCGCGGGCGCTGTCAGAGAGGCCCTGGAGAAGTTCGTTGTTCCTTCCAGAGTGGTCGATACGGCGGGGAAAAGAAAAAGGATAAGGATACTCGATGTGGGCTTTGGACTTGGCTATAACGTGGCGGTGGCTCTGTCCAGGATAAAGGAAGATAATCCCGGAGCTGAGGTGGAGGTAATCTCACTCGAAAAATATGTGCGGGAGGATATCCCTCTCCTGCCGGAACCCTACAGGAGTTGGCACAAACTCGTGCTTGACCTTTTACCCTGTGGGGAGAAAGAGGGAGTGTCCCTGAAACTTCTGCTGGGAGATGCGAGGGGGAATATAAAGGAGCTTGCAGGCTTTGGAGCGGACGCGGTTTTTCACGATCCCTTTTCTCCCTACAAAAATCCGGAGATGTGGAGCGTAGACTTCCTTGATAGAGTGAAGCAAGCTATGAGCAGGAACGGCTACTGGGTGTCCTACACCTCCGCCCTCCCCGTCAGAAAAGCCCTGCTGGAGCTCGGTTTTAAGGTTGGATCGAGTAGGCCCGTAGGTAGAAAGAGGGGAGGAACGGTTGCCACCTTATCGGGAAGGGTTCCTCCTCTCAGTTCAGAAGAGGGTGAAAAACTGCTCACATCTCCCTTCAGTATCCCTTTCAGGGATCCAAACCTCCGCGGAGACCCTCTCGAAATTCTTGTAGATTACAGACTCAGCGTTCTCCTGCGGGAGAGGGAGCTCTCCTCAAGAAGAACAGGAAGAACACGGACAGGACTACCATCAGGAGGGCAACTATCTGGTTCCATGTAAGGCCTATCCCCTGAATCGTGGGAGTCACTCCCCTGTAGAACTCGAGAACGAACCTCTCCGCTCCGTAAAGTAGCATGTAAAGCCCAAAAACCTCCCCGTCAAACTTCTTTCTCTTGAACAGGAAAAGGAGTATCAGGAATATGATGAAGTTGCCTCCCGCCTCCATGAGCTGAGTGGGGTAAAGCGGTGTCCCGGGAGGGGCAACAGCTCCAGAAGGAAATACCACGTAGAAAAAGGGGAAATCCTTCATGAAGTGGATGCCTACCGTGGTGTCTTCCACAGTGGGAACCTGCCTTCCATAACAGCATCCCGCTGCGGTGCATCCGAGTCTCCCGATCGCATGGGCCAGCGCTAAGGATGGAGCGGCTACGTCCGCCACCTTCCATACGGGAAGGGAGTATCTTTTTATGGCGATCAGAACTCCAAGGATGCCTCCTATCAATCCTCCGAAGAAGTCCACACCTCCTTTCCAGAGAGCTATTATGTCCAAGGGACTTTCGATTGTCTCGGGATGCTCTATCAGGAAGGCTATCCTCGAACCTATAACACCGAAGACCGCCGCGTATACGAAAACCCACTCCGCCTTGTCCTCCGGTATGCCTTCAGATTTGGCCAGCCTGATGGCCAGAAAGTAGGCGGTCAGGAGTCCGAGGGCCACCAGAACTCCGTATGTGGATATCTTCACGCCGAATATCTCTATCAAAGTAGGAAACATCAGATTTCCACCTCCTCTATTTGAAGTTTAACCTTACCCGTGCCCGTATCAAACCTTATCTCCCGGAAGAAGCCTTCTTCAGACTCTTTTCCGAAAAAGATCTTCAATCCCTTACTCTTTCTGGGGTTCCAGACGATTACTTCCCTGGGCCTTTCTCCCTCAAAAAGGACCTTCTTTAAGTAAGGCCCTATCCTCTCCTCAAACAGGAGGTTAC
This sequence comes from Aquificaceae bacterium, assembly GCA_027079305.1. GTDB lineage: Bacteria > Aquificota > Aquificia > Aquificales > Aquificaceae > Hydrogenivirga. The sequence continues at coordinate 21,700 of JALWVU010000045.1, forward strand.
CTTCCCTGCATACGTAGGTTTCTCTCCCCGACAGGAGCTTTCCGAAGATGAGGTTCTCCGGCGGGGCCGGGAGGAGGTAGCACCTGTCCTCTATGCAGAGCCTGTCCTTGTCTACGCTAACCTTCTTTGCCTTCGCTACCCGGACCGTGTAAAAGCCGTCGAACTTGGCGAGCATCATGGGAAGGCGGAGGGGCCCGTAGTAGAGAATCCCGTATACTCTGAATTCCTTAGGAACGGGTCTCGAGGAATACTCCGTCATGACCTTGTTCGGATCCGGGCATACAGGAGCTGTTTTCTGAGCACAGGACAGAACCAGAAAAAGGCTGATGAGTAGGAGAAGCCTCATTCTTTCCTTCTTATCCTGACAGCGAGGGCGTGGGCATCGAGTCCTTCCGCTTCCGCCAAGTATTCCGCAAGGTGAGACACCCATCTAAACCCTTCTTCAGAAACGTATAGAACAGAGCTTTTTTTCAGAAAATCGTATACGCCGAGGGGGGAGAAGAAACGGGCGGTTCCTCCCGTGGGAAGGGTGTGGTTGGGGCCGAGTATATAATCCCCCAGAGGTTCTGTTGTGTATTTGCCCAGGAAAATTGCCCCCGCGTGCTTTATGAAGGGAAGGAGGGCCATGGGCTCCTCTGTCATTATCTCCAAGTGTTCAGGAGCTATAAGGTTAGCCACTTCGCAGGCGTGATGAAGGTCCTCCACTATAAAGATGGTTCCGAACCTCTCCACGGATTTTTCAGCTATCTCCTTCCTATCGAGCTTTTCGAGGAGTTTCTTCACACTCTTTGAAACCAGATCCGCCACCTTCTCGGAGGGAGTTATCAGGATCGGGGCGGCGAGCTCATCATGCTCCGCCTGGGAAAGAAGGTCCGCAGCTACCCAGTCTGGATCCACACTCTCGTCCGCTATAACGAGAACCTCAGAAGGTCCGGCTATCATGTCTATGTCCACCACCCCGAAGAGGAGCTTCTTGGCAAGAGCCACGTATATATTTCCGGGACCGACTATCTTGTCCACTTTGGGAACTGTATCCGTTCCGTAGGCGAGAGCTGCTACCGCCTGGGCACCCCCCACCTGAAATACCCTGTCCACCCCCGCAAGGTAGGCGGCCGCGAGTGTATATTTGTTCGGTTTCGGGGAGACCATGATTATCTCTTCAACACCCGCAACCTTTGCTGGGACCGCGTTCATGAGAACGGTGGAAGGGTAAGCGGCCTTTCCTCCGGGAACGTATATGCCCACCCTCTCGAGAGGAAGGACCTTCTGGCCTAATATTATCCCTTTCTCTTCTTTAAAGAAGGAGTTCTCCAGCTGTTTTTCGTGGAAGTTCCTTATTCTCTCTTCCGCCACCTCGAGAGCTTCTCTCACATTTGCCTCTATCTCCTCGTAAGCTTCCTCAAGTTTCTCGAAGGGAATTTCGAGAGTTTCTGGAGTAAGGGAGAGCTTGTCGAACTTCTTCGTATACTCTATGAGAGCCTCATCCCCTCTCTCTTTAACGTTTCTGATTATCTCCTTTACTACACTTTCGTATTCGTCCGTGAGAATCTCCCCCCTCCTGGTCAGATACTCTATTCTCTCATCGAACTTCCAGGATCTTTTCCTGAGATCTACCACCTTCATAATGGGTGAATTCTATCAGAGAGTAGTGTGTGGCGGGACTGTCTTTTGTAGACCGCACCCACAAGGCCGAGGGCCAGGAAGTTCACCAGGAGGTTGCTTACACCGTAGCTTACAAAGGGGAGAGGTATTCCCTTGGGGGGTAGTATGTTCACCGCCATCATAACGTTGATTATCACTGAAAAGAGGATGTTCAAAGTAATTCCTGCCACTATAAGTTTGCCGAACACGTCAACAACCTCCCTTGCCATCCTGACCAACCTTTTTATGAGGATAATGTAGAGGGTGAACAGAAAGAGTATTCCGGGAAGACCAAGCTCCTCCCCTATGGTGGCGAGGACGTAATCGGTATCCGCCTGGGTCAGCGGTCCCAGCTTCTGGAGTCCCTTTCCGTAGCCCTGACCCAAGAGACCTCCGTTCATGAAGGCGAGCATGGCCTGAACAACCTGATAACCGCTACCGAAGGAGTCCCTTATGGGATCATACCAGGCGGAAAACCTCCTGTAAACGTAATCTCCTCCGGAGAAAAGCATGAAGGCTCCCAACACGAAGAATATCCCACCCACCGGTATATAAACTCTCGGCGAGGCCCCTCCCATCCAGAGCATCGTCCATGCCAGAAAGAGTATGAATATGGCCATTCCCTTATCTGGCTGGAGGAAAAGGAAAAGGGAGTGGGCGACGACAACGAATATGGCCCAGCCGAAGAATCTGAGTTTGTCTATGGCTCCTTTTCTCGCAACATAGTAAGCTATGAACACGATAACTATCAGCTTGGAAAGTTCTGAAGGCTGGACGCTCGTTCCAAAGAGCCACCTCTCCACCGACTTCCCGAGAACGATCTTCTTTACCAAGACTACGAACAACATGAACAGGGAAATTCCTACAAGGGTGTAGACCACCTTCTGATTGTTCAGTTTCCTGTAGTCCACAAAGAAGGCTATTGCGGACATGATAAACAACCCTATGAAGGTAGAAAAGAGGAAGAGTAAAGGCTTTCGTAGGTCTTGAATGTCAAAGCCGTAGAGCAGGCCGGGTGAGACCTTCACCGAGAGGACCGACAGAAAGCCCATAGTGGTTAGAAGCAGGACGGAAAAGGTTACGACCGGATCGGGGTAAAACCTGCTCAGGCGATCCATACTTTAGGGGCACCCGCTCTCTATCTCTCTTATCAGTTCAACACGTTTTGCGTGCCTGCCCCCTTCAAAGGGAGTTTCAAGCCAAACCTCAACTATGGAGAGGGCCAGCTCCTCTCCGAGAACCCTATCACCCAGGCACAGGACGTTGGCATCGTTATGAAGTCTGCTCATGCGGGCCATATACTCGTTGAAGCAGAGGGCAGCCCTGACACCCCTGAATTTATTGGCGGTTATGGACATACCTATTCCGGTTCCGCACACGAGGATTCCCCTCTCCGCCTCTCCCCTCTGAACTGCAAGTGAAACCTCCTTGGCGAAGATAGGGTAGTGGGTCGAGTCTTGGGAGGTAGTTCCAAAATCTATCACCTCGTGTCCCTTTTCTATGAGGAAGTCCTTTATCCTCTCCTTAAGGGGAAATCCCGCATGGTCCGAGCCTATGGCTATCCTCATCCCTTGAGGACCTCTCTCAGGATCTGGTTCACCAGCTTGGGGTTCGCTTTCCCTTTAGTCTCTCTCATGACCTGACCCACAAAAAATCCCAGCAGCTTTTCCTCCCCCTGCCTGAACCTCTCTACCTCGGAAGGGAACCTGCTGAGAACCTCCTCCACTATCCTCCTTATTTCACCTTCATCCGTTATCTGCTTAAGCCCTTTCTCCTCCACTATCTGGGAGGCACTCTTGCCGGTCTCTACCATCTCCTTTATAACCTCTTTACCAATCTTGGTGGAGATGACGTTCTCCTTTATAAGCTTTACCAGCTCCGCGAGCTTTTCGGGAGATACAGGGGACTCCTCCAGTGGGATCTGCTTTTCGTTCAGAAGGCCCAGAAGATCGTTGAGGAGCCAGTTGGCTATCATCTTGGGCTCGTTGAACTTTCTGACAGCCTCCTCGAAAAAGTCCCCAAGCTCCTTGTGTTGAACAAAGATCTTAGCTTCGTATTCGCTGATTCCATACTGGGACAGAAGTCTTTCAAGTCTCTGGTGGGGAAGCTCGGGCATGCTCTTCTTTATCTCCTCTATCCACTCCTTTTCCAGGATCAGGGGAAGGAGATCGGGATCTGGAAAGTATCTGTAGTCCTCCGCCTCCTCCTTGCTTCTCATTGGGAATGTTTTACCCGTGGCTGGATCGAAGGTTCTGGTCTCCTGAACTATCTCTCCCCCCTCCTGGATGGTCTTTATCTGCCTTTCCACTTCATACTCTATGGCCTTCTGGACGAACCTGAAGGAGTTGACGTTCTTGATCTCTGTTCTCGTCCCCAGCTTGTCTGATCCCTTAGGACGGACGGAGACGTTTATGTCGCATCTGAGCTGTCCCTTCTCCATGTCCGCTTTGGAGACACCTGTGTATCTCATTATGTTCCTGAGGGTCTCTAAGAATATCCTCGCCTCCTCCGCGGACCTTATGTCGGGCTCGGTGACTATCTCCATAAGAGGTGTTCCCGCTCTGTTGAGATCCACGTAGGACTTGGAGCCTTCGTGGATGTTCTTCCCTGCATCCTCCTCTATGTGGAGCCTCCTGATCCTGATCTTCTTTTTCTCTCCGCTCGGGAGTTCTATCTCCACCCAGCCGTTGGTGGCGAGGGGTTTCTCATACTGGGAGATCTGGTAGCCTTTGGGAAGGTCCGGATAGAAGTAGTTTTTCCTCGCGAAGATGGATTCGGTGTGAACTTCACAGTTCAGGGCAAGGGAAGCTCTCACCGCAAACTCGACGGCCCTTTTGTTGGCTACAGGAAGGGACCCGGGCATTCCGAGGCATACGGGGCATACGTTGGTGTTCGGCTCGGCCCCGAATTCCACGGGACAGGAGCAGAACATCTTTGTCTTTGTATCCATCTGAACGTGTATCTCGAGGCCTATTACTGCTTCGTATTCCATATCGCTCTATATTATAAGCCCCGCTGAAGGAAAATCTTTCGACTCTACACCGCAAGTTAGAAACCGAAAAGAAACTTGACTCTATAATGGATTACAAAAATGAAGGTCGAGGTTCTAAAGTTCTATCCCTTTGAGCTTCCCGGAAGAAGGGGAGGGTTGGTTGGATACGCGGACGTAAAGGTGGGAGACCTTCTGGTAATAAAGGCGGTCCGGCTCATGAGGAACCGCTACGGGGGGTATTACGTCCAGATGCCGAGCGTTCAGCTGGGGGATAGAAACTACGAGGTGGTGGAGATACTCTCGAAGGAACTCCTTGAGGAGATAAGGAGAAAGGTCAAGGACATCTACGAGGAAAGGTATAAAATATGAAGGCTCCTATGGGATCGGTTGTCCAGTCCTTCGGCTTCTTCGTATTCACGCTCGTTCTCTTTGCGGGTGTAGTCATATATGGCCTCTTCCACACGGAGGAGCCGGGCGTCCTTTACTGGACCTTCTTCGGGATCTCCGCAATCCTGTTCCTGATCGGACTGATCGCAACACTATATAAAGGTGTAAAGGATCTTATCAAAGACTACCGCAGGCACGGGAACTTCTGGGGCTTTTTATACGACTTCTTTGCCTCTCTAAAGCTCGCCATATTCATAATGCTCCTTCTGGGGATCTTCTCCATGCTCGGCTCTACCTACATCCAGCAGAACGAGCCCTTTGAGGTATACCTGGACAAGTTCGGCCCGACGAAGGCGATCTGGTTCTGGAGGCTCTGGCTCAACGACGTCTTCCACTCCTGGTATTACATAGCCCTGATAGTCCTGCTGGCGGTGAACCTGATAGTCTGCTCCATAAAGAGGCTTCCCAGGATATGGAGGCAGACCTTCGGCTCGGAGAGGATCCTCAAGCTCGACGAGAAGGCGGAGAAGCACCTGAAGCCCATAAGCGTCAGGATAAAGGATCCCCAGGACGTTATCAACCTCCTGATAAAGAAGGGCTTTAAGGTCTACAGGGAGGAGGAAGGAGGGAAGATATACCTCTTCGCAGAAAAGGGCAGATACTCGAGGCTCGGCGTATACATAGTCCACATAGCCCTCCTCATCATAATGCTCGGTGCTCTCATAGATGCCATCTTTGGGATAAGGGGCTTCCTCCCCGTTCCCGAAGGGGAGACCTCCAACATAATGCTCGTAGGTCCGGAGGACAGGAGGGTGAAGCTCCCCTTTGCCGTTCATCTGAAGGACTTCAGGATAGTTACCTACGGCGAGGAAGCCCAGCGGAAGGGGATCAATGTGGCGGAGGCCTTCAGGGAGGCGGTGGCCTCTTACCAGAGCGACATAGAAATAATAAACTCGGGCAAAAAGGTGGCGGAGGGGACGGTGGAGGTGAACAAGCCCTTCGACTTCAGGAGCTACAGGATCTTTCAGGCTTCCTACGGTCTGACGGGTGGAGTTGGTGAGATGGGTGTGGTGGTGGTAGACAAGGACATGGCCCAGAAGGATCCTGAAAAGGCCATAGTGGGAAGGTTCACTATCGGGAGCGGTAAAGTGGTCGAGTTCAAGGACATGCTCATCTCCGTGGATAGGGTTCTTCTGAATATACACAATCCCCAGGCGGGAATGGACGGAGAGCTCGCCCCAGCGGTGGTTCTCAAGGTTCTGTGGAACAGGAAGGCTTACAACGTTCCCGTAGTATACGATCCACAGCTTACGGTCCTCGTTTACTCTGAAGTTAAGGATCTCGAGGACTTCCCCTATGTTTTCTTCATGCACGGCTTCGTCCCCCAGTTTTACTCGGGATTTCAGGTCTCATACCATCCCGGGACCAACATAATCTGGCTCGGCTCCATAATTCTTGTCCTCGGCATGGCGGTGGCCTTCTACACTGTCCACAGGAAGGTGTGGGTCAGGATAGAGGGGGATACAGCCAGGATAGCCTTCTACTCCCACAAGTTCAAGGAGGAGTTCAGAAGGAGCTTCCTGAAGGAGCTTGAGGAGATCCACGCTCATGGAACGCAGAAGGCATGATGCCGATATACTTTAAAGGTAGATGAGGGGAAAGCTTGTAATCAAGGTAGGGCTTTTACTTCTCGTCCTCCTGGTTCTAACCGTAGCGATAGTAGGTATATTCGTTAGAAAAAGCGTTCTTGAAAGTTCCGAGGAAACCGCCCACACGGTTGCGGAGATAGTCAGAGACAGCCTGACCTCCTACATGATTATGAATGTAATAGATAAAAGAGACATATTCCTTGAACAGATAAAAAACACCCACGGTCTCGAGTATGTGAGGGTGATAAGGGGAGAACCTGTGATAAGGCAGTTCGGTCCCGGGAGGGAAATAGAGCGCCCAGCGGACGGTCTTGAGCTTGAGGTCCTCATGAAAGGTATTCCCAAAAGCGAGCTTATAGAGACAAAAGACAAGGTCCTCTACAGGCTCGTCATACCTTACAAGGCCACATCCCGGGGACAGATAAACTGCATGCGGTGCCATCAGGTAAAAGAAGGTGAGGTTCTCGGAGCTATAAGCCTTGGGATGGACCTTACACACAAAAGGATGGAGGCAATGATGCTCCTCGGCCTTTACACACTCACCGCGGGGGGAGTCTTCGGTTTCCTCTTCTGGGTGCTGGTAAGACACTTCGAGCCTTACAGACAGCTTTTTGAAGAGATGAAGGAGGTTCTCAACTCCTTCAAGGAGGGTGACTTCAGGAGAAGGATAAACGTGGATCTCGAGGACGAGGCAGGGGAGCTGGCGAGGGTTATAAACAGCGTGGGAGAGACACTCGGTAAAACTCTCTCAAGCATAAGGGAGAAGGTCTCCATGCTCATCGGCTACAACGTTCTCGAGACGGAAAACGCCCTTAAGGACACGGAGAAGATAGTGGAGGAGCTGGTGAAGATCTCCCACTTCAAGAGAACCATAGAGCAGGACATGAGCAAGAGCGACATATACACGAGGATAGAGCACGTCCTCTACGACTACATGAGCCTGGACAAGTTCTCCATCTACGAGGTGGACGAGAGGAAGAACAGGATGGAGCTGGTGACCGTCCACGGGGAGACCATGTGGTGTTCGGAGAGTATTCTTGAGAACCCGGACGAGTGCAGGGCTAAGAGGACAGGACAGGACGTGGATTCTCAGGAGTTCCCCTGCATATGCCCCAAGTTCGCCCACAACGACCTTTGCTCAACCCAGGGGATACAGTATTACTGTATACCCGTGAACGTGGGAGGAAAGGTGGGAAACGTGGTACAGATAGTCTACGAGAAGGACATGGACATGTTCGTGAGAATGCTTATCCCCTACATAAAGGGCTACCTTCAGGAGGCTTCACCGGTTCTCGAGTCCAGAGGACTGATGGAACTCCTCAAACAGCAATCCTACATAGATCAGCTCACGGGCCTATACAACAGGAGGTTTTTGGAGGAGATATCGGAGAAGCTAGCTGCCCAGATAAAGAGGAGGAACAGCGTCCTCGGAGTCCTTATGGTGGATATAGATTACTTCAAGAAGGTAAACGACGAATATGGCCACGATGTGGGCGACAGGGTCCTGAAGGAGATCGCCCAGGTCATAAAAAGCACGGTCAGGGAGTCGGATTACGTGATAAGGTTCGGGGGTGAGGAGATCCTCGTTCTCCTTGTGGACGTCAAGGAAGGCAAAGCCAAGGAGGTTGCGGAAAAGATAAGGAGGGCTGTTGAGAACAAAGCGATAGAGTTCTCAGGAGGGGTAATAAAGAAGACGGTCAGCATAGGGGTTTCCGAGTTTCCCAAGGACTGCGAGGGCAAGTTCTGGCAGTGTATAAAGTTCGCGGACGTTGCCCTATACAGGGCGAAGGAGGAGGGGAGGAACAGGGTCGTGAGGTTCACCCCCGACATGTGGACGGGGGAGGAGTACTGAGGTCAGGCTTCACCGCACAGACTCTTCAAAACACTTTTCTCACTCATGGGCTTGTAGAAGTAAAAACCCTGGCACAGGTCGAAGCCAAGATTCCTCGTTAGTTCGAACTGGTCTTCCCTTTCCACACCTTCCGCGACCGTCTCCATCCCCATACCCTTCAGAGTATAAACGAGATTCTCTACGAGAGACCTGCTTTTTGAATCGCTCTCGACCTCGCTCAAAAAGAGCTTGTCCGGCTTAACTATATCTATGGGATACCTGAATATGTATTTGAGAGAGGTGTAGCCCGAACCAAAGTCATCCATAGCAAAGCTCACACCCGCATCCTTTAGCCTGCCTATGTTTTCCCTTACGAAGTCCTCGTTCTTTATAAGAACGTTCTCAGTTATCTCAAAGGTTATCCTCTCTGGTGAAACACCGCTGTCCTTGAGAAGCCCTATCGCTCTGTTTACGAATTTGGAGTTCATCAAATTCAAAGGAGATATGTTTACCGATACCTTTACCTTGTCCTCACAGACCCCGTCGAGCTTTTCCAGGAACTCGAGAACCTCCTCTATGATCCATAGGCTGACCTCGTTTATTGCTCCCGTCTCCTCCAGCACGGATATGAACTTCTCCGGAGACAGCCTCCTACCCTTCCATCTCAGAAGAGCCTCTAAGGATACGATCTTTCCAGAGCTTGACTCAACTATAGGCTGATACCTCAACTGAAAGCTCTTCTCCACCTCTACTCTGGCGAGATCCCCCGTTAGCTTAACTATCTCCCTTATCTTTCTTGTCATGTTAGCATCAAACATGGAAAACCTGTTTTTCCCCTCCTCCTTAGACAGGCCCAAGGCCACGTCCGCACTCTTCATGAGTTCGGAGAGGGTTCTTCCGTGGAGTGGATAGAGAGCCACGCCCGCGCTCGCGGTTATCGTTATCTTCCTCCTGCTTACCCTGAAGGGCTCCGAGATAGCCTTAAGAACTCTTCTTGCAAAGACGGAAGCCCTCTTTTCGGAACTCACATTGGGTATAAGAACGCCGAACTCGTCGTTCCCGAGTCTTGCGAGGAGAGAACCTTTCGGCAAAGCTCTCAGTATCCGGTCCGCCACCTCCTTGAGAACACGATTTCCGACCGAAGATCCGTAAACGTCGTTTATGAACTTGAACTGGTCTATGTCTATTATCATCAGGACGATGCCGTCCCCGTTTAGCATTTTGGAACCTTTCTCTATGAACAGGTTCCTGTTCGGCAAACCGGTTACACTATCCACGTAAGCGAGCTGGTATATCTTCTCCTGATAAGCTCTCTGCTCGGTCACGTCTTTACCTGTGGCTATGAAGCCCACGATCTGACCGCAGGGATTCTTAATAGGCGTTATGGTCTGGTCCAGGTAGAAGAGCTCTCCGTTCTTCTTCCTGTTCACGAATGTTGCCCTGAAACTCCTGCCAGAGAGTAAAGTTTCCCAGAGCTCCTCAAAAAACTCTCTCGGGTGAAGTCCCGACTTCCACACCCTCGGGGTCTTTCCAAGAAGCTCCTCCCGTGAGTATCCGGTTATCTCCTCCACCGCGGGGTTCACATACTCTATCCTTCCGTCTCTGTCAGTCATAACCACCCAATCGGGAACCTGTTCTATGGCCTGGGACAGCTTCTTTTCCTTTTCTTTTAAGGATACGTAGCTCAAAACGTCGCTTATGGCACTACCTATAGCTCTCAGGAAGGACTCTTCTACGGGATCGTATCTGTGCCCGCTCTCGAGATACAGGTTTATAACGCCTATCACCTCCCCCTCCGTGAGCAAGGGTATGCAATAGTGGCCGTGGTCTATCATTCCCTCAAATTTGATGGTGTGTTTCTCGTCCACGTGATTGACGAAAACTATGTCCTTGTTTAACGCAGCTATACCACAGAGGCACTCGCCCAGTTTTATGCTCCTGCACCTGTTCACCACAAAGTCGGGAAGATCCCTTACCGCAACCATCTTAAGCTCATTGCCCGATCCGTTTTTCAGGAATATGGCCCCCTTCTTAGTAAAGGGGAGCCAAGGGATGGTCATCAGTATGTCCATTATCCTCTCGAGAACTTCCTGAAGTGTCAGGTCCTTAGAGGCAAGGGAGAGTATCTGGTGAATGATGTTCTGACACTCTATTATCCCTTTAATATCCCTCTCCTTCCCCATCAGTTTGATGATAGTTTTTCAGCGGTTGGGCTTCAATAAAAGGGCTGAAAGCTACTATAACCTTTAATTTAAAATGTTTAGTGTGCTAAAAGCTCAGGAAGGCGTTCACGTCTTCTCAGGATGTAGATCTCTTCTGAGGATAAAGAGATCCGCTGTAGAGCATAACGTTAGAGAGATACACCGCTTCAGCGGTAAGAAGATAATAGCGGTGATCAAGTCCGACGCCTACGGTATGGGAGTTAGATACGTGGCTCCCATCTTGAGGAACCTCGATCCGGTGGACTCCTTCGCGGTCGCCTGCGCGGAGGAGGGCGTTCTCCTTAGGGAGATGGGTGTGAAGAGGGAGATAATCATCCTCGGGGGTGTTCTGCCCGAGGAAATGGAGGCTGTGAAAGAGTTTAGGCTTACGCCCGTGGTATCCGATCCGGAGCACATGAAGGTTATAGGCGGTGAGGATATAAAGTTCCACGTCAAGTTCGACACCGGCATGGGAAGGCTGGGCTTCATAGGTGAGCTTGTAAAGGATCCCAGGGTGGTGGGTGTTATGAGCCACCTCTCCACACCTGCGGACAGGGAGTTTTCTTTAAAACAGATAGAAGAGTTCAGAAGGATAGTGGAAGCATACAGAGGGAAAGCCCTAAAGATCCACATAGAGAGTTCCGCGGGTGTAGTGTATAAGGTCCCTTTCACCACCCACGTCAGGATAGGCCTCGCCCTCTACGGCGAAAAATCTTTGAAAGACTACCCGATTGAACTCGAACCTGCGGTAAGCATAAGCGCCCGCGTAATATCGGTGAAGGATGTTCCCGCGGGATTTCCCATATCCTACGGTAGGACCCACATAACAAAAAAGAAGACAAGGATAGCTGTAGTTGCCTTCGGATACGCGGACGGACTCATGAAGAGCCTCTCCAACAGAGGGTATCTTCTGTTCGAGGGCAGAAAGCTCCCCATACTCGGGAACATAACCATGGACATGACTATCGTGGAGGTGGGAGATCTGAAGGTGAAACCCGGAGACTGGGTCTGCGTCGTAAACGAGAGCAGGACCTTTGGGGACCTGGCCAGGGAGGCGGGAACGATCCCCTACGAGATCATGTGCAACATCTCAAGCAGGGTAAAGAGGGAGGTCATTTAAGGGAAAGGATCCACTTGGCAAGCTTTCTCGCCTCTTCCTCGGTAACTGGCTGGGGAGTCATCGGTATGCTACCCCACTTGCCCATACTTCCCTTCGTAATGCTCCTCACAAGCTCTTCGATCGCGTTCTCCTTGCCCGCATACTTTCTGGCCACCTCCACGTAGGCTGGCCCCACCTTTTTGGTCCTTATATCGTGGCAGGCAAAGCATCCCTTCTTATCCGCAAGGGCATACTCTTCGCTCACCGGTTTGCCGTCCTGAACATTCTGAACAACATCTCCTTGTTTCGGAGCTTCAACCTTCTCCTCCTTCTTCTCACAGGACGCAGAGAAGAGAGCTAAAACCAGAAGTCCTCCGCTCAAAAGGTATCTGAAGTTCATCCTTACCTCCTAAGCGGTCTTAAGGCGATCGATAATTATTTTAACCGCTTCCTCCACACCTGCGGGATTGCTACCACCTCCCTGAGCCATATCGGGTCTTCCTCCTCCACCGCCCTTCAGCGCTCTCCCTATCTCTTTTATGATCTCGTTGGCCCTTACTCTGTCCGCGATGTCCTTAGAAACCGCCACCACCGTGGAAACTTTCCCGTCCTTCTCCGATACCAGAAAGACAACATCCTTCCCTGTCTTGTGTCTGAAAATGTCCGCCAGGTTTCTGAGTTCTTCCGCTCCCACGTCCCTGAATTTACCCCAAAATAGTGTGTAGTCTCCAACCTCTTCCCTTCTCACGGAACTTTCCGCTTGGCGCTTCAGAAGCTCCTGTCTGAGCTTTGCAATTTCTCTTTCTCTTTCCTTTATCTCCTCCTTCAAAGCCTCTATCCTTTCTAATATATCCTCCTGCTTTGCGTTCAGGGCGGATCCTACATCTTCTAAGAGCGTATGCTCTCTGAAGGCGGTCTCCACCGCCCACCTTCCCGTTTGGGCTACAAGTCTCCTTACGCCCGCCCCCACAGAAGATTCGGAGATGATCTTGAAGTAGCCTATGTCTCCGGTCCTCGAGACGTGGGTCCCACCGCAGAGTTCTCTCGAAAAATCCCCTGCGGATATCACCCTTACTCTGTCTCCGTATTTCTCCTCAAATATGGCGACAGCTCCGCTCCTTATGGCCTCCTGGTAGGCCATCTCCTTCACGCTAACGGGGAGGTTCTCCCTTATCTTCTCGTTCACAAGCTCCTCTATCCTCTTTATCTCCTCCCTCGATAGAGGCTCGAAGTGGGTAAAGTCGAACCTCAGATACCTGTCCGCCACGAGAGACCCGGCCTGCCTAACATGTTCCCCGAGTAGATTTTTCAGGGCCGCGTGCAAGAGGTGGGTGGCGGTGTGGTTCCTCATTATGTCCTCCCGCCTCTCCCTGTCTATCCTCGCTGTCACCCTGTCGCCCACCTTGAGGGTTCCCTTGATCATCCTGCCGATATGGACTATCACGCCCTCCACCGGGGACTGGGTGTCCTCTACCTTGAAAAGGGCCCTGTCCGTCTCCACAATCCCCGTATCCCCCACCTGACCTCCCCTCTCGGGGTAGAAGGGGGTCTCTTTGAGGACGAGCTCCGCCTCCTCTCCTTCCTTTACCTCGCTTACGAGATCCTCCCCCTTAACTATACCTATCAGCTGAGTCTCGAACTCGTGGTGGTCGTAGCCCACGAACTTGGAGGTCTTGCCTATGTCCTTCAGGTGCCGGTAAACGGGCTTTACCTTTTTCGTTTCCACCTTGAAGTGCTTGCGTGCCCTCTCCCTCTGCTTCTCTATCTCCCTCTGGAAGCCTTCGAGATCTATCCTGAGTCCCTTTTCCTTAGCTATCTCCTCTATCAGATCGAGAGGAAAGCCGTAGGTGTCGTATGCCTTGAAGACCTCCTCTCCTTTTAGAAGGTCCCTTCCCTCCTCCTTGGCCTTAGCTATCAGCTCCTCTATGGCCTCCATGCCCGCCCTCAGGGTCCTGATGAACCTCTCCTCCTCTCCTTTGACTATCCCCTTGACGAACTCCCTGCTCATCTCCAGCTCGGGGTAAGGCCCCTTCATTATCTCAACAACAAGATCTATGCCTCTGTGAAGGAAGGGGTCCTTTACGCCCAGCTTGTAGCCGAACCTGAGGGCCCTTCTGAGTATCCTCCTGATCACGTATCCCCTCCCCTCGTTGGATGGGATCACTCCGTCGGATATGGCGAAGGTTAAAGCCCTAAGGTGGTCCGCTATGACCCTGAGAGCCACGTCCGTTTCGAAGCTATCCCCGTATTTAGCTCCGGAGATCTCCTCCCCGAACTCTATCAGGGGATAGATTATGTCTATCTCATAGTTGGTCCTGGTCTTCTGGAGGACGCTCGCTATCCTCTCAAGGCCCATCCCCGTGTCTATGTTGGGCTTTGGAAGGGGTGTGAGGTTTCCCTTCTCGTCTCTGTTGTATTGCATGAAGACCAGGTTCCAGATCTCCAGATACCTCTCCTCTCCCTCGTAATCCTCCCCTCTGTCCACGTATATCTCCGAAGAGGGACCGCAAGGCCCTGTGTCGCCCATCTGCCAGAAGTTGTCCTCCTCACCCAGCTTCCATATCCTCTCGGGAGGAAGACCTATCTCCTCGTTCCAGATCCTGAAGGCCTCCTCATCATCCTTGTAAACCGAGACGTAGAGCTTCTCTTTAGGAAGTTTTAGGTGCTCCGTGACGAACTCCCAGGCGAACTCTATCGCGGACTTCTTGAAGTAGTCTCCGAAGGAGAAGTTGCCCAGCATCTCGAAGAAGGTGTGGTGTCTTGAGGTGTATCCTACCTGCTCCAGATCGTTGTGCTTTCCAGAGACTCTAAGACACTTCTGACAGGAAACCGCCCTCCTGTAGGGCCTCTTCTCCAGACCGAGAAATACGTTCTTGAAGGGAACCATGCCAGCGTTCACAAAAAGAAGCGTGGGATCGCTTTCGGGTATCAGAGGAGCGCTTTTTACCCTGGTATGTCCCTTCTTCTCGAAGAAGCTCAGGAAAAGCTCCCTGATCTCGTGTGCACTCAAGCTCATGGCATTTAAATTATATATCCCGCTTTTGGAAAGACTATGAAGCGTTTAATAAGAAGCGGGCCCGGGAGGACTTACTTGGGCTTGCCCGGGCTTTTTTCTACTACATCCTTTATGAGCCTTTGTAGTTCTGGAGGAAGCTTTGCAGGATCAGGATTGTATATCCAGGGCTGATTCGGTACATAAGTGTAGGCTGGCGCGAGACTGTTTTTATAATCGCCGAAAGGCTTTATATAGTCAGGAGTTGGGTTCTCTATCGTAAGTTCCGGATCATTCAAAGTAAACTCCTTTGCTCCTGCTGATTCGTTCATAGATGAGAAAATCTTTATTTGGTCTTTTGAAGCTATGTTGTAATACTTCAGGTCCGCCTTAGCGGTATGGCATACCGCACAAAACTTACCTACTTGAGAACCACCTTTAGTAGAGACTCTTAGATACTTCCAGTTCGGATTCGAAGGGTGGGGGTCATGACAACTAACACACTGTAAAAGGCCATTCCTGAGAAGTTTCCTTGGAACCTGGGCTATGTTAGGGTTCGGTTTCACATTTACAGGGTGCGTCATGTGGAGGAATATTGGTCTTACGTTAGCTCCTCCGAACTTCTCAAGGTTGTGGCAACCCAAACAGAGTGCTGACACACCATCGATAGGTTTACCCGTCCTCGGATTCGGATAAACGTTGTTCTTCACTTTGAAAAGCTTTTTGGCTTTTGCATAGTGGGGATCGTGACATCCGAGACAATCGAGAGCTTCATGAGGGCCAAAAGCATGTGCCAGCAGGACAGAAACAGTTACCAACAGATACATCCTCTTGAACATACCCTCACCTCCTGCTCAGTGTCCAGTTTTATGGTTAAAATTATAACATGAGTATAAATTCACCAAACTTAGATAGCTTAAAGTCGACTCTGGAGACCCAGCGTCTCAGGATGATAGAGCAAAAGGTGAAAGCCCACGAACTCGCTCACAAGACCGCGGGAGGTGAGCTGGCGGGTCCTGTGAAGTATAAGTACACCAAGGGACCTGACGGGAAGCTCTACATAACCGGAGGTGAAGTTCCCCTGCGCCTGAAGGAGGGGAAAACTCCAGAAGAGACCATAGAGATAGCCCGAAAGATAAAGAGGGCCGCTTTGGCTCCGATGAATCCCTCTCCTCAGGACAGGGCTGTTGCTGCAAAGGCGACAGCTATGGAGATGAAGGCACGGATAGAGATGTTCCTTAAAGGTGAAGAGGAGAAGGGAACGTTGGACCTCCACCTTTAGTTTATACTTTTATACATGCTCGAACTACTTACGGAAAAGTTCAGCGGAACCCTCTCCAAGCTCAGGAAAGCGAGGAAGCTAACTGACAAGGTTGTAAACGATGCCCTCAGGGATATAAGGCTCGCCCTCCTCGAGGCGGACGTAGACTACGAGGTAACCAAGAGGTTTCTGAAAAGGGTAAGGGAGAGGGCGCTTTCTTCGGAAGTAAAGAGGAACCTATCTCCCGCGGAGCAGGTGATAACTATAGTTTACGAGGAACTTGTGAACATACTCGGAAAAGAAAAAGAGGATTTAAAGAAGGGAACCGTCCTGTTCGTGGGTCTTCAGGGAACGGGGAAGACAACCACGATAGGAAAGCTGGCCCATCTCTTAAAGAAGAAGGGCTTTAAGGTTGCGGTATCTTCCACCGATATAAGGCGTCCCGCAGCCATGCTCCAGCTTGAGAAACTGGCGGAGAAGGTCGGTGTTCCATACTACTCCTTCAGCGAAGGCCTGTCCGCGGTTGAGATAGCTAAGGAAGCTGTGAAGAGGGCTAAGGAAGAAGGTGTTGACTACCTCCTCCTCGATACCGCGGGGAGGCTCCACGTAGATGAGGAGCTCATGGAGGAGCTTGAGAGGATAAAGGAGGAGGTAAAACCTTCGGAGATAATCTACGTGGCGGACGCCATGCAGGGCCAGACCGCTCTCGAAACCGCCAGGACCTTCCACGAGAGGCTCGGACTGACGGGGGTCGTCCTTACAAAGATGGACGGCGATGCGAGGGGAGGCTTGGCCCTTTCGGTAAGGGAAACACTCGGAGTTCCCATAAAGTTCATCGGCGTAGGGGAGAAGATAGAGGACCTGGAGCCCTTCTACCCCGACAGGGTGGCCCAGAGGATACTGGGCCTTGGAGACCTTCAGTCCCTCGTGGAACGCGCCCAGGAGGTCATACCGGAGGACAAGGCCCAGCACCTTTCCACCAAGGTCATGGCGGGGGACTTCGACCTCGAGGATCTCAGAGAGATGCTCAGGATGATCCAGAACATGGGACCCCTCGACAAACTCCTGAGCATGATACCGGGTATAGGTGCCCAGATGAAGAACATAAAGGTGGACGAAAAGCAGTTCAAGAGGATAGAGGCGATTATAAACTCGATGACCCCTGAGGAGAGGAGAAATCCCCGCATAATAAACATGAGCAGGAAGAAGAGGATAGCGAGGGGGAGTGGAACGAGCGTCTCGGAAGTAAACAAGGTTTTAAAGCGCTACGAGGAAATGAGGAAGATGATGAGGAAGCTCAAGGGGATGGCGGGTATGCCCATGCCGAGGTTTCCCTTCAAATTCTGATATAATAAACAGCTCAGGTTTTCAGGAGGACGGAGAATGGCTGTAAGGATAAGGCTCGCCAAGTTCGGACGCAGACACCACCCCATATACAGGATAGTGGTTATGGACTCCAAATCTCCGAGAGAGGGCAACTACATCGACATCCTCGGAACATACGATCCAAAAAGGAAGGTTCTCTTGGAGATAAAGCCTGAGAAGGTAAAGGAGTGGGTATCTAAGGGTGTTGAGATAGCTGGCAGGGCTAAAGCTATACTTGAAGGTGCGGGAGTTCTTAAAGATGCTATCCCCGAAGGGTGTGAACTCAGGCGTGTGGGAGATTACTGGGTCCTGAAGAAGAAAACCACCAAGGAGGTGCACTCATGAGCGCCATGAAGGACATAGTGGAGACCACCGCAAAGGCCCTCGTAGACAATGCGGACAAGGTTCAGGTGACTGAGATAGAGGGCGAAAAGACCATCGTTATCGAGCTTAGGGTGGACCCCGCTGAGCTCGGTAAGGTCATAGGGAAGCAAGGCAGAATTGCAAGGGCCCTCAGGACCCTGCTCTCAGCTATGGGCAGGAAGAGTGGTAAGAGGGTAGTTTTAGAGATCCTGGAGTAATCAATCGAAGCCTACGTTTTTGTGGTGTTCTATCTCGCCGTTGAATACGACG
The DNA here is from genome assembly GCA_027079305.1 of Aquificaceae bacterium. GTDB lineage: Bacteria > Aquificota > Aquificia > Aquificales > Aquificaceae > Hydrogenivirga. The sequence goes on from JALWVU010000045.1 coordinate 39,751, forward strand.
ATGAGGTCTACCCTGAAGGGTAGGCCGAGCCCCTCTCTTTCCATAAAGCTGTAAGCACACTCTATAATCCTGTTGAGCTTCCTTTTGTCGAACCTTTCTATAGGGTGTCCGAACTCGGAGCTGATGCCTCCCTTAACCTCAACGAAAACAAGGGTATCTCCGTCCAAAGCTACTATGTCTATCTCTCCGGATCTGCACCGGTAGTTTCTCTCCAGTATACGGTAGCCGAGGCCTTTAAGATACTCAGAAGCTACATCTTCGTATTCAGCACCCCTCATTATCGAGCTCTTCTATAAGCTCCTCCGGTGTTACGCTGGCGGTTCCGAACTCTCCCACCACTATCCCTGCGCAGAGGTTCGCAAGCTCGCAGGCCTCCTCCCAGGTGGCTCCCGCGAGGTGAAAGGCGGTGAGCACTGCTACCACGGTATCTCCTGCTCCCGTAACGTCGTAAACCTCCTTGGCCCGCGCCGGGAAGTTCTCCACTTTCTCCGTAAACAAGGTCATTCCCTTCGGCCCCCTCGTGACCACGAGGGTATCCACCTCCAGCTCCTTCTTGAGCCTCAGGCCGAGAGTTTCCACGGGGTCGCCGGAGAGTATGTCCGTCATCTCTCTCAGCTCCTTCTCGTTGGGGGTTATAAGGCTCGCTCCTTTGTAGAGTTCCTTATTCACCGGACGCGGATCGACCGCCCAGAAGACCTCCTTCTCTCTGACCAGATCGGTCACCTTGTAGGTTATGGTTCCCTTAGCGTAATCCGAAACTATTATCCCGTCGCACTCGGTCTCTGTAAGAGCTTCCCGGATCCTTTTCAGAGCCTCACCTCCCACCTTCGACCTGTCCTCCCTGTCTATCCTGAGGAGCTGCTGGGATCTGGAGACCACCCTGGTCTTCTCCGTGGTAGGCCTCGAGTCCTTAGCGAGCAAAGAGACAACACCGCTCTCCTTCAGAAGCTCCTCCACCTGCTCCCCTGCCCTGTCCTCGCCCACAACGCCGGTAAGGTATGTTTTTACTCCCAGGGAGACGAGGTTTTTGGCCACGTTTCCCGCCCCGCCGAGCCTGACCTCCTCCCTCTCAACGTCCACCACCGGAACGGGGGCCTCGGGGGAGATCCTCTCCACCTTTCCGTGGAGGTATCTGTCCAGAATCACGTCCCCCACTACGAGGACCTTTATCTCGTTGAGTTTTTCGAGAAGTTCTCTAAGCCTCTCTACGTTCATCCCTCGTTCTCTACCTTTATCTCCTCTCCGTCCTCTATGAAGGCCTCGTGAAGGGCCCTGACCGCGAGCTCCGCGTACTTCTCGTCTATCAGACAGGAGATCTTTATCTCGGAAGTGGATATGGCCATTATATTTATACCGTTCTTGGAAAGGACCTCGAACATCTTGGCGGCGGTCCCGTAGGAGCTTCTCATGCCAAGACCCACTATCGAGACCTTGGCCACCCTGTCGTCCCTGACAACTTCTTTAGCTCCTATCTCCTTGGCCACCTTCCTTACTATCTCCTCCGCCTTGGGAGCGTCCGTTCTGCTCACGGTGAAGGACATGTCGGTGTAGCCTTCGTGGGATACGTTCTGGACTATCATGTCCACCACTATGTGGGCTTCCCCGAGCGCCTTGAAAAGCTTCGCCGCTATCCCGGGCTGATCGGGAACACGGACCACCGTGATCCTCGACTCTTTGGTGTCCACCGTAATTCCTCTCACAACGACCTTCTCCATGATCTCATCCTCCGGAACTATCCAGGTCCCCTCCTCCTCCTCAAAACTGCTCCTCACATGTATCCTCACCCTGTACTTTGCTGCGAACTCCACACTCCTTATCTGCATAACCTTGGCTCCGAGGGAGGCGAGCTCGAGCATCTCCTCGTAGGAGATCTTCTCTATCTTCCTCGCGTTGGGGACTATCCTCGGATCCGCGGTAAAGACTCCCGTAACGTCCGTGTATATCTCGCAGTCCGCTCCTATCGCCGCGGCCAGAGCCACAGCAGTGGTATCAGAACCTCCCCTCCCGAGGGTGGTTATCTCCCAGTCTTCCGTCACCCCCTGAAAGCCCGCCACCACCGGTATGTAGCCCTCGCTAAGAAGGTTCTTGAGCCTCTGGGTCCCTATCTTCCTTATGCGGGCCTTGGTGTGGACCTCGTCGGTTATTATCGGAACCTGCCATCCGCAGAGGCTCACCGCGGGGTATCCAAGTTTCCTGAGGGTCATCGCAAAAAGAGCTATAGCCTTCTGCTCTCCCGTTGCCAGGAGCATGTCCATCTCCCTCTCGTTGGGGAACTCGCTTATCTGTCTGGCGAGGTCTATCAGTCCGTCCGTCTCTCCCGCCATTGCGGAGGAGACCACTATGACCTTGTCCCCTTTCTCCGCCAAGGAGATCACGCGCTTCGCTGCGTTCTCTATTCTCTCCAAGCTACCTACCGAGGTGCCTCCGAACTTGCAGACTACCGTTCTCATCTCAGGAACAAAGAATTATAACACTCGGAGAAAGGGCCGATATACTTACCCAGTAGTATGCTGAAGGGTTTAAGGCTTGAGGAGATAGGACAGCTCCTCGAAAGCTTCGGACTTAAGGCTCCTCAAACGGGGGAGGGCTTCGAGGATATACTCCTCTCCATCATGAAGGAGATGGAACTTCAGCCGGGCGCTGAGGAGGGGAGCGGTGCGGAAGAGTTGGATGTAAACAAAAAGTCCCTGAAGAGCGTCCAGCAGTTGATCGCCTTCCTTGGCGCTGCGCAGGCGGAGGGTGAAATCCTGTCCGTCACAGATCCTCCCAAAGGAGGTTTACCACAAAAGCAGAATCAGGATAGTGTGAAAATTCAAGAGGGCACGGACGAGCCAGTTCGGAGACAGATAGCTCAATCTAAGATTTTGCAAGAGGGAGATATAGGCCTATCAGAAGAGGGTTCAAAAGCAGGCCTGAGTGTAGATTCTGAGAACCAAAGCCCTGTTGTAAACAGGAGTGCAGAGGCTTTCTTTGGAAGTTCCCCGCCGAAGGGAAGCGAGATAGACAAGTTTAACGCGGAAGTCCAAAAGAACAAAGGTATTCCGGTTCAGTCTTGGAAGACAGACAATCCCGAGCTTTTTAAAAACGGGGATAGTGTTTTGCCTCCCGATATCCAGAAGACAGCTTCTAAAGTTGAGCTCCCCGAAGATGTATCCGCTAATTCTGCAGAGATAAACAGTAGAAATCCTCTCAACGGGCGGAAACGTGAAGAGATAACATCCTCATTCAACGCGGGGGCGGAGGTAAAGATTGAAAAAGGGAAAGCGGTCGAGACTTTATCTCCAAAGGTTTCACCTGAAAGGGCTGTGGAAACAGAAAGTAGGCCTGAACACACTATTAAGCCTGAAAACAAGGTATTGGAGAAAAAACTTCCCAAGCCTGAATTTAAGGTTGTAGCAAAGGCTCAGAAGGGTCAGGTTAAAGAAAGCCCGAATGCTCCCAAATCCCCCGTAAACACCTTGGATCCTTTTCAGGAAAATCACACTGAGGATCTAAAAACCTCCACAAGAGAAATTCCTCGAACGCTCACGGAACACACACTACCGATACAAACCAAACCCGTAGATGGCCCTACAAGAACGGTAAAGGATCATAAGCCAGACACAAGGATAGACAAGGTGCCTCTGACCACGGATAATACAAGGGTCGATGAACCCAAACCTGAAGAGGTTCCGGATACTCCTCAAAGAGTAAAGGAGGCTTTCCCGAAGTATGCGGATAAGGAGGTTCCTCTTCCCACAAATCACCGGGACCCTCAAACCGGGAAGAGCCAAAAGGAGGGCTTGAAGACCGAGTTCGCCCCGCAGGTCAGGGATAGAGAAGCCTGGTTCCAGAGTCCCGAGTCTGGGGAAGAGGTCCAGACCTTGAGAACGGAAAGGAGGGAGATACCGCTCCAGCCTCAGAGGCAGGATGTGAGGCAGATAAACCTGAGAATAGAGGACGCCTTCCTCAGGTTCAGGTTCCAGAGCGAGGCCCTGAGCGTGGACATAAGGATCAAGGAGATGCTCGAGAGGAGCCTCTCTTACCTGGACGTCCAGAGGCTCAGCAAGAGCCTCCAGTCTTTGGGCCTCAGCCTTGAGGGGCTTAAGATCAACGGAACGGAGCTTTATCCGAGGGGATCCAAGTTCGGAAAGAGGGAGGAGAGGAGGTTTAATATAGAAGAGGATGCGGTTTCTGATAAGAAAGCTCCTGATAGCTCTGCTGATAGTCCTGGTCTCAACCTACTCCTTTAACGCGGAGAGGGTAAAGGATCCGGAGCTTGCGAAGACCTACTTCCAGAAGGGGCTCGAGAGCCTGAAGGTCCTCAACTACAGGGATGCCCTCGTTTACTTCTCCAGAAGCTACTCGGTCGCTCCCAAGTCTTACTACGGGGAGCTTTCCTTCCTGTATCTGGGAAAGAGCTACGCCCTTTACGCTTACGCCTTCGGGAGCAGGAGGGGAGTTCTCGCGGCTATAGGTTTTCTGAACCAGTATCCCTTCTACTACAAGGTCCCCAGATTCATCTACGTCCAGAGGGAGTTCATAGCGGACTCCTACCTCCTTTTGCAGTGGTATGACACGGCCAAGAACATATACGCCAACCTCTACGGGGAGACGGAGAAGGTCGAGTACATGATCAAGTTCGGCTACGCCTCCGCCCTCGGGGGGAGCATAGAGGGCTTCAACTACCTGAGGAAGCTCTCCAAGGAAGGAGTTCCCTACGATTACCTGGACCTCTACTACGCCACGATGGGCTTTTACAACTTCAACCTGGGGAGATACAGGAGGGCGGTCGAGTACATAACTCAGGCCATGAACGTTAACTCCTACCTGAGGGAGGACGCCCACATCCTCTTCAGGCTCGGGGTCTCTTACTACAAACTGGGAGAGTGGCGGAAGGCACTACTATATCTGGAGCTTACATTAAGGAACGATCCCTTCGAGGTTTACACGGACAGAAGCAACTTCTATCTGGCCAACATCAATCTCGAGACCAAAAACTTTAGAGAGGCCTTCTCAAACATAGAGAAGCTCACTGAGAACGGGAAGCTCTTTTACTCGAAGCTCTCCCAGATACTCTTTTCCTCCCTATGGTATTACGAGGATTTTCTGAAGGTTTACGGAGAGAAGCTGGGAAACTACAGAAACCTTCTCCTCCAGCTCGGATGGCTTAACGTGGAGGACGTCTACGGAGAGCTTCCAGCCCTCGGGATCTACTACCTATCGATAAAGAGCAGAGACCTCAAGGAGGAGGAGAAGGAGTTTTTAAGGATAAAGAAGCTCACCCTGAGGGAGTTCATATTCGAGAACGACCTCTTCAGCACGGATCGGTTCGTTTTAAAAAACAGGGAGGTCCTGAAGGATCTTAAGTTTTACAAGGAGAAAGAGGCGAAGTTAGTATCCGAGCTTTACAAGACCAACAGACAGAACTTCCTGAGGGTCTTTTCAGATCAGGAGAGCCTCTCCCTTCTGGCCCGTTCCCTCGTGTTCCTCGGAGACGAAACGGCCTACGAGGTTATACCTCTTCTGAAAGACGAACCCCTTAAGAACTTCCTTACCGCCAAGCTCAAGATAATCGAAGGCGACGAAAAAAAGGCTCTGGAGCTTCTCAGGGTGAGCGTGATCAAGCTCGAAGGCGACGACAAAAAAGAGGCCCAGATACTGCTGGGCTACTTAGGAGAGGATACCGCCCTTTTGGAGAAGACCCTGAGCGAGGTAGACTTCAAAAGAGAGAGGTTTGCTCCCTACAGATCCATGCTTCTCCTGAGGCTCGCTGACCTGCACTATGAAAAAGGAAACCTGAAAAAGGCCTACGACTACTACAGACAGATCGCTCGGAGCGAAGAGAAGGGAAAAGGCTACTGGTGGGCCCTTTTCAGGCTCGCCCTCATAAGTGAGAGGATGAGGGATGAGGATACTCTAAAATGGGTTGTAAAGCGGGCGAAAGAAGAAGATAATATATGGAGCAGGGTCATCAGGACCCTTTGGGAGGGCTGAGGTTGGACCTGTTCAAGAGCGTGAAGAAACTCGAACCCCGCCTCGACTACACCTGGAAAAGGCACAAGGTGATCCTCAGCAACATCGCCAACGCGGACACACCCAACTACAGGGCCAAGGATCTCAAGTTCAGAGAGGAGGTGGAGAGAATACCTCTGAAGACCACCCGGCCCAAACACATAAAGCCCTCCGGCGGGGAGAGGTTCAAGGTGGTGGAGATAAAGAGACATCTTGTGGGGAACGACAGGAACAACGTGAGCATAGAGGAGGAGATGGCCAAGCTGACCCAGAACAGGATAGCCTACGAGGTCTATATGAAGATGGCCACGGGAAGTATCGAGAAGCTCAACAACGTGATAAGGGGTGGTAGAAGATGAACGACCTTTTTAGAGCCTTCGAGATAAGTGCCTCTGGGATGCGTGCCCAGAGGATAAGGATGAACGTGGTTGCCTCGAATCTGGCCAACTACGAGTCCTACAAGCAGACAGGTGAGCCCTTCAGGAAACTGGAGGTGGTCTTCAGGGCGGTTTACGATCCCGAGAGGGTGCAAAAGGGAGAGGTTCCCGTGGAGGTGTCCGAGATAAGGGAGTCGGACGCGCCCTTCAAGCTCATCTTCGATCCTGGAAACCCGAGGGCGGACGCCCAGGGCTTTGTGAGGCTCCCCAACGTGGATCTTGTCAAGGAGATGGCGGACATGATCTCCGCGGTCAGGAGCTACGAGGCGAACCTGAACGCCTTCAACCTTACCAAAGAGATGGCCAACAGGACCATAGAGCTATGGAGATAGGCGGGATAGATTTCGGGGCCTTCGAGGCCTTTCTGAAGGAAAGGAAGAAGGAGGTAAAGGGTCCCGAGGACTTTGCACAGGCTCTGAATGAATTCGTTCAGTGGGTTAACTCCCAGCAGAAGCAGGCCAAGAAGATCCGTGAGGCGGTCCTCAGAGGCGAGGATGTTCCCCTCCACAGGATGGTGATCGAGTTCGAGAAGGCTGGGCTGGCCTTGAACCTTCTGATCGAGGTCCGGAACAGACTTCTGGAAGGCTACCAGGAGCTCCTGAGGATGCAGGTCTGATATGGCTGACATCAACGAGACCCTAAAGAACCTTCAGGAGAGATTTTCAGCCCTACCGCTCACACAGAAGCTTCTCATAATCGGCCTTCCCGCGGTAGTTGTCTCACTGCTGATAACAGTCCTCATCTACGCCCTCCAGCCCGATTACGCGGTCCTATACGGGAATCTGAGCCCTGAGGACATGAACGCGGTTCTGACAGAGCTCGACAAGGAGGGGATCAAATACAAGGTGGGAAGGGACGGGAGATCCATTCTTGTTCCAGAGGACAAGGTGAGGGACATAAGGCTCAAGCTGGCCGCGAAGGGGATACCCAACAAGGGAGTAATAGGATACGAACTCTTCGACAAGAGCACGATAGGGCTGTCCGAGTTTCAGCAGAGGGTGAACTTCAAGAGGGCCATAGAGGGGGAGCTTGTAAGGACAATCCTCAGGTTCAGGAACATAGAGGACGCAAGGGTCCACATAGCTCTACCCGAGAGGTCTATCTTCCTCAGGGACGAGAGGGAACCGAGCGCCTCCGTCTTTATAAAGCTAAAGCCCGGTGCTGAGATACACCCCGACCAGGTAAAGGCGATAAGGAACCTCGTGGCCGCGAGCGTTGAGGATCTCAAGCCTGAGAATGTGGTTGTCATAGACGACAGGGGAAGGAACCTGACCGCTATGCTGGAGGACGAGGGTGAGGAGGCGGTCTCCACCAAACAGCTCAAGATAAAGAAGGAGATAGAGAAGGACATAGAGAAGAAGATCCAGACCGCCCTTGAGGAGGCACTCGGATACGGGAACGTGAAGGTTCGTGTTTCGGTGGAGCTGGATTTCTCCAAGGTCCAGAGGAAGGAAGAGATCTATGACCCCGATATGACCGCGGTGGTGAGCGAGCAGAAGAAGAAGGAAAAGACCACCGGGTTTCCCGTGGGGGGCGTTCCCGGAGCGTCCGCCAACATACCTCCCGGGACGGGAGCGGTAGCCGGGCAGACCGGAACCATCACCGAGAGGAAGGAGACCATAACCAACTACGAGGTCAGTAAGAAGGAGATAGTCTCGGTGGACCCGACTCTCAGAATAAAGAGGCTCAGCATAGGAGTGATAGTGAACAGGGAACTCAAGGACATAGATGAGGAGAGCATAAGGAAGATAGTCTCCGCTGCGGCGGGCTTAGATCCAAAGAGGGGAGACACCCTATCGGTCGTTGCCATTCCCTTCAAGCGTCCCACAACGGGCCTTCCCACCGCTCCCGAGGTTCCTCTGTGGAAGAAGCTAATCGTTCCCGTTCTCGTCGGTTCGGTCCTGACAGCCCTGCTCCTATTCGGGCTTCTCAGATTCCTCAGGAAGAAGGCTCCCGAGCCTGTCCCTGCCCCCGCGCCTGCGGAGGAGATGCCGACCATCACCGGGGCTGAGGTCCTGAGGGAGAAGGCCAAAGAGCTTGAAGTGGTAAAAACGGTAGTAGAGGTTGCTAGAAAGGAGCCCAAGAAGGTGGCCGCACTGATAAAGACCTGGCTCAGGGAGGAATGATCACCTTCTCACCCCCGAAGTTATCTCGCTCAGCGGGAGCAGGACGCTGAGGACTATCACCCCTACCACAACCCCTATAAGCAGTATCGAGAGAGGTTCCACCATCCTTATCCAGAAGTTTATAAGCCTTATAGCCTCCCTCCTGTAGATCTGCGCTCCCAGTTCGAGCATCCTCTCAAGCTCCCCACTGCTCTCCCCTGTCTCAACGAGACTAACGAAAAGCGGTGGGAACAACCCCGATCTTCTCATTATCCAGGAGATCTCTCTTCCCCTCTCCACTTCCGGGGAAAGTTCCTCAAGAACTTTCCTCATGTGCAGGTTAGATATGCTCCTCACCGCTATACTGTAGGCGGTAGTTATAGGGACCGCGGAGGATAGGGTCATATACAGAGTGTAGGCGAACCTGGAAAGGTTGAAGTAATACCCTATCCTTCCAACCACAGGCAGTTTTAGCAGAAACTTGTCTATCCTCTCCTTGCGGAGGAGCTTTTCCCTGTAGAGGAAGAGGAAAAACAGAAGCGGTAAGAGGTAAAGGGCGTAGGTGAGCAGGTCCGAAAGGAGAATTATCGCTTTGGTTATCAGAGGTAGCTCCTTCCCGAATCCCTCCAAAACCTTGGCTATCCTGGGGACAACGAACTTTATCGCAACGAAGAGGGCCAACAGGCTGAACCCTATCACTATGGAGGGATATGTGATTGCGTTGAGGATCTTAGACTTCATATCCGCCACGGTCTCTAAATGCTTTCCCGCTATCTCGAATATCTTCTCCAGGTTCTCTCCAGTCTCCGCGGCGGAGAGCATCTCCGGGAGGAACTCCGGAAAGATACCGCTCCTCCTGAAGGCGGAGGAAAGGCTATCGCCCCTCTCTATGCCCGCCTTTATCTCCAGAAGGGCGCTCGATATCCTCTCATCCTCCGACTGGGTGGCCAGAAGCTCCAGGGCCCTCGACAGGGGAACGCCAGACTCCAAGAGTAGAGCCAGCTGGATGAGAAGGAAGGACAGCTCCTCTTCAGAGGGTCCTCTCAGATGAAACTCCCTCCTCCAGAAGGGCTTTTTCGATTTCAGCTCCTCTATATGAAGGGGAACGACGCCCTCGCTTTTGAGCATGGAAAGAGCCTCCCTCCTGCTGGAGGCCTCCAGCTTCCCCTTTACCTTCCTGCCCTCCTTCAAACCCTCGTATAGGAACTCCGCCATCAGTAGATCCTCTTGTAAATAACTCTGTTCTTGCTCCTATCGTAAACGATCTCGAGGGTGGTCTCAACGTCCCCGCTCTTGATAGTTGCCTTTATGCGGAAGGTGGTGCTCTTGACGTCTATCAGGTTCCTTATTCTGTGGAGTATGTCAAAGGTGAAGCCCTCCACGAGAACGAGATCCTCCACTCTTTTGAAGGGCTTGGAACTTCTGTATTCGATTATCCTGTCCGCCAGAGGTCCGTCTATCTTCGGATCGAGGGCCATGAGAACGTACTTGGGAGCGGTGTTCACATTTATCTTTCCGGAGGAGTAGGTGGTGACGAGACTCAGAAGTCCCGGGTAGCTCACATCCCCTTCCTCCCTGCCGTAAAGATCCTCATCGCTCATGCCCAGATACATAAGCTCGTAAGGGCTGTCCATAGGGGCCCCCTTTATGGGGAATTCGCTCCGGAAGTTGGGAGGCTCCCTGCCTATCCACGCCAGTAGCCTGTCAGAATATCCCGGACTTATCTTAAGAAGACCTAAGAGCCTTTCGAACACCTCCCTCTGGACCTTTCCCTTACCTACGGTGTTCAGGTTGAAGAACCTGTCCTCGTCAAGGATCACCACCTCGAGGCTTCCTCTATCGGTCTCCACCACGAAGGGGAGCGCCCAGCGGTCTTGGAGCGTATCCACCGAGGAGTCCTCCCTCCTGAGGGCATCGAGGGCGTAGGGAAGGACAGAGGTAAGGACGTGGTAGGCCTGCTGTTTCATGTAAACCTCTCTCACAAACCTCTCCGCATAGGATACCGACTGGAGAGAGCTAAGAACGAGTCCCCCGAGGGTGAGGAAAAAGGCGAGAACCAAAAGGACTATCACCTACGCTACCTTGCCACCTCCCACTCGGTTATGAGCTGGTTTCCTCTCCTGAAGTGGGATCTGAGCCTGAGGTGAAGTATGTCCTTTAGCTTCTTAAAGCCCTCTCCCCCGACCAGGGTAGGAACGTTCTCCCCTCCCACTATAACGGGAAGGTGTATGAGCCTTATCTCGTCCACCATCCTCCTCCTTACGAACTCCCAGTTTATGGACGCTCCCCCCTCCACCATGAGGGTCTTTATGCCCATCTCGTATAGCTTGGGCAGGAGGATGTCGAAGTCCACCAGTTCATCGCCGGCCACTATCACCTCCGCTCCTCTCTCCCTTATCTTTTCTATCCTCTCCTTAGGGGCACGCTCGGTGGTGGCGATTATGGTGGGTGCCTCCTCCGTGTTCAGGACGTTGGCGTCTATGGGAACGTTGGCGGTTGAGCAGGGTATAACCCTTGTGGGGTTCTTCCCCTTAACGTATCTGACCGTGAGGCTTGGGTTGTCGGTTCTCACCGTTTCGCACCCTACCATTATCCCGTCCACTTTGGCCCTTATCTCGTGTAGATACCTGTAAGCCTCCTCGTCCATCAGGCTCATGAGCTCTTTGGAAGAGGCACCTCTGTAGAGGGTAAGTTTCCCGTCTATACTCACCTCCGATACTATGATCACGTAGGGTCTACTGACCATCACTCGTACTCCCTTCCGTAGTGTTTGTATAGGTAAAGGATTCTCAGCATAAGAGAGGCAAGTGTCAGGATAACGATCAGCTTTATACCGAAGTTAAGGCCGAGCGGGAAGTGTGCCCTCTCAAGGAGGGCGAAGATTATCAGCGTTATGTGGGTCTCGGGCCTTCCAAAGAAACCGACCCCTTCGAGGGGATCAATTATCTTACCCTTTACCCTCTCCGAGAAGCCTATCTCCGCGTAGGCGACCGGCTTTATAAAGGAATGGAGCATAGAGAGTGTAACAGCTATCACCGCTACGGTGGGAGAAGCGAAGGCAAACCCAACCGCTCCCAGAACCAGACCGTCCACCCACTTGTCCGCTATCCAGTCGAAGACCGCCCCAAATTTGGAAGCCCTGTCCGTCTCCCTGGCCACCACCCCGTCTACCAGATCGAACAGGCCCGAGAGAACGAAGAATCCCACCGCGGTGAGGACCTTCTCGTGATAGAAAAAGTAAGCGGAGATCGTTCCGAGGAACAGGGAGATCAAGGTTATCAGATTAGGATGCACCCCTGTGCGGGCTATAGCAAGCCCGAGGGGAACGTAGAGCTTCTTCAGGCTTTCCCTTCTGCTCGTCAGGTTCATTTAAGCTCCTTTCCAGTTATCCAGGGCATCATCTTCCTGAGCTGTTCACCCACCTTTTCTATAAGGTGCTCCCTATCTTTTTCCAAGAGTGCATGGTAGACGGGCCTTCCCGCCTTGTTCTCGAGAACCCATTCCCTTGCGAACTCTCCCCTCTGTATCTCCTCGAGGATCTCCTTCATAAGGGGTTTCACTTCCCTGTAGATCCTGTCCCCCCTCGTAACGTCCCCGTATTTGGCAGTATCGGAGATGGAATACCTCATGCCCGATATGCCGTATTGGTAGATAAGATCAACTATCAGCTTGAGCTCGTGGAGGCACTCGAAGTAGGCTACCTCGGGCTGGTATCCCGCCTCCACGAGGGTCTCGAAACCCGCCTTTATGAGAGCGGTGACCCCTCCGCAGAGGACGGACTGCTCACCGAAGAGATCCGTCTCCGTCTCCTCTTTAAAAGTGGTTTCTATGACCCCTGCCCTCGTAGCACCTATGGCCTTGGCGTAGGCGAGGGCCTTTTCCAGGCAGGTCCCGGAGGCATCCTGATGTATGGCCACCAAAGCTGGAACACCTTTGCCTTCCTCGTACATCCACCTGACGAGGTGTCCGGGGCCCTTTGGAGCCACCATGAAAACGTCCACATCCTTTGGGGGAACTATCTGCCTGAAGTGTATGTTGAAGCCGTGGGCGAAGGCGAGGGTTTTGGAAGAATTTAAGTTCGGCTCCACACACTCTCTATAGAGATCGGGCTGAACCGTATCGGGAACGAGGAACATTATTATGTCCGCCTCCTTGGAGGCTTCGGAAGGTGTTAAAACCTTAAAGCCGTCCGCTTCAGCCTTGGCTCTCGACCTGCTCTTTTCATGGAGACCCACTATCACCTCGATCCCGCTATCTCTCAGATTAAGGGCGTGAGCGTGCCCCTGTGATCCGTATCCGAGTATAGCTACCTTCTTTCCTTCTAAGGGTTGAAGGGAGGCGTCCTCGTCGTAGTATATCTTAGCCATTCCTTACCTCCGAAAGGGTTCTATGAGAATTATATACCAACACCTCCGCTATTATTTCGTTCGACAGAAGCATGAACTCCTCCCTTATGCCTATTCCGTTCTTACCCTCCTCAAAGAAAGGCCAAAGATGATGCGGGATCAGCCCCCGGAAACTATGGGGTAGCCCCTCCTTCAACCTTAATCTCAGCATTATGAACTCTTCAAAGATATCCGCATCGGACAGATATAACTCCTCACACACGGGCTTTTTCTTTTCTCTAACCGCCTTTGCATACAGGAGTATGTTCTTCGTATTTCCGTATCTCCTTCCCCCCACAAAGCCCCAGGCGGAGACACCCAGACCCAGAAACTCTTCCACACTCCAGTAGACGAGGTTATGCCTACATTCGAAGCCTTTAAGGGACCAGTTGGAGATCTCGTATCTGGAGTATCCCAGACTCTTAAGTCCCCTCCACAGTCTTTCGTATAAACGTTCAAGCTCTTCCTCCTGGGGAGTTTCTATAAGCCCCCCCTTTATACTCACCCCCAGGGGAGTGTTCTCGTAGGGAGTAAGCATGTAGGCGGACACGTGCTCGGGCCTAAGTCTCTCCAGCAATTCAAGCTCCCTATCTATGTCCTCCGGTTTCTGTCCGGGGTAGGCGTATATGAGATCGACGTTTATATTTTCAAAGCCCGCCTCCATTGCCTCTTCGTAGCATCTCAAAATATCGCGGACGCTGTGTTTCCTCCCGAGGGCTTTAAGGCCCTTCTCGGTAAAGCTCTGGGCACCTATACTCAGCCTGTTTACACCGAAACTCCTCAGCCTTTTGAAGTCCTTCTTTCTGTAAGTTTCAGGGTTGCACTCCACCGTGATCTCCCTCACCTTGGAAAGATCAAGGACTCTGTCCAGGCCCTCTATCGTGTAGCCAATCTGGTCCGGCTCCAGAAGGGTGGGTGTCCCTCCCCCAAGATAGAGGGTCTCTATCCTGCGATCTGTATTCGAGTAGAGCTTTGCCTCCTCGATTAGGAGATCTATGTAGTCGTTCGGATTTACAGGCGGATCAACGAGGGAGACGAAGTCGCAGTAGGGACACTTGTAGGAGCAGAAGGGGATATGAACGTAGAGGGCTTTCAGCATCACTCATAATTTACTTCCCTGACGAGAAGAGGCACCGCCCCTTTATACTCCTTGTGTATGCTCATAAGGAGCCCCACCATCACGCTGAAGGTTATCATGGAGCTCCCGCCGAAGCTGACGAAGGGAAGTGGGATACCTACCACCGGGAAAAGCCCGAGGGTCATCAGTATGTTCACCGAATACTGAAAGAGGAGAAGGGAGAAAACGCCGACCACGAACATAACCTCAGAGGAGGTCAGAACGAACCTCAGGTAGCTGAGTATCCTCAGGAGAAATAGGAATACAAGTGTTGTGAGAGTAAGTGTTCCCAGAAAACCAAGCTCCTCCCCTATCACCGAAAAGATGAAGTCCGTCCGAGCCTCTGGCAGGAAGAGGAGCTGGGACTGGGTCCCTTTGGCTATTCCCTTGCCCGTGATACCGCCCGAACCTATGGCTATAACGGACTGAATGAGCTGATAACCGCTTCCGAGATAATCGCTGTGTGGATCTATGACCGCGAGGATCCTCCTTTTCTGGTAATCCTTCAGGAGGTTCCAGATTAGAGGTGAGGAGATAAGACCTATAAACAGAAAGAGAAGCACGTATCGAAATCTGATACCCTTTGCAAGGATCATCATCCCGAGGGGAACAAAGTAGGTGGCCGCGGTTCCGAGATCAGGCTGTTTGAGTGTGACTATGGCGGGGATCGAGAAGGCGAGAACCAGAAGGAGAACCTTTCTGTCCCTCAGACTCTTTATATGGGGCAACAGATAGGCTGAGAGAAGGATTAGAGCGAGCTTCATGAATTCGGAGGGCTGAACGTTTATGAAACCCAGGCTGAGCCACCTCCTGGCCCCGTAAACTTCCTTTCCGGTAACGAGAACGAGAACGAGCAGGAAGAGGACAAATAGGTATATATAAAGGGACATGTCGAGAAAGTTCCTGAACCTCTCCCTTGAAACGAGCAGGATTATCAGCCAGCTCAGGGCTATGTAGATTATGTGCTTCTTGAAGAAAATCAAGCTCCCCTCACCGACCGAGGAGCTGTAAACACCTATGAGACCAAAGACCTGAATCAGGAAGAGCAGAGTTAGAAGAAGCCAGTCTAAGCTCCTAAGCTCCCCCAGAAATCGCATTTATAACCCTAATATTATCACCCTCCTCCACGTAATCCTCCTCCGATATAACCTCCCCGTTCTTTACAACGAGAGAGGAGAGGGGCGAAAGCCCCAGCCTCTTTAAGAGCTCCTTGGCTTTAAGTTTCTTTTCTGGTATCTCTATCTCCTTGCCTCTGTAGAGAACTTTCAGGGGCATCTCGATGTATCAGATTCTACCGCATCTATCGCGTCGAGGAAGGCCTCAAAGGGTCCCATGTTCCTCATGGCTACCATCTTTGGCCCCTTGAACTTCAGCCTTCCGAAAAACATGGCTCTCATGGGGCCATATTCCTTCCTGCCCATCTCCATCCATCTCTTGGTGTCCGCATACATCAGGAAATCGTTTTCAGTCCTCTCGTCCTTCTTCCATCCTCCGTATACGCACATGGCCTTTCCGTTCTCGGTCTTTATAGTTAGCTGGATCATCTTGTCCTTCCCGCAGTCCTTCCTGTAGAGGAAGAGTTTCCTCACGGGAACCTCGTTCCAGGAACTGTTCTGACCTAGGCCGTCCACCAGGGTGGGCGTGTTGTTCCACACTTCACAGAAAGCCTTGGCCCATTCAGCGTCCATAAATACGGGCTGGGAAAAACCTATACCTCCCGCGACGAGGGTAGCCAGAACCAGCTTCTTCATCTTTCCACCTCCCTGTATTCCTTAGAGCTGGAATACTATTTAATCCTTTAGCTTCGGGCTTTTGAATAAGACTTTTTAATGTCCCAAAAAGCTATAAAAATATGCTAATAAACTAATCCTCGTCGAGGATAGCCCCCCCGTCCAAGGAGTAGTAAGGAACCTCGAATGAGGAGTAGTAGTAGGGTGTGTAGGCGACAAACTCACCCGCACAGGTGTCCACTCCCTTGAAGGAGACCCTAATACCCAAACTCTTCCTGAGCTCCCTTATCTCCTTCTCGTTCACACCCCTTATCTGGGCTATCTCCCTGTCCGAGTATCCAAGTTCCTTCGCCCTTCTCAGTGTTTCCTCGTCAAGCCTACTTTTTATCTCCTCCTCAAAGCTCACTATCTCCTCTATGTTGTAGAGGAACCACCTGTCTATCTTTGTCAGTTCGTAAATCTCGTCTACCGAATAGCCTCTCCTGAATGCCTCCGCTATATACCAGAGTCTATCCTCGTTGGGTGTCCTGAGACCTCTGATTAGATCTCCCTCCTGAACTTCTACCTTGGGGAAGGCAAGGCCGAACCTGTCGAGCTCTAAACTCCTTATGGCCTTCAGAAGTGCTTCCTTGAAGGTCCTTCCTATAGCCATTACCTCACCTACAGATTTCATCATGGTGGTGAGGGTTGCGTCCGCTCCGGGAAACTTCTTGAAGTCGAACCTGGGAATCTTGACCACCACGTAGTCTATGGAAGGCTCGAAGGAGGCGGGTGTGAACCTGGTTATGTCGTTCTTCAGCTCGTCGAGGGTGTATCCGATCGCCAGTTTGGCTGCAACCTTAGCTATGGGAAATCCGGTAGCCTTTGAAGCCAGAGCGGAAGACCTGGAGACCCTCGGATTCATCTCTATTACGTAAAAATCTCCGTTCTCAGGGCTGACCGCAAACTGGATGTTGGATCCCCCTGTGTCCACCCCTATCTCCCTTATGACCGCTATCGCAGCGTCCCTCAGGATCTGATACTCCTTGTCGGTCAGAGTCTGGGCGGGAGCGACGGTGATCGAGTCCCCCGTGTGGATACCCATGGGATCGAAGTTCTCTATGGAGCAGACTATTATCACGTTGTCCTTCTTGTCCCTTATCACCTCGAACTCAAATTCCTTCCATCCTATGAGGGACTTGTCCAGAAGGACCTGGTGTATGGGCGAGGTCTTGAGTGCTACAGAGAGTTTTTCCTTGAACTCCTCCACGTTGTAAGCTATAGAGCCTCCCGTTCCCCCCAGTGTGAAGGCGGGCCTCAGGATCACGGGAAAGCCTATCTTCTTTATAGCCTCCAAACCTTCCTCCTCTGAGGAAACGACCGCACTTTCAGGAACCTTGAGGCCTATGTTCTCCATAGCCTTCCGGAAGAGATCCCTGTCCTCCCCCTTCTTTATGGCCTCGTAGTTGGCACCTATCATCTCCACGCTGTATCTATCCAGCACACCTTCTTCGTATAGTTGAACCGCAAGATTCAGGGCTGTCTGCCCCCCGAGGGTAGGAAGCAGAGCGTCGGGCCTCTCCCTCCTTATTATCTCTTCAAGGAACTCGATGGTAAGAGGCTCTATATAAGTTCTGTCCGCTATTTCAGGGTCCGTCATTATTGTGGCGGGGTTGGAGTTCACGAGGACTATCTCGTATCCCTCCTGTTTTAGGGCTTTGCAGGCCTGGGTTCCCGAGTAATCGAACTCCGCCGCCTGACCGATCACTATGGGGCCGGATCCTATAATGAGGATCTTCCTTATGTCTTCTCGCTTGGGCATTAAAAAATGATATTATAGTAAACGATGATTAAACAAAGGAGGGAACGGATATGAAAAGACTCGCTTCCTTTGTATCCCTGATAGGTCTTACCGCGGTAGCGGTTTTCTCCCTGTCCTGCGCGAGCAAGTCCGAGGTAGAGGCCCTCAGGAAGGAGATCGAGAACCTGAAGAAGGACACTCAGGAGGTCAGGAAGGAAACGGAAGAGGTTAAAAAGGAAGCCCAGGAGATAAAGAAGATGGCGGAGGAGATAAGCAAGAAGATAGACGAGCACGTGAACGACACCACCCTGCATCCCGGTCTTAAGCAGTAGAGAGGAGGGAACGGTATGAGAAGAGAGTTAATCGCTCTCCTTCCGGTGGTAGGTCTTTCAGCCGCGTTTGTGGCTAACCAGTCCTGCGCCACCAAGTCCGCCCTCGAAGAGGTAGAGAAGGGTCTTCAGGAGCCTAAAGAGAACATAGTTAAAGCTAAGGAGAACCTGAAAGAGAGCAAAGGTCTTCTTGCGGACGCCAAAAAACTGCTCGAGTCCGCCAAAAACAAGCTCGAAAGCCACGAGGCGGATAAAAAGGCTCACACACCGCCTCCACCACCTCCACCTCCGCAAGAGGAGACCGCCAAAGAGGAGCCGGAGTTCGGGCAGGTTAAGGTGGGTTGGTGTGATACCCTGTGGGACCTTTCCGCGAGGATATACGGCAACTCCCTCTACTGGCCTTCCATATACAACCTTAACAGGGACAAGATAGGAGAGGACCCATGGATACTCTCTCAGGGTCTCGTGCTAAAATACAAGACCACTCTCACGGAAGAGGAGAAGAACCAGGCTGTAAAAGAAGCTCTGGAGTGGGAACTCAAATTTAAAAACAGGCCCAGATCTCCCAAATGTCCGCCTGTATGATCATTCCCACTCTATGGTGGAGGGTGGTTTAGAAGATACGTCGTAGACCACTCTCCCCACCCCTCTCACCTCGTTTATTATCCTCCTCATCACATGGTCCAGGAAGTCGTAGGGAAATCTGAACCAGTCCGCGGTCATCCCATCCGTGCTCTCAACAGCCCTGAGAGCTATCACCTTCTCGTAGGTCCTCACATCCCCCATAACGCCCACGGAGCGTATCGGGAGAAGAACCGCAAAGGCCTGCCAGACTCTATCGTAAAAGCCGTTCTTCTTCAGCTCCTCTATGAATATTCTGTCCGCCTTTCTGAGGATATCGAGATCCTCCTTATTGACCTCCCCTATTATCCTTATGGCGAGTCCAGGGCCCGGGAAGGGGTGCCTGCCCAGAATCTCCTTGGGAATTCCCAGTAGCTTACCTATCTCCCTCACCTCATCCTTGAAGAGCTCCCGGAAGGGTTCGAGGAGCTTCAGCTTCATCCTCTCGGGAAGGCCTCCTACATTGTGGTGGGTCTTGATCTTGGCGGACCCTTTTATCCCCGCGCTCTCGACCACGTCCGGATACAAGGTTCCCTGAAGGAGGAACTCCGCTCTCTCCACCTTCTTAGCCTCCTCTTCGAAGACCTCGACGAAGGTGTTTCCGATGATCTTTCTCTTCTCCTCTGGATCCTCCACACCCTTTAGCCTGCTCAGGAAAAGTTCGCTCGCATCCACTACTTTAAGTGGAAGTCCCAAACTTCTTAAGTTTCTTTCAACTTCCTCCCTTTCTCCGAGCCTGAGAAGACCGTGATCTATGAAGAAGCAGTGGAGCTGATCTCCTATGGCCCTGTGAACGAGGACGCTGGCGACCGTCGAGTCCACACCACCTGAAAGAGCCGCTATCACTTTGGAGTTCCCTACCGTTCTTCTTATCTCCTCTATCTTCTCCTCGATGAAGTCCCCCATCTCCCAGTTTCTCTCCGCCCCGCAGATCCTGTATATGAAGTTGGCCAGAAGCTCCTTTCCGTATGAGGTGTGAACCACCTCCGGATGGAACTGGAAGCCGTATACAGTTCTTTCCTTATTCGCTATAACCGCGTGGGGAGAGTTGTCGGATACCGCAAGGGTTTCAAAACCTTCAGGAAGCTCAGAGACCTTATCCGCGTGGCTCATCCAAACATCGAACTCTTCCGGAATGCCCTCGAATATAGGATCCTTCTTTATAACCCTCAGCCTTGCCCTTCCGTATTCTTGCTTCTCGGACTTTTCCACCCTGCCTCCCAGCTGGTGGGCTATCACCTGAAGGCCGTAGCATATCCCCAGTATGGGAACGCCCAGATCGTATATCTCCTCCGATGGCAGGGGAGCACCCTCCGCGTAAACGGAGGCTGGACCTCCGGAGAATATGAGTCCGTAAGGAGACCTGTCCTTTATCTCCTCCAAAGGTGTGTCCCAGTGGACTATCTCGCTGTATACTCCCAGTTCCCTGATCCTCCTCGCTATGAGCTGAACATACTGGGAGCCGAAGTTCACTACAAGGATGGGCCTTCTGTGCATGGATATTATGATAGTCTCTTCCAGAGTATATAGGTTCTGGGAAGGCCCTTCAGATTCACCTCGTAGGCTTCATACCCCAAACTCCTGATAGCCTCTTCATTTATCTCCTTGCCCTTCATGATGAACACCCACTCCTCCGCAAGGTTTTCCATAAGAGGAACTATCTCCTCGAACTTTCCAAGTGCCCTCGATACAGCTATATGAAACCTTCCCCCTACTCTCTCCGCCCTCCTGCATAGGACCTTCCAGTCCAGCTTCAGCTTCGCCTTCAGAAACTCGATGAAGCTACACTTCTTCCCCACAGACTCTATGAGGAAGAGGTTGAAGTCCCTCAGGTATATCTTCAGGGGAACTCCCGGAAAGCCCGCTCCGCTCCCCACGTCCGCAAGATCTTTCCCTCTCCACTCAACACCCAGATCCTCAAAACACCTTGCAAGGGACAGAGAATCCAGAAAGTGCCTGCGGACTATCTCCTCTTCTTTTTCTATCGAGGTAAGGTTATGGACCCTGTTCCACCTGATCAGCTCCTCAAGGTAGATAGCGAACCTTTGAAGATCCTCCGCAGGTAGCCTGAAGCCCGCTTCTCCGAGAACCTTACCTATATCCTCAGGCCCCACCCATCCTCTCCAGAACAGAGATAACTGCTCCCTTTGGATCTTCGCTCCCGTATATGTCCCTTCCCATCACTACCATGTCCGAGCCTTCCCTGACCGCCTCCTCCGGGGTGGAAACCCTCTTCTGATCCCCGTGTTCCGAAGAGATTCTCACGCCCGGAGTTACCACAAAGAGGCCCGTCTCCTCCTTTATCCTTCTCGCCTCCCGAACGGAGCTCACCACACCGTAGAGACCGCACTCTTTTGCGGTTCTGGCAAGATAAAGGGAGAAGTCTTCAAGGTTTTTGAAGCCCGATCTCAGAAACTCCAGATACTCCTCCCCGTGGCTCGTGAGGATGGTAACACCTATTAGCTTAGCATCACCGCAGGCGGAGACTGCCCACTCCATCATCTCCCTGCCCCCGAGAGTGTGAAGGGTAAGGTAGTCCACACCCAGCTTATCCGCTTCTTCCACCGCCAGCCTTACCGTGTTGGGGATGTCGTGAAGTTTAAGGTCCAAAAAGACCTCCCGTCCCCTCTCCTTTATAAACTCCACCACCTCCCTTCCGCCCTCAAGGAAGAGCCTGGGGCCGACCTTGAATACAAGATCGAAAGCGGAAAGCTCCCTTACCAGCTGAAGGGCCCTCTCCTTTTCCACATCGAGGGCAACACAGAGCTTGGGCATAGGCAAATATTAAAGCATCAAAGGAAGAACCTTCAAAGGTTCATCCTTCATCCTATGAACAAGTTTCAGGAAGATAAGGGATGTTATGTAAGCATCATCTATGGCGGAGTGGAGGCCGGCCACAGGGATTTCGAGCTCCTCCGCAATGCCTCTTAGATCAGTTTCCTGCCCTCCCCTTTTCCTCCACAGCTGGAACACCTCGAGCCTGTAGTTTAGGAGCGGGATGCCGAAGAATCCGAGCGTGTATTTTTCTACCATCCTTCTGTCGAACTCCACGTTGAAACCCACCAGAACCGCCCCCTTAATATACTCCAAGAAACTCTCCATCACCCTTTCCGGCTCCTCACCTTTACTTTCAAGATCCTCCCAGGTTATACCGTGGATCTCTACAGAGTTTCTGTCCAGACTGGAAGGCTTCACGAACCTGTGGAAGGCGGAAGCGAGTTCTATCCGTAGGTTTCTTATCTTCAGAGCACCTATAGATACAAGCTCCGCTCTTTTGGGATCGAGGCCCGTCGTCTCCGTATCGAACACCACGAAGGTGGCCTCACGGACAGGTGTGTTTAGATCCAGATCCCGGAAGAACTTCCCAAAGCTCTCCCGTGAGGAGAACCTCCTTACGAGAACTCTTTTTTTTATCTCGAGCAAAAGTCTCATCTCGGCAGGACAGAGGTATACCTTCTCTCGATGAAATCCTGGAACTCCTCCACTATCCTGAGGGAGTCCTTGAGAAGATCTCTCTCCAGCTTGCTCAACTTCTTTGGATCGATCCCGTTGTCCGGCTCCTTGCCCTCCCTTATCTTCTCTATCTGAGTTTTTAGTCTCAGGGTTTGAAGGTAAGAGTAGGCCTCCTTCAGGTCCGCGCTCAGATCCTTCGGAAGAAGCCCCTTTTCCGTGAGTCTGTCTATCCTCCCAGCGGTAGAGGTCTCTCTGATCTTCCCTTTCAGGGATAGCGCTCTGACACCCTGCATTATAGGAAATATACCGCTCTTCTTTACATCCAGCCCCTCTCTATCCTTCATGAAGATCCGACTGAAAAAGCCCGTGGGTGGTTTGAACCTGACCGCATCCAAGAGCATGTAGGCTACGAAGAGATCGTTGCCCTCGAGGGAAGAAAAGACGAAGTCCCTGAGATCCTCCACAAGCTCCGAACTTCCAAAGACGTTCCTGAAGTCAAAGAATATACCCAGCCTGAGGGTGTTCTCAGGTTCAGGCTTGGAGAACCACTCTCCAAGTCTTTTCTTCCATACGGAGACACCCATTCTCCATTCGGGGTTAGATACCATCACCCCTCCGGGACAGGGCGGAAAGCCCACCGCTATAAGTATCTCCGCGTATCTCTTTGAAAACTTTTCAAAGTATGCGTCTATATCGATCTCCAGCGTGGGGTAAGTGTCCTCGTATATTAGCGCGTTGTCCTGATCGGTCTTTAAGGTTTGCTCCCTCCTGCCCTCGCTACCGAGAACCATAACGCTGAAGGGCACGGGAGGCTCCATCTGGATATCCCTTATAGTCAGGAAGACAGCCCTGGCCATTATCTTGTCATTTATCTCCGATATGAGCCTGCTTATGTAGTCTACTTTCAGTCCCTCGCCGAAAAGATCTACTACCATGTCATCCAATAGGGAGTATACGTATCTGAGATCCTCCACATCCTCAGCCTTTTCGATCTCCTTTACGAGGACGAGGAGGTTCTTGCTCTCTAAAGCTATTATGTCCTTGTCTTCCAGTGTTCCTATAAGCTCTCCTCCCCTGCTGACGCCTATCCTCCTTATATTCCTCCTCGCCATCTCCACCAAGGCCTCGAAGAGGAAACTCTCCTCGTCCATATGGACCACAGGACTGCTCATTATCTCGCGAAGTTTTACCCTTTTGGGATCCCTTCCCTCCGCAACTACCCTCTTTATTATGTCCCTCTCGGTAACTATACCCTTCTCCTCCCCGTCAACAAAGACACAGGATATATTTCTTTCCTTCATCAATCTGGATGCCTCCAACACCGAGCTTTCTCCCCGCAGAGTTGGTGTGGGGGTTATCTTCAGATCCTTCAACCGAAGAGTTAGAAACCTCTCAAGAGATCCTCCACCTCTCGAGGTCTTTACAAGGTTCACGGTAGCGGAAAGCTTCTGGGCTAGGCTTTTTGTGAAGAAAAACTCAAACTCTTCATACTTCTCCACCAGCCTGAGAAATATCGCTTTAGGTATCAGGAAAAGTATGGTGTCCTGAAGTGCTTTTGCGGTAGCGGTAGGGGGTTCTCCGCTGAGAAGGGAAGGGTATCCGAAGGTATCCCCCTCGTAAAGTATATCTACCTCCCTACCTCCGGCCTCGAGAACTACGGAGCCTTTACGGACCAGATAAAGATACTCTAAAGGTTTGGAGCCTTCTTCAAAGATGATCTCACCCTTAGGATGGTAGCGAACGATTATGTGAAAGGAGAGGGCCCCCAGAGCTGTGTCCGGGAGCTGGGAGAAGGGGTAGTGTTCCCTCAAGAATCTGTCTACGTCATGTATCATACCTCGTGGATCTTCTTAGGATACCTCAGCTCCTCAACCAGCTTCTGGATCCTCTCGGAGGGAGGTGGTGTAGCGAGGGTTACCGCTATGGTAACTATTAGGTTTGCTATAAGCCCGAAGAGACCGGAAGCTGTATGCTGTATCCCCCAGATTGAGAAGCCCTGGGTCTTGTTCAGGTAGATGTAGATTATCGTTACCAGAAGGCCCACCACAAGTCCGGATATGGCCCCCTGTCTGTTGAGACGCTTCCAGAAGACACCGAGAACCAGCGCTGGGAAGAAGGATGCGGTAGCTAAGGAGAAGGCCCAGGCTACTATCTGGACTATGAAGGCTATCTTCTGAGCCGCTATGAAGCCACCTATGACGCCGGCCACCGCGACCGCAGCCTTACCTATATAGACCACCTTCTTTTCGGGAGCGTTCGGATCTATAATCTTGGCATACAGGTCGTTGGAGACCGCCGCCGCTATAACCAGAA
Organism: Aquificaceae bacterium; assembly: GCA_027079305.1. GTDB lineage: Bacteria > Aquificota > Aquificia > Aquificales > Aquificaceae > Hydrogenivirga. The sequence continues at coordinate 64,015 of JALWVU010000045.1, forward strand.
GAAGTCCATCCGCTGTGGAGAGCGCTGCCGCGAGACCTCCCGCCATAACGAAGAAGCCTACCACCGCCGCGAGGCCCGCTATCTCGGGGGTGGCGAGAACTACTATGTCCCTGTGAATGTTGAGCTCAGCCCACTGGATTATCCCGTCCCCGTTCTTGTCTATCACCTTAAAGAGGCCAGTCTCCGCCCATTTCTGGGCCCAGGCGGGTAGCTGATCTATGGGCTTGCCAACCACGTCCTTGAGTATCACGTATCTGGAGAAGGCCGCGTATGCGGGAGCGGTCAGGTAAAGTATGGCTATGAAGAAGAGCGCCCAACCTGCACTCACCCTTGCGTCCCTGACAGAGGGCGTGGTGAAGAACCTCATCAGGACGTGAGGTAGGGCCGCGGTCCCCGCCATCAGGACGAAGGTAAGAGCTAAGAACTGAGCCATGTTGAACTTGACAAAAGGCTCCACATAGTGGGGAGAGATGTTGTATTGGGTCTCCAGCTCCACTATGTTCTGAAGAACCTTACCGTAGAGGAACTGGGGCAGGGGAACTCCGAACCACTGCATAGCAAGGATAGAAACCGGGAGCAGATAGGCGGTTATCAGGACTATATACTGGGCCACCTGGGTCCAGGTTATCGACTTCATACCTCCGAGGATGGTGGTTGCTATTATGACCACCATACCTATCGCTATGCCCAGCTCAAAGGGTATCTCGAAGAGCCTCCCCATTATGATGCCGACTCCAGCGATCTGCCCCACCATGTAGGTGAAGCTGATGATTATCGCGGTTATAAGGGCGACGAGCCTCGCAAAGTTACTCTCGTAGCGCTCAGCTATGAAGTCAGGAACCGTATACTTCCCGAACTTTCTCAGATAGGGAGCTATCAGGAGCGCGAGAAGGACGTATCCCCCAGTCCATCCCATTATGTAAGCGAGTCCGTCGTATCCGAGGGCGTAGAGGGCTCCCGCCATAGATATGAAGGAGGCTGCGCTCATCCAGTCCGCGGCGACCGCCATCCCGTTCCAGAAGGCGGGAATCCTCCTGCCTGCAACGTAGAACTCGGCCGCCTCGGTGGCCCTGTTGTATATGGCTATGGCCATGAATACGATAACTATCCCAAAGACTATTACATATCCTATATACTGCTCCATGGCTCACTCCTCCACTCCGTATTTCTGATCGAGCTTGTTCATGGCATAGGCGTAGACAAATATGAGAACCACGAAGGTTATCACCGAGAGCTGGGCGCTAACCCAGTAGTGGGCGGGGAAACCGAATATGGTCATCTTGCTGAGGGGTTTGGCAAGAAGCGCACCCACGTATGAAACCACAAACCATACTACGAGGAGAACGGTTATAAGCCGAACATTCTCCCGATGGTATGCTTCAAGTTTTTCCTTATCCATCCCGCACACCTCCTTGTAAAATTTCGTTTTAAAGTTTACAAAACGGTTTTTGTATTGTCAATTTTTGCGTAAAAATAAAACATCGTTTGAGAAAAATCTCCCAATTAAAGAGGAAAAAGATGAGTTTTTCGTGCCATTTTGTGAAATTTTGGAGACATATTAAGTAGAGTTTTCAAGTCTTAACGTGATCTCAACCACTTAGGTGCGTATTAGATTATTCTAATAAACTTAATTAAAACAGCGTTTTACATGGAATTTCACCTTGTTAATGACAAAAGTAGCAGTTAAAATTTAAAACAAATCGTTTAGAGGAGGTGGAGCATGGCTGAGCAGGAAAAGGCGGAGGTTCTTTTAAAGGTTAAAGAGAAGTATGAACCTCCCAAGGAGATAGTGGAGAGGGCATGGATCAAAGATTACGAAAGCCTGTATAAGGAATCCATAAAGGACAGGGAAGGTTTCTGGGCAAAGGTTGCGGAGGAGCTCCACTGGTTTAAGAAGTGGGACAAGGTCTTAGAGTGGAACTTTCCTTACGCCAAGTGGTTCATAGGAGGTAAGACAAACATAACCTACAACTGCCTCGACAGGCACGTCCAGAACGGGAAGAGGAACAAGGTGGCATACATATTCATCGATGAGGACAACAACGAAAAGAAGATAACCTACGGGGAGCTTTTAGAACTTGTAAGCAGGATAGCGAAAGGCCTCAAATCTCTCGGAGTGAAGAAGGGAGACAGGGTCTCCATATACATGCCCAATACCATAGAGGCGGTCGCCACCATGCTCGCCTGTGCGAGGATAGGAGCCATACACAGCGTGGTCTTCGCAGGTTTCTCCGAAGGAGCTTTGAGGACCAGGATAGAGGACGCCAAGGCCAAGGTAGTGGTGACAGCAAGCTACACCAAGAGGAGAGGAAAGAGGATAGACCTACTTCCCACCGTCGAGAAAGCGGTGGACGGACTCGACTTCGTGGAGAAGATAGTGGTCTGGGACAGGGACGGGGACACCCTCACCGAGGACATGGGGGACATGTTCGTGAACTTCGAGGAGATGGTCAAAAGCGCAGATCCCTTCTGCGAGCCCGAGGTGATGGATGCGGAGGATCCCCTGTTCATACTCTACACCTCTGGAACAACAGGGAAGCCCAAGGGTGTTCTCCACACAACAGGGGGATACATGGTCCAGACCTACTTCACCTCCAAGGTTGTCTTTGACCTTCACGAGGACGACATATACTGGTGCACAGCGGACATAGGCTGGATAACGGGACACTCCTACATAGTCTACGGGATACTCGCTAACGGCGTTACTTCCCTTATAGTTGAGGGTGCGCCCGACTACCCGGATCCGGGAAGATGGTGGAGCTACGTGGAGAAATACAGGGTCAACGTATTCTACACCGCTCCTACCGCCATCAGGATGTTCATGAGGCACGGGGAGGAGTGGCCCGCCAAATACGATCTCTCCTCCCTGAGAATTCTCGGCTCGGTGGGAGAGCCCATAAACCCCGAGGCCTGGCACTGGTATTACAAGAACATAGGAAGAGAGAAGTGTGTGATAGTGGACACCTGGTGGCAGACGGAGACGGGCGCCCACATGATAACGACTGTTCCTTCGTATCCCGCAAAGCCCGGAAAGGCGGGGAAGCCCATGTTCACGGTGGAGGTGGACATAGTGGACAAGGACGGGAAGAAGCTCCCTCCCGATACGGTCGGTTTCCTCGTTATAAAGACCCCCTGGCCTTCTATGCTCAGGACCTGCTGGGGTGAACCCGAGAGGTATGAGAAATACTGGAACACCATACCGGGTGTTTACTTTGCTGGAGACCTGGCCTCCTACGACGAGGAAGGCTACATAATGATACTTGGTAGAGCGGACGATGTAATAAACGTTGCGGGACACAGGATAGGAACGATGGAGGTCGAGAGCGCCCTGGTGGATCACCCTGCGGTGGCGGAGGCGGCGGTTATAGGAAAACCCCACGAGGTGAAGGGAGAGTCCATAAAGGCCTTCGTCATACTCAAGAAGGGAGTGGAGCCCTCCGAGAAGCTGGTGGAGGAGCTCAAACTCCACGTGAGGAACGAGCTCGGCCCCATAGCTGTCCCCGACGAGATAGAGTTCGTGGAGAAGCTCCCCAAGACCAGGAGCGGAAAGATAATGAGGAGGGTTCTCAAAGCCCAGGAACTCGGCCTTGACGTAGGGGACGTCTCTACCCTCGAGGACTGAAAACTCCGGGCGGGCCTCCCCGCCCCCTACATCAAACTCAGGTAGGTCTTCCTTATCGAGTCTCTCCTGAGAAGCTCTTCAGAACTCCCCTCGTCCACTATGGTCCCCAGATCGAAGACGTAGGCCCTGTCTGAGATCTCCAGAGCTAAGGAGACCTCCTGCTCCACCACCAGGATCGATATACCCTCCCTTTCCCTTATCGAGAGGATTATCTGGGCGAGTCTGTCCACCACCGCGGGGGCGAGGCCCAAAGAGAGCTCGTCTATCATCAGGAGCTTCGGCTCGCTCATCAAAGCCCTTCCTATGGAGAGCATCTGCTGCTGGCCTCCCGAGAGGTCCCCCGCAAGCGCCCTTCTCTTTTCCCTGAGCTGGGGGAAGTATTCGTAGACCCTCTCCAGGTTCTCCTTCACTCTGTCCCTTCTTATCCAGCCCCCCAGAAGCAGGTTCTCCTCCACGCTCATGCCCAGGAAGAGCTTCCTCCCCTCCGCCGCAAGGGCTATACCCCTCCTCACCCTCTCTTCGGGAGAGAGCTCCTCTATGTGCTCGTCCATGAACCTGATCGAACCTCCCCAGGGCCTCAGAAGTCCAGCCACCACTTTAAGGAAGGTGCTCTTTCCAGAGCCGTTGGAGCCAAAGATCGCCACTATCTCCCCATCGCCCACGTGGAGGTTTATCGATCTCAGTATCTCCACGTCCCCGTATCCAGCCCTCAGATCGCTCACATCAAGAACCTTTCCCGACATACCTCTCTCCCAAGTAAGCTTTGATCACTTCCTCGTTCTGGGCCATATCCTCTGGCTTTCCGTCGAAGATGAGCCGTCCCTCGCTCAGGACCAGGACCCTCTCGGTGAGCTGGAAGAGGGCTTTCAGAACGTGCTCGACGAGTATCAGAGTTATCCCCCTCTCCTCCCTGAGCCTTCTCAGAAGATCCACTATCTCCCTTATTGAGACGGGATTTAGCCCAGCGAAGACCTCGTCCAGGAGCAGTATGCGGGGCTGAAGGGCAAGGGTCCGCGCCAGCTCGAGCCTCTTCCTCTGGGCGAGGGAGAGGGAGGAGGCCCTGTCCTTTGCCTTGTGGGAGAGGCCCACCTCCTCCAGAATTTCCAAAGCCTTTTCCCTTGTGGCGGGAAGGGAGGAGCCGTAGTGGAGGGCTATCATCACGTTCTCTAAGGCTGTCAGGTTGGAAAAGAGCCTCGTTATCTGGAAGGTCCTGCCGATTCCCAGCCTCGCCCTCTCGCTTGGCCTTCTGCTGGAGATGTCATTACCGAAGGCTAAAACCCTACCCCCGTCCTGCCTTATAACTCCACCCACGATGTTCAGCAAGGTGGTCTTCCCAGAGCCATTTGGACCCACTATGCCTACGGTCTCCCCCTCCTCCACGCCGAAGCTGATACCCTTCAGAACCTTATTCCCCCCGAAGCTCTTCTCTACCTCTATTACCTCCAAGACCCTCATCTCACTCCTAAGATACCACGGGGAACGAGGAGTATACCCAGGACTATCAGAAGCCCGAGGATTATCCCGTGAACCTCCGTAAGACCGCTCCAGACGATCTCGGAGACCATCTCTAAGAGGAAGGCCCCCAGCAGGGGACCAACGGTCGTTCCAACCCCTCCCAGGAGGAGGGCCACGAAGGTCTTGACCGAGAGGAGGGGATCGAACATGGAGGTGGGATCTATGTAGGTTATCCAGTAGGCGTATACACCTCCCGCAAGGCCCGTAAGGAAGGAGGAGATCCCGAAGGAGAGGCTCTTGAAGAGAACGGTGTTCACCCCCACGCTCTCCGCGGCCACCTCGTCCTCCCTTATGGCCTTGAGGGCGTATCCAAAAACGGACCTGTCCACCCATAGGTTTATCAGGAAGGAGATCAGGGCGAGAAGGAGGAACAAAAAGTAGAAGAAGGACCCCTCGAATGGACCCCTGTATATGGGGAGGTTTATCCCGTCCGTCCCGCCCGTGAACTCGAGGTTGGCCACCACCTCACCCAGGGCCAGCTGGAGGGCCAGAGTGGTTATGGCAAAGTAGTGGCTCCTCAGCCTCATCAGCGGAGGGGCGATGATCAGGGCTGTAAGACCAGCCACAAGGCCCCCTATCAGGAGGGAGGGCAGGAAGGGGATCGAGAGGCTCTTCATCAGGATCGCGGTCGTGTAGCCCCCTATACCGAAGAAGGCTATGCCCCCGAAGGCGGGATAGCCCGTGTATCCGAGGAGGACGTTCTGGGCAAGAGCCAAGGAAGAGAGCATAAGGGCGGAGCTGAGGACTCTCCCCCAGTAGGGCCATTCCGGCAGGAGCAGGGGAAGGAACGCCAGCACCCCGAAGAAGATAAAGACCGCCTTCTCAAGCCTCGCCATAGTATTTACCGCCCATCAACCCCCTCGGCCTGAAGATGAGGACCAGGATCATCAGAACCAGGGAGGCGAAGAGCTTCCAGCTCTCACCTGCATAAAAGGAGACGAAGATCTCCATCGTCCCGAGGAGGAGACCTCCGAAGAGGGCACTCTCCACCCTTCCCAGGCCACCAAGAACGCTCACCAGAAAGGCCTTGACCGTCAGGAGTCCTCCGTCGAAGGGAGTAAAGCCCTGAAGTATGCCGTAGAGGTTCCCAGAGAGGAAGGCCACCCCAGTCCCTATCCCCATAGTGAGGGCGAACACCCTCTCGGGGCTTATCCCCACCAGCCTCGCCCCCTCCACATCGAGGGCGACCGCCCTTATCGCCCTCCCCGTCCAGGTGAACCTAAGAAAGAGGAAGAGCAGGGCGGTCAGGATCAGGGAGAGGAGGAAGACCAGGAGCTTTACCTCTGAGACTATCAGGTTCCCCACGATGAAGCTCCCCTCCGCGTAAGGAACGTCTATGGACCTTATGTCCGCTTTAAAGAAGTAGTTGAGCGTGTGGGAGATCAGTATGTCGAGGCCGAAGGTGAGGATCAGAACCATGAATGGCTCGAGCTTTATGACCCTGTTTACAAAGGAGACCTGAAGCAGAAGTCCCAGAACAAAGCCGACCGCAAAGGAGATAGGAAGAGAAACTATAGGATCTACACCAACGGCGTTGAACAGCGAGTAGGCCAGGTAGGAACCGAGGACCACGAGGCTCCCGTAGGCGAGGTTAAGTATGTTTAGGACTCCCCAGGTCAGGGAGAATCCGAGGGATAAAAAGGCGTAGAAGGTCCCCAGAAGGATGGCCTCCAAGAGAAGCTGGAGGAGAAGGTCCATCTACTTCCACTCGGGCTTGGGATATACAGGCTCAGCCTCTCTGAAGGGATAGACCGTTACGGGCTTACCTCCCTGTATCTGGATCACCGCCATGGGCTTCGTAACGATCTTTCCAGTTTTATCGAAGCCTATCACCCCGTAGAAGGTCTCCACCTTCATGCTCAGAAGCTCCTTCCTTACCTTCTCCACATCTAAGCTTCCAGCCCTCTCTATGGCGATCTGGAGCGCCAGAGCTGCAGCTGTCCCTCCCGCGGCGTGGTATTCGGGATCCTCCCCGTATCTCTCCCTGTAGGCCTTAACATACCCCTCCGTGCTCCCGAAGAGGGGATCCTTGTATCTGAAGGCCCTCGACCACTGGACGGGCCCGAAGACGTATTCCGCATCCTTACCCAAAGCCTTCACGAAGGCTGGAACGGGAGGCCCCACCGTCAGGCCCACGAACTTGGGATTTATCCTGAACTGCTTGAGCTGTTTTATCACCAGAACCGAGTCCTTGAAGTGTCCCGCCCCTATAACCACGTCAGGTCTCTTCGTCCTTATCTTGAGCATGAGGGAGGAGAGGTCCTGCGTTCCCTTCGGATAGCCCTCGAACAGGACCACCTTGAGTCCCTTCTTTTTAGCTTCCTCCAGAGCACCCCTCGCCGCGTCCTCGGAGAAGATGTCCTTCTCGTAGATTATGGCAACCGTCTTGGGCCTCGGCTTCAGGCTCACCGCAAGGTCTATTAGGTTCTTCCCGTAGTCGGGAGCGATGTTGAAGACGCCGAAGACGTGCCTGTAGCCCTGCCTGTAGATCTTCGAGGAGGCCCCTCCTCCCTGGACCATCAGGGCTCTGTACTTCTCAACGACTCCAGCGGCGGCGAAGACCTGGGCGCTCCCGTAAGGGCCGAGGATGAACCTAACCTTATCCTGTGTTATCAGCTTCTCCACCAGCTTGGCTGTGGTCTTTGGATCGCTCTGATCGTCGTAGTAGATTATCTCCACCCTGTATCTTTTGTTCCCGACCTTTATGCCTCCCCTCGCATTCACCCGCTCCTTCCAGAGCTCGTATCCTCTCTTGAGAAGCTCTCCCTCCTTAGCGTATTTGCCCGAGAAGGAGACCGCCGCTCCGAGCCTTAGAACCTCCTGGGAGAAGGAGAGGGATATCAGAAAGGCTATCAGAGCCAAGAAAACCCTCATAACCAGACCTCCCTACTTCTCTATTATGCTCTCCTCCACCTTCATCCCGAAGTGCCTTCCCGCCTCCTCCACGTATCCGAGAACCTCGTCCCCCTCCTTAAGCTCAGCGACCGATACAGGAGTTCCGTCGGGCCTCGTGAGCCTTATAGTCTCCGCGTTCTGGAGCACACAGCTGAGCTTTTTATCCTCAAACTTCCCCTCTATCAGGAGCATGGGCCTCCTCTCGACCTTGGACCTTCCCACGTAGACCACCCTTCCCTCTCCCCTGTGGTTGTATACCATCACCTGATCTCCAGCGGAAAGCTCGCACAGATACTTGGTCCTGTTCCCGGGAACCCTTATATACATGTGGACCGCTCCCGCGTTCACTCTGAAAGGCCTTGAGGCCACGTAGGGGTTCTCCTCCGTCTCCGCGTGGACTAAAAACATACCTCCGGAGGAGTTCCCCACCAGCATACCTTCTCCCCTGCTCAGGAGTGAGGTCGTATCCACGCAAACTCTATCCCCGAGCCCCATAGGCAGGATCCTCGTGATCTTCACCTTCACCAGCTCCAGCTTCTCCTCCGACTCCTCCATGAGCTTCCCCACCCTCTTTATCTCGTTGATGTCCTGAGTTTTGAGAACAACACCCTTCACGCCCTTCTCGAGGGTCTGGAGGGCCACCTCAGCTTCGTTGGCGTTTCTGACCACCGCGTAAAGCTCCTCCCTCTGGGCTATCAGGTTCTCAAGAGGTATCACGGTCCAGTCGGTGGTCTCCACAACCACCTTAACGTCGGGAGGATACTTGGCTGCCCTCTCCTCGTCCTCCTTGCCCTCTATCTTTACGTAGACCACATCCTCCCCCAGCTTCAGGTCCCCATTAGGGGATATTACGGTTGTCCTTGCCAGCTTCCTGGCCTCTTTAGCCTTCTCCTCGTCGGGGATGACGATCGCGCTCGCACCCGACTCCAGAGCAGTCGTTACCAGCTTCTTGTCGTAAGGTTCTATCCACACCCAGAACTCTTTCATGCTCATAAGTATATAATAGAGGGCCGGGGGAGATAATGAAAAAAGCTATATTTATCCTTTTCTCCATACTGCTTCTCCTGATAGCGGTAGCAGGTGTCCATATATACGCTTCCAAAAAGGCGGAAGAAAGTCTAAAAACATTCCTGTCCGGCGTAGGAGTGGAAAACTTCTCCTACAAGGATGTAGATTACTCACTCTTTAAAGGCAAAACTGAGGTTGAAGATCTACTGATAGAAAGTAAGGGAAGTAAAACCCGGATAGGGAAGCTCGTTATTTCCAGGCTCACCGATACGGATCTTGAGTTCTCTATGCTGGGCGTAAGGGGAGAGGATGAAGACTTCAAAAAGCTCGAGGAAAACCTTAAGGAGCTTGGATATGAAAAGGTGGAGTTCAATCTTCTCTTCTCCGCAAGCCTATACGAAGACTGGAAGGAGCTGATTATAAGAAAGTTCTCCCTCGAGCTTCCCGGAGCTTTTTCGGTAGAGCTGAAGCTAAAACTCTCCGGAGTGGATAAGAAGGTTATCAAAGCCTTCCTCGATCTAAGGAACAGCACAGAAGCCCAGCCTGCAAAGTTGGCAGGCATCCTTTCGAAGGTCTATCTGAAAGAATTAACTATAAAGCTTAGGGATGAAAGTTTACTAAGCAAACTCATCGAGAAGGAAGCTGAGAAAAAGAACACCTCCCCCGAAAAGATCAGAAAGGAGCTTATAGAGAAGTTAGAAGAATCTTTAGCTAAGAGGAAAACAAAGTTTGAAAAGTCCCTTGTGGAAAGCCTTAAGGCTCTCGTAAGGAAAGGAGGAAGCTTAGTTCTCGAAGGCAAACCGAAAACTCCTCTCGGCGCGGACGATCTGATAGTTTACACACTCATGGGGCTACAAACAGGCGACTTCTCACAGCTTGTTGAGAAGCTTAACCTGAATGTCAGATACGAGCCTTCCTGAAACTTTCCGATCAATCCACAAGATCCCATGATAGGGGTGTTCCCCTCTCTATATCCTTCCTTGCCCTTCTCCCGAGTATGTCCTTAAGGTATTTCGGATGGAGACCGTATCCCGGTCTTATAGAACGCACATTTTCCTCAGTAAAGATCTCTCCTTTTTTCATGTCCTTAACCACGAAAAGGGACCTTGCAAACTCCCTGCCCTTCTTCATCTTCTCCGTAAGTTCGTAGGAAACCCTGCCGAGGGCCTTCTCAACCTCCCTTATCGCCTTTACCATCTGACCGAACTCTTCAGGTGTTAAGGAGAACTCTCTATCGGGAGAGTCTATATCTTTGGAAAGGATAAAGTGCTTCTCTATAACCCTCGCTCCCAAAGCGACCGCAGCCACTGGGACAGATATACCGAGGGTGTGATCCGAAAGACCCACAATGCATCCAAAGGTTTCCGCCATGTTGGGTATAGTCCTGAGATTTACATCCTCAAGAGGTGCCGGGTATGCGGACACACACTTCAGAAGAACTATCTGATCGTTCCCTGCCCTCCTGCAGGCGTTTACCGCCTCCTCTATGTCCGAAAGGGTGGCTATACCGGTAGAAATTATTACGGGCTTGCCCTTAGAAGCTACATACTCTATCAGGGGTATATCAGTTATCTCGAAAGAAGCTATCTTGTAAATGGGAACGTTTAAGTCTTCTAAAAAGTCGACCGCCTCCTTGTTGGAGGGAGTGGAAAAAAAGATAAGTCCGAGCTTCTCCGCAAGCTCTTTCAGCTCCTGATGCCATTCCCAAGGCATGTAGGCGGTTTCATAAAGTTTATATAAGGTAGTTCCGTCCCACAGTGTTCCGTGCTTTATCTGAAAGTAATCTTTATCGCTGTCTATGGTTATCGTATCTGGCCTGTATGTCTGAACCTTCACCGCATCCGCGCCTGCTTCCTTCATAGCGTATATAGTTTCCTTGGCGAGGTTTAAATCCTGAGCGTGATTCGCGGAAAGCTCCGCTATTATAAATACTTTGTCCTCAACAATTTCCATTAAGTTCATTATGAGGCCCCCCGTTAATAATTCCCATCACCACGACATCTATCCATTTGCCATTTCTGTATACAAATTCCTTCAGGCGCCCTTCTTCCTTGAATTTGGCTCGAGCGTATAACTTTATAGCTCTATGATTGTCCTCCATAACCTCCAACTTTAAAGTGTGTAGATTAAGCAGATCGAAGGACAACCTCGTAACCAAGTCAATCAAAATCCTACCGGCCTCAGGAACCTTGTTCAATGGATTGGCATAAATACCCAGATAAGCGTGTTTATGCTTAAAATTTATTCTGTTTAAATAAACTACACCTATGTATACAGATTCTCTTATAACCATCCAGTAGGCATCCTTGTATGAATTTTTAAGATTCTCCACAAAAGCTCTATGTTCCTCCTGAGATATTTCATGTTGTGAAAACATCCACTTCCTAACATCGGGATGGTTTCTCCATGTTCTAACCATATCAAGCTCGTGTTCTGATAGGTTTACAAAGTTTTTAAGTTGGTAAGGCTCAAAATCAATATCCGAGTGGAGAATACTAACCTTATCTTCTAACATCTCTTACTACCTCGAATGCCTCTGCGTATTTAAGACCCACCTCCATACCTCTTTGAGATGCTTTTATCTTTATACCTTCAAGGGATCTCGGATGAGGAAAGCTTCTAATCTCAGAACTGTAAGCTTCCATAGCCTTTAATTTAACCTCGAGAGTATCTTCTATGTTAAAGTAAAGATTCGGGGAAAAGCCGTAAGGATAATTCCACTCCGTTGAAGATAATACTTCAAAAGAGTACACACTCATCACAGTGTCTCCCGCAATAGGTCTGGTAGCTGTAAGCACCGCCTCGTAAGTTATCCGGTGATCCTTATTCAAATCATGTCGTGAGTGTGTAAGTATGACTTCAGGCTTCACCTCATTCTTAACCTTCTCCACAACCTTAACTATATCGAGCAAATCTACCGAATCAAACCTGTTATCAGGAAAGCTTTCAAAAAACACCTCTTTAACTCCTAATACTTCATTCGCACGCAAGGCTTGTCTTTTAAGATCGCTAAGCTCTTTCTCCACAAACTTCTTATTCCTATCCGCGTAGCGGGAAGTCACGCCTTCACCAAGTATCAATGTAAAGGCTTCAAAGCCCTCCTTGACCAATCTGGCAACGGTTCCACCACATCCTAAAACTTCATCATCCGGATGTGCGCATACCACAAGAAGTCTCACAGCTACTCCTCAAACAGATCAAGTTCCGTATATATATACTCTTTACATTTTTCATAACCAACGTTGAAAAGAGTATCGAAAAAACACAACCAAGGAACAAATTCTTCAGAGTTAAATTGCTTATATACAGGATGTCTGTAATCGTTAAAAAGAACTTTTATACCTCTTTTCTCTAAGAATTCTTTCACTCCGTAAGCCCTTCCGTTACTTCCAGATATATATACCTCCGCTCCCACAGTTTTTAGTATATTGTAGAGATTTTCAACACCTTTAACCTGAGGAACACCAAGCTCGGTAGCCCTAACATAGTTAGGCTTAAATCCAAATATTCTACAAGCGTTTAAAACAAGATGTATTATTGTCTCCGAGTAGGAATAGTTTGTCCTTTTTAAAACATCTTCCACACCTTCGTAATACTGTTCTATATACTTTGGTTCAAAGTATGGGGCTTTCTTATAAGCCTCATAAATCTTCCTTTTGTGTTCTTCAATCCACTCACTTCCTGCTATTTTAGCTTTGTATATTACTTCCAAGCGGGAAGAAGACACCGGAATTGTAAGCCACTTTTTCTTGCCGTTAACCAATATGAGATTTCTATTTTCTACACCCAGATACTGCCTCTGAACATTATCCAGAAATACAAACAGATCCGCATTCTTTAGTCTTTGTAAGTAGTTTACCACAGGCAAATATCTTGGTTGGCTTATTACTACAGCTTTTGGCATACTACTTCGAACTCCGCGTGTTTGTTTTTAGGGTTATTAAAGTCCTCTATAAGTAAATGTCTCAATTCAAGTATATTAAAATCCGAAAGAAGTTCTTCAACCATTTCTCTACTGTAAAAACACACCTTACCTGTGCCCGCGATAGTTCCCTCCAAGGTCTCCACAAAGTTGGACTTTTTACTTTCTGGATTGCTCTTGAACGTATAATGCTCCTGTGAATATGGATTAAAGAAGAAATATCCCCCAGGTTTTAAAACCCTATATATTTCCCTCACGGTTTTTAGAGCCAGTTCAAAAGGCACATATGTTATAGAAGCTCTATCTATAACCATATCAAACATTCTGTTTTCAAAAGGCAGTCTCTCTGTAAAATCCCCCACAACCAAGGTTCCCGAAACGCCAAATTTCTTAAAAAGATCTTTTGCTAAATCTATAGCGGTCAGACTTCCATCTATACCGTAGGCATTAAAACCCTCCAGAGCAAGAGGCCAAAGATTATTCCCCGCACCGCAACCGATTTCGAGAATGTTTATCTCAGTTTTGCTTTTTCCAAGTTTAGGATAGTATCTGAAGACGAAGGATACTACCTTATCGTAAGGATACTTGCTTGTGTTCCTACCTTCCTTCCTAAGACTCTCCCATATACTCTGGAACACATACCTATTCTACCAACGATGCAAGCTTGTTAGCCAACCTAAGTGCACCTTTACCGTCAATCAATGATCTACCAATTTTATATTTTTCATATCTGATCTTAAAAGGCTCTGATTTATGGATACTCTCAACCATACGAGAATATATATCTTCATCTTTCCAGTAGAATAAGTCCAGCAGAAATTCTTTTTCTTTAAAAACTTTAGCCTGTAGGATTTGATTCTCAGCCACTATCACAGCTATTGTTGGAACACCAACGCAGGCAAGCTCATAAAGTGTTTGACCCGCAGCTGAGATAGCCACATCCGCCTTTAACATGAGCCTTTTCATACCCTCCGCAGTTGGATAGTAAACGAATTCAGTTTTATCGTCCGCCGCGAGTTTTATTTCTTTCAAGTTTTCTTTACTAAAGCTTCTTCCTATCACCACAACTTTTTTACAGTTTTTGTAATTTTCTACAAGAAGTTTCAAAACTAATGATGTCAAGTTTCTGGAGTCTTCCCCTCCAAATGTTATCAGTATATTTTCAATCTTATCTTTAATGATCTTACCTTCAATTTTCCAAAACTCCTTCCTAATAGGTAAATACTTTACTCCAAGTAAGTATTCCATACAAGGATCCTCAACATACTTGATAAGTTCAGCGTGTATATTTCCATTTATTACCACACCACAGGGATAATCCATCCTCCTGAAATCATCGTAGTAAGCCGGTACCTTGGCTATTTTAGATAGATATTCATATGCCTCCTTTGGAGCAAGGTAGCTATCTATCAAGAGTATATCAATTTTGCCGAATCTCTCTTTAACTTCTCCTATGTTTTTTATCCAGTCGAGAATTTTCCAGTTAGTCCCCTGGATAAGAGGCTTTACTGAACTATCACCTTTGATAACAATATACGGCTCCGCTCCTTTCTCTTCGAAAGCCTGGTATAAAGATAGCATCCTCGTTATATGTCCAAAACCTATACCTTTACCGCCTTCTGTAAGGATTAGGACCCTCATACCAGTTCTTCAAGCTCCTCATCAGAGAGTATTCGATCATTTTGTAAAGACCTTTTAAGCCCTTCATCCCTTTCTATATGAGAGTTTAGTTTAAACACTTCAGGTCTTTCTTCTATAAATCTGAGCACATCAGTGTATCTAAAATCTTTCTTCTCCTTATAAAGTGCCTCGAATACCTCCTTTATTACTAAATAATCCTCTTTGTAATCGAGTGTAAGGCGAACACCGTATCTATCTTCAGGTATAGATATACTTTCAAACTTTTCAGCATGCTTTAACATATAAGGAGACACATGTTCCCTTTCAGAGAGATATCTTGCATTCTTCCAGGCTCTTTTTAGCATGGAAAAGGTAAATATCTCCACTTCAAAACCATGTATACAGTTCATATTTCGTGTTATGTCTGCTCCTGAATCAATATGCTTCTTTATGAGCCTCTCTATTATCTCAGGATCTACAAAGGGGCAGTCGGAAGTCACCCTGACAATGTGATTAGCTTTGGACAGTCTGGCACACTGATAGTATCTGTCAAGCACATCCTTTTCTGATCCTGTGAACACTTTAAAACCTCTGTTGGACATAAGTTTCACTATAGGTATGTCTTCGTTTTTCAAAGTTGTAGCAACTATAACTTCATCTAAAGATTTAGCACTCGCGGTTCTTTCTACGACATGTTCCAGAACAGTTTTTCCGGCTAAAGGTAACAGAACCTTTCCTGGAAGTCTGGTAGATCCGGTTCTTGCCTGAATAATTGCAATTATTTTCATACTTCCAACTCCTCAAAAACTCTATGTAAAGCTTCCAGTATGAAATTAAGCTCCTCTTCCTTAAGCGAAGGATGGATCGGTAAGGTAAAAACTCTTTTGTAAAAATCCTCTGCCTTAGGGCAATTGACATTGTTATATCCAAGCTCTCTATAAAAAGGATGCCTATAGACCGGTATGTAATGGACCTGAACTCCAACTCCTTTATTGAGCAGTGATTTCACTATTTCTCTCTTCCATCTTACAACAGAATCCTTCAACCTTATGGGGTAAAGATGGTATGAGTGAAATGCGTAGTTTTTTTCCTCAGGGATATAGAAAAAAGGATTGCTTTTTAGATTTTCTGCATAAAATGAAGCTATATATCTTCTTTTGTTTATAAATCTATCCAGCTTTCTTAGCTGAGATATGCCAAGACTCGCCTGTATATCGGTTAGCCTGAAGTTAAAGCCGACCATCTGGACTTCGTAATACCAAGGACCTTCGGATTTATTTACAAATTTATCTCGATTTATGCCGTGATTTCTAAAGAGTAAAAGCTTCTTGTATATCTCCTCATCGTTTGTTAGAACCGCTCCACCTTCACCCGTGGTTATGTGCTTTACAGGGTGGAAGCTGAATACTGTAGCATCTGAATACTTGCAACTTCCTATTTTAGATCCTTTATACTTTGCTCCCAGGGCATGACAGGCGTCTTCTATAACCTTAAGTTCGTATCTGTTTGCTATACTTCTTATCACCTCAAGATCTACAGGATGCCCTCCATAGTGAACTGGGACAATAGCCTTAGTCTTTTCTGTAATCAAATCCTCTATTGAGTTTGGATCTATATTCCCCGTATCCTCCTCCACATCTGCGAATACAGGTCTCGCTCCAAGGACCAGAAGCATGTTCGTAGTTGCAACGAAGGTTATTGGAGTAGTTATAACTTCATCCCCTTCAGAAATCCCACAGGCGAAGTAGGCTCCGAGGAGAGCGGATGTCCCCGAATTGAACACAACACAGTATTTTGCACCGCAGTATTTGGCCAGCTTCTCCTCGAACTCCTTTACCTTGGGACCCTGCGTGATGAAGTCGGACTTCAGGACTTCGACTACAGCCTTTATATCCTCTTCGTCTATCCACTGTCTTCCGTAAGAAATCATGATTGCTCAATATCGAGCTTTTCTATCATATATCTGAGCTCCTCTACACTGAGCCACCAGTCGTTCTTGTCACTCCTGAACACGAATCCTTCCGGGAGCCTCTTCATATGGCCCCACTTATGGGCGGGTTTTGTTTCAAACCAGAGCTCCGGAAGAATCACGAAGTAGGTTTTGCCGTTTGTTTTAACCTTAATAGTGTGCCTTGCTTCATCCTCAGATATCAGTGTCTCGTGAAGCTTTTCTCCGGGCCTTATGCCTATTATTTTAAACTTACACTTTGGACATATTGCCTTCGCAAGATCAACTATCCTCATGCTCGGTATGTATGGAACGAAAACCTCCCCGCCCACACTTTCGGACAGGGCAAACAGGACCAGGTCTATAGCCTCATCGAAGGTTATCCAAAATCTCGTCATCCTCTCGTCCGTTATGGGGAGCTCCTTTCTACCTTCCTCTACAAGCTTTTTAAAGAAAGGAATAACGCTTCCCCTGCTACCTACTACGTTTCCGTATCTAACAACCGAAAAGCAGGTTTCTTTAGCTCCCGCATAAGCGTTTGCGGACACGAAGAGCTTCTCCATGGCAAGCTTGGTTGCTCCGTATAGATTCACAGGATTTACCGCCTTGTCGGTGGAAAGGGCCACCACCTTCTTCACACCTTTGTCTATCGCAGCCTCTATTATGTTCTGAGCACCGAGTATATTCGTTTTCACCGCCTCTATGGGGTTATATTCAAGTATGGGAACCTGCTTGAGTGCTGCGGCGTGGACCACATAGTCAACACCTTCAAAGGCCCTGTGCAATCTGTCCTTGTCTCTTATGTCTCCGAGGAAGAACCTCATTTGGGGATATCTGTCAGGAGGGAACTCTTTCTGCATCTGGAACTGCTTGAACTCGTCCCTGCTGAATATTATGATTTTTCTGGGTTGAAAGTCTTTTAGAAGTCTCTTTATGAACCTTTTACCAAAGGACCCCGTTCCACCCGTTATTAGGATAGTTTCCCCTTCTAACAAACTTCTCACACCTGCCGAACTATTATATAACCATGCTTAAGACCCACGAAGAAATAGTTAAGGATAGATATGTTAGAAACTATATGCTCCTTAGAGAAAAAGCACCATCGATAATCGCAAAAATAAACAATAGAACAAATACAGATTGGAGCATAAGAGTTACACCTGACGGTAAGCTTAACGCATTGATCAGCGGACAGGTGCTTTATCCAGGAGATCCATTGGCGATAGCAAAGGAACAGGTTGAAACTTTCAGAAAGAATCCGTCTCGCCTCATAATGCCCCTGATACCGCAAAAAGTGGAGGATGAGAATTTAAAGTATATACACGATAGATTACAAAATAAGATCATAGAGGGTGTAGACACATCATCTTTAGATATAAGTTTTCCATTTGATGGTAAAACAATCCCGCTAATAGTCGTTTTTGGTATGGGCTTTGGTTATCACGTAGTAGAACTAATAAGAGAATTTAATATCCAACATATGATAGTCATAGAGCCTGATCCACTGTTCTTAAATTTAAGCTTATACGCTATAGATTGGAGAGAGATAATAGATTATTTCAGCAAAAGTGTAGCAAAGAGCTTCAGCTTTATAGTGAGTGATGATCCAGATGAGATAAAAAGTGAACTTAGCAAGATAGTTATGGCTATAAATCCAGCATTTATCGTTAATACTTTCTTCTTCGAACATTTTTCATCACCATTCTTCGAAGAGGTTAAAGAGCACCTGAAAACAGAGCATATAGTGAATCCAAAGCTTTGGGGTGTGATAGACAGTGAACTATGTATATTAAAGCATGCTATAGGTGTTATGGACAAAAAATTACCTGTATATTATGGCAATAAATTAGTTGATGAGAATACTCCGGTATTTATAATTGGAAATGGTCCTTCATTAGATAACCTCTATGAGGTTATAAAAACTTTCTCAGACAAAGCTTTAGTAGTATCTTGCGGGACATCCATAAAGTCTCTATACCGAGCCGGCATAAAGCCTGACATATATGTTATAGCTGATTGGCAAGACATAAATTACCAGCTTGTAGAAGATATAAAGGATTTCCTCAAAGATGTCTATATTTTAAGCGCTATAGTTTCACCCCCGGAGATACCAGCCTTAGGAAAGAAAGGAGGAGTATTCCTCACCCAAATTAATATAGGTTCTGTTATTTTCCCAGATTACATACCCAGGCTCGACTACACAATTCCAACCGTAGTATCAGCAGCTATGTCCTTGTTTGCACATATGGGGTTTAAAAAGTTTTATCTACTGGGAGTAGATCTGGGTAGCAAAGATCCCCAAATACACCATTCAAGTAAAAGTGATTACTATACTCCTGGAAGTATACTGTATAACTTTAGGGAGGAATTTGATATTGAGGTTGAAGGCAACTTTGGAGGCACTGTATACTCTTCCCTTTCCTTAATCTATACAAAGAAAAACATAGAGAAACTTATAAGAAAGTTTAAGCTTGACGTATACAACCTGTCCGATGGTGCCAGAATAGAAGGCTCTTTGCCTATAGATCCAAAGGACTTTTCCCTGCATAATGAACTTCATAAGGAAAGTGTAGTTAAAAAAATATTCAAAAACTTTAGGAGATCTTACCTCAAGGATGTGGACGCTAACCGCATACTTGAGTCTATGATAGAGGATCTAACTACATACATAAATTTATTCTCTTCCAAACTTAGATATGTAAATGATCTGAAAGGGCTTGTAGAACTTTTTTCAGACCTTCATTTTTCTCTCATGAGTTTAGCAATGAGTAGAGGAATTCGGAATAATTATCCTCTCTTTACATTAATAGGTTCATCTCTGTATAAGTATGAAATGTCTATCCTCACCTTTGCCTTTGGATCCAAAGATAGGAACCTTATTTCTTCTATGTCCAAGAGATTCCTTCCTGTAATTAGGGAGTACTTAGATATAACCAGATCCGAACTTGAAAAGTTGTTAAAATCCCGCAGAAAGTAGCCGATTAAGAGAATTGACAAAACTCTACAGGAGGTGTCAGCCATGGCTCTGAGGATCAACTTTAACTACGAGTCGGCGGTAACACATACCGCCCTCAAGCAGAACGAACGACTTATGAACAAGTCTCTCTTGAGGCTGTCTACAGGCTTGAGAATTCTTAACGCAGCGGATGACTCCGCGGGGCTGTTCATAGCGGATCAGCTTGCCCTTGTCTCCGCCGGTCTCGAACAAGGTAATAGGAACATCCAGACAGGTATCTCCGCGCTCCAGATAGCGGAGAACTCAGCGGGACAGATCTACAACAAACTCAAGGAGATCTACGTAAAGGCGGAAAATGCAGCGAACGACATCAACGATCCTAACGCGAGAGCATCCTTGCAGAGAGAGATTCAAAACCTCGTAGATGCTATTCAGAAGATAGGAACGGACACGGAATACAACGGGATAAAACTCTTGGACGGCACATTCACAAATAAATACATCCACTACGGACCAAGGTATGGACAGGTTGTGAAGGTTAATATAGGAGATGTAAGAGCGCAATCCTTGGGCGCATATATAGTAAGTGGTAATGGTTCTGTAACTGAGGGAGCTTCCGGACTACCCTCTCTCGTAAGTGGCACAGACTACGGACTTGATGCGAACGAATATCTGAAAGTAGCTGGACAAACCGTTTTAGACGGCGGAACTACAGGCGGACTCCTTGTAGATGCTGCTACCGCGGCAGCCAATATAAATGCGGATCCTACACTTCAAAGTCAGGGTATAGAAGCTGTAGCCAAAAATGTAAGTGTAGCTTCCACTTATACGGGATTAATAGTAGCGTCAAACCCTTCAGGGGAAACCTTGACTCTTAGATTCTTTGTAGGACAGGTATCCAATACATCTCCCAGTTTTAGTATAACTGGTATAACTGCCAGCACAACACTTGCTGATTTGGTCACAGCAATAAACAGTGAAGCCTCTGCAAATGGTGTTAATATAACTGCAAGGGCTGAGGATGGGAGGCTTGTGCTAGAAACAACCAACGGTGAAACCATAGCTGTAGAAGCTGTTGTGAGTGGTCTCGCATCAGGTGAGGCTTATACAATAAACTTTTCTCAGATACTACAAAATGCTTCTGATGTTTCTACTGCTGAAAGTGTTACGACTACTACATCAGCTATAAAAGTAGGAACTCTACAAATATACGGCACAGACAGTTTCGTTATTAGTTACACGGGTATATCTGGCTCGAACTCAGGCCTAAACTTTAACGTAGTTTCTGGAGGTTCATCAATACTGAACAACCTTTATTCCATAGATGTATCCACAAACCAGGGTGCAGAAACCGCACTCTTGATAATCAAGAAAGCTATCCAGAAAGTCGATACGGTCCGTTCCGAAATCGGAGCTGTTATGAACAACCTCCAGACTATCTATGACGCTCAGAAAGTTGCACAGGACAACACCAATGAGGCGGAAAACGTTATCAGGAACGTGGACTTCGCAAAGGAGATGTCCAGATTTACCACGATGCAGATCAGGATGCAATCCGGTATAGCTATGCTCGCTCAGGCGAACACCCTGCCCCAGCTCGTCCTCCAGCTCCTGAGGTAATCGGCCATGAGGGTGGGGCTCTCGCCCTTCCCTCCTATTAAAAAGGAGAGCCTGCCATGAGGATCGAAGGCAGAGGCTCCGAGATAGACTTCGAGATAATAAGACAGGCCTCAAAACATGTGGCTGATGTTAATGGAGCGGAAAGGATAAGGAAGGACATAGAGAAGAAAACCGCTGAAACTGTGCAAGAAGCTTCCTTTAACAAGGAGGAGCTTCAGAGAATTCTCAAGGAGATAATGAGAAAGCTTGACTATCTTAACAGATATCTCAAGATTGATATAGACGACCAGTTGGAGATACCGGTGGTGAAGATCTTCGAGAGGGACACCAACAGGCTAATAAGGCAGATCCCTCCTGACTATCTCCTGGAGCTAATGAGAAGAATTGATCAGATGCTCGGCGTTCTGCTGAGCGAGAGGGTATAGCTATGGCTGGTGAGCTTTTTATCTCTGGACTTACGGGAACCAACTTCGACGGAGGGGCAATGGTAGATCAGATAATGCAACTTAAATCTATCCCCCTCCAGAAACTCCAGCGGGAAAAGGCCCTCGTTCAGGCGAAGCTCTCCTCCCTCGGAAACCTTTCGAGCGGGATAGGGGACTTCCTGTCCCTGTTTGAAGGCCTCAACGTGGACGACCTCTTTAAAGGCAAGAGAGCTACGGTATCCAACACGGACGTTCTAAGCGTGAGCGTCACCGAAGATGCTCCCAACGTGGAGTTCTCCGTTACAGTGAACAAGCTGGCCCAGGGTGAGATAAGGGTCTCTAACGGAGGTTTTTCCGACCTTGCCTCCACCTTTTCGAGCTCCGGAACCCTGACCATAACTTATGACACTGGTTCGGGAACGGAGATCTTCAATATAGACTACAACGCTGGGGAGACTCTCGAGGATCTCGTCAGCAGGATAAACAGCTCTCAGGATAGGGTAAGCGCCTCCGTCTACTTCGACGGCACATCATACAAGCTCATGCTCTCCGAAAAGGATGTGGGGGCTTCCACCGTTGAGACGGATACCGTGGGGAGCGTTTACGCTATCCAGGTCTCGGGCCTTCCTTCAGAACTCGGAACGGATCTTGACACCATACAGGATGCCCAGAACGCGGAGATCGTGATAGGCTCAGGGTCTCCCGTGATAAGCCCCACCAACACCTTTGAAAACGTTATAAGCGGGGTCACCATAGAAGTTAAAACCACGGGCAGTTCTGATGTCAGCATAACCGAGAGCTACTCTAAAGTAACGAGCTTCCTGAACAAATTTGTAGAGAAATACAACGCCACCGTGGAGCTGGTGGACAGTCTGACGGTCGGAGAGGAGGCTCTGTTCAGGGGGGACTATACCATATCGAGCGTAAAAATAGGAATGGCCGAAAGGCTCGATCCCCTCATAAACCTCGGGCTTATAGACTACGATGGGGACACGGGCAAGATATCTTTGAACACGGACAGGCTGAACGAGCTTCTGAACTCGGATCCGGATGCGGTAAGGCAGGCTATAGAGGATCTCTCAGGCTCTTATAGAGTTTTCCTGGAAAACCAAAAGGATCTCTTCAGCGGGTTCGAACAGGCATACAACGATCGGATAGAAAGTATAGACAACAGGATAAAATCCCTCGCTCAGAGACTCTCTCAGGAAGAGCAACTTCTGAGAAGGGAGTACGCCCAACTCGAGGCGTTTATAGCCCAAGCCAACGACATAAGAGAAAGACTGAAGCAGTTCGTGGTCACTCTTTCACAAATGACAAAAGGAGGTAATCAGTGATGAACCCCGCTGAGGTTTATCTTCAGAATATGGTAGAAAATGCTAATCCCATAAGGTTGATTATCATGCTCTACGACAAGGCTATATCCTGCATAGAGGAAGCGGTTGAGGCTATAGAGAGCGGTCTTGAGGAGCTCGAGAACGTGAAGAGGAAGGCGGAGAACCTCACGAGGGTTACGGACATACTCATAGTTCTGAAGGCCTCCCTTGACGAGGAGAAGGGTAAGGAAATAGCAAAGAACCTTGACGAAATCTACGAGGTTCTTATAAATGAAACCGTAAGGGCCAACATGGTGAACGATAAGGAGACACTTCTGAAGATAAAGGAAGTCCTTGAGGAACTTCGGGAAGCTTGGGAGGAGGCGGAGAGGAACGTTTACGGCAAAGAGGAGGTCTCTGCCAAAGCTGATGAGCGAGGACCTTAAAGAGCTTCTTACTAAATGCCAAGTATACCTGGAGGAGGGGGAATTCGATAAGCTTATAGAGACCCTCCAAAAGGTCGCTTCTATGGATCTTAAAGGTTTGAGTAAGGAGGACTACGAGGAAGCCCTCAGGATAATAGAGTTCTTAATAGAGAAGGCTGAAAAGAAAAAGCTGGATATAGCGGAGAAGCTGATGAACTTCCAGAGGTTCAAGGGCTATATAAAGTAAACTTTAAAACATAACAACTTCAACCTCATCACCCTCCTTCAGCTCCTTTACCCCCTCTGGAACAATCATGTAAGCGTTGGCCTCGATAAGAGAGGTGAGCATATGGGACTGCTGTTTCGGGTGAGGCTCGCACCAGAACTTTCCTTTTTCAAACCAGACCTTGGCTCTTGCAAACTCTCTTCTTTTAGCGTCCCTTCTGCTAAAGTCCTTAACAAGCGTTGCACTTACCTTCCTTTTGAAAACCTCTTTAGCTCCGAGCATAACCCTTATGGCAGGGTATACCAGCAGATCAAAGGCTACCGCACAGGAGACCGGGTTTCCCGGAAGTCCAAAGAAGAGCTTGTTCTCTCCGTAAGTTCCAAAGAGAACCGGCTTGGCGGGCTTTATCCTGAGCTTGTGAAATCTGACCTCTACACCAACCTCCTTAACAAGATACTGAACGTAATCCTTCTCCCCCATGGATACCCCGCCTGTGGTTATGAATATGTCGTAGTTGTGGCAGGTTCTGAGAACATTAAGAAGCTCTTCTGGATCGTCCGGAGCTATACCAAGCTGGTGGGGATCTCCGCCCGCTTCCTTTACAAGGGCGTAGAGCATGTGATGGTTAGAGCTCCTTATCTGAGATGGCCTCTCCTGAGTCTCTCCCAGCTCCAGAAGCTCATCCCCCGTTGAGAGGATACCGACCTTCGGCCTCCTGTAGACCTTCACCACCGCCCTGTTGACGAAGGCAAGCATTCCCACCTCGTATCCCCTTACCTCCTGTCCTTTCCTGAGAACTATGTCTCCCTTCCTAACGTCCTCCCCACGTTTCCTTATATTTGCCCCTTCCTTAAATTCTTTCTTTATGTAAACCGTGTCTTCTTTGACCTCGGTAAACTCCACCGGAACCACAGTGTCAGCACCTTCTGGAATAGGTGCCCCAGTGAAGATCTTGACAGCGGTGCCCTTCTCTACCTTTGGTGCGATTTCCCCTCCCGCGCTCTGCTCTCCAACAAGCCTGAGTGGGACCGGAGACTCCTCCGAAGCACCCTTTATGTCCTCGAACCTTACCGCAAAGCCGTCCATGGCGGAGTTGTCGAAGAGGGGCTTGTCCGTATCAGAAGGAACGTCCTCCGCCAGGAAGCGCCCGAGGGCATCGTATATAAAAACCTTCTCCGCGTCGAGGGGCTTTACACTTTCCAGAACTATTCTCAAAGCCTCTTCGAGGGGCATGAGGTCAGACATCCTTACCTCCTTTCAGGATCTCTTCGTAGGTTTTCCTTATGAACTCTACCGCCTCCTCCCTCGTCCTGACGGTTCCCTCCATCTGGGCTTCTTCAAGTCTTCTTTTTATCTCACCAACCATCTTGCCCTGGGGTATGCTCAGGATTGACATTATCTCGTGGCCAGTGAGAAGGGGTTTTACCTTCTCCTCCGTAAGCTCGTTCCTCTTGAAGCTCTCAAGCTCACTTATAGTCTCCAAGAGAGCCTTTACTTCCTCCTCCGAATCCCCGCTCGCGTGGGCATCTGCAACGGAGAGAAGAAACAGATGGGGGGCGACGTCTCCGCACTCCCTCCAAAAGTTGGCCATTCCCTTTCTCTTCAGCTCCCCCCTGAGGAAGGATTCTCTCAGGTAAAAAGGTCTCAGGTGGTATCTCACCAGCTTGGATACGAATCGGGTAGCCTCTTCTCCCCATCTCAGTCTCTTTCCTATCTTCTTTACTATCTCCTCCCCTACCTTGTCGTGGTTGTAGAAGGTTATCTTGCCCCCTCTAACTTGGAATGTGTCGGGCTTGCCTATGTCGTGGAAGAGGGCGCCCCACTTTAGAAGCTCTATATCGGTAAACTCTCCGAGAAATCTCCTGCATCCGAAATCTCTCAAAAGCTCCGCGCTCAGATACTTAGCCCTCTCTTCTATTACCTTCTCCACCTCCTCCAGGGTTTTCAGCGTATGCTCGTCGAGAGGATAGATGTGGTGCTCTCCCTGATCTTTTACCTCTTTTAGCTTAGAAACTTCAAGAAAGATCTTCTCCAGAAGGCCGACTTCGTAGAGCTTTCTTATAACCCTGGAACCTTTCGGATGCTTCATAACCTTGAACAGTTCGTGGGTTATCCTTTCCGGAGGAGCCTTCAGAATAAGGTCTCCGTGCCTTTCCACAAACTCGTAGAAGTCCTCGGTCAGGCGGAGGTTCTTCTCTATTGAGAGACGGAATCCTCTAAGTATCCTGACGGGATCCTTCTTCAAATTCTCGATCGATACGGGTCTAAGAAGCTCCTCCTCCAGATCCCTTATTCCTCCCGTGGGATCGTAGAGGATAGTCTGCTTTGCCCCTATGCTGAGGACATCGTCGAGGTTGACCGCTATAGCGTTGGCGGTGAAGTCCCTGTCCCTGAGGTCCTCCTCCAGGGCTTTTTCCACATCCTTTCCCTTCAGCTGGGAGAAGTCAAACCTGTATCTGTAGGGTGGAAGGTGTATTACCACGGAGGCTACCACCGGCCTCTTTATAAGCAGTCCTTTTTTCTCGAAGACGAAAAAGTGCCCTCCCGTCAATTTTGCAAAGTCTTGGGCTACCCTCTGAGGATCGCAGGTGACGAGGAGATCCACATCCACATCGTAGCCTACGGGCTCTCCGAGGATCCTGTCCCTGACCCAGCCTCCCACTATGAAGCAGAGATCCTCCCGGGGCAGGACCTTGGCTACGTCGTCGAAATAAGACAGGTAGAAGTTTAGACCATGTATGGTGTGCTTTCCCCGGGAAACTATCTCGATATCCATAACACTCTATTTTAGGCAGGCTATCATACTTTTCTATGCCCTTTATCCTGCTTTTCCTAACAGGGCTCGCCTTCTGCGGTCCTGTGATCCTCTCCACAGAAAACAACGAGGGAGCCTTTTCGGTCAGAAAGACAGGAGACAGGGTATGTCTCGTAGGTAGGATGGACAACGGAAGGGATTACGACGCTCTTGTCGGTGTTCTGGGAAGCGACTTTTTCAGAATATCTTCCAAAAGGGACGATTACAGCTACACGGTGGAGTTATTAGGAGATAGCTGTGTAGCCGGGATAACCACCCTGGCAAAAGAAGGTATGGACATGGTTCTGGTAGAGTTCGGAAGAGGAAGGCCCAAAGTTCTTAAGGCTATCGGGGGCCCGGGAGACGATATGCTCTGGTTTATTAAGAGAGTTTCAGACGGATATCTGCTCGTCGGGGGAGTTAAAAGGGAAAATTGGGACATCCTGATAGTAAGGCTGAATGGGGATTTGAACGTCGAGTGGAGCCTGAGGATCGGAACGGGAAAACACGAATACGCCTACGGAGCGGTGGAGCACAGGGGAACATTCTACGTGGTTGGGAGGAGCAATTTCAGAGGAAACTGGGACGGCTTTGTTCTCAAACTCACGGACGGTGGCAGGTTGAAAAGGTCCTACCTTGTCGGCAGTGAGGCGAAGGATTATCTGAGGTTTGTAGGTCTTTTTAAGGGAAAGGTTCTTGCGGTTGGTCGATCCGAGGCGAGGGGCGACAGCGACGTATGGATCTTCTCAGAGAAAGGCTCCTTCCTGTTCGACGGCGGAGAGTTCGACTACGGGAGGGTTTTCGTTCCCTGGAAAGGGGGAATCGCTCTGATGGGAGACACTTACACCGAAGGTCAGTCCGACGGAATGCTACTTTTCCTGAACGAAAGGCTCGAATTCCTTGGGGGTTACCGCTTGGGGGGTGAAGATGTGGAGTCGATAAGGTTCCTGACAGGAGAGGGATGGTTTGCGGGATACTCTTACTCCTTCAGTCTGGACAACGACATACTTCTGGGAAACGTCCGCAGGCTCTGCAAGGAAATAGCCAGCGGGAAAAACTTCGAGAGGTTCGTAGCGCCTGTCAGGTTGTTCGGTTATCCCGTTTACATACAGCCCTACCCACTCCAAGAGATAGACCTGAACCTGCGGATTGAGAGGATTAGGCTAAAGAGAAAAGATTTGTGCTCAGGAGTAGACGAGGGCTTTGACCTTGCTGATTAGGTCTTTTATCTCCTCCCGAACCTCACCGCCCCTTGGAGGATCCTTCAACAGCTCGAACATGTAACTCCTGTCCACATCGTCATCGAACTCTTCCCACTCTACATCCTTTAGAACCTTCCTGCCAGAGGGGTTGATCTTCTGGGGGGCTTCCCTTCCCGAGATATCGCACCAGATCAACGTCCAGGCTCTTGCAAGAGCTATGGGGTGGTATCCGCCACCGCCTAAGTAAACTCCCTCTCCCAAGAAGTCCCTGACGAGCCTGAAGGCTTCCAGAAAGCCTACGTTGGAAAGTTCAAATTTGGAAAGGGGATCTTCCAGAAGGGGATCGGTTCCCAGCTGGAGAACGTAAACCTCCGGATCGAATACATCTCTCACGTAGGTGAGGCTCTTTTCGAGCACGAAGAGAAACTCGGTGTCGTTCAGACCTTTTGGGAGGGGAACGTTAAGGTTGTAGCCTCTACCTCTCCCGGAACCCCTCTCCTCAAGAAAACCTCTTTTGAAAGGAAAGGAGTATTCGGGAGACTGGTGGAGGGAGAAGACGTAGACGCTGTCGTCCTCGTAGTAGGCATCCTGAACTCCGTCGCAGTGGTGGGCGTCGAGATCCAAATACAGAATCTTACCGAAGCCCCTCCTTTTCAGGAACTCTATCGTTATCACGGGATCGTTTATGAAGCAAAAGCCGTTGGCCCTGTCCCTGAAGGCGTGGTGCATTCCTCCCGCGGGGTTAAAGGCTGTGTAGCCCTCCAGAAAAAGCTCCGCGGTCTGGATTGAAGATCCGGTAGCCAGGGAGGATCCCCTGAACATGGCGGGGGAAACGGGGTTCTCGTAGCTCCCTATGTTGAACCTCTCGCGGGCACCTTTTGGAACGCACTGGCATCTGTCCGCTTCTATCAGAGTTTCTATATACTCCCTGTCGTGGAACAGGAGGAGTTCCTCCATAGTGGCAGGTCTTCCCTCCACCTTCTCCTCCTCGGTTATCAGATCTATGGCGTCCAAGAATTCCAAGAGGAGTGAAACGCGGGGTATCCTGAGAGGATGGTTCTTTGTGTACCTTAAATTCCTGTATTTCAGACTGCCTACGAGTCTGGCTTCCCTCATACGGTGGTTTCCTTGAAGCTTTTAACGAGCCTGTGAATCTGCTTGAAGTTTATGTCCCCAGCCAGTATGTATCTCTTGCCCTCGTAGCTGAACAGCTCTGATACTGTTATACAGAAGTCGTCGGTTGCCTTGGAAAGGTAAACGTCGGATA
Organism: Aquificaceae bacterium; assembly: GCA_027079305.1. Classification (GTDB taxonomy): domain Bacteria; phylum Aquificota; class Aquificia; order Aquificales; family Aquificaceae; genus Hydrogenivirga. Next base: position 92,773 of record JALWVU010000045.1, read on the forward strand.
TATAAGATCCCTCCTCGAGAGCCTTTTTGAAGTAGAGCTTCTCGGACCTGTCAGTTCCCTTCTTACCCTGGGCCACGAAGTAATCCACCTTTGGGTTCACTATGTTGTTGGTTATCTGGAGGCCCTTCTCGTTCATTATGTAGAAGAGCTCGAAGTAAGGATAGATCTCGAACATATCGTAAAGGATGTGCTCCCACATGTCCTTGGGTGCGCTCCTGACCCTTTCCACTATGTCTTTGAAATCGGAGAGGATCTTCTTCTTTATGTTTGTGATGAGCTTCTGCTTGGAGGGATCGTGGAGAACGAGGGTGGGCTGGAGGCCGTGGATTATGAACACGGAGCCCTCAACCTTGGACGTTCTGTTTCTTAGCTCCTCTTTCAGCCTGTATAGCTCTTCCTGAGAGCTCGTCATGCTCATGTCTATACAGAAGCCGTAAACGTGAACCTTCTGGAACTCCCCAAAGAGCAAGGTATACTCCCTGTGAAACTCCCTCATAAGCTCCTTTATGCTCTCCCTGGAAGGGGGTGCGTCGGAGAGAGCCCAGATCTCCCCCTTTTCGTGAACGCAGGCAAGCTCTTTGGGGAAAAGATCCCTGAGATCCTCGGTTAGGATCTTCTGAACGCTCTCCACCTTTTCGGGACCGAAGACCTTCTTGAACTCCTCCATGTTCTTTAAGCCGAAAACGCAGAGGAACTCCTTCTTTCCTATGAGGGAGTGAACCCTCTGAACTATGGGGAGAACGTACTCCCTGTGGTGGGTTATGTAGTGGAGGATGGTATCGTAGGTCAAAATTCCCATATATGTGCCCCTTTTATCAGTTAGGATTATGGGCTCCTTCTCTATTGGAAGAAGCTCGAGCATGCCCACGAGTCCTTCCTTAGACAGGCTCGTGTTCCTGAGTCTGCAGAGCAGGTGGGTGAGGTCCCCCGCTATGAGGGGTCTTCCGCAAGCCTTTTCCACCTGCTCTCTGTAGACTATGCCTATCGGAATCCCTTCCTTGAGAACGGTAAGGAACCTGTATATTCCCAGCTCCTCGAAGACACCCTTGAGCTCTTTTACAGATAGGTCGTATGGAACGGTGGGAATGCTTAAGCTCAGATCTACAAGGTTTACCTCTTGGGGCCTCATAATCTTAAATTTTCTATCCTCTTGGCCGCTTCCACAAGCCTCTCGGTCGGGACGGTTAGGGATATCCTGAAGTAGCCCTCTCCGGCATCCCCGAATCCGTTCCCCGGCGTGCAGACTATGCCCGCCTCGTCTATGAGCCTTCCCACGAACTCCGCGGAGGTGTATCCATCGGGGACCCTGGTCCAGATGTAGAAGGTAACGTCGGACTCAAGGGGCTTCAGTCCCAGCTTCTTAAGGGCGGAGGTCATTACCTCCCTTCTCTCCCTGTATACCGCTCTGAGCTTGTCAAGTTCGCTCTCGGGCATGCTGAGGGCGACTATACCTGCCTCCTGAACCGCGTTGAACTGGCCCGAATCTATATTAGTCTTCACCTTTCCGAGGGCCTTCACGAGCTCCTCGTTCCCGACCGCCATACCTATCCTCCAGCCCGTCATATTGTAGGTCTTGGATAGGGAGTGAAACTCTATGGCTACCTCCTTGGCTCCCTCGATCTGGAGGATGGAGATAGGCTTTCTGTCTCCGGTGTATATCTCCGAGTAGGCGTTGTCAGAAGCCACTATTATGTTGTGCTCCTTGGCCCACCTTATCAGATCCCTGTAGAACTCCTCAGTGGCGTCCACGGAGGTGGGGTTGTTGGGGTAGTTTATCCAGATGATCTTGGCCCTCTCGACTATCTCCTGAGGAATGGAGCCCAGATCTGGGAGGAAGTCGTTCTCCTCTTTGAGAGGAAGGGTGTAGGGCTCACCTCCCGCAAATATGGTCCCTATCTTGTAAACGGGATAGGCGGGGTCGGGACACAGAACCACGTCCCCCTCCTCCACGAAGGCGAGGGGAAAGTGGGCTATCCCTTCCTTAGAACCGATCAAGGCTATAACCTCCCTGTCGGGGTCGAGGTCGATATCGAACCTTCTCTTATACCACCGGGAGACAGCCTCCCTGTAAGCTTTCATCCCGACGTAAGAGGGATACTTGTGATTTTCAGGATTCTCCGCGGCCCTTTTGAGGGCCTCCACTATAGGCTCAGGAGTCGGCAGGTCCGGATCCCCCACGCCAAGGTCTATGACATCAACTCCCTGCTCTATCTTCTCCTGCTTCCTCCTGTCGAGTTCCGCAAAGAGGTATGGAGGGAGAACCTTTAATCTCCTGGCAAGCTCGAAGGTCATTCACGCACCTCCTTCCTTTCTGGGCCTACTATTATAACTTCACCTTTACGCTGTCCTTCCCGTCATACTTAGGGCTGAAGTTGGCAAGAAGGACTGAAACCACGGAGGTGTTGGTGTAGAAGTGGACCTTCCCCCTCGGTATGAAGGCGATATCCCCTTCCGAGAGCTTCTCCCTCTTCCCGTCCAGGTATAGTTCCCCGTGACCTTTCAGAAGGACGAAGGTAAGGTCGTGCTCAGCATGATAGTGGGGGAGTTCCGCTGTCTTTATGAAAACGAGGAGCTGGGTGAGGTTCTCTGTCTCGTTCAGCTTGACTACCTCTATCTCCTTTACCCTATGGGATACTTCTTCTATAAGCTGATCAAGCTCCTTAATCCCTTCCGGATTAAATGCCTTCATAGGGATAAGATTATATTCTCATGGAACTTTTCCTTTCAGGAGAATGGATCGGCGAACCTTCGGGTTTATACTCCGCGAAGGTCCTCTCGGTCCGATTCCAGGAAGAGCTTTCTGAGCTTTCCGACTTCGAAGGGTTTGTGGTCATATCCTACGACCTGACCAGAAGAACTCTGAGCATCCCCGTAAAGGAGAGCGGACTTCCTCCCATAATAGCTCTTGAGCTGGGCGAGATGGTCAGGGTGGAAACAACTCCTTCCGGAAAAACACAGCTGAGGCCTCTATCGATTTCCTTAAACGAACGAGGCTTTAAGGATAGAATTGAAAAGATAAAGGAATACATAGCGAACGGGGATGTCTACCAGATAAACCTTACCTGTAGACTCAGCTTTGAACTGAAAGGCTCACCGAAGGATCTGTTTCTGAACTTCTTCAGGCGCCAGCCGGTTACCTACGCCTTCTTTCTCGATATCGGAGACTTCTTCATAATCTCCGGTTCTATGGAGCTTTTCTTGAAAAAAGAGAGAAGCACGATAGAGAGTAGACCCATAAAGGGGACGGGAAGAACTCCCGAGGAAATCTTATCCAGCGAGAAGGAGAGGGCGGAGAATTTGATGATCACAGACATGATGAGGAACGACCTGGGGAAGATCTCTAAGACAGGGAGTGTGAAGGTAAAAGAGCTCTTCAGCGTGGAGAGATACAGGACCCTCTGCCAGATGCACTCAACTGTGGTGGGCGAGACGGAAGAGAATTTGGTCAAAATCCTGCAGGCTACCTTTCCACCGGCTTCGGTTACCGGCGCTCCCAAGTTCAGGGCTGTTCAGATCATAGACCAGCTTGAACCCCATCCGAGAGGTTATTACTGCGGAACCGCGGGTATCCTCAGGAAGAACGGAGACTTTACATTGAGCGTCCTCATAAGGACCGCCTACGGCGGTGGCTCAAGGGTTTCCTACTTTGCAGGATGCGGGATAGTCTGGGACTCGGATCCCGATAGAGAATGGGAGGAGCTTTTACTAAAAACTAAGGCTTTTTTCAAAGGCGGGGACTAATTTATTAAAAAATCTTTCCGGAGGTTTGAGGATGAGGAGGACCGGCCTCTCTATTTTTGGCCTGATCTGCCTTGGAGCTTCTGTATCCCTCGCAGGATTTTGGGGAGTGGGAAGCAACGATTCCGAAGCGGACGCAACAGCTCCACCCCCAGCTCCGGTAGCAACAGTCAAGATAAGGCCGGGAGCCATAGCCCATAAGGTGGTCTTCGGAATAGCCAACATGAACACGGAGGTCGTGAACGGGAACAACGGTGTTCTGGGATACACCTTCTCCTACGGGCTTACTCAGAAAACCGGCATCTCCGCAGGTATAGGAGTCTTTCAGGGCAACTTCAAAGAAGAATATCCAGACTTTACCTACGAAACCAGAGGTTGGTTCGTTCCCCTTCAGCTCAATCTCCAGTATGCCCTTCTGACCAGGAAGGATATGAACCTAAACGTATTCGGAGGAGGCAACTATGTCTACGGCAGGTCTAAGGACAAGGTTACAATCAAACCTACCAACAGAGTAGTTTTTGACGAAACCGCAAAGGCAAACGTATACGGTGCTCAGGTGGGTTTGGTTGCGGAGAAGATACTGGGGAAGTTCGGCCTCTCCGGTTTTGTGATGATTCAGGGACTGAGGGGTGATATAAAGTATCCGAACACATCCTTTGACATAAAGGATACCTATCTCTTCCATGGAGGTATAGAGTTCGTATACCTGCCCTTCGAGCTGGGGCTGTCTTTATACCACCAGAGGGACTTCAACGGGAAGGGCAACGTCACCTCCGTGGGAGCTACCTACAAGTTCTAATAAAGGGATATCTTGGTCTCCTTCCTCTCCATGTAGCCCTTCCTGAGCCTGTAGCCCTCCTCAGGATACAGGCTGTAGAAGAGGTTCTGAACGTGATTACCCTCCACGAAGAAGCTCCACCTCTCCAGTGCACTACCCACGAGGACGAAGAGGTAGGTCAGACCGAGTATCCAGGTATTTGCAGTTCCCGTTATCCAGGCGTAGAGGACGAGGAAGAGGGGAACAACAAAGGTAAGAAGGTAGGCAACGGGTATCACCGTAGAGAGCATCTCCTTACCCTTCCTGTAGTAGAACTCCTCGGTGCAGTAGTTGTCGGTGGTGGATCCCGTGTCGATCACCCTTATGGGCCTGTTGTGGGGGAGGTTAAGGGCCTCGTTCATTGTGGGGCGCTTGAGATAGAACTGCCTTATGTTGAAGGCGAGCCTGAAGCCGAGACCGAGAGCCAAGAACAGGAAGGAGAGGAATATGAAGGTTCCTAAGTAGGGAAGGTTGTAAAGGTAGGAGAAGTAGGCCATCAACGTGGAGCCGAGCATAAGATACATGAGCAGGTAGTAGATCACCGTAATCGAGGTGTTCCACTCGAGGACGAACTTGTTGGAGGCGTATATCATGGCGGTAGAAAACCCGCTGAGAACTCCGAGGACGAAGGTGAGAATACCGAAGAAGTGCTCGAAGAAAGGATTAGCTCCCAACTGATTGAGAGCAAGGTATACGAGCAGGGACACCCCGTAAGCTCCGCTGAAGACCGCCTCCCTCGAGAGCCAGGAGGTTCTGAACCTCTTTATAGCCTTCCAGGCCCTGAGCTTGTGTCCCAGGTGAAAGGAGGCTCCGAAGGCCCCGAGACCTATAAGGATAAGCTCGAGAATTCCCATCTTCAGGATAACTTCCTTTGGAAGGCCCTGGCCTTTACCGAAGAGCTGGAGGAACTCGATCGCATACATAAAGATGTAAAGACCTATTGAGGTTCCCGCGGTCAGAAAGAAGAAGATCAGAGACAGCGGTGGATGCATCAGCCTACCTCCTCTACCTGTTTCTCCTGAGGGGCTTTATTAGAAACGTGGTGTCTCTTCATAACTTCCAAGAAGAGCGGATTGTCGGGCTTAAGTATGTGCTTTTCGAACTCTTCCAAGTTTATTTTGGTCTCTATCCTTGGGAGGTAGTGGTTGGCGGGGTTGGTTCCCATGTCGGGGAAGAGAACGAAGCCGTTCCTCTCCTCTATAACCTTGTAAACTTCGCTGTTGGGATCCTCTATGTCTCCGAAGAACCTGGCCCTTGCAGGGCACGTCAGGACGCAGGCGGGTTTCCTGTGCTCGGGAGGCAAGGTTTCGTCGTATATTCTGTCTATGCAGAGGGTGCACTTCTTCATAACCTTGTCCGCCTCGTCGAACTCCCTGCACCCGTAGGGACAGCTCCAGGAGCAGAGCTTACAGCCTATGCAGTCGTCGTAGTTAACCAGCACTATTCCGTCCTGCTCCCTCTTGTAGCTGGCTCCGGTAGGACAGACGGGAACGCAGGGAGCGTCCTGACAGTGAAGGCAGGACTTGGGAAGGTGGAATACCTGGGTGTTGGGAAACTCTCCCGTTTCGTAAGTCATTATCCTGTTATACCAGACACCTTCAGGATTGGCTCCGTAGGGATCGAAGTCCGAAAGGGGCCCAAAGGCCGCCTGAGTGTTCCACTCCTTGCAATTGGTAGCACAGGCATGACATCCCACACAGGTGTTCAGATCTATCACAAGAGCGAACTGTGCCATCACAGCACCTCCTTAAAAAGCTCTTTAAGGTCTATCTCCAGATTCTTTATCAGAGAAGACCTGACCTTTCCCTCCTTCTTAGCCTTGGAGAAGATCCTAAAGCTTCCCCCCTCGTTCGTGTAAACCTCCACCTCTTCCAGGTTGGGGTCCACTATCCAATACTCCTTCACACCAGCTCTCTCGTAGACCTCCTTCTTTTTCCTGAGATCGTAGTAGGCTGTGGAAGGGAAGAGAACCTCCACCACTACGTCCGGCGCACCCTCCACACCTTTCTCCGTTATCTTCTCGAGAGAATCCTTCAGGAGGACCACCAGATCGGGCTGGAAGGCGTTCTCCTCGTCCAGGTAGACGTCTACAGGAGAGAATACCACCTCACCCCTACCTGCCTTCTCCACTCTTTCGTAGAACTTTAAAAACAGCCTCTTCAGAATTCTCTGATGTTGAAAGTTCGGTGCTGGACTCATCACAAGCTCTCCCTCGATGAGCTGGTAGGGAGCGCCTTCGGGAAGAGCCTCGTAGTCCTTTACAGTTTTCCGCTCTTTGAGCTTCATGGCTTATACCTCAGGACCTCCGTCCACCTCTCCTTTATGTATGGGAGGGGCTCTACCCTGAACTCTGGGTAGGTTTCGGGCTCCTGATCTTCCGCCTTGTAGACTTTAACCTTCGTATCGAACCAGGCCAGGTGACCCGTTATGGGATCCCCGTAGAAGATCTCCCTGCTCCCTATCTTTATGCTGTGGGGTATAACGTGATTGAGCAGGAATCCCTGATGCCCTTCCTCCGCCTCGGGTTTGAGGCCCCAGGTTCCCTGCATCTTTCCTATCGCATTCCAGGTCCAGACCGAGTTTGGCTCGGTCGCCTCTGTGAGGAACACCTGACACTTGACCTTACCCACCCTCGACTCGACCCAGACCCAGTCAAGGTGCTTTATCCCGAGCTTTTCCGCGGTCTTGGGGTTCATGTACAGGAAGTTTCTGGTGGATATCTGTCTGAGCCAGGCGTTCTGGGAGTCCCAGGAGTGATACATCCACTGGGGCCTTGCGGTGAAGGCGTAGAGCGGGTATTCCTCTCCGCTAACCTCCTCCTCGAAGGGAGGATACCAGAAGGGCAGGGGATCAAAGTACTTGACCAGTCTTTCCCTGATCACGGGATCGTTGGGGGGCTGGTTCTCACCTTCCCACAGGCCCTGTCCTGCGAGCCTGAAGGTCTGGAGGGACTCCACGTAGAAGTTCATTATGATGGGATCCGTCTTCTTCACAAAACCCACGCTCTTTGCCCACTCTAAGTAGTCCTTGTTGATGTGCCTGAAATACCTCATGTGCTCGGGGAGCCTATAATAGAAGAAGCCTTTGTTCTTGGTATACATCTCCAGCTGTTTGGGGTTCGGTTCTCCCACGAAGTGCTTGTCCCCGTTCTTGCCCCTCCAGCCTGCGAGAGCTCCTACTCCGGGTCTCGGTTGCCAGTTTATCAGGAAGTCCTTGAAGTCTTTGTATTTGGGTGTTCCGTCCTCGTTCACAAAGCCGGGGAGCTTGAGCCTGGTGCCCAGCTCCACCATCACGTCTCCCCAGGGCTTGACGTCGAGACCCTCCTTCTTGGGATCCACCACGGGCTGTCTGAGGGCGTCCACGGGACCGGAGGCTACCGAAGGGGGCCTGTCTAAGAGCGAGAGGGCGAACCACTGCTCCAGGTATGTGGCGTCCGGAAGGACGAGGTCCGAGTAGGCCACCTGCTCGCTGTAGAAGGCGTCTATGGTGATTATCTTCGGGATTATGTAGTTGCCGGCAGCGTCCTTGGCGGTGAGGGCCTCAATTATGTAGGGTATGTTCTGGGAGGAGTTCCAGGCCATGTTGGCCATGTAGATTATGAGGACCTCTATGTCGTAGGGGTCCCTCTGGTAGGCGGCGGGTATTACGTTCTGTATACAGCCGTGGGCCGCAATCGGAAACTCCCAGCTGTACGCTTTGTCGATCCTGAGTGGGTTCCCGTCCTTGTCCACCAGAAGGTCGTCGGGGTTCTGGGGAAGTCCCAGGTGCGGGCCCTTCAGAGGTTCCCCGTATTTGAGCTCGTCGAGGGACCTTATCTTGTAGGGCTTGGGAAGGTCCTCTATGTGTTTGGGATAGGGCGGTTTGGCCAGATGTCCTCCCGGAGCATCTACGCATCCGAGAAGCATCTTCAGGAGAAAGACCGCCCTCGCGGTCTGGAAGCCGTTTGTGTGTGATGCTATACCCCTCATTATGTGGAAGGAGACGGGCCTTCCCTTCATGGTCTTGTGCTTCCTTCCCCACACGTCCGTCCACTCAACGGGAAGCTCGAGGGGATCGTAGAGGGCTATCACGCCCATCTCCTTGGCTATCCTCTCTATGTCCTTGGCGGGAATTCCTGTTATCTTCTCAACCTTCTCGGGGCTGTAGTCTCTCACGAGCCTCTCTGCAAATATGTCAAAGGCGGGCCTGACCTTGAATCCCTCGGGGGTTTCGAACTCACCTATGAAGGCGGGATCGAGGTCGTCGGGGACTATCCTGTCCGCGGGCTGGAAGGACTTGGACTTTTTGTCGTAGACCATGGGCTTTCCTTCCTCGTTCCTGTAGAAGAGCCCGTCTTTAGGTGTTCCCGGGGCCTGGATCACGAGCCAGGGGGCGTTGGTCTGCTCCTTGAGGAAGGTCCAGTCTATCAGGTTGTATTTGAAGAGAACGTGCATGAGGCCCATGATGAATGCACCGTCCGTTCCGGGCTTTATGGGAACCCACTCGTCCGCTATCGCTCCGTAGGACCAGCGGACCGGGTTCACGAAGACGAGCTTTCCTCCCCTCCTCTTCATCTCCTGAATTCCCAGCTTGAAGGGGTTCGAGGCGTGGTCCTCCGCGACCCCTATCATCATGAAGTATTTAGTGTTCTCAAAGTCCGGATCCCCGAACTCCCAGAAGGAGTATCCTGTAGAAAGAAGCCCCGCTGCAGCCACGTTCACGGAGCAGAAGCCTCCATGTGCGGCCCAGTTTATGGTCCCGATCTGCTGGGCGAACCAGCCGTTTATAGCCTGCATCTGATCCCTTCCGGTGAAGAAGGCCACCTTGGCGGGGTTCTTCTTCCTCGCCTCGTCTATCCACTTGGCCGCTATCTCGAGGGCTTCATCCCACTCTATCTCCTTGAACTGGCCCGAGCCTCTGGGGCCTGTCCTCAGAAGAGGCTTCCTGAGCCTGGCGGGGGAATACTCCTTCATTATCCCCGAGGATCCTTTGGCGCAGAGAACACCTTTATTCAAAGGGTGATCGTCGTTTCCCTTTATGTAAGTAACCTTATTGTTCCTCACGTAAACCTCTATCCCGCACCTGCAAGCGCACATGTAGCAGGTGCTGTAATACTTCCTCTCGTAGAAGCTACCACCTATCTCCATGGCGTTGCCTCCTTCGGGCACACTTTAACTAAAAGGATAATCTTTCACCTAAGGTGTTGATAGCATTTTTACTTAAAAGTTCATAAGCGTTCCTTATGGGGCTTATAAGAAATAGCTAATCATACCACCTCCACCCAGACACCCTTCAGATACAATGTATTAGGCATCTGGAGTATCCAGGGATGATCCTTGTCCTGAAAGGTCTTTGCAACAACCCTAACCTGCCTCCTCACATCGTAGGAGGCCTGCGTTAAGACCTCCAAGAGATGCTGTTCGGTGATGTGAAAGGAGCAGGAGAAAACTGCCAGATATCCTCCCTGCTTGGTGAGCCTGAGACCCCTCACGCAGAGTTCTTTATACCCTCTGAGGGCGTTCGGGACCGCGTGTCTGTTCTTTGCAAAGGAGGGAGGGTCTATGACAACCACGTCGAACCTCTCCCTCCTATTATCGAGCTCCCTCAGGTAGTCGAAGGCGTTAGCCTGGACCCACTTTATACCAGAAAGGCCGTTGAGCTCCTCGTTCCTCCTCCCCATCTCAAGGGCGGGCTGGGATATATCCACCGCTATGACCTCTTCCGCTCCCATCTTCTTCATGTTCAAAGCAAAGCCCCCCGTGTGGCAGAAGACGTCCAGACACCTGTCCCCCGGCTCCACAAGGCTCCTGACGAACTTGCGTGCGTTCCTCTGGTCGAGGAAGAAGCCCGTCTTCTGCCCTTCGGGTATGTTTATGAAGTATTTGAGATCGTGCTCCCATATAACTATCTCCTCAGGAACCTTTCCGTAAACCGGCCCCTCCTTTATCTTTATCCCCTCTATCTTCTCCGCGGTCTGATTGGCTTTCTCGTATATGCCCTTCGGTCTGAGTATCTCTACGAGCACCTCGATCACCGTCTCTCTGAACTGGTTCATCCCGAAGGTGGTGAACTCGAGAACCGCATACTCCCCGTAAACGTCCACTATAAGGCCCGGGAGGAGATCCCCCTCGGAGTGGACCAGTCTGAAGGCGTTGCTGTTTATGTAAAGCCTCTTGCGGTAATCGTAAGCCTCCTTGATCCTCCTCTTGATGAGCTCTGGTGTTATGGGCTCGTTCTTGTCGAAGGAGAGTATCCTTATGGCTATGCTGACTTCCGGGTTTATATAGCCGTATCCGAGGAACTTCCCCCCGAAATCCCTTACGACCACGAGCTCCCCCTTTTTGGGCTTCCTCGATAGGGATGCTATCTCCGCCCTGTAGACCCAAGGGAAGAAGCCCCTTATTCTGTCCTCTATGCCGGGCTTAACCCTTACCTGAAGCATGCAGTATTTTAGTTTATACTCTTTCAGGTATAAGTTATGGGGATCTTCGACAAGCTCTTCAAAAAGAAGAGGGAGGAAGAGAACCTATGGACCAAATGCCCCGAGTGCAAAACACTCCTCTACGTCCCGGATCTTAAAAGACACCTGAAAGTTTGTCCCAAGTGCGGTTATCACTTTCCCCTCTCCGCGATAGAGAGGGTTGAATTCACCCTCGATGACACGGGTGCTCAGAAACTCTTTGAAGAGGTTCTGCCCGCGGACCCTTTGAAGTTCAAGGACACGAAATCTTACAGGGACAGGCTTAAGAAGGCTCAGGAGCAGACGGGACTCACCGAGGCCATCCTGATAGTTAGGGGCTACATCCTCGGGAGGGAGGTTGTCCTCGCCTCCATGGATTTCGGTTTTATAGGTGGGAGTATGGGTTCTGTGGTGGGTGAGAGGTTTTTCAGAGCCTGCGAACTTGCGGTGGAGGAGCGCTTGCCCCTTATAGCTATCACCTGCTCTGGTGGGGCGAGGATGCAGGAGGGGATCCTCTCGCTCATGCAGATGGCCAAGACCACCCTCGGTGTGGGGCTCCTCAAGGAAAAGGGGATTCCCTACATAACCGTTCTTGCCAATCCCACAACCGGCGGTGTGGCGGCAAGCTTTGCCTTTCTGGGAGATGTGATAATAGCTGAGCCCAAGGCTCTAATAGGCTTTGCGGGACCGAGGGTCATAGAACAGACGATAAAGCAGAAGCTCCCCGAAGGGTTCCAGCGCTCCGAGTTTCTGCTCGAAAAGGGAATGGTGGATATGGTGGTCCACAGGAGGGATCTGAAAGAGACACTAAGGAAACTCCTTGACCTCACCTACTATTCGGAGAGATGCTGGAGGGTCTGAGCAGGTTCGTAGAGATCTATCCGTTTCCCCTTTGGGAGGGATTTCTGAGGATTTTGCTGGCGATGCTCCTGGGTGCCCTGATAGGTCTTGAGAGGGAGAGGAGAAGACAGCCCGCGGGCTTCAGAACCCACACGGTCCTTGCGGTGGGATCAGCCCTCATATGCATAGTCTCCCTCTTCATGCCGAGCGTTTACGGGTCAGGGCTGAACGTGGATCCTTCCAGGATAGCTTCTCAGGTGGTCAGCGGTATAGGCTTTCTGGGTGCTGGGGCCATATTGAGGATGGGTGTATCGGTGAAGGGCCTGACTACCGCAGCGAGCCTCTGGACTACCGCGGGAATAGGCCTGGCGGTTGGAGCGGGCATGTATGCGCTCTCTTTATTTTCAACACTCGTTCTCCTGCTGGTTCTCAGTCTGATGAGTAAGGTGGAGAGAGAGTTCCTATCCAAGAAAGGTTTGCGCCAGGTTAAGGTTCTGGTAAAGGACTCACCCAATATAGTGGATAGGATAGCGGAGATCTTCGGGGAGGCGAACATCCTAAAGGTTAAAAGGATTGAAGGAAGTATAGAGATACTCTTGGAGGCTCCCTACGATGAGGAGGAGATATCGGAAAAGATCAGGGAGCTTTTAAGGTTGGAGGAGGTAATTTCCGCGGAGGTCATATGAGGATGTCTCTCCTGTTGCAGAACTCCATCGCGTCCTGAGGGGAGAGCTCTACACTCCTTAGAACACATTCGGAGGCCTTCTTCATAACAGCTCTGACCGTCTCCTCTTCTTCCTTCGAGAAGGGCGACAGAACGTAGTTAACCACGTCCTCCTTCCTCTTGGGCCTGCCTATTCCTATCTTTAGTCGGGGGAACTTCTCGGTTCCGATGCTCTTTATTATGGACTCCACTCCCCTGTGCCCTCCCGAGCTTCCCTCCAGCCTGAGTCTCGTCATACCGAGAGGAAGATCAAGGTCGTCGTATACCACGAGCATCTCCTGAGGCTCTACTTTGTTCTCCTCCAGAAGGTTCACAACCGCAAGGCCCGAGTTGTTCATGTAGGTCTGGGGCTTGGCAAGGAGCACCTCCCTGCCAGCTATACGTGCCCTGTAAACGTGGGAGAGGGCTTCCTCGGAAAAGTTCCTCAACCTCAGTTTTCTTACAAGCTCGTCGATGACCATAAAGCCGACGTTGTGGCGGGTCCTCTCGTATTCCTTACCGGGATTTCCAAGGCCTACGATGAGCTTTATCATTCAGAGGTCTGCTGTTCTTCCTCCTGAGCCTCTACCTCCTCTTCCGCCACACCCTCTACCTCAGGCTCAGCCACTATGGCTATGGTCTCCTCAGGGTTGTCAAGTATCACACATCCCTCGGGAGCCTGGACGTCCCTGACGTGGAGAACGTCACCAAGACCCAGACCGCTCACGTCTATGGTTATCTTGTCAGGTATGTTGGCAGGCCTGGCCTTGATGGTAAGGGAGTGCATGAGCGCCTCGAAGGTTCCGCCCAGCTCTACGCCCGCGGGAGTTCCCACAAACTCTATGGGAACCTCAACCTCTATCTCCGTAACATGGGCGAGATCGTAAAAGTCCACATGGATTGGATCGTCCCCGAGCCACCCGAACTGGATATCCTTGAGGATGCAAACCCTCTTATCACCGTTTATCTCCGCCTCTATCAGGAAGGTCTCCCCGTGGGGGAAGGAGAGGAAGTCCTTCGTGCTGATCCATGCGTGAACGTTATCCACTCCCTTTCCGTATATCTCCACTGGTATAAACCCTTCCCTTCTCATCCTTTTTGTCTCACTTTTCCTGCCGGGCACCCTTTCCGTAAGCTTTACCTTTACCCTCCTCATGGGATTCCTCCTTAAAACTCTGCGGAATTTGAAATTATAACACTATAATTATGTTAAGTGGTAAGGTTATTCCTTGCACGGCAACCTATAATAGGGAGGGACGGGAAGATATTCGCCTACGAACTTCTCTTCAGGTCGGGATACTTTGACAGAGCGGATGTGGAGGACGGAGGCAAGGCTACCGCCAAAGTCATAGAGCATCTAATCAGCTCTTTCGGTCTGAAGAAAGTCCTCGGAAATAAAAAGGGATTCATAAACATAGACGAGAGCTCCAATATAATAAGCGTAGTGGACATACTCCCTCCCGAGAGGATCGGTTTTGAAATCCTGGAAAGCTCGGTTCTGGGAGAAGACTTCTTCAACGTCCTGAAAAAGCTTAAGGATCTGGGCTACGAACTTTCCCTGGACGATTTCGTATACTCGGAGGAGTTTATCCCCTACCTGGATCTTGTGGATTACGTGAAGATAGATGTTCTGGATAAGAGAAGCTATCCTCTTGAGGAGGCCCTCGAGAGGGTAAGAAAACACAACGTTAAGGCCATAGCGGAGAAGGTGGAAACCCACGAGGTATACGAGGAGTGCTACCGTCTGGGTTTTGACTACTTTCAAGGTTTTTTCTTTCAAAAACCCCAACTTCTGACCTCGAAAACGGTGGAGCCTGCCTACACCGCACTGATAAGGTTGTACAATCTGCTGGCTTCCGAGGCGGAGGTTCAAGAGCTCGAGAAGGTCTTTAAGAGGTTCTCCGACCTTTCGGTCAAACTGCTCCAGCTGATAAACTCAGCCTATTACTCCCTCAGACAACCCATCAAGTCCATAAGGCACGCGGTCCTTATGCTCGGATACAGGAACCTGATCAAGTGGGTTCTGCTCCTTATGTTTTCTCTAAAAGGGGAAGATTTTTCCTCTGACCCTCTCTTCGAGGAGGCTTCGATAAGAGGTTTCTTTATGGAGAACCTTACAAGAAAAGTCTTCAAGGACGAGGATCTTGCAGGAGAGGCATTTATAACAGGTCTTTTGTCATTGATAGATGTTCTCTTAGGAGTTCCCATGGAAGAGGTTGTGAGGAGCATGATGCTTGAAGATCAGATACGGAAAGCACTCCTTGAAAGAGAGGGTCCTTTGGGAAACATGCTCAGCTTGGTGGAAGCCACACAGAGAAACACTCTGGATAAGGTAAGGCCCCTTATGGAACTCTACGGACTCTCTACTTCCGACCTTTACTCCCTACAGACGGAAGCGATAACCAACTACTCGGAGCTGGAACTTTAAGTGACCTCCTCTCTCCACTTAAGTGGAGAGCTTCCCGCTTCGCAGAGGGATATCCCCTCTCCACGGGCTTCAGTTCGGGTCGGTCCAACCCTACCACCCGTAAGGTGGGTGAATCCGATAAACTTGGTTATCAGCTATCACAAATTAATTTACAAGGCTCCTTCAGAAAATTCAACCCCTTCGGGGTGCGTCTGTATCTCCCCTTTGAAAAGGAGAGGATTAGACGCAAATTTTATCCTAAAGCTACGCTCCGCACAAGCAATAGTAAAACCCTCTATCGGAAGCTCTTTTAGTGAGGAAGGGGAAGTTCACATTATGCTCCCTTTATCAGCTTGAGGAACTCCTCCCTCGTCTTCATGTCCTTGAGGAAAACCCCCCTAAGGGCGGAGGTGGTCGTTATGTGCCCTGGGGACATGGCCCCCCGCATGGACATGCAGAGGTGCTCCGCCTCTATCACAACACCCACCCCCTTAGGTTTCAGCTCCCTCTCCAGAAAGTCCGCTATCTCGTCGGTGAGCCTCTCCTGGACCTGGGGCCTGAGGGAGAAGGCCCTCACGGTCCTCACCAGCTTGGAGAGCCCGCAGATTACTCCGTTAGGTATGTAGGCTATGTGGACCTTCCCGAAGAATGGGAGGAGGTGGTGCTCACAGATGGAGTAGAACCTGATGTCCTTGACCAGGACCATCTCGTTGTAGTCTCCGAACTCCTCGAAGAGCTTCATGTCGAAGCTCCTCATCCTCTCAAACTCTTCCCACATACGGGCTATCCTCTCGGGGGTCTCTCTGAGGCCTTCCCTGTCTGGGTCCTCCCCTATGCCTTCGAGGAAGAGCCTTATCGCCTGCTTTATCTTCTCCTTATCTATCATGACCAGAAGGATACAACTCCCTTCGGAGCATTTTTATGATCCGCATTCTGCGAGGGCCTTCCACAGGAGTTCCGCGGTCCTCTCTTTTATCTCCTTCCTGCTCCCCTTGAGTATTCCCATGCTCTTGTATAGGAAGACCCTCTCGAGGGTCCCCGTCAGGGTGGCGAGGGCGTATTCGGGCTCTGTTCTGAGCACTCCTTCCTTGTGAAGCTCAAGGATAAGATCCCTGAGGAGCTGGAAGGGGATCTTCCTGAACTTCCTGACCTCCTTTCCCCTGAGGTAGTGGAATATGTTCATGAACCTGAAGGCGTCCGGGTTCCTGAAGGCGAACTCTAAGAATATCTTGACCGCTTCCTTGAATTTGGCCTCCCTGTCAGTTTGTTTCTCCATAGCCTTTTCCAGCTTTTCGTAGAGCTCCTCCGAATACCTTCCGAAGAGATCGTAGACTATCTGATCCTTGCTCTCGAAGTGCCTGTATATGGCTCCCTCCGTTATCCCCACCGCCTTGGCTATGTCCCTTACGGTGGTCTCCTTTATACCTTTCTCGGAAAAGAGCTTAAGGGCCTTCTCCAGTATCAGCTCCTTCGTTCCCATCCTTGAGAAAAATTGTAATACCAGCTATCCCGTAGGCGCCGTTTTTGTAGCAGAGCTTTATCCTCTCCCAGGTGATACCCCCAAGGGCGTATACGGGGATCCTGACCTGGGAGACGACCTTTTTAAGCTCCATGGTTCCCACGGGCTTAGCTTCCGGGTGGGAGGAGGTTTTGAAAACGGGCCCGAAGGTGATAAAGTCCGCCCCCTCCTCCTCCGCAAACTTTGCGGACTCTAAGGAGTGGGCGGAGAAGCCCACTATCAGCTCGGGAAAGAGCCTCTTCACCACGCTCGGGGGAAAGCTCCTCTCGGGGAGGTGAACCCCGTCCGCCCCCACCGCAACAGCGATGTCGAAGCGCTCGTTTATGAGTAGAAGGGCCCCGTATCTATCTGTCAGCTCCCTGACTTTCCTTGCGAGATCGTAGAGCTCCCTCCCCTTCAGGTCCTTCTCCCTCAGCTGGACCATCTTCACGCCTTTCTTCAGGATCCTTTCGAGGGTCCCGAGGAAGTCCTCTCCGTATTTCCTTCTGTCCGTTATGGCGTAGAGCTTCGGCAGTTCTCTCATTTCAACATTTTAAACTCACAGAATTTTCTCAGGCAATGGTTTCAGCTCTTGCAAGCCCTCTGAGGAAGGATAATATATACACTCCTGCGATGATAGACACCCACTGCCATCTTGATCTCCTTAAGAAAGAAGACTTTGAGGAGAGCGTAAAAGACGACAGCTTAGAGTATCTTCTTACGGTAGGATACGACAGAAAGACCATAAAGAACGCCCTGAAGATAGCGCAGGAGTATCCCCACGTATACTGCGCCATAGGGTTTCATCCCCACGAGGCGGACAAGGTGAGCGATGAGGACATAGAGTGGTTGAGGGATCTTGCGAAGAACAACCCCAAGGTAAAAGCTCTCGGTGAGATGGGCCTCGACTTCTACAAAAACTACTCGGACAGGAAAAAGCAGGAGGAGGTCTTCAGGAAACAGCTTGCCCTTGCGAGGGAGCTGGGACTCCCGGTTATCATCCACATGAGGGAGGCGGAAGAGGAGACCATAAGGATACTTAAGGAGGAGAGAGCTTACGAGGTAGGAGGAATAATGCACTGCTTTACGGGATCCTACGAGACCATGAAGAAGGCGGTCGATCTTGGCTTCTACATATCCTACTCGGGAATCCTTACCTACAAGAATGCGGAGAATGTGAGGGAAGTTGCCAAGAGGACACCCACCACGAGAATACTGCTGGAGACGGACGCTCCCTTCCTCGCCCCCCAGCCGGTCAGAGGTAAGCCCAATAAACCACCCTATATATGGCATACCGCAAAGGTTCTTGCCCAGCTCCTTCCCAACACGTCCCTTGAGGACGTGGACAGGATGACCTCAGAAAACGCCAAGCTCCTGCTCAACATAGGCAACAACGGAAAGAAAGAGACGATAACCTACGTGATCAACAATAAGCTATACATAAACCTCACCAACAAGTGCAACCTCCACTGTGCCTTCTGTCAGAGGGAGAGGGAGAGGGACTTTATGGTGAAGGGATACTGGGTCTGGACCTCGAGGGATCCCTCGGTGGAGGAGGTTGTAAGGGAGATAGGAGATCCTACCGATTACGAGGAGGTGGTCTTCTGCGGATACGGAGAGCCTACGCTAAGGTTTTCGGCCCTGAAAGAGATAGCTAAATACGTCAAGTCCAGAGGCGGTAAGGTCCGCGTGGATACGAACGGCCTTATGTTCACCTTCCTACCCAAAGAGAAGCTGAAAGAGCTGAAAGGGCTTGTCGATGTCTGGTCCGTATCCCTGAACGCCCCGGACAGGGAAACCTACGATAAGGTGTGCAGACCCGCCCAACCGGACGCCTTTGAAAAGGTCCTGGAGTTCATAAAGGAGGCTCTCAAAGAAGGCTTTGAGGTTATCGTCTCCGCTGTGGACTATCCGGGGGTGGACATGGAGAAGACGAGGAAACTCGTGGAGGAGCTCGGGGCCAAGTTCAAATATAGACGCTACGAAGTGGTGGGTTAAAGGAGCCTCTCCTTTAAAATATTTCCATGCCGAGGAAAACACCCAAGGGATGGAGAGCCTTCTCCTACCTTCTGGTTCTGATAGTCCTTTACACCTTCTACCAGCTCGCAGGTGAGCAGTTCAGGGAGCTGGGAGGTTCTAAGGCTTCCGCCAAGCCTGAGGACAGAATTCCGTGCAGGGTGGTGAGAGTATACGACGGAGATACCTTCAAGTGCAGGCTCGAAAGCGGAGAGGAGTTAAAGGTTAGGTTGATCGGCATAGATACACCCGAAAGTAGGAGAAACAGAAAAGCCTATAGGGATGCGGAACGAGGCGGAAAATCTGTTGAAGAGATAGTCAGACTCGGCAAGAAGGCTACCGAGTTTACCAGGAGTCTTATACCTCCCGGAACCGTTGTATACCTTGAGACGGACGTCCAGCTCCACGACAAATACGGAAGGCTCCTCGCCTACGTTTACCTTCCTGATGGTAGGATGCTCAACGAGGTCCTTGTGGAAGAGGGCTACGCTACCGTTTATACCTTTCCGCCCAACGTAAAGTATGCGGAGAGGTTCGTCGAACTTCAGAGGAAGGCCATGAGAGAGGGAAGGGGACTCTGGAGGGAAGGCTTATAATGCCCCTGTTCCCAGCTTTCATAGACCTCTCCAACAAGAGGGTCCTGGTGGTGGGGGGTGGAAAGGTAGCCACGAGGAAGGTAAAAAGCCTTCTGAAGTTCACAAGGAACATAAGGATAGTAGCTCCAAAGATCCAAAAAGAGCTTACGGAGATTGCAGAAAGGGAAGGCCTTGAGCTTGTCAAGAGATACTTCAGGGCCTCCGATCTGAAGGGTGTGGATCTGGTGATAGTCGCGGTAGACAATATTTCCCTTCAGAGGAGGATCTTTAGGATCTGCCAGAGGAGAAAGATTCTCTGCAACTCTGTAGACTCTCCGGAGCTGTGCAACTTTATATTCCCATCCCTGATAGTCAGGGGAGATATCTCCATAGGGATAAGCACATCGGGAAGAGCCCCAGCCCTCTCTAAGAAGCTACGCGAGCTTATAGAGGACTGCCTGCCTCTTGATCTTGAAGAGGTCCTCGAGATTGTCTCGAGGGAGAGAGAGAAGCTTCCCAAAGGCGAAAAGAGGCAGGCTTACATGAAGAAGCTCGTTAATAGGCTCTTCGATGGAAAGTCGTAAATCCTAAGAGGAGAGGGCCTCTACTCCTTTATAAACACCCTGTTCTCTTCATACCAGCCCCAGACGGTGGGAAAGAGGTTCTCGAATTTATCGAAAACCGCGAGCATGCTCTTCGGTGTCGCTATGAATATCATGGGTTGCTGTTCGGTTATTATTCTGAAGGCTTCCCTGTATATCTGAACCCTCTTTTCAAAGTCGAGTTCAACCGCCCCTTTATCTATCAGCTGGTCCACCCTCTTTTCCCATTCGGTCTGGGGTTTTTCCTGCCTCGGGTTCCACATGTGGAGCAGTCCGGAGGAATGCCAGACATTCCTCCCAAAGTGGGGATCTATAGAACCTGTCAGACCTATTATCACCGCCTCCCAGTCGTAGGGTGGAGATGTGAGCCTTGAAACGAGGTTGTTGAAGTCTATGGGCTGGAAGTGGACCTTTATCCCTATCTTTTTAAGATCCTCCTTTATTATGTTGCCTATGGTTTCCCTCTCCTTGTTTCCAGCGTTGGTGATCAGGGTAAACTCCAGATCGTGCCCTTCCGGATCTTCCAGGATCCCGTCCCCATCCCTGTCCCTGAAGCCTATGCTTTCGAGGAGCTTCTTGGCCTTTTCGAGGTCGTATTCGAACTTGGGATAGAAGTCCTCATCGTAATAGGGCCGGTTGGCTTCGGTTATCGGCGTGTATAGGGGCCTGGCGAGGCCGTTGTATACCAGATAACAGATACCCTCCCTGTCTATGGCATGGGATATCGCTACTCTGAAGGTTCTGTTCTGGAACCATCTGAGCTTGTATTCAGGAACCTTTGATCTCGGGTTCTGGTTGAAAACGAGGAAGGTAGTCGAGGGTGTGGAGCCGAGATCGTATATCTTTACCTTATTCCCCATCTTGGCTACCTGCTGGATGTCTTGGGGCCTGAGGCCTATGTAGTCCACCTCTCCGTTTTTGAACTTGAGCATGGCGGTGTCCGGATCGGAAACTATCAAACCTATCCTGCGCCCTATGTAGGGAAGTCTATTCCCCTCCTCGTCCCTCTCCCAGTAGTAGGAGTTCCTCTCGTAAACTATCCTCTGGCCTTTCACGTACTCTTTCATTATCCAGGGCCCTGTTCCCACTATTTCCTTGGGGTCTGTGTTCACGTTCCAAGCGGTGTTGAAAGTTCCTTGCTTCACATACTTTTCGAGCTTGTGTTTTGGAAGTATCTCCACGGAGAGGGCGTTCAGGAAGGGGGCAAAAGGTTCGGGCAGTGTGAACTTAACCGTGTAATCGTCTATCTTCTCCACCTTTATCCTCTTCCCCTTTATGGTAAGTATGTCTCTGGCTGAGGAGGGGATGCTGTCGTTGTAGTAGACCTCGTTGAAGGTAAAGACCACATCGTCCGCGGTAAAGGGCTTCCCATCGCTCCACCTGACGTTCTTCCTCAGGTGAAATATCCAGACCCTTCCGTCCTCCGAAACCTCCCAGCTCTCCGCAAGGTCCGGTTCGGGCTTCATAGTCTTCAGGTTGAGCCTCGTCAGGCCGGAAAAGAGGGGTCCTATCGCGGAGGTGGAGGTGGTCTCCTGAGCTAAGGCCGGGTTCAGAGTCTTCGGATCTCCGCTGAGGATGAAGTAGACCGTCCCACCTTCCTTACCTATCTTAGGTTTGAACTCTTTTGGGCTCACCTTTACGAACTTGACCTCTCCGCCTTCCGGTGATTCTGTCAGATGAAAGGGCAGGAAGGCGAGGAAGACCGAGAGCACCGCGAGGAGGATGTATCTCATCAAGTCCTAATTATATTTCCATGCGGGCGTCTTGACTTACGGGATGCCAAAGAGCATATTCTTTCTCATGTTCAAGGAGACGACCATTCTCATAGTCCTGAGCAGGGTTGTCGAGTTCCTCGGGATAATCACGACTATCTTTCTCATGTTCAAGGGATACAAGCTCAGATATGTATACATAGTCGGCGGTGTAGTGGTTCTCAGCCTCATCTTCAGCCTGTCAGGTTTGCTTGCGAGAGAATACTTCGAATACATAGCTTTGGGGGATCTTCTCCTGACCGCTTCCGTTCTCGGTGGAGTGATCTTCTATGTGAGCAGAAATCCCGAGAAGACCAAGGACTTTACCCCTCCCGAGAACTGCAGGTGTCCCGTCTGTAAGGTTCAGATAATTAAGGAGGATGAGCTCTGCACCATGAAGATAGGGGGATACACCTACTACTTCGACTCCTGCGACCACATGATCAAACTTATGAAGGAGGCGGAGTTTTTCCTGAGCAGGAACGACCTCCCGAGGGGTGAGGTAAAGGATATATACGTTAAAGCCGTAGATACAGGAAACTGGAAGAAGATAGAGAACGTCCACATAGTTGAAGAGGAAGGTGTATACAGGGCCTACGAGAAGCCTCAGGACGGGAAAGAGAGTATAGATCTAAAGGAACTCCTTGAGGACTTCAAAAACAAGATGAGGGGAGGTGAGTCTTAGACATTCCCTGGTTCCGGTCCTGCACCTCTTGGGATTGGGAGAGCAGGGAGAGCAGGGAGCCGGGTTGTTCACGTAAGAACCCCTGAGCGGATAGAACCCGTAATCTGAGGAGGTGGCTGTGTATACGGTGATGGCGGGAACACCCAAAGCGTTGGCTATGTGAACAGGGGAGGAGTCGTTGGAGACGACCACCCTCGCGCCCGCCACTACCCCCATCAGCTCCCTCAGGCTCGTTTTCCCAACCAGATTTACAAACTTCACCTCTTCCGAGAGCCTCTCCGCCTTCTCCGAGTCCTCCTTCAGGCCAGTGATCACTACCTCATATCCGGAGAGCTTCTTTATAAGATCCCTCCAGTTCTCGAGAGACCACTCCTTGAGGGGGAAGTTTGAGAAGGGATTTATCAGTATGTAACCCTTATCCTCAAGGTTGAACTTCTCAAGAGTTTGCCTCTTTTCCTCCTCGCTCAGGGGCAGGTAGGTTCTTCTTACGAACTCTCTCACCCCCAGAGGTTTCAGAAGCTCCAAGTTCCTGTCGATCTCATGAAGATCCCACCTGTGCTCCACCACGTCCGTGAAGGCGAGACTCAGCTCGGAGCGGTCGAAGCCTATTCTCCTCGGGATTCGGGAGGCAAGCATTATAAGGGCTGTCCTGAGGGACCTGTGGGGGACTACTGCAACGTCGAAGTTTCTGATCTTCTTTAAGACGGAAAAGCTCTCTCGAAAACCTTTGGAGAAGGGGAGAAGGTCTATATCCCACCCTTTAAAAAGCTCCTTTATGAAGGGTCTTCCCGCGAAGGTGATCCGGGAGGAGGGAAAGTTCTTCCTCATAGTCAGCACCAGGGGAGTGGCTAAGATAACATCCCCTAAGAAGGCGGTCTGCCAGACGAGGAACCTCAATCCTCAGCCTTTTCCATACTGGGCACGTAAGGGGTTATGTCCGCTATCATCCACTCCCCGTCCTCTTTAACGAGGACGAAGGTAAAAAGCTTCTTTATGCCTTCCTTGTCCTCCACCTTCACCTTCAGGAGGGCGGTTTTATCACCTATCAGCTGACCGTCCTTTACATCCACTTCCTCTATGCCTGCCCCCATGGTGCTGAGGAGACAGGCGAGAACCTGAGAGGGCTTGAGTTCGGTGAACTGGACGGGAAGCTTCAAGTTCTTTGCGAGGTTGTCCCTGTAAGTAGGATGGAGGAACTTTATGGCCTCAGAGCCTTCGCCCTCCTGTATCTCCTCCATAAACTCTTCAACGACCCCTTCCGCACCTTCGTAGGGTTCTCCGCAAGCCTTTATACCGAGTATGAGAGCTACGCCTAAAGAAGCTAAGAGCGCTTTCCTCATGCTAAAATTATACACCATGTTCATCGGCGTTCTCAAAGAAACGTATCCCAACGAGAAGAGAGTGTCCCTCGTTCCCGCGGAGGTCCAGAAGCTCACAGAGAAGGGGGTAGAGATTCTCGTGGAGAGGGGAGCGGGAGAGAGGGCGGGCTTTTCGGACGAGGATTACGCTCAGGCGGGCGCGAAGATCGTTGAGAGGGACGAGGTTTTCGAGAAATCGGAGGTGATCTTAAAGGTAAGGGGCCTGCTGGCGGACAGGGAGAACTTTCTCGAAGAGGCGGATAAATACGCGGGGAAGGTTCTCATAGGCTTCTTAGAGCCTTTCTCCGTGGAGGAGATCATCGATAGAGTTAGAGAGCTTAAGCTCACCGCCTTTGCCATGGAACTCATACCCAGGATAACGAGGGCCCAGAGCATGGACGCCCTCTCCTCCATGGCAACGGTCGCAGGATACAAGGCGGTTCTGATAGCCTCCAACATGCTTCCCAAGATGTTCCCCATGCTCATGACCGCAGCGGGAACGGTCCTGCCCGCCAAGGTCTTCGTGGTGGGTGCGGGTGTGGCTGGTCTCCAGGCGATAGCCACCGCCAAGAGGCTCGGGGCGGTCGTTCAGGCCTACGACATAAGGCCCGCGGCCAAGGAGCAGGTTCTCAGCCTGGGTGCCAAGTTCGTGGAGCTGGGGCTCGAGAGCGAGCAGGCGGAGGACAGGGGAGGTTATGCAAGGGCCATGGACGAGGAGTTCTACAGAAGACAGAGGGAGATGATGAAAGAAGTGGTCGCGGAGAGCGACGTGGTTATAACCACCGCCATGGTCCCGGGGAAGAGGGCTCCAGTTCTGATAACGGAGGAGATGGTGAAGGGCATGAGGCCTGGATCCGTTATAGTGGACCTCGCCGCGGAAAGGGGAGGGAACTGTGAGCTCACATCCCCCGGAGAGGTCGTGGAGAGATACGGCGTGAAGATAGTTGGGGCGGTGAACCTGCCCTCGGAAGTTCCCTACGACGCGAGCCAGATGTATTCGAGGAACATCTTCAACTTCCTGAACCTTCTGATAAGGGACGGTGAGCTTCATATAGATCTAGAGGACGAGATAGTCAGGGAGACACTCCTTCTCAGGGAAGGGGAGCTCGTGAGTGAGAGGATAAAACAGCTCGTGGGAGGTTAACAACAGTTGAGGACTAACGCACAATTGTGCACAAAAGTAAAAAGCAGTTCGCGGAAGCGAAAAACCGCAAACTACAGTAGCACGTATAATAAAAGCAAAATGCCCAAAAACATGACCACAATACAGGCAAGGCTTAGGGTCAAAGGAGAAGAAAAGAAAACCCTCGATGACCTCATGAGAAGATGGTCTTCCTGTATGAGGTTCGCATACAAGAGACTGCTGGAAGGAAAGACAAGAAGGGAGCTGAAAAGAGAGCTTCAAAGGATCTTCGGCCTCAACTCACGTTACGTGGACGACTCTATCTTAAAGGCTCAGAGCGTAATAAATCTTTCCAGAGAACTCGGCTTCAACCCAAACAAAGTCATCTTCGGTGGAAGGGATTTATTTGAAAAGCTCTCCAAAAGGCACCTTTCTGAAAAAGAAAGGGATAAGCTGAGGGATGAATGGAAAGAAAGACGGCAGTGCAACCTCTACTCAAGAGGAGACAAGTCTAAAAGTGGGAACCTGAACCTCAGAATAGTCAAGGAGGGAGGGAGACACTTCTTGAGGGTAAATGTAGGAAACAGAAGGTGGATACTCCCTGAGCTAATCACATCCCACAAGAAATGGGGACTTTTTGAGAGCTTCCTCATCCAAGGTGTTCCCTATTCGGTAAGGGTTCGGAGAAGGAACGGAAGGTATTACGCTTACATCAGCTTTGAAGAGCCTTTGCCTGAGGTGGAGATAGGCTTCGAAAACGGAGCTATCGGAGTAGACCTCAACGCTTTCCCATCTCACACAGCTTGGGCTGAGATAGGAAGGGACGGAAATCTGGTAAGCTACGGTGAGATTCCTACACCGCATCTGTGGGACGGGAAAAAGACAAAGAGAGATTACTTCGCATGGCAGTACGCTCACCAAGTGGTCAGGATAGCTCTTGAAAAGAGGAAGGGGATAGTTCTTGAGGATCTCAAGATAAAGGACAAAGGCTTCAGAGGAGACTGCACGGGAAGGAAGACAAGGAGGATAAAGCACAGCTTTTCATACAAAAAACTCAAGGAGAGGATAATACATCTTGCGAGGAGATACGGGGTGGCTGTAGAGGAGGTAAGCCCCGCGTACACAAGCGTGATAGGTATGCTCAAGTACGCACCTCAGCTTAGTCTTACCAAGGATATAGCTTCAGCGTGGGTGATAGCGAGGAGAGGGTTGGGGCTGTCTGAGAAGGTTCCGAGGAATTATCTCAAGCTCATAGAAAGCTCTCAGCGTGAGTCAGGGACGGAGGAAAGGCGGGCCTATGGAAGGAACCTCTCCTCTGCGGGGAATCCGAAGAGGTCCCCGTACAATCTCTGGCGAGTGCTGAGGGTAGCGGTGCTGACTGCACTCTCCCCTGAGGGGCAAAGAACACCCAGATGTCTCTCTCCCCTGAAGTCATTACTGATTTCAGGGGACGTGGGGAGAATCCCCTTGTGGGGACGCGAGACCCTGTTACCTGGGACAGGGTCTATGGCTGGGGAAATAGCGCCTGCCGGGTTTATCCCCAGCCTGAAGGGGCGCGATATAAATAGCCCGGCACCGGACTGCACAAATGTGCGGTTCGGTTAACCAGGCGTTGGGTGATGGAAGACTTCGTGATGTACTTCACCATCTTCGTTCTATCCATGTTCGTAGGCTTCGAGGTAATTACAAAAGTTCCTCCCACCCTGCACACACCCTTGATGTCGGGCTCGAACGCCATATCGGGCATAACCATCGTGGGAGCTATCATCTCCGCAGGCTCTGGCCACTCTATACTGACCACCATTCTCGGTTTTCTGGCCCTCGTCTTTGCCACCGTAAACGTGGTTGGAGGGTTCCTTGTAACCCACAGGATGCTCGAGATGTTCAGGGGGAAGGACTGAGGTATGGAGAAGATAGTAGTAAACCTGGCATACCTCCTCGCTGCTTCTTTGTTCATTCTGGGTCTCAAGGGCCTCTCCCACCCGAGAACCGCGGTAAGGGGGAACCTGCTCGGTGCCCTCGGGATGCTGATAGCGGTTGTGGTCACCCTCCTCGACAAGAGGATAGTGGACTTCTCAGTGATACTGGCGGGACTCGTTGTAGGGGCTCTTATAGGAGTGGTCCTGGCCCTCAAGGTGGAGATGACCGCCATGCCCCAGCTGGTCGCGATCTTCAACGGCCTTGGGGGAGGAGCCTCCGCCCTCGTTGCGGGAGCGGCGCTCTACGAGACCAAGAACCCTGACTATCTATTTACCACCGCTTCCGTAGCTTCGGGGATAATAGGCTCGGTCACCTTCTTCGGGAGCGGTGTGGCCTTCGCCAAGCTTCAGGGCCTGATAAAGGAGAGGCCCATCAGATACACGGGGGAGCAGGTCGTTAAGGCCCTCTTCGCCCTGATAGCCCTGGCCCTCGGGACATACCTGGTGCTGAACCCTCAGAACCTCGAGCTCTACTGGATAATAGCGGGCGTAGCTTCCATCCTCGGGATCCTCCTCACCATAGCCATAGGTGGGGCGGACATGCCCGTTGTGATAGCCCTCCTCAACTCCTACTCGGGCCTCGCCGCTGCTGCAACGGGCTTCGTGCTCCAGAACAACGCCCTTATAATCTCCGGGTCCCTTGTGGGAGCCTCGGGGATAATCCTCACCAACCTCATGTGCAAGGCCATGAACAGATCGCTCCTGAACGTCCTCTTCGGGGGCTTCGGGGAGGTGGCGACCGCAGACCAGGACGACATCTACGCGGGGAAGGTGAAGGCGACCTCTCCGGAGGAGGTGGCCCTCCTTCTGGAGGGGGCGAGGAGGGTCGTGATAGTCCCCGGATACGGGATGGCGGTGGCCCAGGCCCAGCACGCGGTCAGGGACCTTTACAACCTGCTTGAGTCCAAAGGTGTGGAGGTGGAGTTCGGCATTCACCCCGTCGCTGGAAGGATGCCCGGGCACATGAACGTCCTCCTGGCGGAGGTGGACATCCCCTACGAGAAGATGAAGGAGCTCGAAGAGATAAACCCCACCTTCGAACAGACGGACGTGGTGATAGTGATAGGGGCCAACGACGTTGTGAACCCCCTCGCCCAAACGGATCCCAAGAGCCCCATAGCGGGGATGCCGGTTTTAGAGGTCTGGAAGGCCAAGACCGTGATAGTTATAAAGAGGAGCCTGAGCCCGGGCTTTGCGGGTATACCTAACCCCCTCTTTGCGATGGACAACACCCTCATGCTCTTTGCGGACGCTAAGAAGGCGGTTCAGGAGATAGTGAGCGCCCTCAAGGAGGGTTGATCAGCCCTTCCTCCTTCCCAGAACCTTCAGGGGAAGCCCCCATACCTGTGTAAAGTGCTTCCCGGCGAGGTGGTCGAAGGCGTCCCTCTCTGAGTAGGTGGCCAGATCCTCCACATAGAGGGAGTTGGGAGACCTCCTTCCCACAACATTCACAGAGCCCTTGTAGAGCTTGAGCCTGACCTCCCCGGTTGCATCCTTTGCAAGCCTGCCCGTGAAGGCGTCGAGGGCTTCCCTGAGAGGTGTGAACCACAGGCCCTCGTAGACGAGCTTAGCATACTCGTGGGGAACGTGGCTCAGAAAGTAGTGGAAGGTGAACCTGTCGGTAACGAGGGAAAGAAGATCCCTGTAGGCCTCGTATAAAGTCAGGGCTCCGGGAGCCTCGTATATCTCCCTGCTCTTTATCCCGACGAGCCTGTTCTCGACCATGTCCACCCTTCCCACACCGTGTTTCCCCGCTACCTCGTTGAGTCTGAGGATCAGATCACTCAGAAGATCGAACCTCTCCCCGTTTAAGGAGACGGGAACTCCCTCTTCGAAGCCGATGGTTATATACTCGGGCTCATTGGGGGCCTTCTCGGGGGAGGTGGTTATCTGGTAAGCGTCCTCGGGAGGCTCCTCCCAGGGGTCCTCGAGGGGACCGCACTCTATGGAGACACCCCAGAGGTTCCTGTCTATGGAGTAGGGCTTTTCCTTTGTCACCTTTACGGGGATCCCGTGCTTTTTTGCATACTCCACCTGCTCCTCCCTCGCC
>JALWVU010000046.1 GCA_027079305.1 Aquificaceae bacterium
ACCGAGACTGTTAAAGTAGTCATCAACGTACATTTTTCCTTCTATAGGCTGAACAAAGGAGAACTCAGCACTGCGGGAGATCAAAACAATAAAAAAGATGAGAGTCAAGGCTTTCAGGAACATATCATTTCCCCTCCACCAGCTTATACAGATTTAATCGTCAAATTCTAAGAATGGATTTAGCCTTAAAAGGTATATACTAAGATCCCCACTCCATAAGGAGGACAGATGATGGCAGAGGTTCAGCACAGGGACGATGCCTTTGAAGCTCTCAAGAAGGCAAAGGTAGTGGCTGTAATAGGTATCTCTTCAAACCCGGAGAGGCCTTCCTACTACACTACAGAAAAAGTCGTCAAAAAAGGACTGCACAAAGTCTATCTGATCAACCCCAAGTACGCAGGTCAGGTGATCCTCGGGATTGAGGTTCTCCCTTCCCTGAAAGACGTTCCGGATCCCATTGACATTGTTAACGTTTACAGAAACCCTGCTCACGTTGAGCCGATAGTCCAGGAAGCCATTGAGGTAGGGGCAAAGGTTGTCTGGCTCCAGCCCGGTGCCGAAAACTTTGAGGTCATTGAGAAGTACAGGGACAGGATCCAGTTTGTTTACAACGCCTGCATAGGCGTAGAGGCAGGCTACCTGTGAGCGGTCCTCATTACAAGATCAGCGAGTAAGGAAGGGAGTCTCTCCTTTGGCACAACGTGGTCAATCGCGCCCGTCTTTATTGCGTTTTCGGGCATAGCCCAGAGCACCGCGGTAGATGGATCCTCGGCCACCGTCACACCCCCAGCCCTTTTGATCGCTACGATCCCCCTTGAGCCATCGTTTCCCATCCCCGTCATCACAACGCCAATAGCATCGGATCCGTAAACCTTCGCCACCGATTCAAAGAGGAGGTCCACAGAAGGCTTGTATATGTAAGAGTCATCTTTTATATATCTGACGCGCGCCCTTTCCTTTGTCCCCGTTACAGTCATGTGGATCCTCCCCTTAGAGATATAAATTTTTCCACCCTCAATAATCTCTCCTTCTTCAGCCTCTTTTACGGGAATCTTTGTCAGAGCGTCAAGGTGCCTTGCAAAGGTGGCGGTAAAGGTGTCAGGCATGTGGATGGCTATGAGGATAGGCGAGGGAAAATCTGAGGGAATTGAAGGCAGGACTCTGCTGAGCGTCTGAGGTCCGCCCGTTGAGATGCCGATGGCAACACAGGGATGAATGGAAAAGCCCCGCTGCTGCCTGACCTTATCGCCCTCCGGTTCCTTGACCGCAGGTCCCGCCTTGGGCTCAGTGATCCTTTTTTCTTTTCCCCTCTTTGCTCCGTAAACCGCCTTAACCTTGGCGATTATCTCTTCCCTGAAGTTGAAAAGCTCCTGATAGTCAGAGGGCTTTGTGATAAAGTCAACGGCGCCCTTATTAAGAGCCTCAATGGTCTCCTCAGCCCCCTCCTTTGTGAGAGCGCTCACCATCAGAACCCCGCAGTCAGGACACACCTTAACTATCTCTTCCAGCGCGCTGAGGCCATCCATAACAGGCATATTTATGTCAAGAGTGATGACGTCCGGCTTCAGGCGTTCGGCTTCCCTGATCGCTTCTTTGCCGTTTCCCGCCTCCCCCACAACCTCAATCTCACCGTCCTGAGAAAGGACCTTCTTAAGAGCAAGCCTTATAAAGGGAGAGTCGTCAACTATCAGAACCCTTATCATGCCCATCCCCTTTCCTGTAAAAGAAAAACTTCCCGACCTTCACAGGCTCAAAGAGGTCGTGGTAGTCCCTCTGGAGAATCTCGGTAGAAGAAAGAACGAGGTGTCCGCCCTTTTTAAGAACTCTCCTGATATTTTCCAGAGCCCTGCGCTTGGAGTTTGCATCAAAGTAAATCAGAACATTCCGGCACAGAACCGCGTCAAAGGTCATCCCCAAACTCTCAAAATCCCTCTCCTCTATCAGATTCACCTTTCTGAACTCAACCATCCTTTTGACCTCTTCCACAACCTCTATTCCTCTGCCCCTTTGCCTTACAAACATTCTGAACTCTTCAGGTATGTCTTGAATTGCGCCCGCCCTGTAGTGACCTTCCCTTGCCTTCTCAAGCACCTTCTCGTTGATGTCTGCCCCCACCACCTTTCCGCCTTTGCCCTCCTTCCTCATCATCATAGCAAGAGTGTAGGGCTCTTCCCCCGTTGAACACCCTATGCTCAAAAGATTAATTATTTTTAGATCTTTTAAAAGACCGCCCATAAGGGCGGTGAGCTGTTCATACTCCCTGAAAAACCTCGTCTCGGGAACTGTCATCAGATCTATGAGGAGCTTCTTCCTTTCCTGGCTTGACAGAAAGTAATTGATTATTTTCTCGGGGGGACTGCCGTCAAGGTTCTGGCTCTTGATGAGCCTTTCAATCTTGTACTCAAGGATCTTCATCCTCTCATCGGGATAGTAGTTGCCTGTGAGCCTGTAGATCGTTTCACGCAGGATATTGATAAGGTGTTCTCTTTCCTCAGTTTTCACCGGGCTTCCTTGGACTTTTATTTTAAACTAATTAAATTAAGGTCTTCGGAGAAAGCGGATGATAGGCTGGCTTGTTAAAAGGATACTCGGAACCAAAAACGAGAGGGAGATCAAAAAGCTCAGGCCCTTTGTCAGGAAAGTGGGCGAGCTTGAGAAGGAGCTTGACTCCCTTTCCAACATTGAGATCAGAGAAAGAGCTCAGGCTCTTTACACAAAGATAAGGGAAGACGAGGATCTCAGAGAGGAAATAATAAGGGGGAGGATCACAGATGAGGTTATTGAGGTCTTTGCTCTTGTAAGGGAGGCAGCCAAAAGAACCCTGGGCTTGAGGCACTTTGACGTTCAGATAATCGGCGGATTTGTCCTCCACCAGGGAAAGATAGCGGAAATGAAAACGGGAGAAGGAAAGACCCTTGTGGCGAGCCTTCCCGCAGCGGTCAACGGCATGACCGAGCAGGGCGTTCACATAGTAACGGTAAACGACTACCTTGCAAGAAGAGATGCCCAGTGGATGGGACCGATCTTCAATTTCCTGGGCCTTGAGGTTGGTGTTATCAACTCGGACGGAAAGTCCTACCTTGTGAAGTGGGCTGATGAGTCCGCCTTCAAGAATGCCCTTGCAAGCGACCTGAGAGTATGGGAAAGGGGATTCACAGAAGAGATCCTCCCCTCCGAAAAGGTAAACGTTGAGGCAAAAAAGGCCTTCTTCACCGTTCTTGAAGAGTGCGAGAGGCGCGACGCCTACTCAGCTCATATAACCTACGGCACCAACAACGAGTTCGGCTTTGATTACCTGAGAGACAACATGGCCTTCTCAAAAGAGGACATAGTTCAGGTAAAAGGTCATACCTACGCCATAGTTGACGAGGTTGACTCAATCCTTATAGACGAGGCAAGGACTCCCCTGATCATCTCGGGACCCGCCCAGATGGACACAGAGATATACAGAACCGCTGACAGAGTTGTGAGAAAGCTTGAGCCCGAGAAGGACTTTACCGTTGATGAGAAGCACAGGACGGTGACCCTCACAGAGGAGGGAATCGCAAAGGCGGAGAGGATGCTCGGCGTTGAAAACCTATACGACCTCAAGAACATAGACCTCCTCCATGCGATAGTTCAGTCAATCAAGGCCCACCATCTCTTCAAGAAGGACGTCCACTACATAGTCAGGGACGGCGAGGTCCTGATCGTTGACGAGTTCACCGGAAGAGTCCTCCCCGGGAGGCGGTGGTCCGACGGTCTTCATCAGGCAATAGAGGTCAAAGAAGGAGTCAAGGTCAAGGAAGAGAACCAGACTCTTGCGTCGGTAACCTTCCAGAACTACTTCAAGCTTTACAGAAAGCTCGCAGGAATGACGGGAACCGCAGAAACAGAAGCCTTAGAATTCAGGGAGATTTACGGCCTTGAAGTGGTTGTGATTCCGACTCACAAACCTATGATCAGGAAGGACCTTCCCGACCTCGTTTACAAGACAAAGAGGGAAAAATGGGAAAAGGTCGTTGAAGAGGTTCTCATAAACCACCTCTTCGGAAGGCCCGTTCTTGTGGGCACCGTCTCCATTGAGGACAACGAACAGCTCTCCTCCTTTCTTAAAAACAAGAGGCTCATAAAGAAGCTCCTTGAGAGGGAAGAGGTCAAGGAATGCATTGAGGAGCTGAAGGCAAAGCACGGAGTCACCGATGAAGAGCTTGAGTCAAGAATAAAGGAAGTGTTTAAAAAGGGGATCCCCCACCACATTCTCAACGCCAAGCACCACGAGAAGGAAGCCTACATCATCGCTCAGGCAGGCAGAGTAGGTGCCGTGACCATCGCCACCAACATGGCGGGAAGGGGAACGGATATACTTCTGGGCGGAAACCCCGAGTACCTTGCGAGGGAAATAATCCAGTCCTGGGGCAAGAATCCCGAAAACGCAAGCGAAGAAGAATGGAAGAGAGCCTTTGAGGAGGCTTACAGGATAACGGAGG
>JALWVU010000047.1 GCA_027079305.1 Aquificaceae bacterium
TACCAACATCCCCTACTCTGCTGTTTTTCGCACTTGTTCACTCTGGATTTTTAACGCAATCAGTTCGCAAGGACTCGTGCGCTCAAGCGCAAAGAACGTTTTTACTCGGATGTTTAGGAATGGAAAATACAGTGGTGAATTTGACAAGCATGCGCCAAAAATGAATATCAGAAACGAAAAGACAATGTTGAATTTGACAAGCACACCCAAAAAACAATATCAGAAACGAAAAGGAAACGGTCAGATTTGACAAGCACACTCGAAAATTGGAAACGAAAAACACAACGTAGAATTTGATAAGCGCACTGCAAAAACAAATATCAGAAACGAAAAGGAAGCTGTCAGATTTGACAAGCACACTGCAAAATCAGAGTGAAGAATAATTACTTAACCCGATTGTTTAGCAGAAAGTGAATGTAAAATCGCAATAGGATACCGCCTTGTTAATGAGTTGTTTATCAGTGCGTAATATTTGAACGCCCGCTAACAATACCTATATGTAATAAGGGCTAATTGCTTGCTCGAAGTTGGTTTTGCATATCTAAAACGGCTGATTTTTGACATTTCGTTTAATATAGCAGTAAAAACCAGCCGTTTTTACTATATTTGTAGCTCGTAAGTGCTGTTAATTCTAAGCCCTTACTACACATAGCTGGAACGTTAGCAGTCATTTACCAACATCCCCTACTCTGCTGTTTTTCGCAGTTTTTTACTCTGAATTTTTAACGCAAGCAGTCCGCAAGGAGACGTGCGCTCAAGCGCAAAGAACGTTTTTACTCGAGTGTTTATTGAGTGAAAAACACAGCGATGAATTTGAATAGCACACTGCAAAAAGTAGAAATGAAAAGCACAATGTCGAATCTGACATGCACACTCCAAAAGTGAATATAGAAATGAAAAGCACGGCGTCGAATTTGACAAGTACACTCCAAAAGTGAATATAGGAATGAAAAGCACAGCGTCGAATTTGACAAGCACGCCCCAAAAACGAATATTAGAAACGAAAAGCACGGCGTCGAATTTGACAAGCGCACTGCAAAATCGGAGTGAAAAATAATTACTTAACCAGGTTGTTTAGCAGAAAGTGAATAGAGAAGCGAAATAGGGAACGCCTTGTAATTAACTGTTTATCAGTGCGTAATAATTAAAACGCCAGCT
>JALWVU010000048.1 GCA_027079305.1 Aquificaceae bacterium
CCTTCGGGTAGCTTGACTACTGTGCCGGTGACGTCTGCTGTCCTGAAATAGAACTGCGGCCTGTAATTGAGGAAAAAGGGTGTGTGACGCCCGCCTTCTTCTTTGGAAAGTATGTATACCTGCGCCCTGAACTTCTTGTGGGGTGTTACTGTGCCTGGCTTGGCTAAGACTTGCCCCCTCTCTACGTCGTCTTTGCCGACTCCTCTTAGTAGGACGCCTACGTTGTCGCCTGGAAGGGCTTCGTCTAGGATTTTCCTGAACATCTCTATGGAGGTGGCTACTGTCTTGGTGGCTTCGTCTTTTAGCCCTACTATTTCTACTTCTTCGCCTGGTTTTAATACGCCTCTCTCTACTCTGCCTGTTACGACTGTTCCTCTTCCTGAGATGGTGAAGACGTCTTCTATGGGCATGAGGAAGGGCTTGTCGGTGTCTCTTTGTGGCGTTGGTATGTTCTCATCTAAGGCGTTTAGTAGCTGTTTGATGGAGTCTATCCACTTGCCGGGCTGGTTCTTGTCTAATTCTTCAAGGGCGCCGAGGGCTGAGCCTCTGATGACGGGGACTTCGTCTCCTGGATACTCGTACTTTGTGAGGAGCTCTCTGACTTCTAATTCTACGAGCTCTAATAGTTCTTCGTCGTCTACCATGTCGCATTTGTTGAGATAGACGACTATGTAGGGAACGTTTACTTGTCTTGCGAGGAGGACGTGCTCTCTTGTCTGAGGCATGGGCCCATCGGCTGCTGATACGACGAGTATGGCACCGTCCATCTGGGCTGCGCCTGTGATCATGTTCTTGATGTAGTCTGCATGCCCGGGACAGTCTACGTGGGCATAGTGCCTCTTTGGTGTCTCATACTCTACATGGGTGATGTTTATTGTTATTCCCCTCTCTTTCTCTTCGGGTGCTTTGTCTATTTCTTCGTACTTGTAACACTCTGATTTTCCGCCTTCTACGAGCCCTGCTGCTAATACGCATGTTATTGCTGATGTGAGCGTGCTCTTGCCATGGTCTACGTGCCCTATGGTGCCGACATTTACGTGCTCCTTGGTCCTCTCAAACTTCTCCTTGGCCATCTATCCCAACCTCCTTCAGGCACTTTTTCCTACTGTCCTCTCGCCGATAATCTTTTCAGCGATATGCTGAGGAACCTCTTCGT
>JALWVU010000049.1 GCA_027079305.1 Aquificaceae bacterium
TCTAAGCATTAATTCTGCCGCAACGAAACGCTGCGTCTAGCGACTGCCCCCTGATGAGTTAAGCTAGACAGAATTCATATACGAATGTATAGGTTTTACTCTGCGCCAGTACCCCATGTATAAATGTAACATAAAACACACACAGTCAGTGCCAGAGACTAATGAAATCTTCCTGATCTAGCTATCTCTTAGCTGTAGATAATGATAATTATAATTGTTATCATTATCATAATTATAATTGTTATTTTTAGTATTATTGTGATTAGTATATGTATAGGGGGAATTATTAATAGGGCGTTATTGGCTAACTGGTCACATTAGTAATACACTATATGATTCTGGGAGTGTTTATGACTCCGGTAAGCATCTGCCTTTATCATACTGCCGTTTATAGTTGTTAGTTTTTCTGGGGTGCTGTGTTGCACTGGTCCAGAAAAACTGTTAATAGTATAGTATTGTCCTGCAGTTCGCCCGGAGTGGAATTATTTCTTGCGGAGCGCTACCTAAAATCCGGTGAGTCCAGACCATATGTCACAAGGACGCCGGATAGCGTTTTGGTGGAACTTCCCAATTGAAAATATGTATGTATGTATGTATGGGAAGCGAAGCCTGACGTGGGCGAGCATGTTTTAGGGTTTTGGCATGTATGTATGTGACTTTACTGGTTTGGTTTTAGTAAATGTCACAATTTACTGATAGCGGTAATTAGTGTATCGATACGATGTGTGGCCACGTTGG
Organism: Aquificaceae bacterium; assembly: GCA_027079305.1. Classification (GTDB taxonomy): domain Bacteria; phylum Aquificota; class Aquificia; order Aquificales; family Aquificaceae; genus Hydrogenivirga. The sequence goes on from JALWVU010000049.1 coordinate 739, forward strand.
TTAGTAACGAAAAATTCTGAGCAGTAAATGTATAGGAACAATTTATGTTATTATATCACTATTCAACAACTGGCTATTTTGAAAATATATTATATACTTATAGGGGTGTTTATGTCTCCGGTAAACGCCTCCCTTTAGTATTAATGCTGTTGTGGGAGTATTTAGTTTTCCTTTTATTAGGTAATAGTAATTTAGGAAAACTGTTGTTGGCACAGTATGGCCCTACAGTTCTTCCGTAGTTTAATTATTATTTGCGGAGGGCTACCTGAAATCCGGTGTGTCCCGATTCTAGGTCACTTGGACCACGCGGATAGGCGTTTGGGCTCTGTATCCTCCCAATTTAATGTATGTATTTATGTATGGGCAGGGGGAGCCTGACGTGGTTGAACGTACTCATGCGAGAGTTACGTATGTA
>JALWVU010000050.1 GCA_027079305.1 Aquificaceae bacterium
ATGGCAACGAGCTCTCGGAGACCATAACACCTCTCCACGCCCGCCTTGAGAGGTTCGTATCCTTTGAAAAAGAGTTTATCGGAAAAGAGGCACTCCTTGACCTCAAACCCGAAAGGGTCCTTATGGGACTCAAGATGCAGGGAAAAGGAATACCCCGACGGGGCTACCAGATCTATAAAGGGAACCGTCCGATCGGTGAGGTCTCCAGCGGAACCTACTCCCCTACCCTCAAAACAGGCATAGCCCTCTGCTTTATTGATACCAACCATGCCACAGCAGGCACAAAAGTATCCCTCAAAATCAGAGACAAACTCCATCCAGCGGTCCTGACGGGGTGTAATTTTTTAAAAAAGAGCTGATGGATAGTTTTAAAACTGGCTTTGAGATGACGGATTGTTCTTCTATCTTAAAGAGATTTTAAGCATTGTGACCTAATCACAATATTCCCCAGCAGGAAGATGGCGAAGAAGTATTTAAGGAGGTAAGAACGATGAAGAGGCTTGATTATTTTGAAGGGCAGACAGAGGAGGAACTTGAAAGGGGCGAGTGGATCGGACTCTAATTGCAACTCTTGTGAGGAAGTACGTAGAAGCAAAGATCAGGATTGAGCTCTGAACCGCTGGTAATATTTTTCCATGCGGGTTGGGGCGGTGGATGTTGGGTCCTATTCGGTCAGGCTGACGGTGGCAGAGGGGGATGGCAGTTCCCTGAAGATTATCAAAGAGCGTGGTGAGATAACGTCCCTTGCTGAGGGCCTTAAGGAGAGCGGTATTCTGAGGGAAGACAGGATTGAGGAAACTCTCAGGGTTCTTGAGAGCTACCGAAAGGAGGTTCAGGACCTTGGATGTGAGAGGGTCAGGGCTGTGGGCACGGAAGCCCTCAGGCGGGCAAAGAACGCCGATGAGTTTCTGAGCCTTGCAAGGGAAAGGACGGGCTTTGAGATTGAGATAATTACGCCTGAGCAGGAGGGCCGGCTCGCCTTCCTTGCTGTTGCTTACTCCCTGAAGCCTCCCGGCGAGTTCCTGGTTGTTGATCAGGGCGGTGGTTCCACGGAGTTTGTCTTCGGCTCGGGGATGGAGCCATCTGAGATTGCTTCCCTTCCAATGGGGATAGTGAGCCTTACGGAGATGT
>JALWVU010000051.1 GCA_027079305.1 Aquificaceae bacterium
CGGTCTCCGATATACAAAACCAACTCCGAACTATACAATTAGCCATTATTGCTTTTACTGATTGTTGGCTGGCGTTTTAATGATTATATGCTGATAAACAGCCGATTAACAAGGCGTTCCCTATTGCATTTTTACATTAACTTTCTGCTAAACAACCCGGTTTGGTAATTATTCTTCACCTTGTTTTTGCAGTGTGCTTGTCAAATCTGACAGTCTCCTTTTCATTTCTGGCATTCTTTTTTGGGGCGTGCTTGTCAAATTCGAAGCTGTGATCTTCATTTTTGCAGCCTGCTTGTCAAATCAGACAGTCTCTTTTTCGTTTCTGATATTCATTTTTGGAGCATGCTTGTCAGATTCGACATTGTGCTTTTCGTTTCTGATATTTCATTTTTGGGGGATACTTGTCAATTTCGACATTGTCTTTACGTTTCTGATATTCTTTTTTGGAGCATGCTTGTCAAATCTGACAATTTCTTTTTCATTTCTGATATTCCATTTTTGGAGCATGCTTGTCAAATTCGACGCTGTGCTTTTCATTTCTGACATTCCATTTTTGAGGCATACTTAGCAAATTTACCACTGTATTTCCCATTTTTAAACGTCTGAGTAAAAACGTTCTTTGCGCTTGAGCGCACGAGTCCTTGCGAACTGATTGCGTTAAAAATCCAGAGTGAACAAGTGCGAAAAACAGCAGAGTAGGGGATGTTGGTAAATGACTGCTAACGTTTTAGCTATGAGCAGTAAAGGATAAAAGTTCACTGCTGTAGCGGGTTACAAAAATAGTAAAAACCATTGGTTTTTACGTGTTAGATTCAATAAAATGGCAAAAACCAATGGTTTGTAAAAGGAAAACCCCCTTCGGGGCAAGCCAGCAGCCTTTATTGCTTATAGGTTTTGTTAGCTGGCGTTTTAATTATTACGCACTGATAAACAGTTAATTACAAGGCGTTCCCTATTTCGCTTCTCTATTCACTTTCTGATAAACACTCTGTTTAAGTAATTGTTTTTCACTCCGATTTTGCAGTGCGCTTGTCAAATTCGACGCCGTGCTTTTCGTTTCTAATATTCGTTTTTGGGGCGTGCTTGTCAAATTCGACGCTGTGCTTTTCATTCCTATATTCACTTTTGGA
>JALWVU010000052.1 GCA_027079305.1 Aquificaceae bacterium
TATCGCATGCCCAATATTAAATCAGCACATCCATGATGATAGGGACGGTGAGGAAGCTCAGGAGTATGCCGAGAGTTATGGCAGAGAGGGCCAGAGCCTCGTCGAGACCGAACTTTATGGCGAGGACACCAGCCATCACCATGGGAGGCATGGAGGTCTCAAGGAGGGCCACCCTGTAGGGGAGATCCCTCAGATCCAGGCCCTTCAGAATAAAGGCCACCAGGAGGGGAACGAGGAGCATCTTTATGGAGAGGGCGATCAAGGTCCCCCTGGCGGATCTGGGAAGGTGGGAGGGAGCGAACCTCAGACCTATCGCAAACAGGACTATCGGTATGAGGGACTTTCCAGATATGTCCAGGAAGGTGTTCAGGGCATCGGGAAAGGGGACGCCCCTGCTCAGGAGCCCCACCACGAGGGCTAAGAAGGGAGGGAAGAGGAGAACCTCTTTGGGATCGAATCTACCCGTGGCTATCAGAAAGCCGATGGAGGCCACAAGAAAGAAGGACCCCAGCTGATCGTATAGGACCGCATACCTGAGCCCCTCGTCCCCGAAGAGGGCGAAGGTGAAGGGATAACCGAGGAAGGCGGTGTTCCCGAAGGAGGAGACGAGCACAAGGGCCCTCAGGGACCCTCCCTTAAAACCGAACAGCTCCCCCAAAAGAAATGAGAAAAAGAGGGAGAGGCCTGTCGAGATCCAGGCAAGCAGGACCACCCCCAGAGCCTCCCCACCGAGGGGAACCTCCCTGACCTTCTGTATGACGAGGGCTGGGAGGGAGAAGTAGATGACGTAGTCTATCAGAACCTTGGAGTGATCCTCCCTGAAGAGGCCAGCCACTTTGAATAGATAGGCTATCAGGAGGATGAGGGCTACGAAGAGAACCCTTTCGAACATGGGCCTTTTAGTATATCATTAGGCTCTGATATGGACGTTAGGGCTGTGGTGGACGAAGTTTCGAAGGTAGTGAGGGGGAAGGAGGAGGTGGTCCTGAGGGCTGTCACCTGCCTCCTGGCGGGAGGGCACCTCCTGGTGGAGGACATACCTGGCGTGGGGAAGACGACCCTCGCCCTGGCCCTCGCGAGGGCCATGGACCTGAGCTTCTCCAGGATCCAGTTCACCAGCGACCTCCTCCCCTCGGACATAACGGGAACCTCTGTATTCGATCAGGCCAGGAAGGAGTTTGTATTCAAGGAGGGACCCATCTTCCACAACGTGGTCCTGGCGGACGAGATAAACAGGGCCACGCCCAAGACCCAGAGCGCCCTCTTGGAGGCGATGGCGGAGAGGCAGGTGACTGTGGACGGGAAGACCTACAGACTCCCAGAGCCCTTCTTCGTGATAGCCACCCAGAACCCCGTGGAGCACTACGGGACCTACCCCCTTCCCGAGTCCCAGATGGACAGGTTCATGATGAGGATAAACGTGGGATACCCAGACAGGGAGACGGAGAAGGATATAGTGATGGGGATAAACCCCTTAGAGAAGGTCGGTGCGGTGAGGAAGGTAACCACGAAGGAGGAAATCCTCGAGAGCATCTCCAAAGTCAAGGATGTATACCTCTCCCCAGAGGTGGCGGAGTTCATAGTATCCATAGTCCGTGCCACGAGGGAGGATCCCCGCATACTCCTCGGCGTCTCCCCGAGGGGCGCCATACACCTTGCCCAGTGCTCGAGGGCCCTGGCCTTCGTGAAGGGGAGGGACTTCGTCGTCCCAGAGGACGTTATAGAGACGGCCCCCTACGTTCTCTCCCACAGGATAATAACCAGGGAGGGAGCGGAAGGAGAAGGTGTTGTAAGGGAGATACTTCAGAAGGTGGAGGTCCCGAAGTAAAATACTTCCCATGATCAACCTGCTCATAGACATGGACGGTGTGCTCACAAAGGACAAGGAGTTCACACCCTTCGACTACGCACCCCGCTTTATAAAGAACCTGAAGGAGAGGGGAATCCCCTTCAGGATAGTCTCCAACAACTCCACCAGATCCCCAGACCTCATAGTCCACAAGCTGAGGACCAAGGGCTTCGAGATAAAGAGGGAAGACTTCATATCCCCCGTGGCGGTCCTTCCCGACTACCTGAGGGAGAAGGGGATAAAGAGGATCTTCGTGATAGGAACCCAGATGCTCAAGAGCTTCCTCTCGGAGCAGGGCTTCGAGGTCAGGGAGGACCACGAGGTGGAGGCGGTGGTGGTGGGCCAGGATAAGGAGATAGACTTCTGGAGGATAAAGACCGCGGTCTCTGCGGTCTTCTTAAACAAAGCGAAGATAATCCCGGTTAACCTCTCCAGGATAGTGAGGGACTCGGACGGCCTCTACTTCCCAGGAGCGGGATCCATCAGCAGGATGATCGCCTACACCACGGGATACGAGGAGGAGCTTTCCAACCTCGGAAAGCCCTCCCCCCAGTTCATAAAGCTCGCCCTGAAGGGCCTCCCCTCCGAGGAGGTCTACCTAATAAGCGACGACATCTACACGGATCTGATGGGAGCCAAGGAGCTGGGGATAAAGACCGTGTTCATGACCACGGGGAAGTATAGGGAGGAGGAGCTTGAGAAGGCCAACTTCAAGCCCGATTACATATTCCACGATCTTGAGGAGCTCGAGAATAAAATATTCGAGTGGTCAAAGGACTAAAGCTCCTTCTGCTGTTCCTCATCTCCTTCTCCTTCGGCGTGGAGATACTCTCCGAGAGGCTGAGCACGGATGGGGAGGGGAACCTGATAGCGGAGGGAAGCGTCGAGGTCCACTACAGGGGCCTCCTCATAAAGGCGGATAGGATAAAGTATGATCCCCAAAAAAGAACCGTATTCGCTACGGGGAACGTCTACTTAAAGAGCGAGGATCAGGATCTCGAGGTCAGGGGGAGCGAGGCCTTCATAGATCTCAGGACCAGGGAGGGATACTTCCTGGACGCGGAGGGGAGGTTCAGGAAGTTCTACTTCAGCGCAAAGAAGATAAGGAAGATCGGCAAGAACGAGTATCTGGTGGAGAAGGGAGAGATAACCACATGTCCCCCAGAGGACAAGGAGATGAAGCTCTGCTTCTGGAAGGCCAAGATCGACGACAGATACGTCTTCTCTTACAGCAACTCCTTGAAGTTTTTTAACGTCCCCGTAGGATACCTTCCCTTGGCCATCTTCCCAGTCGGGGAGAGGAGGTCGGGGCTCCTGCCTCCCATGATAGGTCAGAACAGCTACAACAGGTTCATATACATCCAGCCCCTCTATCTGGCCCTTTCGGAAGACAAGGACGCGACCTTGACCTTGGACTACAGGGACAGGCAGGCAACAGGTCTCTGGTTCGAATACAGGCAGGCCTTTACATTCAGGGACAGGCTCTACATGAGGTTCTCCTACTACGCTGAGCCCACACCTCCGGGAGAGTGGTGGGAGGGAAGGGATCTAAGAACTTTTAGAGAGAACAGATACAGGGGTCAGTTCGAGTTAAGCTGGAAGGGATGGAAGCTGGGCCTCGACCTTCCTTCGGATCCCTACTTCTTCGAAGATATGTATTTTTCCAGAGAGGAGAGGACCCTTCCATATACCCTCTCCTACGTAACCTATACGGATCTGGAAAAGGACTACCTCCTCTCCTTCAACCTCAGGAGCTACTACGACCTGACCTCCCCGAACAATAAAAGGAGCTTCAGCCTTCTTCCGGAGATGGGCTTCTACTCAAGACCCAAGAGAGTTGGCCCCATGCTTGTAAACCTCACCACCACCTTCACCAACTTCTACAGGGAGGAAGGTGTAAGGACCAAGAGACTCGTGTTCCTACCTCAGGCCCAACTTCCCTTTAGCCTTCTTGGATTTCAGAACTACGCGAGCGTTAAGTTTGTGAACAACTTCTACTTCACCGAGGGGGGAGCGCCCGGGGACGAGAGGGTCTCCTCCTTCAAGTTTGAGAACAGGACCCCCCTCTACAGCTCCTTTTCCCTCTCCTCCTTAAGATTCTTCAGTCTAACGGAGATGGTCTACACCTTTTCACCCCAGAACTTCAACAATCCCCAGTTTGACAGCTTTGATCAGGTCGTTAAGGAGAACAACTTCAAGCTCAGGCTCAGCTCTTCAGTCGCATACAAGGAGAGAACCTTCTCTACCCTTTTCTTAGAGGGCGGATACAACCTGCTCAAGTCCTACAGGTTTCCTACGGACAATACCCTCGTAGAAGAGGAACTTCTCCCTGTAAGATTGATCCTGACCATTTACCCTGCGGAATGGATGGACCTCTCCGAGGATCTCATATACGATCCGAACCTGGACGTAATTGCCAGGAGTGTGAGCTCTCTGCGGTTCAAATTCTGGAGCACCGCTATCTTCGGTAGCTACGTGGTTTCAAGAAATAGCGGAAAGGTTAGGTTGACAGATCAGTATACGCTGGGAGCACAGACGAGCTTAAAAGGCATACTCCTGGGAGGTTCTATCACCAAGGATAACCTTACCAAGAGGGAAATCTACAGGAGGGCCTACTTAGGATACAGAGGTGCCTGCTGGGCCCTTAAGCTCGATTACAGAAGGACCTACTACGGGGAGAAGGGCTATCTGAAGGAGATCTTTTTAGTGTTTACAGTTTTCAACCTCAGGGACCTCAAACTGCCACTGCGGAGGAGATGAGCTCCTTTATCCTCCTCGTCTGGGCCTCCACGTCCTGTGCCCTGAATATCCCCGAGCCCACCACCACCACGTCCGCTCCCGCTCTCACCACCTCCACCACGTTGCTCTCTTTTATCCCTCCGTCTATCTCTATGAGACAGCCGGGATTGAGCCTGTCCCTCATCTCCCTCAGAAGGGTAAGCCTCTCTAAGGACCTCTCTATAAACTTCTGACCGCTGAAGCCGGGGTTTACGGACATCAGGAGGACGTAGTCCGCGTAGTGGACCGCCTCCTCTATCGCGGAGAGGGGAGTTCCGGGGTTGAGAACCACTCCCGCCTTCGCTCCGAGGTCCTTTATAAAGTTGAGCGTCCTGTGGATGTGGGGAACGTTCTCTATGTGGACGCTGATCCAGTTGGCTCCCGCTTTCACGAACTCGGGGATGTATCTGTCGGGGTTCTCTATCATCAGGTGGGCGTCTATGGGGAGGTCTATCCTCTTCCTTATGCTGGCGAGGATCTCAGGACCTACCGTTATGTTGGGGACGAAGTGTCCGTCCATCACATCGAAGTGGATGATGTCCGCCCCGCCCCTGATGGTGGCCTCTATCTGCTCCCCTATGTTCCACCAGTCCCCCGCAAGGATGGAGGGGGCAAGGAGCTTCTTCATTCAGCCTCCTCCTCGACCCTTATCAATGTAGGCTCTCCAACCACCACGGGAAGCTTCTTTATCTCACCGAGGGCCTTCTGAACGTCCTGCTCGTAAGCCTTGTGGGTAAGTATCACGAGGGGGACCACCGGCTCTCCCTTCCTCCCCGCAAGCTCGCAGACCATCTCCTTCTGAAGGACCGCCGCTATGCTTATGTTGAAGTCCGCAAGGACCCTCGATATGGAGGCTAAAACACCGGGCCTGTCGGGAACGTCGAACCTCAGATAATACCTGCTGAAGAAGTTCTTTCTGACCGAGATCCTCTCCTCCTCCCAGTCCACGGGCGTTATCTCGAGGGAGTTTCCCGTAGCCACGGACCTTGCCACGTCCACGATGTCCGATACAACCGCGGAGGCGGTAGGAAGGGACCCAGCACCCTGCCCGTAGAACATGGTCCTGCCTACAAAGTCCCCCTCTATCAGGACCGCGTTGTAAACGCCCGAAACTTTTGCGAGAGCCTCCTCCGAGTGGATGAAGGTAGGATGGACCCTGATCTCCGCCTCTCCGTCGAACCTCTTGGCGATAGCGAGGAGCTTCAGTGTGTATCCGAGCTCCTTTCCGAGCTCCACATCCAAGCGGTTTACGTTCCTTATCCCCTCCACGTAAACGTCCTCGAAGGGAAAGTAGTTTCCGAAGGCGAGGGAGGCGAGGATGTTTATCTTGTGGGCCGCGTCCCAGCCGTCTATGTCGAGGGAGGGATCCGCCTCCGCGTAACCTCTCTCGGAGGCCTCCTTCAGGGCACTCCCGAAGTCCATGTTCTCCTCGAACATCCTCGTGAGTATGTAGTTGGTAGTGCCGTTCAGTATCCCGTATATAGTTTCTATCCTGTTCCCCACGAGTCCCTCTCTGAGAGCCTTTATGACAGGTATCCCGCCCCCCACCGAGGCCTCGAAGCCCACCCTCACACCTTTTTTCTTCGCGCTCAGGAATATCTCCTCTCCCTCCATCGCCAGCAGATGCTTGTTGGCGGTGACCACGTGCTTTCCGCTGTCTATGGCTTCGAGCATCAACTTCTTGGCAAAGTCCTTTCCTCCCACAAGCTCCACCACTATGTCGCTCGACTCGAGAACCTCCCTGTAGTCGGTAGTCCTGAGCTCACGGGGGACCTCGAACTCCCTCTCCTTTTCCCAGTCGAGATCCGCCACCTTTACGAGCTGGAGGTCTATCCCGGTCTTTTTCCTTAGGATCTCCCTGTTCTCCAAGAGGAGCCTGACGGTCCCCGTGCCGACCACACCGCAGCCGACTATACCTACCCTTACCTTCACCGCCCTAATATGATACACGCTTTACCAGTAGGGGATCTCCTCCATCTGGAAGAGGAAGCTGAAGGGAACAGCCAGACCGCTTATGTATGCGGTCCCGGGCTTTAGGAAGGGGAGGAGGTTGAAGATGTCCTCCTTCGACTGCTCGAAGAAGATGGAGACCGCCTCCAGGTCGTTCTTTGTTATCAGCTTGAAGATAACCTGAGTGTTTAGCTGGGAGAGGATGAACTTGCTCACGTTTGCGGGCCTCTGGGTTATGGCTATCAGGCCGAGCCTGAGCTTCCTCCCCTCCATCGCTATCCTGCGGGCGCTCAGATACGCAAGGTTCTCCCTGCCCGCCTGGACCTCCGCGGTTCCCCTCTCGGGGGCGAAGTTGTGAGCTTCCTCCAAGACTATCAGCCTGTCCTGTGGATCCGATTTGGCGAGCTTGAGGATCTCCCTCATCACAAGGCCCGCGGTATTCACCCTCGTCTCCGTTATGTCCACGTTCCTGTAGTCGTAGATAACTATTCTGCTCTTGCTTTTCAGGGACTCCCTCAGCAACCTAACCGCCTCGGGCTGATCCCTGACCGACTCTTCACCGAAGGTCCTCTTCCAGAACTCCAGAACCTCAGAGAGGGAGTCCTTCAAAAACCTGTCTTTAACTCTCAGGCTCGCCTCCTTTATGAGAGTCTCTAAGCTCTTCTGGCCGAGTGCGGTCCTGCCGAGATCCGGCTTTACGTGCTTCCTCAGGAAAGCCATCAGCTCCTTCTCGTCCGAGGACCTCTCCGAGATGGGAAGCCCGCTCTCCTTAAAGAGCTTTTTAAGATCGTCCCCGTCCACGGGCAGGAGAACGTTGGGGATAGGGACATTCTCCACATCTCCGATTTCCTTCAGACTCTCGTAGTATTCTCCATACATATCGAACACGAAGACCTTCGCAGGTTCTCTGAAGTTTTTAAGGATCTTCCTAACGAAGGTGGTCTTTCCGGAGCCGGTCGTTCCTATCACCGCCATGTGCATGGAGAGGACCTTGTCCATGTCCAGGTAAGCCTTGACCTCGGTCCCCTGGAGCCTTCCCAGATACGTGGGAAACCTCATATCGTATCCCGAGTGGTTCTTCAAAAGGATAGCCCTCAGGGAGTCCTCCTCCACCTCCAGGATCTCCACCGGAGAGCCCGCGCTCACAGGCCTGACGGGTGTTTTAAAGAGGTTCCTCTCCCGCTCATACTCACCCAGGACCTCGAACTTGGCTACCTTTACCTCCACCCCCTCCTGAAACCTTGCGAAGAGTCCCGCTATCTTCCAGTCATCCTCCCTCTGGGAGAGTATCTCCGCAAGAGCTTTATAAGAAGCCACATCCTCCGCATCGAGGGAAAGGGACAGGTTCTGGCTCTTTATGTCGAACACCCTGCCCAGGAGAAAGTCTCCGTTCCCGAGAGGGATCCTTACGTAGGTCTGTTCCTGAACCTCCCTGAGTAGCAGGACCCTTCCCTCCCTCGCACTCTCGAGATCTATCACGAAGGCTACCGTCTTTGAAAAGTCGTAGGACTCTCTTTTTATCTCCTCAAAGGTCTCCTCCAGCTCCCTTATCCTGTCAGGATCGTCTATGTAAACCGCGGTCTCCAGGTTTCCCTCAGGAAGGAGTCCCGAGTGGGTTAGGTTGGCGGATCCCACGACCGCCTCCCTGCGATCGGAGATAACAAACTTGGCGTGGAGCCTGGGACTCAGGAAGATCTTTCCTCCTTTCTCCTTAATAGCTCTGAAGACTTCGGGATCGGTTATCCGCAGGTCCTCCAAGGAGGAGGCTCTCACTATAACCTGAACTTCAACACCGTCCGGGAGGAGAGAGAGAAGATCCCTTAGGACCTCTCCCTTTATCCAGGCGGAGGAGATCCTGAGGCTTTCTTTGGTTTTGGAGAAAACTTCTTTGAGTTTTTCAAGGATCCCCTCTCCCCTGAGAACCTCCATGTATTAAGTTTAATCCTCCACGTTTATCTTCTCCTCGATCACGTAGGGTTTTTCTCCCCTCGACTCGTAGTAGGTCCTTATTATCAGCTCCGCAATTACGCCCGTTGATATGAGCTGTATCCCTGCGAGTATGAGGAGAACGCCGAGGATGAGGAGGGGCCTGTCCCCTATGTCCGCTCCCGTAAAGAGCTTAAGAAGCGTGAGATATAGCTCTATGAGGAAGCCCGCCAGAAAGAGAAAGAAGCCAGCTCCTCCGAAGACGTAGAGGGGTTTGGTTATGTATTCGTTCAGGAACTTAACAAGGAATATGTCCAGTATGACCCTGACGGTCCTGCCTATCCCGTATTTGGACCTTCCGTAAAGCCTGGGATGATGCCTCACCGGTATCTCGGTTATCCTCGCCCCGAACCTCTTGGCGAGGGCAGGGAGGAACCTGTGCATGTCTCCGTAGAGCCTGTATCTCTTGGCTATCTCAGCCCTGTAAGCTTTGAGTGTGCACCCGTAGTCGTGGAGTTCTACACCAGTGACCTTGGAGATTATCCAGTTGGCTATCTTCGAGGGAAGCTTCCTCGAGAGGAAGGGATCCTTCCTGTCCTTCCTCCATCCGCTCACTATGTCGTAGCCCTCCTCTACCTTCTCCAGAAGCCTCGGGATATCTTCGGGATCGTTCTGGAGGTCCGCGTCCATCGTGATGATTACATCCCCCCTCGCGTGCTCGAAGCCCGCATACATGGCCGCGGTCTGCCCGTAGTTCCTTCTGAAGCGTATGACCTTAACCTTCTTATCCTTTTCAGCGATCTCTTTCAAGACTTCCGGAGTTCTGTCCTCGCTCCCGTCGTCCACGAAGATTATCTCGTAGTCCTTACCGAGTGAGTCGAGAACCTTCTTTAGTTTCTCGTATAGAACAGGTATGTTCTCCTCCTCGTTGTAAGCGGGTATTACTATGGATATCATTTCGCTAAAACCTGAAGCTCTTCCTGTGTATGTCAGAGGCTCCAAACTTCCTTATAAGCTCTCTGTGTCTTTTTGTGGGATACCCTTTGTGTCTGGCAAACTCGTATTGGGGATATATCTCGTGGAACTTCTCCATTATGCTGTCCCTCAGCACCTTCGCTATCACGCTCGCACAGGCACAGGAGAGGCTCCTTTCGTCTCCTTTAACTAAGGGCAGGCAGTTGAACTCATCGAGCCTGACGTAATCGCTTATCACCACATCGAACTTGTGCTTGAGATCTTCGAGAGCTCTCCTCATAGCTATCTTTGTGGCCTGGTATACGTTCACCCTGTCCACGACCGCGCTGTCCACGACCGCGGTTCCCACCGCGAGGGCCCTTTCCCTGATGGAGTGATAAAGTTCCTTTCTCTCCTCAGGACTGAGCTTCTTTGAATCCCTTTTGAGAAAAGGCTCCGTGAAGGGGGGGAGCACCACCGCGGCCGCAACTACAGGGCCCGCGAGTGGCCCTCTGCCCGCCTCATCCACACCTGCCACCAGGAGGCCTTCCTTCCAGAACCTCTCCTCGAACTCAGTCATTGGATTCTTGCTGAGCTTCCTCCTGGGCCTCCTTTTCCTCCTCCCTCTGTCTGCGGGCCTCCTCCTTCCTCCTCTGCATGGCTTCGAACTCCCACTTCTTGATCTCTTTGATCTTCCTCTGGGCCATCTTACCTTTAAGTTCCCTGAGGAAGTAGAGCTTTGCCCTCCTGACCTTTCCTATCTTCACGACCTCTATCTTCTCTATGTTGGGGCTGTAGTAGGGGAATATCCTCTCTATTCCTACCCCGTAGGACTCTTTTCTGACCGTAAAGGTCTTGTCTGCTCCCGATCCCCTTATCCTTATCACCACACCTTCGAAGGGCTGGACCCTTTCCCTGTCCCCTTCCTTTATCCTGTAATGGACCCTTACAGTATCACCCACCTTGAAGTTCGGGTAATCCTTCTTGGGAAGATATCTCCTCTGAACCTTCTCCAGAACGCTGGTCATCTCTTCTCCTCCTGGGATTGTGGAATTCATAATTATCCTATAACATGCTGTCCTTTGCAAGTTGGAACGCCCGCTGAACAGAGCACCTTATACGGGCACCGCTTTACAAAAGATTTAAAATCCTTTAAAATATCCGTCCCGGAGGTCGGAATAGGATGGCTAACACTAAACAGGCTATAAAGAGAGCGAGAAGGGACGCGAGAAGGAGAGAGAGAAACAGGTATCATCTCTCCAGGATGAGAACCTATATAAAGAAGTTCAGGAGGATGGTTGAAAACGGTCAGCTGGAGGAGGCCAAAGAGTTTCTTCCCGAGGTCATAAGCGTTATATACCACACCGCCAGCAAAGGCGTTATCCACAAGAACGAGGCTGCGAGAAGGGCCTCAAGGGTTCAGACCCTTCTTAATAAAGCTCTGGAAAAGGCTCAGGGCTAACTTTTCCCTCAGAATGAACAACGTCAGAAAGTAAACCACACTTCCGGAGGGGATTCCCAATACAAGGGTCATGGTAGCTTCCGTTAAGTAGTTCTTTATCCAGAACACCGAAACACCCATCACCGAGCTTGCGATCAGACTCCTTATCAATGTGTAAGCCAGGGGTATTTTGTCTATGCGAACCTTCTTTTTTACCATCAGAAAAGAAAAGCCTATGAGGAAGGAGATGACTGTTCCTAAGGGTAATCCGTAGATGCCGAGTCCCAGAAGGAAGGCAAACAGATAACCTAAGATACCTTCGCTCACAACGGAGAGGAGGGAGGCCTTTACGGGCGTTTTTGTATCGCCTCGTGAGAAAAACTCAGCGGAGATGACCTTCTGAAGGGATGAGAATACGAGACCGAGGGAATATATGGATAAGATCGTTGCGGTTATCCTCGCGTCCTCTTCGGAGAAGCTTCCCCTGCGGTATACGACCTTGACTATCTCTTCGGAGAGTAGCACGAGGCCCGTGGAGGCTGGAACTATCAGCAGGAGAACGAGCCTGAAGGCCCTCGTCGTCTCTAAGTTCCTGTCCACGTCGCTCCGGGAAAGGAGAGATAGAAGTGAATTGGCCACGCCCACAGATACTATCCCAAAGGGAAGCTGGTAGAGCCTGTTGGCGTAATAGAGGTAGGAGATGGCACCCGTCCGCAGGAAAGAGGCAAGGATGGTGTCTATGAACAGGGAGAGCTGATTCACGCCGAACCCACCGAGGGCGGGAAGGAGTCTCCTCACGAGCACCTTTACCTCCTCGTCGAACCTGAGAACGGGTTTCAGGTAAACACCTTCCCTTACAAGCGAGGGCAAATACACGGAAACCTGAAGTATACCGCCAGCTAACACGCCCGCTATTAAAGCGATGTGTCCGTATCTGTCCGATAGTAGGATCAGGACCGTGAGGAAGACCGCGTTGAATACCCCCTGGGATACCGCGGGAACGAAGAACCTGCCCTTCACGTTCAGGACACCCATAAAGAAGGCACCCAGACCTATCAGGAGCAGGTATAGGAAGAGAAACCGGGCCATAAAGACCGCTAGATGAAAGGTCTCCGTTCCCCTCAAACCCGGTGCGAGCAGGAGGACTATGTACTTTGAGAGAAGCACTCCGAGAAAGGTGATGATGGAGTTCACAAGCAGGTAAAAGAGGAACACCTTTCCCAAGAATTCTTTCTCCCTTCCCTCCTCAACAGCCCTCGTATAGAGGGGAACAAAGACAGCGTTGAAGCCTCCCTCGCCAAGAAGCCTTCTGAAGCTGTTGGGGATCCTGAAGGCCACGAAGAATGCGTCTGAAACATGTGAAGCACCGAAGTAGTAGGCTATACCCGCATCCCTGAGAAAGCCCAGAACCCTGCTTACAAGCGTGCCGAGGGCGAAGCTGAGGGCGAAGCGGATCAGTCTCATCCTCAGAAGGGATCGACCCTGACCTCAATTATATCCTTGCCGAATCTCTTAACGAGCTGTTTCACCTTAACCAGAGTTTTCCTGTCCCTGAAACGGACGAGGATCTCGTAGAGATTTTCTCTGGGATTGAAGCTGGTTCTTACCTTAGGAGAGAGGAACCTGACCGCGTATCCCCCCAGCTCCTTCCTCGTGGTCTTGATCAGTAGGAGCCTCCAGGCAGGGGGGAGAGCCTCCTCTTCCCTTCTTTTAAGCTCCCTCAGGTAGAACTCCTCGAACCTCTTCTCTTTAAGTAGACGGAACACCTCCTCCTCGGGGAACATGGTCTGGATCAGGAGCTTTTCCCCTGCGATCAGCAGAGCCTTTACCAGGTAAGTGAAGAGCTCCTCCTCCGATCTGTAGGAGGGGACCGAGAGCATGCTGTCCGCGGACAGGACCAGAACGAGGTCGTAGTCCCCGTCCCAGGTGGGGTATGTGGAGAAGTGGAAGTTCTCGCCGAGGCCAAGGTTTCTTTCCACAACTTCCACCGCCTTCTCTATGCCGAACCCGATCTCCTCCAGATCGCCCTCACATTCGGGACAGATGAGTTCTTCCGATCTGTAGGAGCAGTTGGTGCAGTAGAGGATCTCCCTGTTCTGGGAGTAAGTCAGGAAGGTTCCGCACTCGGGACACTGAGCGAGGGTCTCACACCTGGGGCAGTGAACGTAGCTGTATCCCTGCTTGGGAACCAGGAATAGGATATTCTTGTCCCTGCTCTTCTCCACCTTCCTGTAGGCCTCCTCCGTAAGTATCTCACCTGCCCTCTTAGGGATCAGTTCAACCTCGGGAAGGCCCTCCGGAGGACCTTTGAGAAGCATTCTTCTTTCATGAACGAGCTTGAAGGAGCTTAGTGTAGGCACCTGGGTTGCGAGGATGAGACGGGAGGAGGACTTCTTCGCAAGAAGGTAGGCTATTCTTCTGAGATCTATACCTCCTAACGCTTTTATCTTCACTCCCGGAGAACTTTCCCCTAAGAGAACCACAAGTCCCAGATCCTTCGCTGGACAGAGGGATGCTATATAGGAACCCACCACCAGAGAGGGTGATTCTTGGGCCTTAAACCAGTTCTCGATCATTCTCTTTGGCGATACGCCCGAGTGGATCTCCCTAATC
Source organism: Aquificaceae bacterium (assembly GCA_027079305.1). Lineage (GTDB taxonomy): Bacteria > Aquificota > Aquificia > Aquificales > Aquificaceae > Hydrogenivirga. The sequence continues at coordinate 13,512 of JALWVU010000052.1, forward strand.
CTGTCGTCCAGACGTTCGTGAAAGAACTCCTTTACCGAACCTATGAGGGATGTTTCAGCGGTAAGGATCAGAGCTGATCTGCCTTCTTCTAAGCTGGAAAGGATGTCCGGCAGTATAAGCTCCAGAACCCTCCTGAGTCTGTCCCAGATTAGTATCCTCTCAGCTCCGAGTCTCTTTAAAATTTCCGCTCTGTCGTGTGATGCCTTTCCGGATCTCACATGCTCGTGTGTCCTCTCGAGAAAGCCCCTCTTGACAAGATCCCTGATCAGGCTCTTCTTAAACCCCCAGGAGAGAATTTCTTCCTCGCTTGTCCAGCCCCTTCCGCTCAGGAAGACCGCAAGCCTTTTCTTCTCCGGGCTTCTTAGCTTAGGTAGGATCTCCTTCAGAGGAACCTTAAGCCTGTAAAATACCTCCTCCACCTGTGGGTGTATCCATCTTCTCTCCCTCTTCAGTATTCCTTTAGAGATTAGAATCCTCAGAAGCTTCGGATCGTATCTTCTCTTGAGGTTCTCCAGCTTTACACCTCTCCTCTTCTTCACGTATTCGAAGACCTCTCTGCTGAGTCTGTCCAAGCCCGGCACATCCTTTGATGCCACCACCACGAGTTCCTCCTCCCTCCAGAGGAAGGCGGAGGGAATGAGCTTGAAGAGGAGCACGCCCCTCGGAAGTAGGTAGTCTGAAGCGAGCTCTTCCAGTAGGGAGAGCTGGGTTTGACCTATCAGCGGTAGTCTATCCGGAAATGAAATTATCTCGCCTTCGGCCTCAGAATCCCCTTCAATCCCGACCACCACACCGGTGATCCCGCCCTCCTTAGAAGGAACCAGAACTCTCCACCCGAGGGGAGATCCTTCCCTATCCCATTTTCCTTTAAATCGCTTTACCCTTCCGCTCGGTAAGAGGACGCGAAATACCATCAAGATTTGTTTTTAAGAGCCTCCATAACTTTCTCGTCCAGCTCCACCATCTTTAAAACCTTACCCGTATGGGCGAAGGGTATTATCCCCGTTATGGTAGATCCCGGGAAGAGGGAGTTCTCCACGCTGTCGATCTCCATCTCGAATACGGAGACATCGAAGGGAACGCCCTCTATTTTTTCCACAATTTCTTTGGCCTTTCCGTAGCAGGTGAGAGACTTGTCGGGGGCAAATATCTGAACCGCCACCTTTCCCGTCTCCCTGATGTTCTGGGCTGTTTTCGCCTTGGAGCTGACCGCGAGCCTGAGGATCCTCTCGTCTATGGGGTATACCCAGGTTATAAAGGTCATGTGCTGGTTGCCTTCCGAGTCCACAGTCCCTACAACCACCGGAAAAACTCCCAGATCCCTCATCAGATCTATAAGCTCTCTCGGAAGCATTCCAAACCTCCTTCTTCGGTTTAAATGTTATGATAACAGGGTTGTAGGTTGGGGGCGATGTTAATATAATTTTATTTAAGAAACCTACAACAAGCGTGCTCAAACACCGAAAATCGGTAGGAGGTGGAGAGAATGGCTGGAAAAGTCAGGGTCGCTATTGTGGGTGTGGGAAACTGCGCGAGCTCTCTTATCCAAGGGATTTACTACTACAAGAAGAAAGGAAGTGTAGACACAAGCGGGCTCATGCACGAGGACATAGGCGGATACAAGCCCTGGGACCTTGAGATAGTGGCCGCCTGGGACATAGACGCGAGGAAGGTGGGCAAGGATGTTTCCGAGGCCATTTTCGCACCTCCTAACTGCACCGCGGTGTTTGAGCCCGAAGTCCCCTACATGGGCGTTAAGGTGAGGATGGGCAAGGTTCTGGACGGGTTCGCCCCCCACATGAGGGAGTATCCCGAGGACAGGACCTTCGTCCTCGCGAACGAGAAGGAGGACGAGCTGGAGGACGTGGTCAGGGTCCTCAAGGAGACTGAGGCTGACGTTCTGATAAACTACGTTCCCGTTGGATCTGAGCAGGCGGCCAGGTTCTATGCCCAGGCATGCCTGGAAGCGGGAGTTTCCTTCATAAACGCTATGCCCACCTTCATAGTCTCCGATCCCGAGTGGGCCAAGAAGTTCGAAGAGAGAGGAATCCCCGTTGTGGGGGACGACATAAAGTCCCAGGTGGGTGCTACGATAGTTCACAGGACCCTGGCCCAGCTGTTCATAGATAGAGGCGTTAAGCTCGACAGGACCTACCAGCTCAACTTCGGCGGAAACACCGACTTCCTGAACATGCTCGCCAGAGAGAGGCTCAAGACGAAGAAAGTTTCCAAGACGGAGGCGGTGACCTCCCTCATACCGAACGGCATGAGCTGGGAGAACGTCCACATAGGGCCTTCCGACTGGGTCCCCTGGCTCAAGGACAGGAAGATCGCTTACATAAGGCTCGAGGGAAGGCTCTTCGGAGACGTTCCCATGTATGTGGAATTGAAGCTCGATGTGGAGGACTCCCCCAACAGCGCGGGTTCCATGATAGACGCGGTCAGGTGCGCCAAGCTCGCGAGAGACAGGGGAATAGGAGGACCACTGTATTCGATAAGCGCCTACACGATGAAGCACCCACCCATCCAGTATCCCGACTGGCAGGCCAAGAAGATGGTGGAGGAGTTCATAAGGGGTGAAAGAGAGAGATAACCTCGGGGGCGGGCTTTCCCGTCTCCTTCTTCATGAAGGAGAAGAATAGGTTCAGGGATCTCATATGTTCCTCCCCCAGTGAGTAATCTATACACTCGCAGAAATACCTCTTCATAAAATCGCTGTCGCCTTCGAGCTTCAATTTTCCAAGTTTCAGGTCCTCGAAGAACCTCCTGACAGATAGCTTTAAACCCCTCAGCAACTCCGATACAGCCTCCCGCGGTGCTTCCTTTCTGACGAGGAAGAGGGCGAAGACGAATGGAAGTTTCGTCAGCTTGAACCACTCTTCACCGAGGTCGTAAACGTAAGGAAATCTGTTTCTGAAATCTATGGCCTCATCGCCTATCACCAGAAAGGCATCCCCTTCCTCGGGGGTTTCCTCAGGCAGGATACCGTAACCTTCCTTTAGGATAAATGTCAGCAGATACCTTGAGGTCATAGAGTTGGGTGTTATCCTTACCTTCTTTATAACTTTCATAGGTTTCTTCGAAAGCAGAAGGACCGAGCATACGCTCCCTTTCGAGGACACGGATATGTTCGGCAGAACCCAGTAGCTTTCGGGATTGAAGAAATACTCAACGGAAGAGACTATACCCGCTTCTATCTTTCCTTCTCTGAGGAGCTTCACGAGTTCGGAGGGATGTCCTTCCACTATTTCAAAGCCATCGAGCCTGTAAAAGAGAGGGAGCGTATTCAGGTAGCCTACCTTTCCAACGCGGAGCATGGGTAAATTTTAGGACTTCCTGGCGGGTTCTCCTTTAGTTATAAGATCTTCGATCTTTTCAAACCTCCTTACCATCTCATTCTCCAAATCCCTGAACCTCACATCCATCTCTTTTCTGAGATCTCTGAGGTCTTCCTCCACCCTGTCTATTCTTCTGCTTATCTCATCTATCCTCTTGTTTACAAGGAACATGAATATTCCCATGAACCCAGCAACACCGAAAATTATAGTTAGCACCTGCCCCCATTCCATCGGTATAAATATAAACCGCTCAAAGCTTGTTAGAAAGCTCCACGAACTCCTCGAGCTTTCTCTTAGCCCTCCCGCTGTCTATGGACTCCCTGGCCATCTCGAGGGCTTCCCTTCTGTCCTGGGCCTTCCCGCTCGCAAGGATCCCGAAGGTGGCGTTGAGAAGGACTATATCCCTGTGAGGTCCCTCCTCACCCTCTAAGACCGAAAAACCGAGCCTGAAGCTTTCCTCCGGAGAGGATATGCATACTTGAGCAAGCTCCTTCCTCTCTATTCCGAGCTCTTCGGGGACGAACTCGTAGAGCTTAACCTCCTTTTGGGAGACCTCTCCTATAAGAGTGGCATCGGATATAGAAATTTCGTCTATTCCGTCCTTGCCGTGGACCACAAATGCCTTTACTATCCCGAGCCTCTTCAGGACATGGGCGAGCCTGTCTACGAGGTCCTCTGAGAACACGCCGAGGATCTGCCTCTTTGCTCCCGCAGGGTTGGACAGGGGACCTATCAGGTTGAATATGGACCTCACCCCCACCTCTCTCCTGGGGCCTATCACCCTCTTCATGGCGGGATGAAACAGGGGAGCGAACATAAAGCCTATCCCTATCTCCTCTATCATCCTCGCCACCTTCTCCGCGGGCAGATCTATCTTCGCTCCTGCCTGCTCAAGGAAGTCCGCGCTACCGCACTTGGAGGATACGGACCTGTTGCCGTGCTTGGCCACCCTGACACCCGCCCCCGCGAGGACGAAGGCGGTCACAGTGGAGACGTTGAAGGTCCCCGACTTGTCCCCTCCCGTTCCGCAGGTGTCCACGAGGTCCTCTGGATCGGATACCTCCACCTTTGTAGCCCTCTCCCTGAAGAACCTGCCCGCCCCCTCTATCTCCTCCACCGTCTCACCCTTCATCTTGGTTCCCATTATGAAGGCCCCTATCTGGGCATCGGTGGCGTTCCCATCCACCATCTCAACGAGGGCACCGTAAACCTCCTCCGCGGTAAGGTTCTCCTTCTCAGAGAGCTTGTGGAGTATGTCCCTCATGTCCATGATCGATTATTTTATCTCGAAGACAGATAGGACATCAGATCCTCGTAGTCCTGAAGGATTATCCCGTCCGCACCGCTCCCATCTACTATCCTAAGAGCATCCCTCAGAAGCTCCTTGCTCTCCCAGTAGAAGGACTCCCCTCCTACGGGGTTCCTCTCCACGGAGAAGGCTATCCTGAGACCTTTACCCTGCCCGCTGGTGATGCTCCTGTAGTAGGTCACGTTTTCCTCTATCCTCTGAAGGTCCGTTATGTAGAGCATGACCACGAGCGTGTCCGCGAAGGGTAGGACCTCCGTGTCAAAGCTGTAGTATCTGTAAACGTAGGATATAACGGGGTTCAGATAACTCACCCTGTTTCTTACCTCGGTCAGCGTCTCTATGTAGAGGGTCCATATGTCGGGATCTATGAAGTTCTGCTGGCCATCTATGGCGTGGGGCTCTATGTCCAGGTTTATAGGAATCTCCCTCCCGTAGGCATTCGAGAAGTCCCTATAGAGATCGAGAATGTATATAAGATCCTGCCTCCTGTCCGGGAATATCCAGTCGTTCCTGCTTAAAACCAGCTCGAACTTTATCCCCGCGGAGCTGAGTTTGTCGATGAAGCTCACGAGCTCAGCCCTGCCGTCCCGGCTGAGGTAGTAGTCGATGGCGTTGGAGGAGAAGAGGAGGCAGTTTATCCCGTTTTGCTTGAGGTATAGTGTAAGCCCTTCCGCCCTTCCAACGTAGTTCTCCCCGTCCCAGAGGAATACACAGAGTTCTACCTTTACGCCTGCTTCCCTTATAGGATGGATTCCACTTCTCTCCTCATCTTCTCCGCCACAAGCAAGAAGAAGCATAAGGATAACAGCTACTACTCCTATCCCCCTCATCCCCTAACCTAAATTTATATCGGGTTATGAGGAAAAGATATTTCGTCTTAGATAGGAGGCTCGAAAGGTTCAGGGAGGTCTTAAGGAAGAGACAGAAGGATCTTGTGGTCTTCGTGGAGAACGTCAAGAACGAGCACAACTTTTCCGCTATACTCAGAACCTGCGACGCGGTAGGGGTCCACAGGGTCCTTTACTACTACGAGGGGAAGGGGGACGTGAGTATTAACGAGGGAATATCCCTCGGCGCACAGAGGTGGCTCTTCTTAGAGAGGGTTTACGATGTATCTCAAAAGCTCGAAGAGCTGAAGAGTGAAGGCTTCCAGCTTGTGGTTACCTGGATAGGGGAGGGGAGTGTGGACTTCAGGAAGGTGGACTACACGAGGCCTACGGTCGTGGTGGTGGGGAACGAGCTTAAGGGAGTCTCGGAGGAGGTTGCCCGGCTTGCGGACATCAGGATAATTATCCCCATGATGGGAATGGTCAGGAGCCTGAACGTCTCGGTGGCCACAGCGGTGGTCCTCTACGAGGCCCAGAGGCAGAGGCAGGAGAAGGGAATGTATGACAGGCCGAGTCTGAGCGAGGAGGAGATGGAAGAGATTATAGAGAAGTGGGCCTTCGAGGAGATAATAAAGAGGAGAAAGCCGGAGGTGAGAGGCTGAAGCTGCTGGAAGGCAGAAGGATACTTCTTGGCATCACGGGAGGGATAGCGGTCTACAAGGCTGTCCTCCTCCTCAGGGAGCTCAGAAAGCTCGGTGCACAGGTGAGGGTTCTCATGACGCCCTTCTCCACCCAGTTCGTGGGGGGGCTGACCTTCGAGACCCTTTCCGGAAACAAGGTTTTCGTCGACTGGAGCAAGGACCCCCTGGCTCACATAAACCTCGCCAGATGGGCGGAGGTTTTCCTCATAGCCCCCTGCACCGTGAACACCCTCTCCAAGATAGCCCTCGGGATGGGGGACAACCTGCTCACCACCACAGTTTTGGCTTACAAAGGACCCCTGCTCCTTGCCCCCGCCGCCAACACGGTGATGTATAAGAACCCAGCGGTTCAGGAGAACCTGAAGAAGCTCAGGGAGAGGGGAACGGTAGTAATAGAGCCCGAGTTCGGTCTTCTCGCCTGCGAGGAGGAGGGAGAAGGGAAGCTGGCGGGCGAGGGGAGGATAGTGGACTGGATCCTGTGGTCCCTCCATCCCAAGCCCCTTGAGGGGAAGAAGGTCCTTATAACCTGCGGTGCCACGAGGGAATACATAGACCCTGTCAGGTTCATCTCCAACGACTCGAGCGGTGAGATGGGCTTCTCTCTTGCGAGGACCGCCAGGTGGCTGGGAGCTGAGGTCAAGGTGATAGCAGGCTTTACCACAGCGGAAGAGCCTCCCGAGGTAGAGGTAATAAGAGTTGTGAGCACGGAGGACATGCTCAAAGAGACTTTAAAGGCCTTCGAGGAGGCGGACATAGTCGTGATGAACGCGGCGGTAGCGGACTTCAGGCCCAAGATCAGGTCAGACAGGAAGATCAAAAAAGGTAAAGCCCTCACCCTCGAGCTGGAAAAAAATCCCGACATACTTGAGGAGCTTGGAAGGAGGAAGAGGGGGCAGTTTCTGGTCGGCTTTGCCCTCGAGAGCGAAAACCTTCTCCAGAACGCAAGGGAGAAGCTCAGAAGAAAGAACTTAGATCTTATAGTGGCCAACCCCGTCGACGTCATGGGAAGTTCCCACCACAGGGGATACCTTGTGAGGGAAGACTCGGTGGAGGACTTCGAGTTCGAATCCAAGCTCGAGAGCGCTCTCCACATAATGAACAGGATCGCGGAGCTACATTTAAAGAGATGAGGAAAGGGATAGCGAACCTCCCCCTCCACTACGGCAAGGCCCCGCCCTGGCTCTTCAGTAGAATGGTGGAGCTCTCCAGGAGCATCTTGGAGCTTATAGTTATCGAACACGGAAAGGATACCCTCCTTAGAAGACTATCGGACCCTTTCTGGTTTCAGTCCCTGGGATGCGTTCTGGGCTTTGACTGGCACTCGAGCGGACTGACCACCACCGTCTGCGGGGCCCTGAAGGAGGCCCTGAAGGATATAGGTGGGGATCTTGGCCTCTTCATGGCGGGAGGGAAAGGCAAGGTCGCCCTCAGGACCCCCGAGGAGCTGGATATCATAGGGGAGAGGTTCGGTCTTGACGTAGAACACCTCAAGGAGGTGAGCAGGTTAACCGCCAAAGTGGACAACGCCTTGCTTCAGGACGGCTACCAGCTCTATCACCACGTTTTGGTCTTCACCTCGGAGGGGGGCTGGGCTGTGATCCAGCAGGGAATGAACGCAGAAGAGAGGCTCGCCAGGAGATACCACTGGCTCGGGGAGGGGCTAAGAAGCTTCGTGGAGGAGCCCCACTCGGGCATATCCGCCCAGAAGGTCCACGAGAGAATAATCCTCGACCTAACCTCCAAAGGATCCAAGGAGACGAGGAAGGCCATAGGGGAGCTCCTCAAAGACAGGGAAGCTCTTCTCAGAGAGCTCGAAACCGTAAAGAGACTCGACCTTCCGAGGAGGCACTACATAACACCCGAGGACCTCAACTTAGAGAGCCTGAAGAAGACCGTAAAGAAGCTCGAGAGAGTGGAGGGCTTCGAGGACCTTATGAAGGCGAGGGGAGTCGGACCCAAAATGCTCAGGGCCTTGGCCCTCGTGAGTGAGCTCATCTACGGTGCCAAACCCTCCTTCGAGGACCCTGCCAGATACAGCTTCGCCCACGGGGGCAAAGACGGCCACCCCTACCCGGTTCAAAGGGAGATCTACGACGCCACGATAGAAACGCTCAAAAGGGCCATAGAGAAGGCGAAGGTGGGCCAGAGAGAGAAGGTAGGGGCCATAAAGCGCCTCTCAAGAATACTCAACGATTGAGCTGAGATCCTCAAAGAAGTTGGGATAGGATACCTTAACGCAGTCAGGATCGTCCAGCTCCGTCTCTCCTTCCGCCAGGAGGCCTGCGATCGCAAAGGCCATCGCTATCCTGTGGTCCCCGAAGGTCTCTATCCGAGCTCCCCTGAGCCTCTTCCTCCCCTCGATGATGAAGCCGTCTTCGAGCTCCTCCACCTCCACACCCATACCTCTCAGGTTCTTCACCACCGCCTTTATCCTGTCGCTCTCCTTAACCCTCAGCTCCCTCGCCCCCCTCACCTCGGACACCCCCTCCGCAAGGGCCATCACCACAGCAAGGATCGGGATCTCGTCTATCATGGAGGGTATCTCCTCACCGCTCACCTTGATACCCTTTAGCCTTCTGCCAGCCCTCACCCTTATGTCCGCCACGGGCTCTCCCGATACCTCCCTCAGGTTCTCGTATTCTAAGTCCGCTCCCATCTCCCTCAGCTTCCTGTAAAAGCCGTCCCTCGTAGGGTTCACGAGGACCTCCCTCAGGATCAGCTCCCCCTCGGGAGCGAGGACCGCAAGGGCGCAGAAGAAGGCCGCAGAAGAAGGATCCGCGGGACAGAGAACCTCCCTTCCCTCCAGCTCTTGGCCTCCCTCCAGCTTCACGATGTGTCCCCTTTCCTCGGATACGGTCACGAGCTTCGCCCCGAAGAAGCTCAGCATCCTCTCGGTGTGATCCCTCGAAAGGACGGGCTCCACTACCTCCGTGAGCCCCTCCGCCCTCAGGCCGGCCATAAGCAGGGAGCTCTTCACCTGCGCGGAGGACCTCTTGTTGAAGTAAGAGATACCCCTAAGCCCGCCTCCCCTGACCGATACGGGGAGCCTGTTCCCCATCTCCCTTCCATCTATCCTCGCCCCCATCTCCCTTAAAGGCTCCACCACCCTGAGCATGGGCCTATTTCTGAGGCTCCCGTCCCCCGTGATCACGCTGAAGAAGGGCTGGGTCGAGAGGACGCCCATGCATATCCTCGCGGTGGTTCCCGAATTTTGAGCGTTGAGAACGTCCGCGGGCTCCTCGAAGAGAAAGCTCCTCCCCTCTATGAGAAGGTCCTCTCCCCTCTCCTCTATCCTGGTTCCCAGGGCCCTGAAGAGGTCCAGCGTAGCCAAGGTGTCCGCGGATCTGAGCCACTTCCTTGCTACGGTTCTACCTCCGGCCACCGAGCCCAGTATGACCGCCCTGTGGGAGATGGACTTGTCGGAGGGGACCCTTATCTCCCCCCTGACTTTATTAACTCTTCTATCTATCCTCATTCGAGGCTTATCCTCCTTGACCTTGCCTCCCTCAGATACTCGGTGAGCTCCTCCTCCCTGCCCTCCTCTATGAGGGCTTTGAGCCTTTGGAGGGACCTCTGGTATACCTCCAACGCCTTCAGAAGGTTCTCCCTGTTTTCTAAGAATATGTCCCTCCACATGACGGGGTCGCTGGCCGCTATGCGCGTGAAGTCCTTAAAGCCCGCCCCTGGATACTGGAAGAGGTCCACCCCGTCGGACATCTCTACGAGCGCGTCTATCAGGGCGAAGGCGACCGCGTGGGGGAGGTGGGAGACAGCTCCGAAGACCCAGTCGTGGAGGAGGGGATCCATGAACTCCACCTTCCCCCCCGTGAGCTTCCAGAGCTTCACCACCTCCTCGAGGGCTTCCCTGTCCGTCCTTTCGGTAGGTGTGATGATAACCTTCCTGCCCTCGAAAAGATCTCCAAAGCTGTTCTCCACCCCCGACTTCTCCGTTCCCGCTATGGGATGGCCTCCCACGAACCTCGGGCCCAGTATATCTTCCAGTCTTAAGACGAGCCTACCCTTCACGCTCCCGAGGTCCGTCACGATAGTCTCATCCTTCAGGAATGGTTTTATCCCTTTTGCTATCCCCTCAAAGGTCCTTACGGGGGAGGCGAGGACTATTATGCTTGGAGAAAACCTCCCAACGTCCTCGAGTTTATCGGAACCATCCTCTATTACTCCGAGCTTTTTGGCTCTATCAATTACCTCCGGACTCACGTCTATGCCGTAGATCTTTCCTTCAAAGCCTCCCCTCCTGAGGGCCAGGGCGAAGGATCCTCCCATAAAACCGACGCCTATTATCAGGAGGGAAAGGCTCATGGGAGGAAATATTAAAACATATCGAGGAGCTTGAACTCCTCCTCCACCTCTGGAGGTATCTCTACGTCTCTGACCTCGCTACCCTCTATCATGACCGCCTTTCCGGGGCCGAGCTCGAACTCTTTGACAAATTCCCTGAATTCTTTCTCCGTCTCCTCCTTGAACCTTTCATACTCCTCCCTCTCCTTCTCTATACCTTCCTCTATCTCCCTCCTGAACTCCTCGAACTCTTCTTCTTCCCTCTTTCTGTATCTTATGAACTCGCCCACCATCTTTCGGACCGAGAGGTGCCCTTCCTTCAGGTATATACCTATCCTGTCCCCTTCCGCGGAGACGAGGAACTTGGTTCCTTTTATTCCTATTATCACCGAGCGAACCCGGACCTTTATACCTCTTCCTTCACTCCTCTTCCTTATCTGAAAGATGGCTCTGCCCTCCTGGAAGTTGAGCCTGTCTATTCCCTCTATGTATAGAACGCTGTTCTCCGTCAGGACGAGCTTTCCCACCCCGAGTAGCTTCACAAAGGCCAAGGAGCTGTAGTCGGTCTTCAGTATGTCCTTCACGTAGAGTGGTGTGGGAAGCTGGATAACAGGCTCTCCCGAAAGAGAACCTTCCCTGTAGAGCTTGACTCTCCCCTGCTTCTTGACCACCTCTCCCGCCTGCTCCGCGGAGAGGGAGAACCCTACCAGAATGAGAAGGATCAGCAGGAGTCTCATTTCCCTCCTCCTTTCCATCTATTGTAGAGCCCGTGCTCCAGACCCAGAAGGTCGAGCACCTTCCCCACTACGAAGTTTACCAGATCCTCCAGAGTTCTGGGTCTGTGGTAGAACCCGGGGCTTGCAGGAACCACTATCGCCCCTGCCTCGGTAGCTTTAAGCATGTTCTCCAGGTGGACCTTTGAGTAAGGCATCTCTCTTACCAGAAGCACCAGCTTTACCCTCTCCTTTAAGGCTACCTCGCATACCCTGTGGATCAAGTTAATATTCACACCGGTGGCAACGCTCGCAAGGGTGCTCATGGAGCAGGGAGCTACAAGGACAGCTTCATAATTTGTTAGGACCGAACCGCTCGCTATAGGAGCGGTGAGATCCCGTTCCCCGTAGAAGTCAGCCTTCGGAAACTCCTCCTTTACATCCTTCAACGTCCTGCCCATCTCCTCCTTCAGGACGGTAGCGCCCGCGCTGGAGACGACCACATCCACCCTACCTATCCTCGACAGCTCTTCGAGCAGCCTTACGCCGTATACACTTCCGCTCGCACCGGTTATGCAGAGGACGAACCTCTTCATAACAGATTTCCCAATATCCCTCCAAAGCTCTCAAAGAAGAATCTGATCTTTTCCTCCCTTGCGGGGAAAAGGATCACAAGTGTCCCTTCCCTGTCCCTGCCTATTCGGATCTCCTCACCCACGAGAGCCGGATCTTTCCTGAAGTCGTAGAGGGCCACCACACACTCTAAAGATCTTACCTCCTCCTCAAGATCGTAAAGCTCTCCGATAACGATGAGAAGATCCGCATCCTTGGATACCTCCGCTCCCAGATCTCTAAGGTAGGAAAGGACGAGCTCCTTAAGCTTCCCTTCTGACGAGAGGACGTTAACCTTCACACCTTTCAGATCTTTCTTCCAGTCTGACTTGCCTCCCCTCTTGTCCGTCAGCTTTATCTCCTCTATGACCATACTGTCGTCAAAGCCCTTACACATATCGTAGACGTTCAGGAGGGCGGTGGATACTGCTGTGAGAGCCTCCATCTCGTATCCGGTCCTCGCTATCCCGCTTACGGTTGAGAAAACCTCCACGTTCTCCTCGTTGACTTTAACGCTCACCTCCACGAAGTCTATGGGTATTGGGTGGCAGAAGGGCAGGATCTCTCCCGTTCTTTTTGCCCCGAATATGCCCGTGAGCTTTGTAGCCTCTACCAGGTCTCCTTTTGGCAGTTTTTTACTTTTTATAAGCTCGACGGTCTCCCTCTTAAGTTTTATTCTTCCGTAGGCGCTTGCGCTTCTGTGGGTTTCGGGCTTGGAGCTTACGTCTATGGTTCTCATGGCTTTAAATATAACTCTTTTCCTTTGCGGGATTTCCTCCACTGCGGAGATATAATCATCTTATAGTGAAGTATAAAGAAGCCTGGATTATCTTAGCGTTCGTCATAATACTGACCGCCATAATAGTTCCGATCCCCGCTTTCCTGCTGGACGTTCTGCTTGCGATGAGCATAACTTTCTCCCTCGCTGTTCTCGTCCTTACCTTCTTCATAAAAACCCCTCTGGAGCTGAGTTCTTTCCCCACCTTGCTCTTGATAGGGACACTCCTTAGACTCTCTCTGAACGTGGCGGCGGCGAGAAGGATACTCCTCTACGGACACGAGGGAACGGACGCGGCGGGGCACATAATAGAGAGCTTCGGTAAGTTCGTGGTGGGCGGTGAGGTGGTGGTGGGTCTGGTGGTCTTCCTCATCTTCATCGTCATAAACTTCATCGTTATAACGAGGGGCGCGGAGAGGGTATCGGAGGTTGCCGCCAGGTTCACCCTCGACGCCATGCCCGGAAAGCAGATGAGCATAGACGCGGACCTGAACGCGGGGATAATCACGGAGGAAGAGGCGAGGAAGAGGAGGGAACAGCTCGAAAGGGAGGCAGCCTTCTACGGGGCCATGGACGGTGCCAGCAAGTTCATAAGGGGGGACGCGATAGCCGCACTCGTCATACTCTTCCTGAGCCTCATAGGCGGTCTGATAGTGGGGCTCGTGTTCAAGGGGATGGACTTCATGGACGCTCTGAATACCTACACACTACTGACCGTGGGTGAGGGCCTCGCCTCCCAGATACCCGCGCTCATACTCTCTACCGCCGCGGGCCTTATAACTACCAAGAGCTCCTCCACGGAAGAGGTGGGAAGCGCCATAGCGGAGGAGTTTTCCAAAGAGCCAAAGGCCCTCCTGTTTTCGTCCGCCCTGCTCCTCTTCATAGGTCTGATCCCGGGCCTTCCCAAGATCCCCTTCTTCTTCATGGCGGGAGTCTTAGGCGGTCTCTACTACCTGATGAACAGATCCCTCAAGGAGAGGCAGATAAGGGAGCTTGAGAGACTCGTGGAAGAGCAGAAGAAGGAGGAACAGAAGAAGAAGGAGGAGACGGAAGAGGAGCTCCTTCCCCAGCCCGATCCCATAACTATGGAGGTGGGATACGGCCTGATACCCTATGTGGACGAGACCCAGGGTGGGGACATTCCCCAGAGGATAAGGACCATGAGAAAGCAGATAGCCCAGGAGTTCGGTGTGATAGTTCCCCTTGTTCACATAAGGGACAACCTAAAGCTCCAGCCCAACCAATACAGGATACTGATCAAGGGGATAGAGGCGGACTCCTACGAGATAATGCCCGGCTACTACCTGGCTGTGGATCTGGGAACTACAAGGGGAAAGATAGAAGGTATAGAGACAAAGGAGCCTGCCTTCGGCATGAAGGCTTACTGGATAACTGAGGATAAAAAGGACGACGCCCAGCGGAAGGGCTACATGGTTGTGGACATAAGCACCGCCATAATCACCCATCTCTCGGAGGTGGTCAAGAGGAATCTCCACGAACTCCTCGGCAGAAACGAGGTGATAGAACTTATAGACAGACTATCTAAGAAGTATCCTAAGGTGGTTCAGGACATAGTTCCTGAGCAGGTCCCCATATCGGTGGTCCACAGAGTCCTCCAGAACCTCCTCAGAGAGGGTATTCCCGTAAACGACCTTCTCACCATACTCGAGACCCTCGCGGACTACATAGAGCAGACGAGGGATCCGGAAATGCTGACCGAATACGTCAGGCAGAACCTCTCCAAGAGGATAACCAGGATGTATCTTACGAACGGGATACTCTACGCCCTTGCCCTCTCACCCAGGGTGGAGGCTAAGCTCCTCCACCTTATAAACGAGAACAGAGAGGACGAGTTCATAGACATAGTTCTGAATAAGCTCTATCCCAAGATATCGAGGGAAATAGAGAAGTTCGTCCAGTTCCAGGCCCAGCCGGTTCTACTCACCTCCGCCAACCTGAGGAGGTATGTAAGGAAAGCCTTAGAGCCATACCTTCCCCAGCTTGCGGTTCTGTCCTATAATGAACTTGAAAAGCAGGTTAACATGAAGATATTAGGACTTATAGATGAAGACTGAGAAGATAATAGTCAGCTCCCTGCAGGAGGCGGTGGAGGAGTTAAAGAAGAACTACGGGGAGAACGCGGTCGTCCTTTCCTCGAGGGTGGTAAAGAAGAAAAGGTGGCCCTTTATCCCCTTCCTAAAGACAACCCTTCTCGAGGTCACCATCGGGATACCGGAGGAGAAGGGGGAGTTTCAGAGGGAGCTGGATGAGAGGGTAAAAGTATACGAGGAACTTGAGAGGCTCAAGAGCACCCTCAGCGAGGTCATAAAGAGCGTCAGGCTCCAGGAGGAGGAGAAGGAAGTTTCCAAGTCCAAGGAGGCGGAGGACCTCTCCCTGAGGGCCAGGAGAATCCTCTCGAGGATGGTATACAGGGGGGTTAGGAAGGAGATAGCCAGAAAACTTATAGAGGAGGCCTGCGGATACGACATAGAGCTGGGAAAGCTGGACTTCAAGGAGGAGGTTCACGAGTCCCTTCTCGGTAGCTTCAGGAAGAACATAGTCATAGAGGGTGAGAGGATCTTTGAAGAGACTCCGAGGATAGTAGTCCTGATGGGTCCCACGGGAGTTGGTAAGACAACCACCATAGCCAAGCTCTCCTATCTCTTTAAGAGGGCGGGCAAGCGCCCCGGTGTTATAACCCTCGACAGCTACAGGGTCGGCGCTGTGGAACAGCTCAGAGCTTTCATAAACATAATGGAACTTCCCTTCAGGGTAGCGGGGACGCCGGATGAATTCCTCAAAAGCGTGGAGGAGATGGAGAACAGGGACGTTATCCTCGTGGATACCGCGGGGAGAAGTCAGCACGACAAGCTCAGGTTAAACGAACTCCGCTTATTCTTAGAAAGTCTCGACACCCACGTATACCTCACCCTAAGCGCCAACCTGTCCGAGCTCGTCATGTATGAGGTGATAATGCAGTTCGGCATGTTCCCCATAAAGGGCCTTATATTCTCCAAGCTCGACGAAACCTCCTATCCGGGGAACGTTATCAACGTGGCCTACAGAACCAAGCTTCCTATCCTGTGTTTCACGACGGGGCAGACGGTTCCCGATGACATCGTAATGGCGGACTACGAGTTTCTCACGAGGCTCATCTTAGAGGAGAAGCATGAGCTTGAATCAGCAGGCAATCCACCTGAAGCGTAAGGAAGGCACCGCGGGAGGCACCAAGTACATCGCGGTCGCCAGCGGAAAGGGAGGAGTGGGGAAAACTATACTCTCCCTAAGCTTCGGGAAAGGCCTCTCGGACACCGGTAAGAAGGTTCTGATAATAGACGCGGATCTGGGCCTCAGCAACGTCCACCTTATGCTCGGAATTACACCCCGGAAGAACCTTGCTCACTTCTTCTTCGGTGACGCCACCTTCGATGATATAACGGTTAAGATAAATGAGAGGTTCGCCTTCATATCGAGCGGGAACGGAATATACGAACTCGTCAAGCTCCCGAAGGAGCAGATTGTCAATCTTATAAGGAGGCTCCAGGAGCTTGCGGAGGAAAACTACGACTACGTCATATTCGATACGCCCCCCGGAATACACGAGGATACGGTAGCGGTTGTCTCTTCCGCGGACTTTCCTGTGATAGTAACCACGCCCGAACCCACCGCGGTGGCGGACGCTTACGCTCTCATAAAGATAATAAACAGGGAGAGCGAGGTTAAAGACTTCTTCCTCGTTGTGAACAAGGTGGAGAGTGATAAGGAGGGGAGGAAAGTATACGAGAGCATAAGGCTCCTTGCGGAGAGGTATACGAGCGCTCAGTTGAATCACGTGGGGAGTATAAAGTACAGGAAAACTCTTATAAGAAAGATCATCGAGCAGGATCCCTTCGACAAAGGCTTTATGGACGATGTGTATAATATTCTCTCCAATATGAACTTGGAGGTGGCTCCCAGAAGGAGAAGCTTCTGGGAAAGCATAGTATCAAGACTGCTTGGAAGATGAAAAACCCATACGAGGTAAAGGACAAGGAGAGGGAAGAGCTTATACTGAAGTATCTTCCCCTCGTTAAAAGTATAGCTTTCACACTCAAGAGACACCTGCCTCCCACAATAGACGTGAGGGACCTAATAGGCCATGGGATAATAGGGCTCATAAAGGCCCTCGACAAGCTCGACGCTCAGAAGAATCCGGAAAGCTATCTGAAGATAAGGATAAGAGGAGCTATGTATGATTACCTCAGGAGCTTGGACTTTGGGAGCAGAAGGATAAGGGAGAAGGAAAGGAGAATAAGGGAAGCTCTGAAAGAACTAACGGAGGAGCTCGGCAGGGAACCTACCGACGAGGAGGTGGCCCGGAAGCTCGGAGAAAGGGTGGAGGATCTCCAGCACGACCTAAGCAAGATCTCTTTCTCCTACATACTGAACCTCGACGACATATTCACGGAGGAGAGACGGAACTACGAGGAGGTGATAAGCTCCAAAAAGGTGGACGTGGAGGAGGAGATAGTTAAAAAGGATCTCTCAGAAAAGCTTAGGAAGGCCATAGACAGACTGGACGAGAGGGAGAAGCTCGTTATCCAGCTCATATTCTACGAGGAACTTCCCCTTAAGGAGATAGCCGGCATCCTCGGATGCTCCATATCGAGGGTGTCCCAGATAAAGGGAGAGGCTATAGAGAAGTTGAGGAAGTTCATGAAAGATTTTTAGATCTTAACCACTCATCAAAGCTCCTGCCTTCTTTTATATTCTCCACTATCTCCCGTTCGAGGGGTGTGAGGTCTTCCGGAACGAGATCCGGCCTCTTCCTTACTGTGTTTTCTATCCTGTGCCAGAGCTTCCAGAGTTCTATAAGTTTGTGGTTTCCCGAGAGGAGAACGTTGGGGACCTTCATTCCTCTGAACTCTCTCGGCCTCGTGTATACGGGGTATCCGAGCCACCTTTCCTGAAAGGAGTCCTCTTCTATGCTCCGAGGCTCGCTCAGAACACCCGGTATCAGTCTGATAACAGCTTCTATCAGCGTCAGGGCTACAAGCTCTCCACCGCTCAGTATCAGGTCCCCGATCGATACCTCCTCGTCCACTATGCTTTTTACCCTCTCGTCCACCCCCTCATACCTTCCGCAGATTATCATTATCCTGTCCTTTCCGAGTAGCTTCCTCACGTAGCTCTGGTCTATCTTCCTTCCCCATGGTTCAGTTATGAGAACGTATGGCTTTCCGTGCTCCTTCACTATGCTCTCGTAAGCACAGAATATAGGTTCTGGCTTGAGAACCATTCCCGGAAGCCCCCCGAAGGGGACGTCGTCCACCTGTCCTTTCGGTGCAAATCTCCTCAGGTCCACCGCCTCCACCTTGGCTTTTCCTTTCTTTACCGCCTGCCGGACTATCCCGTAGTCAGAGTAACACTCGATTATGCGGGGGAATATGGTAAGAACGAAGAAGTGAATCATCAGCCTTGCAGAAAGTCCTTTACAAGCTCCTCCGCCCTTCTCTGGCTGAACCTGTAGTAAGTCTCAATAGTAGTTTTCACGTTGGAGTGTCCTGCAAATTCTTTGACAACCTCCACGGGAAATCCGCTGTTCACGAGGTTGGTTATGTAGGTGTGTCTAAAGCTGTGAACGCTGAAGGGAATACCGAGTCTTTTGGAAAGCCTATCTGTATAAACTTGCAAAACCCCCCTCTTCACGTAGAAGTTTTCCTCGTAGTTTTCAAGCCACTTCAACATCCTGTCCGTGATCCTGTAAGTTTCCTCTCTGTCCGGAGCTATTATGGGGGTGAGCCTCCCCTTGTTCCTCTTGGTCATGTGAGGCTCGAGCCTGATCCACAGGATACCGCTTTTGTCCAGGTAAAAGTTCTTTTTGGAGAGCTTCTCGAACTCCCCGAGCCTTATACCGCTGTATAGAAACAGGGAGTAAACCTTCTCGTACTTCTTTCCTCTGACCGCCTCAAATATCCTCTCCACCTCCTCCTTGGTCAGGGCTTTTGGATAGGAGGGTTTTTTCTTTGTGTTTAGCTCTTCCCTTATCTCCTCTATCGCCTGCTCTATCTCTGTGAACCTCTCCCTGTTTATGTATTCCCTCCTGAGGAGGAACTTAAAGAAGTGCTTTAGGGCGGACAGGTTGGCCAGCATGGAGGTGGGCCCCAAGGGTGTAGTGTCCGCATACTTGTATATCTGAGCGGAGGAGAGGTTGAAAAGCTGATTCTCCGTCTCGATCGAAGTAGCTTCAAGGAAGTTCCTCACGTGCCTAAGGTAAGCTTGTGTGGTTCTTTCGCTCTTAGTTCTCGAGAGGTTTCTCTCCCAAAGCTCGAGAACCTCCATACTTCCATAATAATAGAAGGATGAGGATCATTGCAATTGTGGGATACCACAACACGGGAAAGACAACCCTGATAGAGAATCTAATCGGGAAGCTGAAGAAGAGAGGATACAGGGTGGGGTATATAAAGCATGATCCCAAAGGGCACGGAGAGACCGACAGGAAAGGCTCGGACACGGATAGGGTGTTCAGGATCGCGGAGAGGGTGGTCCTCGCCTCCCCGGACAGGATAACCCTCTGGAGCAGGTTCGAGGACGATCCGGTGAAGATAGCGGAGGAGTTCTTCAAAGGCTTTGATGTGGTAATACTCGAGGGATACAAGTCCCTCAAAGGTGTTCCCAAGGTGGCCGTAGGCGACGTCCTTGCGGAGGATGTTGCCCTTAGAATTGAAGGGAGCGCTGATGTGGAGGATATTATAGAATTACTGGAGAGTATGGAGGAGCGTCCATGAGTGTGAAGTGTCTCGAACACAGGGAGCTGTGTCCTTCCTGTCACAGGATAGCTCTCAAGGTCTGCGAGTTCACCGAACCCTACCCGAGGGTTGAGGCGACCTGTGAGTGCTGTGGATACAGATCTTACGACATACCCATGAAGCTGGACAGGGAGACCTTCTTCAGGATACTGGATAAGCTCTCGAGGAAGGAGATAGGAGAGATATGCATAGATGATGGCTGTGGTTCGAGGGAGATAATAAAGCTCCTTCACGAAGGCAGGTACACCGAATACAGGTGCCTCGAGTGCGGGGCTGAGTGGAACAGCGACGAGGTTCTGAGGGCGATAAAGAGAGTCAAGTCCGTCCAAAGACACATAAACAACGGATCAAGCCTTATAGAGGTCCTGAAGGCGGAGGAGGGAGAGTGTCCTCTCTGCGGGTGGGACATAGGGCATCTTCATGAGGGATACGCGGTAGAGATAAAGTGCCCTGTATGCGGATACCATAATGAGTTTAAAGAGGAGTTCCCCGAGAAAGAACCACCCCCAGAGGTCTGTGCCAAGTTCCCCAAGGCTGAGGAAACCGGATGAAGCTCCCCTTCCATGAGCTCCACAGGTTTATAAACTGGAAGGAGAGGTTCTTAAGAGATTACGAGAAGATCGAGAAGAGCGATCTCGACATCATAAGGGAGGAGATAAAGGATCTTTGGGAGGAGGAACCTGATGAGAGGCTCCTGAAGGCTATCAGATCCATGTATGTAGGCGGGATG
This sequence comes from Aquificaceae bacterium, assembly GCA_027079305.1. Taxonomy (GTDB): domain Bacteria; phylum Aquificota; class Aquificia; order Aquificales; family Aquificaceae; genus Hydrogenivirga. The sequence continues at coordinate 33,610 of JALWVU010000052.1, forward strand.
GAGAGGAGGGTGGAGGACGAGGAGATAAGGAGATGGACCAACTGGGCCGCGATAAAGACCTACAAAACCTTCAACAAGTTCCCCATACTCTCGGATATAGAGCTCGCCTTCGTCTTTTACGCAATAGGTAAGCTTTTTGTCCCCCTCCTTCTTCATGAAAGGGGCGTAAAGTCTGAAGCCTTCAAAAGGCTCTCCAAAGAGGAGCAGGAGGAGGCGGTATTTGAGGAGCTCGATACCATTTGGGAGACACAGCTCACCCTCATACTACAGGCCCTTGAGTTCCTGAACCTGAAAGAAGAAGTCAAAGAATGATCACATGAAACCGCACTTCCATGTAGAACCCTCGAGGTTTTCCTTCTTATAGGAGGTAAGCTTCTTTAGCTCAAGACCCTCCGTTTCCCTGCTCAGGAAGGATCTAAGTAGCCGGGCCATCATTCTGTAATAATCCTCTTCAGTGGAAGATAGAACCTGTTCCACGAACACCTCGAACCACCTTCCCAGGTGATCCCTGAGGAACTTGGTGTAGGCGTCCTGAACTATCTCCCTTCCCTCACCCTCGAGGAAAGAGAGCTTCTGACTCAGGAAGGATAGAAACTCCAGCTCCGCAACGAGGCTGTCGGGCTCCTGGGGAGGCTTTACCTCGAGTCCAAAGGCCCTGTAGAAACCCTCTATGTCCGCCATCTCCATAACGCGTCTTCCCATCTTGTCAAGCTCGTAGGAGGTCTCCCTTGCGGGAGCCTTTAGCTGGGTCTCGAAGAGGGTCGTGAACTCTCCCTGTAGGTCCTCTACCCTGCCCTCGCAGGATCTTAGAACCTCTCCCAGCCTGTCCACGGGAAAGTCTATCCCGAGAGCCTTCAGGCTCTTCTCGAGGTCCGGAAGGGCCTCCCTCAGCTCTCTGAGGCTTTCATAAGAAGGGTAGGAAAAGGCGAGGGCGAGGAAGCGGTAAAGGAAGGCTTTCTCTATCATGACTCACCTCTCTATCCTTAGTTTTATCCACTGGTAGCTGAGGACCTTTCTCGCACCCCTATTTCCGCTACTTCCGTCCCATACAGCGAAGGTAACGAAGGTATCCCTGCCAGGTCCCCACTCGGGGTTGCTCGTGTTCTCCTCCACGAAGTCCCTCTTTATCACCACGTACCACTTCCCGTTCCTGTAAACTCCTCTTCCGTCCGCCCCCTGAACGTCCTTCCAGGTGGAGGAACCGTAGCCTTCCGCCACCACTTCCCTTATGGGCGTTTTGAGTGTGTTCTTCCTGTAAACCTTCTCACCCCCTATATATGCGAGGGCATACTGGTTGTTCCAGTCCTCGGGATACCTGTAGGGAGGTTTCGCGTGGGGATACCAGTCGTAGGCGTAGTTGGGATGTATCTTGGCAACGTCCGAGTAGCCGTTGTCTATGTTCTCCTGCCTGAAGGCGGTCCAGTGAAGGATTAGGACCCTCTTCCCTTTAGCTCCCATCGTTACGGGAACGTCAGCGCTCGGCTCGTAGGGGATCTGAACCGCAACCGCATCCGAGAACTTGTTTATAAGGTGGAACCTGTCCTGGGTTTTGTCCTCCCATATAAGTAGGAAGGCTATCTCCTTGCCGTTGTTCACGCTCTTGACGGTTATCTCGCTGATGGGCAGATTCACCTCCATGGGCTTTGTTACCGTCTGCCCGGCGAGGGGAACCTTTACAGCCTTGGCCTTCTTCCAGACCTTGCTGAAGGGATCCGTGGGTATGGGGCCTTTGACCTTAACCGATACGAGCTCGAGTCCGAAGGAGAGGGCCAGACCTGCGAGGAAAGTTATCAAACCAACGACCAGCCCGTTCATATCACCACCTCCTCAAGGTATGTCCTGCCTGACCACGCCGAGCCTCTCGTCCTTGTGGGGCCTTATCTGGAAAGGCTCGTAGAGGGGAACCCTCACTATCTCGTTCATGTTCTCGTCGTAACCTATGACCTCGTTCGTTCCAGCGCTGAAGTGGTGGACAATCCTGTCGGTAGAGCCGAAGAGGTGAAGAAGCGCCTGAAGCTCCGGCTCTTTACCCTCTCTCATGGCCATGTAGGTCTTGACCGCGTGCTCCGCCCCGGGACCGAACATCTGCTTGAGGAAGCTGAGGGGAACGTTTATGGGAGGTATGTAGTAAACGTTAGGCTCGAGGCCCGTCTGGGGATAGAGGGGGAGGGCCACCTTCTTGATCCTCACGAGGAAGTCTATGGGGTTGTCCCGCTTCTCCTCACCGGGTCTGCTCAGGAATCCCATCAGCCTTATCTTCCCGATACAGGTTATGACGCACTGGGGCTGGAGGCCGTTCTCAACCCTGGGGAAGCACCCTATGCACTTCTGGGAGATCCTAGCCACGTAGTTGAACATGCTCTTCTTGTAAGGGCAGGCCTTGACGCACTCCTGGTAGCCCTCGCACCTCTCGGGATCTATGAGGACTATCCCGTCCTCCTTCCTCTTGTAGATGGCCTGTCTGGGGCAGGCGGCCACGCAGGCGGGGTAGGTGCAGTGGTTGCAGATTCTGGGCAGGTAGAACATCCATATGGGATGGGGAAACTTCTCCAAGACCGTTCCTATGTCCACCGGCTCGTTCACCTCGTCCTCACCTATGTTGGGGTTGGTCCAGTCCAGATCGTCGGGCATCCACCCGAGGACGGGTTCCGTGTCCGTCCCGTCGAGGACCGTCTTGCCCTCGTATCTGTCCCCCTTCCATCTCTGATCCTCTCCGAGAAGTTCCATCAGTTTGACGTCCCACCCGAGGGGATAGAAGCCGTTCGGTTTGGTCTCCACGTTGTTCCAGAGCTGATACTCCTGTCCCCTTCCTGGCGTCCATGTGGTCTTGCAGGCTACAGTGCAGGTCTGACAGGCTATGCACTTGTTGAGATCCATGACGACCGCGAACTGCTTCTCGGGACGCTCGTGCTCGTATGGGTAATTTACCTCCCTGTTGATTTGCCAGTTGTAAGCCTTAGCCATGGCAACACCCCCTTATGAAAACTTCACGTAGCTTGCCTTCAGATACTTGGCGAAGGCCCTGCTCGGCTTGTGGGGCCTGAGACCGAGTCTCACTGGCCTCCAGACTCCCTTGCCGTTCAGACCTCCAGGTTCCGCCTTCACTATCTTGGCGTAGGCCTCCCTCGGAGCACCTATCAGACAGTGGACGTCCGGGGCAAAGCCCTTTCCTATGACCTGTCCCGCCAGGTTCTTCCTAACGAGGGAGTCCGTCTGCAGAGTAGCCTTGTGCCAGCTTCTCGTTACGCTCTGGTGGGAGCCTCTCCTATACATCGACTGGTATCCGGTGTAGGGGTTCTTGGCGAGGCCGTTCTTGTTCACCTTAGTTCCGAGCACCGAACCGTGGGAGGATCCGTACATGTTGAACCATATCTTGGCAACTCCGGGAGGCGTGTTGTTGGAAGCTCTCGCTCTCAGGAGGAGCCTCGCGACCTCGTAGTCTTCCTTCCTCTTCTCCCATCCCGCGAAGGGCCTGTCCTGGGGATCGGGGTCTACCCAGACGTAGTCCCCGTCCTCTATACCGAGCTTCCTGAGATCCTTCGGGTTCATGTCTATGTAAGCCTCGGAGACAAAGGGCTTCCTCTTGTCGTGCCTGTATATGTCCCCGAAGGGTCCAAATAGCAGGGTGGTTATGTCGGTGTCCCCCGTCGTTGTGTGGGCCGCGTGCCTGTATTTGGGCGTGTGGACTATGTGAGTCGCTCCGAGGGATAGCCTCAAGGGGTGCTTGGTCTTCTTTAACCTGGCCGGGGACACGATTACGTTCCTCGCCTGTCTCCACTCGGTGTTTATGAGGGCCTCCTTGGAATCTACGCCGTAGTCCTCGGGTCTCTTGGGCCTCAGGAGAGGATGCTTCTTAGCAACCACTATCACGTTAGGCTCGAAGTCGGTGGCGTCCACGGGTTCCCTGTAAACGGGCAGGTTCTCACCCGCCTCGATGAACTCCCTCTCCTCCCTGTAGAACTCCATCCTACCGCTCTTGGTATACCAGGGCATATTGTCCTGTAGCTGGTCCATGCCAACGTATTTGGGGTAAGTTCTGGTCATTATTAGGGAGGGGATTCCCTCCTGGGCCTTCTTGGCTATCTCCTCGAGCTTGTAGCCCCTGAGGTTGGCGGAGGCGTTTATAACCCTCTGGACGTAAATCTCCTGCTTGCCCTCGAGAACGAACTTCCAGTAGTCTGCAAACCTTCTGTCTCCCGTGAGCTCCGCAAGCCTCCTTCCCACGAGGGCGAATACCTCCGCGTCGTTCTTGGTGTCGTAGAGCCTCCTGTGTCCCGTCTTGGGCCATACGTAGACGAAGGGGTTTGTAACCGAGCCAGCTATGTCCCAGTACTTGTTCTCGTTCCAGGCGTCCACTCCGAGAACTATATCCGAGTACTCACAGGTCAGGGACCACCACCACTCGTTGGTGACTATGCACTCTATCTTGGGAAGGGTGTTCATTATGATGTTGTACTTCCACTTGGCGTTTCCGAGGATGGAGTTGGCGTCCACGAACCAGCAGAATTTGGTGGGTGTGGGCATGTGGGTCTTGCCCGTTATCAGATGCTTGCCCATGAACTGGGGATGATCGTCGTGGGAGTAGTAGTGGGCGGACTCCCCCTTCCAGTACCTCTTCACCTTGGCGGGCTTCTTGGGATCGAGCTCTATGTTGAAGGGATCCTCTAAGAAATACTGGCCCACTCCGTTGAAGAGGGCGAGCCTGAAGTTCCCCGCGTAAGAGCCGATGTTCCCGGTAAGGTGTCCCACGTTGTCGGTGAGGGCTACGATCAGATACATGGCCCTGTCCTTGAGGTCTCCGTGGAAATACTGGTTCACGCCCATTCCCTGGGCCAGCTTCATGTTTCTCGGGTGTGCAGCTATCTCCCTCGCGAGCTTCACTATCTTCTCCGCGGGGACACCCGTTATCTTCTCTGCCAGCTCGGGCCTGTAGTTGTCCTCGAAGAACTCCAGATAAACTTGGAAGAGGGGCTTGACCTTGACCTTCTTGCCCTCGACTGTCCTCACCGTGAACTCTCCCGTGAGGGCGGGATCTATACCCAGCTTCCAGAAGTCGTCCCCGACGTCGTCTCTGGTGATCACCTTGGGGGAGTTGGTCTTGGTATCCCAGACGACGAAGTCGTTCATGTCCTCTTCCCTTATTTTTTCAGGTATATACTGCTTCTCCTGCTTGTAGAAGGGAGGTAGCCTGTCTCCTTTCCTGAAGACCTCCGCCTTCTTGAGGGGTTTTGGTTTGTAGTCCGGTATTATGTCTTTGGCCCTGAGGACCTTTCCGTTGTCCATCCTCACAAGGAGGGGCATATCGGTCCAGGCCTTCACATACTTCTCCTGGTAGAGCTTCTCCTTCATGATCACGTGGGCTATTGAGAGGGCGAGGGCCGTATCCGTTCCAGTTCTCACCACTATCAGCTCGTCGGAGGCCCTTGCGGTGGGAGAGTAGTCGTTGGAAATCACTATCACCTTGGAGCCCTTTATCCTCGCCTCGGTGAGCCAGTGGCAGTCGGGCATCTTGGTGGTGAAGGGGTTCATCCCCCAGAGGATTATGAGCTTCGAGTATTCCCAGAGACATAGGTCGAAGTCTGTGTTCTGCTGGCCCGTTACCATCGGGTGTCCGGGGGCGAGGTCCGTGTGGAAGGAGTAGTTGTCCCAGCCCCTTCCTCCGAGGGCCTTCTCCGGTGGAACACCCCTGATGTGGTGATCGAGGAGGGCCATGAGGTTGGCCATCCTGTAGGGGGAGGTGTATCTTACCACCGCGAGGAAGGGCATGGACCCCCTGAACTTGAAGGTCCTCGTTCCCGCCCCCTTCATCTCGTCGAGCATCTCCTTGGGATAGTGGCCCTGGGCTTCGAGCCTCTTCCTTCCCTCCTCACCCGAGTAGGTCTGGGCTATGTTTATCATCGTCTTGGCTATAATGTCCGCCACTTCGTCCCATGTTACCTTTATGAACTTGTCCTTACCCCTCTGGAAGTATTTCTCTGGAGGCTTTCCCGTCTTAGGATCCCTCGGGAAGCCCGCCTTATACCACTCGTAAAAGCCCTTCCTGACCATGGGGCCTTTGACCCTTCTGTCCCCGTAGAACCTTCTCATGAGGGAGAGTCCCTTGTTACAGCACCTCGGCTCCCACCTGGGAGACGCTTTGAGGCCGTATATGTCCGTGGCCTCGTGGAAGCGGTAGGTGGGCTCGATCCTTGTGACCACACCGTTCTTGACGTGGGCTCTCAGCAGGCAGTTGTGGGTGTCGTTCGGGGCGCAGAGGAATACGAAAGTGTCCTCGGACTTGAAGATGTCCCGATACATGGTCTCCCATTCGCGGTTTGGGTAGTGCTTGATGGGGTTATCTACCTTGACCACAGGCTCAAAGACTCTGAGAGAGAAGCTCGGTGAAGAAAGGGCTGCCAAGGAAAGGCCGCCTACCTTTACGAAATCCCTCCGAGTCAGGCTCATAGCTCACCTCCATACATGACGCATATCATATGACCTATCTCATATTAATCATAAGCTTTTCTGATAAAAAAATCAACTTTTTGTTTGGGCGGTTTTGTTTGGGATTACTAAAGATTTAGAATTTTTAAAAAATTAAGGTGCGGTAAAGACCTTACTGGCAAAGGCTATAACGTCGGACTGGGAACTTCCGTAAGCTGTAATGCTTATCACATAGTCCTTACCGCTTGTGAGAGATTGATCGGGATAATTCTCAGAACATCCTAAAGGAACATTTCCATAGATAAGAGTGTTTACAGAACTGGGACAGGTTACACTCCATACTGTGCATTCGGAAAGGGAGATCTTGTTATACATACATATCTTGTCATAAACAGATATAAAAAAGCCGTTCACGCCAGCTATGGAGTTATCCCAAGATATATTCGGCGAAGAGCCTGTAACCTGTATGTTTACACCATTTTCATCGCTATTGAGGGCGTATAGGACCCATTCTCCATTCGGCGCAACAAAATAAGAGCAAGCTCCTATCTCTACATGCACCTTACCACCTGAGTTGTTCCAGGTCCCTGAAAACTTCGCACCATCCCAGTTACCTGTAAAGTTTCCACCTATGCTGATTCCGTCTACAGACCCATTCCAGTTACCGCTTATGCTGTTACCAATTCTGTTTCCTTCTACGTTCCCTATGTCTATACCACCAGCACAACCGTAGTAGGAGAATAGAAATTGAGACTTAAAAGGTCCGTTAGAACTTGGTATACATGCTATAAGAAAACCAGAGGTTGGATCTTCGGGGTTTGTAGATGGATCTTCTAAGTAGTATCCAAGGTATATGTCGTAGCCTGTTTGGTTGCAGTCGGATAGTTCCTCTGCACTATCTCCTCCTCCACCACAACTAAAAAGCACCGCCACAATAGAACTGAGAAGTAAGTTTCTTGCTTTCATATCTTCCACCTCCCTGCTTTTATATTTACTTTCAAGGTGTAAAAAGCGGAGTGAATTTTCCCTGAGAGTGAATTAAAAATTTCAGTCGAACCTTCTGACTATTCTGTAATAAGTGTCCCTCTGGGCGGGGATAAAGCCCGCATCCCTTATAGCCTGAACCATATCCTCCACTTTCGGTATGTTCACCTTGAAGTCGGTGGAGGATATTACGTTCTCCTCGATCATAACAGAGCCCAGATCGTTGGCACCGAAGTGGAGCCCCACCGTCCCAACGGGCATGGTTTGAGTGACGTGGGAGCTCTGGACGTTCTCGAAGTTATCCAGGTAGATCCTGGAAAGGGCGAGGACCTTGAGGTAATAAACGCTTCCCGCAGGCTCTACAAAGTCAAGCTCAGTATTACCCCTCTGGAAGGTCCAGGGTATGAAGGCGGTGAAGCCTCCCGTCTCGTCCTGAATCCTGCGAACCCTCTCGAGGTGCTCGATTATATGCTCTATGCTCTCCAGGTGGCCGAACATCATGGTAGCGGTCGTGGTCATCCCAAGTTCGTGGGCGGTCCTGTGAACCTCCTCCCACTCCTCCACCGAGCACTTTCCGGGAGAGATCTTATCTCTTACCTCCTGAGAGAGGATCTCAGCACCTCCCCCGGGAACGGACATAAGGCCCGCCTCTTTGAGCCTTCTAAGAACTTCCCTTATCGATATCTTCTCAAGTTTTGAGAGGTAAACTATCTCTGGAGCGGAGAAGCAGTGTATCTGGATCTGGGGAAACCTCTCCCTTATGGCCGAGATCATCTCCTCGTAAAAGCTCAGCGGAAGGTCCGGGTTTATCCCGCCCTGCATCAGGAGGGTGGTCCCGCCCCAGTCCACCAGCTCCTGAACCTTCTGGAAGATGGTCTCGAGGTCGAGGGTGTAAGCGTCTGGATCGCTCTTCCTACGGTAGAAGGCGCAGAACTTACATCCCGCTATGCAGACGTTGGTGTAGTTCACGTTCCTGTCTATAACGAAGGTGACCACGTTGTCGGGATGCTTCCTCTTTCTAACAAGGTTTGCCAGCATTCCGAGTGTGGTGAGGTCTGAATTCCTGTAAAGCTCCAGGGCCTCTTCAGGGGTTATCCTTTCCCCGTTTACGACTTTGTCCTTTATGTAATCTATGGAAAGGGTCCTCATTCTCTCATCCTCCGAAAGGTTTTAAATAAATTTATCCTATCTTCCCAGCTGTCTGCACACCTTAAGATGGGCTAAGAGGAGTGAATTAGCGCCCTCGTCCCTCAGGATCTCTCTGAGAGCAAAACAGCAGAGTTTTACATTGCTGTCTTCCTTCCTCGAGGGAACTCCCCCGTGGGCGTATCTTCCGAGGACGTGTCCGCAGTCCACGATCTTTCCTTTGTAGGTTACCAGACCGTTGTAGGAGGTTTGGGAAAAGGCAAGGGAAAATGACAGAAGTAAGATAACAGTGATCATCTTCCCACCTTCCTGTAGCCCTCCGGGACGTGGAAGAAGCTCTCGGGAAGATCCACCTTTCTGACCGATTTTACGACCTCCCTTGTAGTGTCTACCCCGTCCGAGTATTCTTCCATGACCGGAGCACCATAATCTCTCAGTATGTTTCCGAGCGCATTCAGTATACCTTTCAGGGAGGGAAGATTTTCGAGCCTGCTTCCCACGGCGGTTATCAGGTTCCCCATGTGCAACCTCTCAGCCTCCAAAAGTAGCTTGCTGTCCCTTGTATACCATCTGTTTGTAGTAAAGGCTCCCTGGTTAGATACAGCCTTAAGGACAACCTTCCTTGCCTTCCATCCGTTCAACTCCTTCCACTCGTCGGTGGGTTCAACCTTCAGCCTGCACTCTCTAATTCCATCGCAGGCAAGTGGGCCCAAGGATTCCAGCACCGCTGTATCACCGGGAAGCACATCTTCCGTGTAGTTTTTCTCCTGATCGTTAGGGGAGTAGAAGAAGACCTTTCCCTTTTTGAAGTGTATAAGCATAACAGCCCTCATTCGGTATTTGGTCTTTCCGGGTATCCCATACATCCTGAGGAATTCCTCGGGAAGCTTACTTATATAAACGCTCTCCTCTTCGATTTCCTCCCTCTCGTATCCTTTCGCTATGTATAGCTTTACCTTTCTGTATGTTTTTCTTATGAAACTCTCTTTGAAAAGTTCCTTCTCCACAACTATAACGGGAATGGGGAAGGCGAGCAGGAAGGAGAGGAGTAAGCCTGCCAGAAGTCTCATCTCTGTCTATACATATTGTAGCCTCCTAAGGGCGGTTTGAACTCCCGATATCCTTTAGGGACCTGGAAGAAGCTCTTGGGAACGTTTACCCTCTTTACGGACTTTACCACCTCCACCGTTGTGCTACTCTTAAAGGGTGTTTCGGTCTTGACGATTGCCCCGTAGTCTTTCTCTATCTTCTCGAGAGCCTTTTTTGCACTCTTCAAAAATGGAGAGATCTGAGGATCATTCCCTACAGCCCGGAGGACATTCTTCATGTTTATTCTCTCAGCCTTCAGAAGTAGCTTGCTATCTTTTGTAAACCAGTGATAAACCGGCTTCTCACGTCCCATCATGTTAACCCGCACGATGACCTTCCTCGCCTTCCATTTGCCTATCCTCTTTACCTCCTTGGTGGGTTCAACCTTGGGTTTGCACTTTCCCTGCTGGTTGCAGTCGAGGATCATCATGAAGCCCATCAAAAGCATTCTGCCTTCCAGCTCGTTTTTCACGTATGTTTTCTTGTCGGGATCCAGGGTATAGGCTACGACCTTTCCCTTTTTAAAGTGAGTGATCTTCTCGCCTCTGTTTATCTGAGTTTTCGGTCCCTGCTCCGGAACATTCTTCATAAAGTTCTGCATAAAGGGCATCTGTCCGAGTGGATTTCCCTTGAAGGTGGTCTTCTCCTCCCAGACCTCCTTCTCGAAACCCTCCGCCCTGTAGATCTTCACCTTCTTGTAGCTCTCGCTGAAACTGCTCTTGTTGATAACCTCCTTTTCAATAAGTATGGCGGGTATAGAAAACCCCAATCCCAGGTAAAGGAGAAGCAAGATCAGCACCTTCATGGCACACCTCCTTTAAATGGGAAGTTTTATCTCTTCATAATCCTTTGGAGGTTTAAACATACTCTCTGGTATATTTATCCTCTCCACTCTTTTGACGGTCTCTTTGACAAATCTGTAACTTCGAGTATCTACTTTCAGCATCCTGACGGGCGCGCCGTGTTCTTTTATAAAGCTTTGAAGTTCCTGAAAGGCATCATTGTATAGATTCAGAAGATCTCTGTTCTCCCTTAGTCCTCTCTCCACAGCCTTTATCTGCAATCTGAGGATGGTAAGGTTTGCCTCCTCGAGGTCCTTATCCTTAGCTATCCATGCTACAAACTTCTCTGTTCTTACCGTAAAAACAACCTCCTTGGCTTTCCATTTAACTATCTTTTCCTCTCTGCCTGTGAATTTGTAAAAGCTCTTGTTCAGGCTACACCTTTTCTCGTAATTGCATAGAACGGGCAAGCTGAGAAATTCTCCCTCAAGTATCAGCTGATTAACAAAATGTTTGTATGGAATCAGGAGTCTTCTGAACAGTTTCCTGTCGTGATCCACGTAGTAAGTGATTATACCTTCCTTCGAAAGGAGACCTATGCTTGTTGATCTTGCTCTCAACACCTCTCCGCTCGACTCTATAACCTTTTCTTCCCTTATGAAGGCGTTCTCCGTTACGAAGTCCTTGACCTCTTTCAACTGGCTACCCGCATCGGGCAAACATGCACCGAACTTACCGGTTATATGTTTCACTCCCGCATATCTTACCTCGACGATTTTCTCTATCAGATACCCCTCGACCGCATATGAGCTAAAGGTTATTAAGATTAAGAGTGTTAGTACCCACCGCACATAATCTCCCCCTGTATCAGAATTCACCGAATATTAACCTGTTGGGATCTTCCTCTGAGAGCTTTACTCCCCTGCTCAGGATATACTTCTCCAGGTTTCCCCGATCTCTGAGGGGCGTGAGCCTCTTCTCCCCCTCAGGGGTTTCCCAAAGAACAGAGTAAGAGTCTCCCTTGACCACCACGTCAGGTTCGAGCTTCTTGAAACCTTTGCCTTCCATGATTTTAAGGAATGTATCCTCCTCCAGGGCCAGAACGAAGAGTGGGTAGTCCTTCCTGACTTCTGGGGAATCGTCCACGGTAATATCGAGCTTCTTGAAAACCTCGAGCATTGCTTCGGACAGGGCGTTCCCGAAATCTTCCTCTGTCAGCCTGTCATCCCCCACAAACCAGATCTGAAACCTGTCCTCGTAGGAGTTCAGTTCAAGCTTAAAATACTTCATTCTAATAATCTACCCTCCCACAAGGCTTGTGGGAACGGTTATGGGTTTCCAGGCGGGAGTATGAGGTATCTTCTTACTCTTCCCCTCATCGATAAGTTTTTGAATGTTCGGAGGTATGGGGGGATTTACCTCAAATTGGGACAGGTAGTATCTTACTCTGACCTTGGGAATTATCCCGGGTGTGGTAGCTATGGGAACCTCTATAAGCGCTTCAAAGCTGGTTTCTTGCTTTCCTGCTTTTATAGCATTCAGGACCTCCAGAAGAACCCTGCTTCCCGCAGCGTTGCTTAGATAGTTTTCCATCTCCTTGTTCCTCTGCTCGAGTCCTGCAGGGCTGAAATCGGAGGGCTGATTCTGTCTGTGCCCGAAGATGTAGTCAGGATCTGAGTATATGTCCGCGTGGTATCCAGCGTAGGTATCGGACCACACCACTATGGTAGGGATGTAGTAGTCCCCGCGTTTGGTGTCGAGCAAAACCCACACACAGGTTTTCGGAGGCATCGGATCTACGCCTGTGGGCGAGACGTAACCTTTCATCCCCATAGGCATCATAGGGAAGGGAGCACCGCCCTCGAACCCCAGCACCTCTATGTGCCCGCAGTATTTAAAGCTTTTCACTGGCTGTGAGAAGGAACCTGTCAGGAATATCAGAAGAAGCAAAAGAATTCTCATGATAATACCCCCTCCTTTAATAGGATAGTCCTCTGTTCAGGTGTATAGATGTGAAACTTACCCCCTCCTTACCCTGTAGAATTTCTTCTTCCCTACCTGGACCTTGAGCTCCCCGTTCAATTTTATGCTCTGGTGAGGATCGGTGATCTTCTCAAAATTCACCTTGAGGCCTCCTCCCTGTATGACTCTCCTTCCTTCGTTCTTTGAGGAGACCGCTCCAAGCTTTATAAGAAGGTCGAGAGCCTTTATCTCCTCGTCAGGCAGTTCGACGAGGGGGGCGTCCTCGGGAAACTTTCTCTTGGAGTAGGTGCTCTCGAACCACTCCCTGGCTTTTTTAGCCTCCTCCTCCGAGTGGAATCTGCTCACTATAATCTCCGCAAGGTGCTTTTTGGCCTCCATAGGATGCCAATCTTTTTTGAACCTCTCTATCTCTTCCTCCCTGTAGTCCGTCAACAGCAGGTAGTAATCCCACATGAGATCGTCCGAGATGGACATGAGCTTTCCGAACATGGTCTTGGGGTCCTCTGTTATCCCCACATAGTTTCCGTAGGACTTGGACATCTTCCTGACGCCGTCCAGACCCACCAGCAGGGGAAGGGTCATGCAAACCTGGGGCTCCTGTCCGTATTCCCTCTGGATGTCCCTCCCTATCAGGAGGTTGAACTTCTGGTCCGTTCCTCCCAGCTCCACATCAGCCTTTATGGCTACCGAGTCGTAGGCCTGGAGGAGGGGATACAGGAACTCGTGGATGTGTATGGGCTTACCCTCCTTAAAGCGCTTTGAAAAGTCCTCCCTCTCGAGCATCCTTGCGACCGTGTATTTGGCGGAGAGCTTTATTAGACCTTCAGTCCCAAGCTCCTGGAGCCAGGTGCTGTTGAAGACTATCGTGGTCTTTTCGGGATCAAGGATCTTGAAGACCTGCTGTTCGTAAGTCCTGGCGTTCTCGAGGACCTCTTCCTTTGTTAAAGGTGGCCTCGTCTCGCTCCTTCCCGTGGGATCCCCTATCATGGCGGTGAAGTCCCCGATTATGAAGTAGACCTCGTGGCCGAGCTGTTGAAACTGGCGCATCTTCTGGAGAAGGACCGCGTGTCCCAGGTGTAGGTCCGGAGCTGTAGGATCAAAGCCGGCTTTAACCCTGAGAGGTCTTCCTTCCTTAAGCTTCTTAAGGAGTTCCTTCTCCTCTATTATTTCTACCGTTCCCTGTTTGAGGAGCTGGAGCTGCTTTTCCGGACTCACGGGAGAAAGATTATAACCCATAGTAGGGAAGCTCCGTGATAGGCTTCCCCGTAATTCTGAAGAGGGCGTTGGCGACCGCCGGAGCTATCGGGGGAAGGCCTGGCTCCCCTATCCCTCCCATCTCACCCTCCGAGCGGACTATGTGGACCTCTATCTCGGGAACCTCCCCCATCCTCAGGATAGGGTAGGTGTCGAAGTTGTTGTTCACCGCGAAGCCGTTCCTGAACCTAACACCCTCGTAGAGGAAGGCGCTCAGGCCCATGATGATCCCGCTCTCCATCTGCTGGACCACCAGATCCGGATTAACCACGAGGGGCCCCAGATCCACCGCACACACCACCCTGTGGACCTTGACCCTGCCATCTATCAGAGACACCTCCGCCACCTGGGCCACGTGGGTTCCGAAGGAGTGGTGGTAGGCTATCCCGAGGGCCTGTCCCTCCCTAGGTCCCCTGTGCCATCCGGAGGCCTCCGCCACCTTCTCTATAACCCCCTGGGCCCTCATGTGCATCCCCAGAAGCTCAAGCCTCAGGTCCACGGGGTCCTTTCCCCCCAGGTGGGCGAGCTGGTCCAGGAAGGTCTCCATTACGTAGGCGTTATGGGTGTGGCCCACAGAGCGCCAGAACCAGACGGGGATCTTAACCTTTGACTTCACAAACTCAACGTGGATGTTGGGGATCTCGTAGAAGGTGTTGGCCACTCCGGAGACCGCGGCACTGTCAACTCCCCTCCTCTCCTTACCTATAGCCCACTCGAAGACCGCCGGGACAGCTATCTTGAAGTAGAGGGAGTTGGGGTTTCCTCTGTTGTCCACCGAGCCCCTGAGCTTCACCGCACACATGGGCCTGAACCAGCCAGACTGCACGTCGTCCTCTCTCGTGTAGAAGAGCTTCACGGGCCTTCCCGTCTTCTTGGCGATCTTGAGGGCCTCCGCCACGAACTCTGAGTTTGACTTCCTCCCGAAGCCTCCTCCGAGGTATGTGGTTATCACCTTTATCCTGCTCTCGGGGAGTCCCGTTATGCGCCTCGCGTGCCTGAGGACCGAGGTCTGGCTTTGGGTGGGGGCGTATATGGTGCATCCGTCCCTGTCGATTTTGACCGTGCAGGCCATGGGCTCCATGCAGGCGTGGTAGAGGTAGGGAAGGAGGTAGGTGAGCTCTATTCTTTTTGGGAACTTTTCGTAAACCCCTTTCGGATCTCCGTCCTTGCGGGCTATGAGGCCCCTCTTCTGGAGGAGCTGTATGTAGTGTTCTTTGAGATCTTCCGTGCTTCCTACGGAGGTTTTGCTGTATTTGACCTTGAGCTTCTTCCTCCCCTCCAGGACCGCTTCGGGACTCTCCCCGCAGACCGCCACGCCCTTCCCTACTCTGAAGACGTGGGTGACACCCTTTACCTTCCTGGTTTCGGAAGGGTCGTAGGAGACTATCCTGCCCCCGAAGGGAGGTCTCTCCACAACCGCATACAGCTGGTTTTCGAAGAAGTGGTCCAGTCCGAACCTCGCCTCCCCGCTTACCTTATCATCGAGGTCAATCCTCGGAAGGGACCTGCCTATGTATCTGAACTCCTCTGGATCTTTGAGCTTGGGGTAAAGGGGCACGGGGAGCTTCATGGCAAGGCCCGCCAACTTACCGTAAGGGACCTTTTTGCCCGTCTTCGTATCGATCACATAGCCCAGCTCCGCCTTGAGCCTGCTTTTGGGGACCTTCCAGAGCCTCGATGCGGCCTCAATCAGCATCTCCCTCATCACTGCACCAGCGGAGCGCATTATGTCGAACATGTGCCTTATGCTGGTGCTCCCTCCGGTGAGCTGGGATCCCATATAGGGGTCTATGTATGCCTTTCCCGCAGGGGCGGGCATAACCTTTACCCTATCCCACGGAAAGTCGAGCTCCTCCGCAACGAGCTGGGCTATCCCCGTGTAGACCCCCTGGCCCATCTCCGACTTGTTAACTAAAACCGTAAGGTAGTTATCTTCCGAGAGGTTTATCCAGAGCCTGGGGGAGTGCCTCTTCAGATCGTTCGCCTTAACTACGTCAAAGCCCTTCGAGGTAGCCACAATCAGCAGGCTCAGGCCTCCGAGCTTGAAGAACTCCCTCCTCGTCATCATCCCATCATCTCCGAGGCTCTCATCACCGCCCTTACTATCCTCGGGTAGGTCCCGCATCTGCACAGGTTCCCGTTCATGGCCCTTACGATCTCTTCCCTCGTGGGTCTGGGATTTCTACTGAGCAGGGCGTAGGCCCGAACTATCTGACCGCTCTGGCAGTATCCGCACTGTGGGACTCCCACCTCCTTCCAGGCCCTTTTAATGGGATGGTTTTCGGGTATTCCTTCGATCGTCGTTATACTCTTTCCGACCACGTTCCCTACCTGCACACTGCAGGAGCGGACGGGCTCCCCGTCCACAAGGACGGTGCAACTACCGCAAATTGCCTTCAGACACCCGAATTTGGTTCCCGTCAGTTTCAGATGCTCCCGGAGCACCCAGAGAAGAGGAGTTCGGGGATCTACGTCTACTCGGTAAAGCCTCCCGTTTACCTTCAGCTCCATCCCGCCCCTCAGAATATAACTTAAAATGTATGCGATGAGGTATATGATCTACATCTTCCTCACTATTGCCCTGGTCTCTTCGTGCGCTGATAAGAAAAAGGAAATCGAGAAGACAGATTACGGTGAATACGAAAAATGCATGGACGCTATAGCCATATACGACAGATGCGCAAATCCAGGAACGAGCTGTGGATTTCACGCCAAGAAGGTATCGATAATGCTGGAGAACTCAAAATTAAAGCCCGACCAGAGGGCTTTCATATTGAGGACCTGCTACAGGGTTTGTTCCCAGAGGGATGTCTACTTCAAGAAGGTAAGGCCGAAGTTGATGAAGGACTGCTCAAGGCTACTCAATCCAAGGTGATTTCGTCGAAGCTCCTCGCTTGAGGATAGGGAAAGCCTTCTATAATCTCGTTCTCCCCTTCCCTTGCGAATCTGATAACCTTCATTCCCGCTTCGGAGGCGGACTTTATCTCCTCGGGGTTGTCCGAAAGGAACAGAATCTCTTCAGGCTTTAACCCGATCTCCCGAGCGATCCTCCAGTAGGACTCAGGATCTTTCTTGTTCCCGATCTTGGTGTCGAAGTATCCCGAGAAGAGGTAGTTTATGTCACCGAACTGGGTGTGTCCGAAAAGGAGTTTCTGGGCTTTCACCGAACCTGAGGAGTAAACGTATATGGGAATTCCCTTCTCGTGCCACTCCTTGAGCTTTCTGTAAGCATCCTCGTAGATGTGTCCCTTCAGCTCTCCCCTTTTGTAGCCCTCTTCCCAAATTAGCCCCTGAAGTTCCTTGAGGGGAGTTGCCTTCCTGTCTTCGTCTATCCATCTGATAAGCGTATCCACTGGATCTCCGGGCTCTATCTTCTGAACTTCCTCCAGTATCCTTCTGACTTCCGGGTCTTCCGAATGCTCCCTGATGAATTCCCTGAGCTTATTCCTTGAGTAAGGAAAGAGAACCTCTTTAACGAATGAGATAGAGGAGGTGGTTCCCTCTATGTCGGTTAAAACAGCCTTAATCAAGGGCCACTATCCCCTCGTATTTGGGAAACCTTTTGGCTATATCCGAACCCGTGTAGTTGGCCACCCAGCCCTCCGGGGTTGTGAAGAGCCTTATGCACTTGAAGTTGGGGTTCTCCCCCATGTCGAACCAGTGGGGTGTATTGGGTGGAACACTTATCAGATCTCCGCCCTCGCAGTGAACCACGTAAACTTTGTCGTCCGGATGCAGGTAGAAGACACCGTCTCCATAGACGAAGTATCTCACCTCGAAGTCCGAGTGGGTGTGCTCGTCGAGGAACTTCTTCCTCAGCTCGTCCTTCTTGGGATTATCGGGTGTGAGTGAGACCACGTCGCAGGACTGGAAGCCGAACCTTATCATCAACCTGTTTATAGGGTCCTTGAAAGCCTCGAGGACCTCCTCCTCGTCCGCATCCTCACTTAGGGGAGTGTTCGGCTCCCACCTTTCAAAGAGAACGTTTATCTCGGAGAGCCTCTCGGCTATCTTCTCGGGATCATCTATCTTCTCCAAAAGCTTTCCTTCCTCATCGTAGATAAGAAGTCTACTCATGGAACATATTTTACCCTATCCGCTCAGCAAACTCATTCGAATACCCTCGTGCTATAATACGGCCAATTGGAGAAACAAGGAGGTGGAGGATGGTCAGACACTTTGCATTCCTTGTTTTGCTTTCCCTTCTCGCACTCGTAGCAGGGTGTGAAAACAAACCTTCAGAGGAACTTGCCCTCGAGGCTTTAAGGGACGCTTTCAGTGAGGTTGGCAAGATAGAATCTGTCAAGAAGCTGAACGGATGGTTTGAGGATGAAAGTAAAAACAAGTATACGATGGAGGTAGAATACGTCATTAAGTTCAATAAAGAATTCATAACTGAGCTAAATAAGGCGAGGGGTAGTATAACCGCTTTGCTCCTTATGCCTATATACAATACGTGCTTTTCTGGAGAGAACAAAAAGCTTATGAAAGAGGAATCTAAGTGTAAATCACAGGCTAAGATAACCTTCAGAAAGACAGACAAAGGTTGGAAAATGATCAGTGAGGAGTCCGAACTCTGGAAGTAGTTCTTGAATCGGGGTATTCACAGACTTATAATTTTTATCTGGCTGTCCCCGTAGCTCAGGCGGATAGAGCGCGAGATTCCTAATCTCGAGGTCGGAGGTTCGAGTCCTCCCGGGGACGCCATTAAATCTCCAGGACCTCTCCCAGTTCAGGGACATAGCTTTCAAGGTTGAGTTCGCCCTTTATATGCTCCGCAAAGATCTTCATCTTCTCCTCCTCGCCGTGGATAAGGAAAACTTTAGGATTTCCAGCGTGGGACAGCCACTCGGTGAGTTCCCTCTGATCCGCGTGGGAGGAAAAACCGTTTATCGTATAGACCTCCGCCCTTACCGCTATCTCCTCCCCGAGTATACGAACCTTATCAGCCCCCTCTATTATCCTCCTCCCGAGTGTTCCTTTGGGCTGAAATCCCACGAATATAAGACTGCACTCCTCCCTCCAGAGGTTGTGCTTCAGATGATGAAGTATTCTCCCCCCTGTAAGCATACCGCTCCCGGCTATGATTATCGCCCCGCTCTTTACGTCGTTTATCTTCTTCGACTCTTCCACCTCCCTCGTGAACTTGAGGTAGGGAAAGCTGAAGGGGTCCCTCTCCTTAAAGATCCTGTAGGTTTCCTCGTCGAAGAACTCAGGATTTTGAAGGAATATCTTTGTGGCGTTTATGGCAAGGGGGCTGTCGAGGAAGACCTGACACTCGGGGAGTATATCCCTCTCAAACATTTCCCTGAGAACAAAGAGGATGTCCTGGGCCCTTTCGAGGGCGTAGGAGGGTATCAGGACGTTCCCTTCCCTGTAGAGGGTCTTCAAAACCGCCTCCTCGAACTCTTTCTTAGACTCTTTGAAGCTCTTGTGGTTCCTGTCTCCGTATGTAGTTTCTATAAAGACCGCGTCCGCGGTAGAGGGAGGGGATGGATCTCTCACTATAGGTTTTCCTCTGTTCCCGAGATCTCCCGAGAAGGTTATCTTCCTGCCCTCCACCTCGAACTCTATGAAGGCGGAGCCGAGTATGTGCCCCGCGTCCCTGAGTGTGAAGCTGAAGCCCGGCGCAAGATCGTATCTTTTTCCGTATTCGAGATAGGGATGGGAGAAGAAGTCGAAGCTCTCGAGAACGTCGAGTTCCTCGTAGAGGGGCGGGTTCACGATCTCTCCGGTTCTCTCCGCCTTCCTGAGCCTGCTCTTGTAGGTTTCGTTCATCACTTTTGCAGCGTCGAGGAGCATTATCCTCGCTATCTGGGCGGTTGGCCTCGTGCAGAGTATCTTTCCCCTGAAGCCTTCTCTGACGAGGAGCGGGATCCTTCCGCAGTGGTCTATGTGGGCGTGGGTAAGTATGAGGTAGTCTATCTCCTTAGGATCGAAGGGGAAGGGATCGTAGTTCTTTTCCTCGTCTTCTCCCTGAAACATTCCGCAATCCACGAGGACTTTGAGCCCCTTTGCCTCTAAAAGATGACAGCTACCGGTAACGGTTCTGACAGCACCGCAGGGGGTTATCCTTATTGCCATAAAACTATTGTAGAGCTATAATATCTTACCCCGAAGGCCCGGTAGCTCAGTTGGTAGAGCACCCGGCTGAAAACCGGGGTGTCGGCGGTTCGATTCCGCCCTGGGCCACTTTAAATGAGCTAATCATTGAGCAGTCCGAGGTATAAGGAGGATTGCGATTTTTAGGGCCAAGTTTTTAGCTGTGCTTGTTCTACTGCTCTTCATAGCTCCCACAGTCTTTACAAAGGACAAGATCTACAAGATGGAGATATACGGGGACTGCTATTATTATCATCTTCCCTCCGAAAAGATATGTGGTTACAAATACTTTTGGAACTATGGTGATATCGCCTTCTGGACAGAATTCTTCACCATAAAGGAGAAAGAAAGTGGCAGAATCAAATACAACGTTAGATACGTATGGTGTAGAAGATATTATGGTGGGGGTGAGGTTGTCAAACTTTACATATACATGACACCTGAAGATATAAAACTCTGCAATCAGAAACCTGAACCTCAATACGACATAAGAGTGAATGTGAAAGGCGGAAGATAAAGGCACATTATTTACTCTCTGCGGTAGCCGGAGTAGGTGGGCTCCCGCTCATAACACTTTCAAAGAATTCTCTCGCCACCTCCTTCCAGAAACGCTTCCCCTCCTCGATCTCATCCAGAGCCTTCTCCATGCGTGCGGTGAACTTGTAATCCATCAGAACGGGAAAGTTCTCCATCAGGAAGTCCACCACCTCGAAGGCTACCTCAGTGGGCCTGAGGCTCTTTCTGTAAAGCTTCACGTATTCCCTCTGCTTGAGGGTTTTGACTATGGTGGCGTAGGTGGAGGGCCTGCCTATTCCGAGCTTCTCCAGAGTTTTAACGAGACTCCCCTCGGTGTATCTGGGAGGGGGCTGTGTCCTCTTCTCATCCACGTAAACCTTCACCACCTTGAGAACCTCTCCTTCCTCAAACTGGGGCAGAACTTTCTCCTCCACTCCCGAGGGGTAAACCTTACTCCAACCGTCAAAACTGATCTCGAGCCCCTTTGCGGTAAGGTGTATGGGCCTTTTTAGTCTCGGGGCCGATACCTCTATCTTCGCCTCCTTTCTCTCCACGATCATATCCGCCATGAGACTGGCGAGCGTCCTCGAGAGGATGAGCTTGTATAAGGAGAGAAGTTCTCCCGATAAGGGGGGCTCCTTTATACCGGTCGGTCTTATGCACTCGTGGGCGCCCTGGGAGGTGGGCTTTTCCCTGAACTTCCTCACCCTTCCCACGTATTCCTTCCCAAATTTCTTAGCTATGTATGACATGAACTCTTTAGCTTTCTTTTCGTTCATCCTGTGGCTGTCGGTTCTGGGATAGGTTATGAAACCTTCCTCGTAGAGCTTCTGGGCAAGGCTCTGCGTCTTCTCGGCGGAAAATCCCAGCCTGGCGTTGGCCTCGCTCTGGAGGGAGGAGGTTATGAAGGGCCTGGGAGGGGGAACCTTTTCACTCTTGCTCTCTACGCTAACCACCGCAAAGATCCCGTCCTTTATCCTCTCCGCTATATCCTTGGCGTCTGAGGGATTCTCATATCTGTAGTCGTAAACCGCTTCGAAGGTCTTTCCGTCTTTATCCAAGATGGCCTTCACGTAGTAGTAGCTCTTTACCTTAAAACTCTCTATCTCTCTCTCCCTCTCCACGATCAATCTTAAGGCAGGGGACTGAACTCTGCCCGCGGAGAGCCTGTAGTTTTTGAAGATCCTCCACAGGACGGGTGAGATCTTGTATCCGATCAGTCTGTCGAGGATCCTGCGGGCAAACTGGGAGTGAACCATGTTCATGTTTATCTCCCCTGCCTCTTCTACACTTTTTCTTATGGCTTCCTTAGTTATCTCGTAAAAGACAGCCCGTTTAATGTTTCTGTTTACCTTGATTATTTCCTGCTTGAGAAAGTAGGCTATCGCCTCTCCCTCCCTATCCGGGTCGGTTCCTATGTAGACTACTTTGGCTTTCCTCGCGAGCTTTTTGAGTCCTTCTACAACTTTTTTCTTTCCCCTTATGTAAACGTATCTGGCCTCGAGAGTTTCCTCATCGACACCAAGCTCTTTGGGGGGCAGATCCTTTACATGGCCGAAGGTGGCCCTGACGGTAAACTCCTTTCCCAGGAACCTCTGTATTGTCTTGGCTTTGGTGGGGGACTCGACGATGAAGAGGTTCATCTACACGATTTTAGCAAGGCTCCTCTCCCCTATCCTTACGTGATACTCGAGGGTTTTGACTATGTCCTCCATGGTCCTCGCCAGCTCCTCAGTTATAAGCTCCTCCTGCTCCCCAAGAGAGTTCTCTATGAACTCTACCACAGCCTCGATCCTTTCCAGTATAGGCTCCTCGTAAATTCTCACACTTTCCAGGAACAAAGGAGAGAGCTGTTCCAGCGTAGGAAGTAGAAGGGTGGAGAGGGAGAGGCTCTCGGAACTGAGCAGAAGGGCCTGCTCCCTCATGTATTTGTCCGTCATGGACTCTATCTCGTCAAGGACGAGGGCAACGAGCCTGAAGCTCTGGATGAGCCTCCTGAGTATGTCGAGGCTCTTTAATGTAAGCTCCGCGGATCTGTGCTGGGTGGCGAGGAAGGTGTTTATAACCTTCCTCTGGTAGCCTATCTCCTCCTCGAGCTTTGCGAGAAGTATGTAAAAGGGGGACACTTCCATCTCCAAGAGAAGTTAAACCAGCTCCTCCTCCATTTCAACCTTGTATTCGTCCACCTTCTCGGTGTAGTCATCGAACCAGTGAGCCTCCGGATTTCTCTTGAAGACCATGAACTTGCCCGCGTTCTCCGGATCCGCAGCTCTGTGGTATCTGAAGAAGATAAGCTCTTCCGTCTTTCCGAGGATTTCTATCTTGCCCGTCTCGTGGGACATAACGTATCTGACCCTCGCCGCGAGGCCCGACATCTTGGCCCTGACCGCTTCCACGAGGTCTATCGTCTCCTCTATCTTGGTAGAGTAAGTCTTGTTCCCAGCGGTTGGCCTGCACTGGAAGACGTAGTAGGGAGGAACTCCGATAAAAGAGAGCTCCTCCAAAAGCTCCTTAAGAACCTCAGGAGAATCGTTTATGCCCCTCAGGATAGGTGTCTGGTTGGTGAGCGTGGTCCCGGTGAGCTGGACGAGTTCTACCGCCTTCCTCGCCTCCTCGGTCAGCTCCCTCGGGTGGTTGAAGTGGTTCATCAGATAAAGCTTCTTGCCTGTCTCGGTATTGAACCACTTGAAGAGGTCCAGAAGGTCTGGATCATCTATAACCCTGAAGGGATTTACCGCCAGCATCTTGGAACCTATCCTCACGATCCTCACGTGCGGTATCTCCGCGAGGGCTTTGAGGATCTTCTCCAGCTTGAAGGTGGCAAGAACAAGAGGATCTCCTCCCGTGAGAAGGACGTTGTTTATCTCCGGATGGTTCCTGATATATTCGAGACCTTCCGAGACGTCCCTCGCGACCTCGTCGTTGTCGTTCATGAAGAGTCTCTTCCTGAAGCAGAACCTGCAGTATATACCGCAAACGTCCGTCACAAGCAGTAGGGCTGTATCGGGATATTTGTGCTCCAGACCGTGAACCTTCATATACTTGCTCTCGTTGGAGGCGTCAAGCTTACCCCAAACCTCTAATTCTTCTGTTGTTGGGATAACTATACGCCTTATGGGATCCTCTGGATCATCCCAATTTATAAGAGAATTGTAATAATCGTTCGTTCTAAATGCGAACTTTTCTGTAACTTCTTTTAATTCTTTGCGCTCCTTTTCATCGAGCTTATCTATAAACTCAAGTTTTGTAATGTATTTAACCTTCCTTTTCATTCTACCCACCTCCATTTGGGAAATTTTACATGAACGGCAGCATTTAATTTTAGTTGAAACTTCACTTTTGTCAAGCCTGAATGTATAAGATGGCTTTAAAAGGGCTATAATTCATTTTTAAGATGGACTGCGGAAAATTTAAAATCTTTTTAATCCTTTTGAAAATAGGTTTGATTTTTTCTTGCGGTATTAAAAAACCACCAAAACCTATACCGCCTCCCCAGTATGAGCTTAAAAGGATAGGAAGCAATGTGTTCCTGATACCGAAAACACGGGGCCTTAAAGCGGAAGGCTTTGTGCCCTGGGACAGCTTTCTGGTTAGAAAGGACCCCTCCAGGTTCTGCTTTGAGGTCTCGAGTCCGCAGAGTAAAAAGGCGCTGGTCTGCGTAGAGGAGGCGGTTAGCGTCAGGCCGAGGTTTGAGCTTCAGATTAAAAAGGACAGGTTGGTGGTGCGGATGGAGGAAGAGGGAAGGTATCGTGTTTACTCATACAGAGATGGAAAGCTTGTGCCCACTCCGCTTATGGAGGTTGAAGGAGACAGCGTAGCGCTAAAGAGAGATTACAAAGAAAAGGTCTTCGGAATAACGAAGGTAGTAGGGAAGGTAGAAAGTGAGCCTGTTGTTGTTAAGGTCCCTCCGCTCAAGCCTCCAGAGCCTGATCCTCCCAGGGACCTCAGATACATAATCAGAGGGGGGAAGATCTACATATACTGGTGGGGTGGTGAGGATCTCCGCTTTTTAGTTTACAGAAACGGCAGGCTACTCACTCCTGAGCCCATAGTAAGAAACTACTTTGTGGACAAACTACCCGAGTTGGAAGCTATTTACGAGGTAGTCAGCGTAAACAGGTTCGGAGGCAGAAGTAAACCTGCAAGGATAGTTTACAGGCCGTAGTGGGCCGCTATGGCGGCGGATATGGCAAGAACTATGTCCTCCCTGTCTACCTCTCCTTCCACTTCGAAGTCATACTCACCCTTCTGGATCTTCTCCTCGAGGAACTTAACGCCGAAATCTCCCTTTAAGAAGTCCGGATCCCTAACTATCTCCCTGTAGAGAGGTATGTTGGTAGGGACTCCCCTAACTATAAATTCGTCTATCGCCCTCCTCGATCTGGCCACCGCCTTCTCCCAGGTAAGGGCCCAGACTGTCATCTTGGCTATCATGGAGTCGTAGTAAGGCGGGATTATGTAGTCCTTGTAAACACCCGCATCTATCCTGACTCCGGGGCCTCCCGGAGAGTAGTAGGCTGTTATCTTTCCCGGCGAGGGAGCGAAGTTCTTTTTGGGATCCTCCGCGTTTATCCTGAATTCTATGGCGTATCCTCTGAAGGTTATATCGCTCTGGAGGAACGGAAGGGGCTCCCCAGCAGCTATCCTTATCATGGTCTCCACTATGTCCACGCCGGTTATGGTTTCGGTGATCGTATGTTCCACCTGAAGCCTCGTGTTCATCTCTATGAAGTAGTATTCTCCGGTCTTGGTATCAACAAGGAACTCCAGGGTCCCGGCGTTTTCGTATCCCACTCTCATAAGGGCCCTTACAGCGTTTCCGAGGATCTTCATTCTCAGGTCTCTATCTAAGGCTGGGGAAGGAGCTATCTCTATCAGCTTCTGGTGTCTCCTCTGTATGGAGCAGTCCCTTTCACCCAGATGGATTATGTTTCCGTACTTGTCCCCGAGGACCTGAACCTCTATGTGCTTTGGATTGTCTATGTACTTTTCAACGAAAATATCTCCTTTCCCGAAGAAGGCTTCCGCTTCCCTGTAGGCGCTTTCGAAAGCACTCTTTAACTCCTCCTCGGAGCGAACAACCCTCATCCCCCTTCCACCGCCTCCGTAGGCGGCCTTGAGCATGACGGGGAAGCCTATCTCCTTAGCGAACTGAAGGGCCTCCTCCGGATCGCTCAAGGGTTCCGGCGTTCCGGGAACAACCGGAAGACCTGCCTCGGACATTACTTTCTTAGCCTTAACCTTGTCCCCGAACATCTCTATCTGTTCGGGAGTGGGACCTATGAAGGTTACGCTTCTCTTCTGGCAGTATCTCGCAAAGTCCGCGTTCTCCGCGAGAAAACCGTATCCCGGGTGTATGGCGTCCGCTCCCACCTGACGGGCAAGGTCCACTATGCGGACGTAATCGAGGTATGCCCTTATGGGATCCCCGGGTATCAGGTAGGCTTCGTCCGCCTTTTTAACATACAGGGACCTTACGTCCGCCTCCGAGTATATGGCGACCGTTTTTATGCCGAGCTCCTTGCAGGCCCTTATGATCCTCAGGGCCACCTCTCCTCTGTTAGCAACGAGAACTTTCTTGAACATCTGAGTAATTATATATCTAATGAAGCTTAAGAAAGCTTACGGCCAGCACCTGCTTAAATCTTCCGGAGTTCTCAAAAAGATAGCGGAAGCCCTTGAAATAAAGAAGGGAGACACTGTCGTTGAGATAGGTGGAGGGACAGGGAATCTGACGAGGGTCCTTCTCCAAGAACCCGTAGAAAGACTTTTCGTTCTTGAGATCGACGAAGATATGGTGAAAGAACTTGAAAAGATAGATGATCCGAGGATAAAGGTTCTCATAGCTGATGCGAGCCAGTTTGACCTTTGCTCTCTCGGAGAAGATCTCAGACTGGTAGGGAACCTCCCTTACAACGTAGGATCTCTTATCATAGAGAACGTTGTGTTCCATCACAGGTGCATTCCTATCGGGGTCTTCATGCTCCAGAAAGAGGTGGCTTTGAAGCTCTCGGGAAAGGGAGATATAGGATGGCTGACCGTGCTCCTGAACACCTTCTACGAGGTGGAGTATCTGATGAGCGTCCCGCCCAGGTTCTTTGTCCCTCCTCCTAAGGTGGACTCGGGCCTGATAAGGATAAAAAGGAGGGCAAAGATACCCCGATTAGACCTCAAGAGCTTCAAGTCCTTCCTGACAGGCATATTCTCCATGAGGAGGAAGAAGTTGAAGAAGAAACTGAAGGAAGATCTCCTGATAGATGCGGGAATAGACCCCAATCTGAGAGTGGAACAACTCTCTCTTGAGGACTTCCTCAGGCTGTATAATGTGTATGAGGTGAAGAGATGAAGGACGTTTTCTTTATAGAAAGAGACCCCTACGCCCCAATAAGACATTGCTACGCGGTAAACAAGGTTCTATACGAGTCAAAGAGCGAGTATCAGGAGATCCTCGTTCTGGAGTCTCCCGAGTTCGGAAGGCTCCTCGTGCTCGATGGGGTGGTCCAGCTCGATGAGAAATATGAGTTCATGTATCACGAGTATCTTGCCCACGTTCCCCTGCACGCACACCCGAATCCTGAAGATGTTCTGATAATAGGCGGTGGAGACGGAGGAACTCTCAGGGAGGTTCTGAAGCACGACACTGTGAAGCGCGCGGTCCTTGTGGATATAGATAAGGAGGTGATCGAGGTATCCAAGAGGTTCTTCCCGACTCTCTCATGCTCCTTTGACGATCCCAGGGCCATAGTGGTGAACGAGGACGGATACAAATACATACAGGACTACGAAGGTGAGTTCGATGTGGTCATAGTGGACTCTACAGATCCGGTGGGATTCGCCCATGTTCTCACCACGGAGGAGTTTTTCAGGTTCGTTCACAGAGCCCTCAAGGAAGATGGAATATTCACCGCCCAGACCGAATCCATCCACTACCACCTGGACATGGTAGTCAAGATCCAGAAGAACCTCCGGAAGGTCTTCCCTGTTGTGGACCTATACACCTCCGTAGTTCCCATATACGCGGGCTACTGGTGGACCTACTCGATAGCTTCCAAGAAACATCCAGTCCGTCAGCCTGCGAGGGAGGTCAAGGTCCAGACCAAGATATACTCTGACGAGATGCACAGATACGCTTTCCTGCCGGAGGGTTTTTACAGGAAACTCCTCAAGGGAGAGTTCAAACTTTAAGAATTTCTTGGTGGAGGCGGCGGGAATCGAACCCGCGTCCGAGGACGATGGCCCTATCCGGGGCTCTACAGGCTTAGCCCGTGTTTGCTTCTGCCCTCGGGTCGCCCACGGGCAGGCTTCCCAAGGGGAGCACGGGATAAGTTGTCGGTAGCCCCTCACCGTGCGTCGGGACTACCCGAGCGGGTGTCTCTGACGTCCACCGGCAAGCCACCCGCCAACTCACCGGGGACGCGCTGCCTTTCTAATTAGGCAGCGAGGGCGACTTCAGCTTCGGGAAGTGTTGTCAGTGGCTGTTAAGGGTGCCACCCTGCCTGCTCCCCGGGGGCCATCAGACCCCGTCGAAACCTGTCGCCCCCTCCTGAGAGCCAATATAAAAATTTATGCGGATGGTTGCATCCAGTCAAGCACTCGGAGTATGCATCTCACCCTATCCCGAGCAGATTGTCCGGGTTTCTATGCTATACTTTCAGTATGAGAACGGTTATAAGAGGCAAGGTCTGGAAGTTTGGAGATAACGTTGATACGGATCAAATAATTCCTGCGAGGTATCTGAATACATCCGATCCTTACGAGCTTGCCAAACATGTTATGGAGGATTCAGAACACCCCGACTTTGCCCAGAAGCATCAGGAAGGTGACATAATAGTTGCGGGAAGGAACTTCGGTTCGGGATCCTCGAGGGAACATGCTCCTATAGCCATAAAGTTCTCCGGTGTCCCGGTGGTTATAGCCAAGTCCTTTGCGAGGATATTCTTCAGGAACGCTATAAACATAGGACTTCCCATAGTGGAAGCTCCCGAAGCGGTGGACGAGATAAACCACGGGGACGAGGTAGAGGTGGATCTTGAAAAGGGGGTGATAAAGAACCTATCTACGGGAAAGGAATACACCGCCACCAAGTTCCCCGAGGAGCTTCAGGCTATACTGAGAGCCGGCGGTCTGATGGAGTATGCAAAGGAGAGGCTCAAGGGTAGCTAACAGTTAACCGTTTTTCTAACAATACTTGACAGTTCATAAATAGGACTTGCAAAGAAAGCGGTGCGTAAAGCAACACAGAGATGGGCAAGAAGAAAACTGATAACAGGATTGTCCTCTCCCACAGGGTAAAACTTCCCAAGCACCTTGTCTTCTACCTTCACAACCTCTTTGAAAAGAACAAAGCTCTTGTGAACCTTCAGCTCGGAAAGCTATGGAATGAGAAGGGCTTTGAGCAGGTAAATGGAAGTTCAAAAGCGTGGAAATCCTTAGAACCTCTCTTCCAAAGACCGACCGCTATTCCCTCAAGAGTCTTCAGAAACTCCCTTGAGCTCTCAGGAAGAATAGTGAGATCTCAAAGAGAAAGGAAAAGACTCTTTGAGCTTATTTACTCAAGACCGTGTCTGACTCTCATACCTGAGCGGAAAATAAAAGGGGAGCTTAAGCTCTCTTACAGCCCTAACTTTATACTCAACGTCAAAAGACAGGTCAGGAACCTGATAAGGAAAGGAAAGAAAGTAAGCTCCTACTTTGAACTCGAACCTCCTGAATTTGCGGGAAATGTATTCCTTACAGATGCTGATGACTCCATAGAAAACGGACAGTTTAAAAAGCTCAGAGTGAATGATGAGAAGATAGAACTTCAAATAAAGCTTCCTGAAGGAAAAAGGTGGGTGTGGAAGAAGGTAGAGCTGGAAACTCCTAAGAGGGTAGGAAGACTTCTGGGAGAAGGATACTCCTTGAAAGCCCCGCTTTTGAAAAGGGAAAGGACTCACAGGGGAGAGGAATATTACCTTGTGCTTGTGCTTGAGAAAGAGACAGAGGAAGAAGAAAAGACACCCGAGAGAGTTCTCTCCATAGATCTCTGTCCCTCCATGAGAAGACTTGCGGTAGGGTGTGTTGTGGAAAGGAGCGGGAAGGTCTCAAGACCCATTTACTTCAAGGCGGAGGGAGCTGTGAGGAAGGTAAGGAGACTCAGGAGAGAGGCAAGCTTTCTGAGGAGCAGGATAGACAAGCTATACCTTGAGATGGAGAAGACCGAGAAAGGGATAGTGAGGGAAAGGCTCAGGAAGAAGATAGACCACCTTTTCAAGGAAAAGAGACTCAGAGAAAGGAAGCTCAGGAGCTTGAGGAAAGAGATACTGGAGACTCTCACCAATGAAATAATCCTCACCGCTAAAGTTTTCGGAGCGGACACAATAGTGATAGAGGAGCTTTCTTTTAAGGAAGTTCCCGAGTGGAAGGATAGGACCTTGAGGTGGTCATTTTCAACGTGGTTTTATTCAAAGTTTTCGGAGAGACTGAGGAAGAAAGCGAAAGGGGAAGGGATAGTGGTGAAGGAGGAAAATCCTGCAAATACGAGCAAAAGATGCTTTTGTGGAGAAGAAGTCAAGAAGGATGGACACTACCTCGTCTGCGGTGTTCACGGGAGGTATGACAGGGACTATTTAGCTTCCATAAATCTGGGGAAGAGGTATCTAAAACTCCCTGCCCTTGAGGTGGGGAGTAGTCCAGAGACCGTTCCCTCTGGAGGTATCTCTTCCCCTATTCCGTCTCCCTCAACGCTTACCGCATATCTCAGACTCGTTTACTGCTACTTCCTCGTTTCTCTGTTCCCCTACCATATCAGAATACGAATTCTTAACAGTGTGGTTAAACGATGTTAACTATTGTCAGCAAAGAAGGAACAGTAGTAAGTGAAGGCGATCCTTCGAGTATATCCGTTGCCATAGAGGCGCTCTCACGAGGAGATTTCATCGTAGCTCCTACAGATACTATATACGGGATCCTTGCAAGGGCCCTCGATTACGAAACCGTCGTAAAACTGCGAAGGCTCAGGAGACCCTCGGGGAGACCCTTTATAGTACTCGTCCCGGACGTATTTTGGATCAAAAAACTCGGTCTTGAAGTCAGCAAGCCGGAGATCAAACTGCTGTCTACTCCAGGACTTACGCTCGTTCTGAGCAGGAGAAGTGGATTATACCACTGGCTCGGAAGGGAAACCGTGGCGGTAAGGTTCCCGAGAAGAGGCTTTGTTCATAGGCTTTTGAAGGCCTTCGGTATGCCTCTGGTAGCACCGAGCGCAAATCCTGAAGGTAAGGTCCCCGCCAAAAGCGTGAGGGAGGCTTTTGAATACTTCGGAGATAAGGTTTCCCTTTACGTAGACGGAGGTATCTTGAAAGGTAAGCCCTCCACCCTCGTCCGGTGCAAGAAGGAAAAGCTGGAGGTTCTCAGGGAGGGGACGTTGAGCGTGGACAGCCTGAAGAGGATTGTAAAGAGGGTATACCGCTAAACCTCTACAACCTTGCCGGGATTGAAGAGATTCTTGGGATCGAAAAGGAGCTTTATTCCTCTCAGAAGCTCGTAGCCCGTATCCCCGAACTGCCACTTAAGGAACTTCTTCTTAGTCAGGCCAACACCGTGCTCCCCCGTTATAGAACCGTGGTATGAAAGGGCAAGCTCAAAGACTTCGTCCACCGCCCTCTCAGCTCTTTCCTCCTCTTCCCTGTTGGACTTGTCGTAGAGGAGATTCACATGAAGGTTCCCGTCCCCTATATGTCCGAAGACCACCATGAGCAGATCATACCTTCTGGCTATTTCCCTGAGCTTAGGCAGAGCTTCCGCGAGATAGGTTCTCGGAAAAACTATGTCCTCGTTTATCTTCCCGGTTTTCAGGTTGCCCAAGGCAGGGCCGAGGTTCTTCCTCGCGGTCCAGAGCCTCTGGGCGGACTCCTCGTCCTGGGCAACTCTTACCTCAACACCCATATCCGATAGAAGTCTTTTCACCTCATCTATCTGCTCTCTGACAGCTGTTTCCGGGCCGTCCACCTCTATGAGTAGAAGGGCCTCCACCTCCTTAGGAAGGCCTGCGGGTTTGTAATCCTCTACCGCCCTTATAGCGTCCCTGTCCATGAACTCAAGGGCGGAGGGAAAAATCCCCGAGGTCATTATCCTCGTGACCGCCTTTCCTACAGTTTCCAGATCATCGAACAGGGCAAGGGCGGTGGCCCTCGCGGGAGGCTTAGGGATTAGTTTTAAAGTAGCTTCCGTCAGGAGTCCAAGTGTTCCT
Source organism: Aquificaceae bacterium (assembly GCA_027079305.1). Taxonomy (GTDB): domain Bacteria; phylum Aquificota; class Aquificia; order Aquificales; family Aquificaceae; genus Hydrogenivirga. The sequence goes on from JALWVU010000052.1 coordinate 65,119, forward strand.
TCCGAACCTACGAAGAGCTTGGTGATATCGTATCCCGCAACGTCCTTCAGGATCGGATTTCCCGTTCTTATAGTCTTCCCTTCCTTTATCACCGCCTCGAGGCCGAGGACGTATTCCCTCGTTACCCCGTATTTGAGACATCTGGGACCGCCGGCGTTCTCAGCTATGTTGCCACCTATCGTTGAATACTTGAAGGAGGAAGGATCGGGAGGGTAGAAAAGGCCCAGCTTCTCCACGTATCTCTGGAAGTCGTAGGTCACCACTCCGGGTTGAACCTTTGCGGTTGCGTTCTCTACGTCCACTTCGAATCTGTTCATCCTCTCGAAGGAGACCACTACACCTCTCTCCGAGGTAGGGACAGCTCCGCCGGTGAGTCCAGATCCCGCTCCCCTCGGGAATATGGGAATTTCCTCCTCGTAGCAGACCTCTACGAGCCTTACGACGTCCTCCCTGCTCTCCGGAAAAACCACCGCGGACGGAATCGCCCTCTCTATGGGTATGGGGGTGGCGTCGTAAGAGTAGAGCTTCCTCTCCACTATAGAGGTGTTCACCTTCTCTTTCCCGAGAGCGTCTATGAGTCTGTCCAGTCCCCTCTTCTTGGCTATCCCGAACATAAGCAAAATATATCACCTTCCGTGGAAAACAAATATGTTCGGAGACATTAAAATATTCTCACGATGAGAAAGCTGATCTTCTTCCTGATCCTTTTACTTATAATTGCACTTGTTATGCTGGGAGCTGTGATATCGAGGGTTCCGGTAGGGGACAGGGTAGCGATCATAAGCATAAAGGGTGTCATAGTTAATCCTCTGCCTACCGTCAGGAAGATAGAACGTCTCAGGAAGGACAGGAGCGTCAAGGCTCTCGTGATCAGGGTGGACTCGCCGGGAGGATCGGTGGGAGCCTCCCAGGAGATATACAGGGCAATAGAGAGGTTTAGGGCGGAGGGTAAACCTGTGGTGGTTTCCATGGGGAACATAGCCGCCTCCGGTGGATACTACGTTTCCGCCCCAGCGGACTATATCTTTGCCAACCCGGGAACAATAACGGGGAGCATAGGCGTGATAATCCAGCATGTAGCCTACAAGGAGCTTATGGAGAAGATAGGTGTGAAGGCAACCGCCATAAAAACGGGCAAGTTCAAGGACACCCTTAATCCCTTCAGGGAGCTTACTCCGGAGGAGAAGGAGTATCTCAAAGAAACCATAAACGAAGCCTACGAACAGTTCCTCGAAGCTATACTCAGATACAGGAGCAAGAAGATAAGCGAGGAGAGACTCAGAGAGGTGGCGGACGGCAGAGTCTTCACCGGAGAGAGGGCCAAGGAGCTGGGGCTCGTGGACGAGCTTGGCGGTATAGAGGACGCTATCGAGAAGGCAAAGGAGCTTGCTGGGGTCCCCAAAGCGAGAGAGTTCTTCGTTCCTGAAGAAAAGAGTCTCCTCCAGAGGGTTCTCGGAGGAGAGATAGAGGAGATCAAGCTCCTGAACTCTTACAGCCCTCTCTTTTACCTCATGAGCCTCTGAGATGGAGTTTGTCGTAGAGAAGACGGACGGAGATACCCTCTTCAGGCTCGTTCTGGGCCTCGTGGTCCCGAGGCCGATAGGCTGGGTCTCAACGGTGAGCAGAGAGGGAGTCTTAAACATAGCCCCCTTCAGTTTCTTCAACGCGGTGAACGACGAGCCTCCCGTTCTTATGATATCGGTGAGCGACAGGGACGATGGAACTCCCAAGGATACGGTAAGAAACATCCTCGAGACGGGCGAGTTCGTGGTAAACCTGGTCACCGAGGACCTCTTTGAGAAGATGCTCGTAACCGGGGAGGATTTCCCTCCGGAGGTGGACGAGTTTGAGAAGGCGGGGCTTACACCGGAACCTTCTAAGTTTGTTAAAGCACCGAGGGTAAAGGAATCTAAAGTATCCTTCGAGTGCAGACTTTTCAGACACGAGAAGGTTTACGATATGCACCTAATACTGGGAGAAGCCCTGCTGATAAGTGTAGAGGACGGAATAGTGGACGAAGAAGGCAGGGTAGACTACAACAGGCTCAGGATTCTCGGGAGGCTCGGAGGTAAATACTACGTGAGAGTGCTTCCCGAGTGTTTGATCAGGGCGGAAGGAGGCTAACCTTCTAAAATAATTACATGCTCATAAAACACTTCTCCGACAAAGATCACTTTTACAAGTTCCTGAAGGAGAGAGTGGGTGTATTCTTCAAAGAGGCGGAGGAGAGAGCCTTCGAGGGTGTGTCCCACTGTCTTTACTTCGAGTTTTCTGAAAATCCCGAACCTATATTCCTCTCCGCCCAGAAGAGCTGTCTCTCGATTTTTTCGAATGGAAACAAGTTTGCCCTCTGCGGAAGCGAAGCCAACATAAGGAACTTCTGCTCGGAATTGGTTAGCTATCCCGAGACAAAAGCCCTTGCCAGGGAGATACTGGAAAACCTCATAAAGTTCAGGAAGAAAAACTTCCAGCTCCAGTTCAACAGAAAGATCCTCCCCCTCGGGCTTAAGACCGCCATAATGGGCGTTTTAAACGTTACTCCAGATTCCTTCTCGGACGGGGGACTATACACAGATCCGGAGAAGGCCCTCAGAAGGGCTGTCCAGATGCACGAGGAGGGGGCGGAGATAATAGACATAGGTGGGGAGTCCACGAGACCCGGCTCGGAGAGGGTGAGCGCGGAGGAGGAGCTCGGGAGAGTTCTTCCCGTTCTGAGGCTGGTAAGGAGGGAGCTCCCGGACGTCTGGATCTCGGTGGACACCTACAAGTCAGAGACCGCAAGGGTCTGTTTGGAGGAGGGAGCTGACATCATAAACGACATAAGCGGAGGGACCTTCGATGAGAGAATGTTCGAGATAGTTTCCCAATACAACTGCCCCTATGTGATAAACCACATAAAGGGAAGGCCCGAGACCTGGAAGACGGAGCCTATCGTATACGAGGACGTGGTGGGAGAGATAAAGTCCTGGATGGAGGAGAGGATCAGAAAACTCATCGAGGCAGGATACAGGAGGGAGGAGAACATCATACTGGATCCGGGCATAGGTTTCGGGAAGCTCCCAGAGCACAACGTGGAGATCCTCCGAAGGTTTGAAGAGTTCAGGATATTGGGAAAGCCACTCATGGTAGGAGTTTCGAGGAAGTCCTTCGTAGGCCTGATACTTGAAGGATTTTTGAATAAGAAAACGGAACCCAAGGAGAGGCTATACGGTAGCTTGGGGGCGGTTGCTCCTGCGGTCCTCCAGGGTGCCCACATAGTGAGGGTTCACGACGTCAGAGAGACGAGAGAGTTCCTCGCTCTCCTGGATGCTGTGAGGACCTACGATGCTGTTTGACCTTCTGAGGGAGCTTTTCGGTTTTAGAGACCTTATAGACATACTCGCGGTCGCGCTCTTTATCTACGGGATAATCTACTTTCTCGTTGTAACCAAAGGCTTTCAGATTCTAAGAGCCCTCATCCTAATAGGTGTTCTCTGGTTCTTGGCGGAGATAATCCAGCTCAGGACCCTCTCCTGGATCTTCGAAAAGCTCTGGACACTCGGACTCTTTGCCATAGTTGTGGTCTTCCAGCCTGAGATAAGGAGGGCGCTGGCGAGGATAGGGGAGAGAACGAAGGTAATAAAGTTCACCTCGGTTGAGGAGAGGACAATAGAGAGGATAGTGAGAGCCTGCAGATTCATGTCAGACAGGCAGATAGGCGCCCTAATAGTTGTGGAAAGACATCAGAACCTGGAGGACATAATAGAGGGATGCGTATACATAGACGCGACCATCTCCGTGGAGCTTTTAATAACTATCTTCTACCCCATGACGCCTCTGCACGACGGCGCGGTGGTTATAAGAGGAGAGAGGATAGTTTTTGCTTCCTGCGTCCTGCCTCTGTCCAAGTCCGCGGAGCTACCTAAGAAGTATGGAACCCGTCACAGAGCCGCTTTGGGCATAAGCGAGGAGAGCGATGCGGTGGCAATAGTAGTCTCCGAGGAGACCGGAGAGATATCCCTTGCGGTTGAAGGAAAGCTTGAAAGGAATCTGGACCCTGAGATACTTAGGGACAGACTGAGCCAGCTTCTGGGGGTTGAGGAAGAATGAAAGTTCTAAAAGAGATCTTCATAAGGGACTGGAAGCATAAGCTCACCGCTCTGGTGATCTCCATATCCCTTTGGAGCGTGGTCAACTTCGGCTCGAGGACTGCCATAACCGTCTCCAGATACGTGGAACTCAGGGAGGAAAGAAAGGAGTTTGTATACAGCGTAAAGCCCGAGAGGGTCAGCGTGACCGTTTACGTTGTAGAGAGGCTTCTCCTGTCAAAGATGATCGGTAAGGTTAGGGCCTACGTCGATGTTTCAGGAATAGATAAGCCCGGAGTTTACAGGATGAAGGTGAAAACCGAAACTAAAATCCCCTTCTTGATACATCCCGCCAGCGTAGATCCGCCGGTGGTAAGGGTGATTGTAAAGAGGAAACCGCCCGGATAGGGCGGTCCTTCCGTTATCCGCAGCTGAAGGAGCTTCCGCAACCGCAGGAGCCGGTGGCGTTGGGGTTCCTTATGGTGAAACCTCCTCCCATGAAGTCCACCACGTAGTCGAGCTCCGCACCGTTCACGTAAGGCATGGAGAAGGCATCTATAACAACCTTCACACCGCCCTGCTCAAAAACGTGATCTCCTTCCTCTATGGTGTCGTCAAATCCCATGGCGTACTGGAACCCGGAACATCCTCCGGGAACAACCCTGACCCTGAGGATAGGGTTCTCTATGTTGTTCTCCTTGGCGACCTTGAGGATCTCCTCAGCTGCCTTTTCAGTGATCTTGAACACCATCGTTGTCTGCTGCTGCTCTTGCATACTTCCGACCTCCTTTATAAGATTTTGCTTATAAGATACTTCATGAAGATAGCTTCTTTATGACGTAAGTCAAGGGAAGGAAGAGGACCCCCGCTATGAATCCGAGGAAGAAGGAGGTGAGCACCACCAGACCCACCGGAAGGTCCGGTGTTTTAAGATCCCCCCAGAGCTGAACAGAAACCGACTGGTGTGAGTTCACGAGGAAAAAGTAGAAGAACACTCCGAACAGAACGAGGAAAACAAGCAGATACAGGAGTCCTTTCATCCCTTTAGATTGTGGATCAGCTCCTCCAAAAGTTCAAGGGCTTTAATGCTGGAAGTGGGATCCGCGATCCCTCTCCAGGCTATATCGTAAGCTGTTCCGTGGTCCGGGGAAGTCCTCGGGAAGGGAAGTCCCAGAGTTAGATTCACTCCTTCCCTGAAAGCCAAGAGCTTGAAAGGTATAAGACCCTGGTCGTGATACATGCAGAGGAAGACATCGTAGCTCTCCCTATTAAGGAAGGCGGTATCGGGCACGAGAGGACCATCAACCTCCAGACCTTCCTCTTTAAGCTCCGCGACAGCAGGAGCTATCTCCTCCACCTCCTCTCTGCTTATCTCTCCTCCTTCTCCCGCATGGGGGTTTAGCCCGAGGACTCCCATCCTGGGTTTTTTTCCGAAAAGTCTCTGAAACTCTCTGACTATTAGCAGGGTCTTCCTCTTGATCTCCTCCTTCTTAACGAGTCTCGGGACCTCGGATATAGGAACGTGAGTGGATAGCAGGACCACCTTCAGAGCTTCTGAGTAAAGCATCATGGCAAACTCCTTCGTCCCGGAGGCATGGGCCAGAAACTCGGTCTGCCCCTCGTGGCTGAAGCCCGCCTTCTTTGCCCAGAACTTGTTTATCGGCATGGTGAGGATACCATCTATACCCCTCTTGATCGCGTCCGCAACTGCCCTCGCAAGGTATGCTACCGCGACCCTGCCCGAGGTTAAGGAAGGCTCCGGGCGTGAGACGTTGCAAATTTCCAGATCTATCATATAAACACCCGGAGAGATGGCCTCCTCCACGGAGCTTATCCTCTTCAACTCTAATTCCCTCCCCAAAAGTCTCATCGCCTCCCTCAGGATTCTTTCCTCTCCGTAGATTATGTAAGCTGTATCTTCTCTGAACAGATCCGAGATTTTCACTATCAGCTCGGGTCCCACGCCCGCGGGATCACCTATGGTTATCCCTATCCTATTCAACGTATTCCGCCCCGCAGTTCTCCGTCTCCCAGACCACCACCTTTTTTAGTGTCGGATACCTCTCCTTGAGCTGATCGTATATCCACTTGGCCACGTTTTCCGCGCTGGGAGAGAAGTCGAATACCTCGTTGAGGAGTTTGTAGTCAGGAAGTATCTCCTTCAGGAAGCTGTCTATCTCCACAAAATCCACGCCCATACCGCCCTTGTCGAGCTTATCCGCCTCGATGTAGACCTCTACTTCCCAGGTGTGCCCGTGTAGTGGTTCGGGGCTTCCGTGGTAGTCCGTAAGGAAGTGCGCTGCGTTAAACTTTCTTCTCACCCTTATCGTCCACGGCATACCTTCTCGCCTCTTTGAAGATGCTCTTAGATTTATACATCCTGTTGTCCGCGACCTCTATAAGCCTGCTCAGGTCCGATCCGTCCACAGGGAAGCAGGCGTAGCCCACACTTAGGGTAACGTCCACGTTCCCGTATCTCACAACAAAATCGCTCACGAGCCTGTTGGCCACCTCGAGTATGTTGGCCTCCTTCTCGGCGGGAAGGACCACGAGAAACTCATCACCTCCCCACCGGGCTATGAGGTCGTATTCCCTGAGCCTCCTCCTCAGCTCGTTCACCACCATCTTTAGGACTATATCACCCGCGTTGTGACCGTATTTGTCGTTAACCTGCTTGAAGTCGTTGAGATCGAGGAGGAGTATGCAGAACTGTTCCCTCAATCTTTTGGCTTTCTTGACCTCTTCCTTTATATACTCCTCTATGAAGCTCCTGTTGTAAGCACCCGTGAGGGGATCATGAAAGGCTTCCTCTTCTAAGGTCTTTAGGAGCTTAAACTGCTGGATCAGTTTTATCATGGAGAGGCTCATAACGAAGTATCCCGCGGCGGTCGTAACGTAGAAGGCAGGTTCGGCGAGCTCCCTGCCCATAAACATGTAGATCTTGGAGAGGGTAGTCACGAACGCTCCTACAGAAAACCAAAGGAGCTCCTTTATGTCTTTGTTCCTTAGAACTAAAATAAGAAAAACGACGGAGACCACCGCGAAGAGGATTGCGTCGTAGAAGAAGACCTTAATCATCCTCTATGTCCTCCCCCCTCAGGAGCCTCTGGGCGTAGTTTACACAGCTCAAAACCATGAAGAGGAGGGCGTGCTTGTCCAGATCCTCGAACTCCTCCTTCACCCAGACGGTCCCGTCTTCCCTCTCCACGAGTTTTATGTATTTGAATGCTTCCTGTGCAAGAGCTTTATTCTGAACTTTTTCCAGTATTCGCTGTTTTATCCAGTCGGGAAGAGGTTTTTCGACCTCAGACATCAGTTGACCTCCAGGAGGTCTGAGACAAAAAGTGGCCTGAGTCCAAAAAGGAACCTGTGGATCCTGAAAGCATAAGTATATCCTATCACTAAATAAGCGTCATTTTCCCCCGGTGAGAACTCCACGTTGGGGCCAACGAACTCCCACCTTCCGCCTTTACTCGACATCACCAGAATGTAGGTGTTTCCGAAAGGAGAGTATACACGTATGTTTCTACCTTCTTTCCAGACGAAAGAGGCCTTGTCACTGAAGGATATAAGGTTTGTTCCCTCCTTCAGAGCTTTTAAAAGATCCTCCCCGCTTTCGACGGGTTCCTTGGAGAGAAGGAAGTTCCTCATAAGGGAAAAGGAAAAGTCATAGCTGGGGAATAGGAACTTGTTTCCCACTTCTCTGAAGTAGAGCTTTACGTGATGGTCGAGGCCACCCACAACCTTGCTTCTCCAACCTTCTTTTAAGAATTTTCTTACATAGTCTTCCACATTCACGAGTTTGGCGAACTGCCTGATCAGACGTTCCTTCCCGGTCAGAGGATACAGCAGTGCTGAGGAGAGTATGTAGAGAGCGAGTCTGAACTTTCTCTCCAGGAAGCTGTCCCTCAGGTCCACGAGTTCAAAAAAATAGTCTTTCCTCTTCTCGAGCCTCCACCTATACTTTCCCCTGAAGTGGTGAGCTATGACCCTCACATCGCCGATTTCAAGTAGATCTCCCAACAAATTTCCCTCCTCATCGTTGAGCTTTACCTCTTTCCCAGCTATAAGCCTGCTGTCTCCGAAACTCTTTATATGATCATTATCGTGATCGGTTACCAGAACGTAATCTATCCTGTGCCTGTCCCTTGCCTCAATGACATCCTCTGGAGTTCCGAGGGAGTCGTAGGAGAACTGGGTGTGAACGTGTATAACGAAGGAATAGAGGTATCCTTCAGGAGGTTCAAGGATTTTATCGGAAATCTTTGCACCTTTCACCCACCTTACGGGAAAGAGCAGGAACCAGAAAACCAGCAAAAGGGGAAGAGCGGTAAAAAAAAGAATTATCTCTATCATCCGAGGTTCATGGCTTCCCTGACTTCTTCCATAGTTTTGGAGGCAAGCTCCCTTGCCTTAGAAGAGCCTTCCAAGAAGATCTCCTCTACATCCCTTACGTTCTCCTCTATCTCTTCCCTCTTCTCCCTGAAAGGTTTTAAAAATGCCTCGAGCCCCTCGAGCATCATCCTCTTGCAGTCCACACACCCCAGCTTACCGGACCTGCAGTCTCTGTCTATCTGCTCTATCTTGGAAGAGTCCTTCGTGAAGAGCTTGTGATACATGAACACAGGGCATAGATCCGGCCTTCCGGGATCGTTCCTGCGGAGCTTCTGGGGATCGGTAAACATCTTCATAACTTTGGTTTTTACTTCTTCCTCCGTATCCGCAAAGAATATGGCGTTGTTGTAAGACTTGCTCATCTTCCTTCCGTCCGTTCCAGGGACCTTGGGGGTTTCCGTGAGTAGCGCCTCGGGCTCGGGGAAGATCTCCCCATATAGGTGATTGAACCTCCTCGCTATCTCCCTCGTCAGCTCTATATGGGGGAGCTGATCCTCTCCCACGGGGACGCCCTGCCCCTTGTATATGAGTATGTCCGCCGCCTGAAGGACGGGATAGCCGAGGAAGCCGTAGGTGTCCGTCTCGTAAAAGTCCCGCTTGGAAACGTTAAGGTTCTTTAGGAGCTCGGGTTCTATCTCTCCTTCAAAGAGGGCGGATATGAAGGTCTCCGCAAGGTCGTCCAATAGGTGTTCTTCGAAACGTTCGAAGTCCTCCACCTTGTAAGGGATCATGTTCATGAACTCCCTGACCACATCCCTGAGCCCGCCCTTGAACTGGAGGGCTATGTCCTGAAGCCTTAGCAGGTTGTATTTCATATCCTTGTAAGTCGGGTTCCACTCGAGCCAGCTTTTGGGCGTGATCATGGAAAAGAGAAGGTGAAGCTCCGCGTGCTCCTTTACCCGGGACTGGACAAAGAGGATGCTTTTTTGAGGGTCCAGACCGAGGGTAAGCCAGTCTATCATGAGTTCTCTTATGTTCCTTTTTAGATCAGAGGTTTTCTTGTAAGCGGTCGTAAGGGCGTGCCAGTCCGCCACGAAAAAGAAGGTTTCGTGTTCATCCTGTAGCTTTACCCAGTTCTTTATCACACCGAAGTAGTGTCCCAGGTGGAGCTTCCCGGTAGGCCTCATTCCGCTAACTATCCGCATGGGAAGTATTTTACTGAAGACTTAGAGCTTCGACAGATTTATCGGTTTAGGACCGCATCCGAATGTCTCCCGAGCAAAATATAATGTAAAGGATGACCGATCTCGAACTGATCATAACTCAGAACATCCATCTCTCGGGTAGGCTCTGGCTCATGAGACTTCGTGCCCCTCAGATTGTTCCTTCTATAAGGGGAGGACACTTTCTCATGTTGGAGGTGTCTAAGACATACGATCCCATGGGGAGGAGGGCCTTCGCGGTAGGGGATGTAAGGGGAGAGGAGATCCTGATCTTCTACGATGTGGTGGGCAGGGGAACGGAGCTTATGTCCCGCATGGGGGAGGGTGAGAAGATAAGAGCCTTCGGTCCTTTAGGAAAAAGATTATTCAGTTATGAGGGTAAAAAGCATCTGCTCCTTGGGGGAGGTGTGGGCCTTGCTGGGTTATCACTCTACGGAAAGGAACTCAGGGATATGGGGAAGGAGGTTGTGTTCGTTTATGGAGCCAGATCCGCGGAGCACCTGGGTATGCTGGACTGGTTGAGGGAAGAGGGTTTTGAATACATACTTTACACGGACGACGGGAGCGCGGGCAGAAAGGGTTTGATTACGGAGGTTCTAAGGGAGTTCGACACTTCCTGGACCGTCTCCGCCTGCGGTCCGAAGCCGATGCTAAAGGCCCTTAAGAAGGTGGTTAAAGAGACCGGTCACACCTTATACATGTCCCTTGAGGAAAGGATGGCCTGCGGATGGGGGGTATGCCTCGGATGCGTGGTGAAGGATCCCGAGGGTAATTACAGAAGGGTGTGCTGGGAAGGCCCCGTATTCAGGGCTGAGGAGGTGGTCCTCTGAATGTTCACGGGTCTGGTAGAGGACCTGGGAGAGGTTATATCTCTCGTCAAGAACGCTGGAGGCGGTAAGCTCTCTGTGAGAACCATCCTGGAAGATATAAAGGTGGGCGACAGCGTTGCTGTAAACGGAGCATGCCTTACCGCGATCGAGGTAAAGGAAAACATAATTACCTTCGATGTATCTCCCGAAACTTTCAGAAGGACCAACCTGGGACTGCTCAGGAGGGGGGACAGGGTTAATCTGGAAAGAGCCTTGAGAGCGGATTCAAGACTCGGAGGACACCTCGTCCTTGGCCACGTAGATTTCACCTCGAGGATTTTGAGCTTCAGAAATCTGGGAGAGCACCGGGAGCTTGTCATAGAGATCCCCGCGGAGTGGAAAAAGTTCTTTGTGGAAAAGGGATCGGTGGCGGTGGACGGCATAAGCCTCACGGTGAACTACATCCGTGAGGGATCTATTTCGATAAATGTAGTGCCTCACACCTTTCAGAATACCAATCTGAAATTCAGAAAGCCCGGGGATACGGTGAACGTGGAGGCGGACATAATAGGTAAGTATATTGTGAACTACCTATCCAAAGAGGAAGGCAGTCTTGAGGATAAGCTCAGGGAGCTTCTCTAAACCATCATCTCCTCTACAAAGCCTATGTGATGTCTTCCCTCTCTGAACTCTTTAGTTTTTAAAACTCTTTTGTGAAACTCTATGTTGGTCTTGAGCCCTTCTCCGGAGATTATGAACTCCTCGAGCGCCCTCAGGCCTCTACTTATAGCCTCTTTACGGGTTTCACCCCAGACTATCAGCTTGGCCAGAAGGGAGTCGTAGTGGGGAGGGACCCGGTAGCCAGCGTAGAGGTGGGTATCCACCCTGACACCCATGCCTCCAGGGAGAACGAGCTCCTCTACCTTTCCGGGAGATGGCATGAAGGTGTCCGGATCTTCCGCGTTTATCCTCAGCTCTATTGCGTATCCGCTCGGCTTTGTCTTCCTTATCCTCAGCTTCTCTCCCGAAGCTATCCTGAGTTGCCACTTGACTATGTCTATCCCCGTCACCATCTCCGTTATCGGGTGCTCCACCTGAATCCTGCCGTTCATCTCCATAAAGTAGAAGTTCCCATCCTCGTCCATGAGGAACTCCACGGTCCCCGCTCCTTCATAACCTATCTCTTTACAGAACTCCACAACCGCTGACTCTATCTCCTTTCTCTTCTTATCGTCCACCGCAACGCTCGGTGCCTCTTCTATCAGCTTCTGGTGTCTTCTCTGAATGGAACACTCCCTCTCTCCGAGAACCACCACGTTCCCGTGGGAGTCCGCGAGCACCTGAAACTCTATGTGCTTAGGATTTATTATGAACTTCTCCACGTATACCCTCCCGTCCCCGAAGGAGACCTCCGCCTCCTGAACCGCGACCGGATACTTTTCCCTAAGCTCCTTCTCACTCCTGACTATTCTTATACCTCTTCCTCCTCCTCCGGCGGAAGCTTTCAGAACCACCGGGTATCCTATCTCACTCGCCACCTCAAGGGCCTTATCTATATCCGTCGCCCCTTCACTCCCGGGGACGAGGGGAATCCCTACCCTTCTCGCAACTTCCTTGGTTCTTATCTTGTCGCCTATAAGCTCCAGAGTTGTTGGAGAGGGCCCCACGAACTTGATACCACTCTTCTGGACTATCTCAGCGAACTTGGGATTCTCTGAAAGGAAGCCGTATCCGGGGTAAACCGCGTCCGCCCCGGAGATCTCCACCGCGGACATTATCCTGGGGACGTCCAGGTAGCTCTGGGAGGGATCGGGAGGGCCTATGCATATCGCCTCGTCCGCGAGCCTGACGTGTAGGGAGTCCTTGTCCGCCTCCGAGTAAACCGCTACGGTCTTTATTCCCAGTTCCCTGCAAGCCCTGATGGCGCGGACCGCTATCTCTCCCCTGTTGGCTATCAGAACCTTCCTGAGCATACGAGGATTATCTTACCAGAAGAAGATCGCAGATCAGGTCCACCTCCTCGTCGCTCAGGTAAGGGTGGACTGGGATAGAAAACACCTCCTTCCTGAACCTCTCCGCGTTGGGGGTGGGAAGGTGTTCCGAGTTCCTCAGCTCATGGAGCAGGTAGTCGTAGTAGACCCTCGCATCCACACCTCCCTCCTTGAGTTTCTTCAAAATTTCGTCCCTATCGGGGTGCCTTAGTGTGTATAGGTGGTAAACGTGGTAGCTCCCGGGCCTCTCCTTCGGTATTTCGAACCTACCCTCAAGTCTCTTTGAGTAGTTTTTGGCTATCTGTCTTCTCCTCTCGTTCCTCTGGGAAAGCCTTCTGAGTTGGAGTGTTCCTATAGCTGCCTGAAACTCGGTTATCCTGACGTTGAAGGCTGGGTGATCCCCGAAGTCTATCCACTTTTTTATCCTTTCAGCCATCTCGGGATCATTCGTGGTAAGTGCTCCGCCCTCTCCCATGGGAACGTTCTTGGAAGCGTAAAAACTGAAGGCCCCTATGTGTCCCCAGGCTCCCGCCTTTTTACCTTTTAGCTCCGCTCCATGGGCCTGAGCAGCGTCCTCCACCACGTAGAAGCCGTATCTTTCGGAAAGCTCCATAATCCCCTCCATGTCCGCCATACCGCCGTAGAGATGAACCGGGACAACCGCTTTGGGATTGTATCTTTTTACGGCATCCTCCAGCTGGTTCAGATCCATCGTGTAGAACTCGTCCACGTCCACCACAACGGGCTCCCCGCAGGCAAGGTATACCGCGTCTATGGTCGCCATAAAGCTCATCGCGGGGACCACCACCTTATCCCCCTTGTCCACACCGAGGGCTTTGAGGGCTATGAATAGGGCTACCGTCCCGGAGCAGACCGTAAAGCAGTGGTTCACTCCTATAAAGCCTGCAAACTCCTCCTGAAACCTCTTGGTCCATTCTCCCCTCGTTATCCTGTGGCTCTCTATGATTTCCAGAACAGCCTTCTTCTCTTCTTCTGAAAATACCGGCTCTACTATCCTGATCATAGGTATTCCATTATATCAGCCAGCCTGATAGCTTATGTCTCCGCAGGACTTGATCTCCTCCATTATCTCGAGGGCTACCTTCCTGTATCCTTTGAGGTTGTCAGGGTAGTTTTCAAAACTCCTGGGCCTTCCTATGAACACCTCTATCCTTGGCCCGGGCTTGGGGAACCTGCTTCCCCTCGGAAATACCCTATCGGTCCCTTCTATGAGAACGGGGATGACGGGAACACCGCTCTTTACCGCAAGAAGCCCTACTCCCGGCTTGGGCCTCAGAAACTCGCCCGGTCTCGCTCTCGTTCCCTCCGGAAATATGCATATCTTACAGCCCCTTCGGAGAAGTTCCAGAGTCATTTCAAGGGTATCCAGATCCCCCGTGCCCCTTCTTATCGGAACCGCCCTCATGTGCCTTATGATCCATCCGAGGGGAGGTTTGAATAGCTCCTCCTTGGCCAGGAACACGAGCGGTTCGGGGAAAACGGAGTTGAGAACGGGAGGGTCGAGGTGGCTTCTGTGGTTTGAGGCCACTATGTAAGGACCTTCCTTAGGAACGTTCTCAAGTCCGTGAGCAGAGACCCTGAATATTCCCCTGAAGAGGGGCTTAGCTACAGGACATAAGGGAGCTATGAGGAATCTTCCTACCGGTGTGAGAGGACAGCTCAACTACTCCTTCCTCTCTATCTTCTCCTTAAGGAGCTTTACAAACTCCTCAATAGTCATGGAACCCAGGTTCCCCTCCTTCTTGCTCCTGACAGAGACCGTTCCGGACTCCGCCTCCCTGTCCCCCACCACGAGGACGAAGGGGATCTTCATAAGTTCCGCCTCTCTGATCTTGGCGTTCATCCTCTCGTCCCTCTCGTCTATGTCCGCCCTGAAGCCCTCCCTCTGTAGAACTTCAAGAACCTTCCTCCCGTAATCTACGTGCCTGTCCGCTATGGGAACTATCCTAACCTGTGTGGGGGAGAGCCAGACCGGGAGGAGTCCCGCGTAGTGCTCGAGGAGTATCCCGGTGAACCTCTCTATAGAACCCAGTAATGCCCTGTGGATCATGTAGGGCCTGTGCTTCTTGTTGTCTGGCCCCACGTAGGTCATGTCGAAGCGCTCGGGGAGGTTGAAGTCGAACTGTATGGTGGAGCACTGCCAGAGCCTACCTATCGCGTCCCTTATCTTCACGTCTATCTTGGGCCCGTAGAAGGCTCCTCCGCCCTCGTCTATCTCGTAGGTGTATCCGAGATCCTCTACAGCCTTCTTGAGGGCGTTCTCGGAGACCTCCCACTGCTCCTCCGAGCCTATCGCGTCCTCGGGCTTGGTGGAGATGTATATCTTGAAGTCCTCGAAACCGAAGTCCTTTAGCATAGAGAGGGCAAGATCCAAGGTGTCCCTTATCACATCATCGACCTGCTCGGGCGTGCAGATTATGTGGGCGTCGTCCTGGGTGAAGCCTCTGACCCTCATGAGGCCGTGCAAAACACCAGACATCTCGTATCTGTAAACTGTCCCGAGCTCCGCGAGTTTTATGGGAAGCTCCTTGTAGCTCCTGACCTTGCTCTTGTAGATGGCTATGTGGAAGGGACAGTTCATGGGCTTTACGTAGTACTCCTCTCCCTCCATCTCCATGGCGGGGAACATGTTGGGCTTGTAGCACTCGAGGTGCCCGCTTATCTCCCAGAGCTTGGACTTTCCCACGTGGGGTGTGTAGACGAACTCGTATCCTCTCTTTATGTGCTCCTCCTTCCAGTAGTCCTCGAGGACCCTCCTGTAAACGGATCCCCTCGGGAGCCAGAGAACGAGACCTGCTCCAACGTTCTCGTCTATCAGGAAGAACTCGAGCTCCCTTCCAAGCTTCCTGTGGTCCCTCTTCTTGGCCTCCTCGTAGAACCTGAGCCTCTGTCTTAGCTCCTTGTCCGACCAGAAGGCCATGCCGTAGATCCTGGTAAGCTGGGGCTGGTCCGCCCTCCCCATCCAGTAGGCCCCTGAGATGGAGGTGAGTTTGAAAGCCCCCGCCTTTCCGGTGGAGGGAAGGTGTGGTCCCTTGCAGAGGTCTATGAAGTCCCCCTGTTCGTAAACTGATATGACCTCCTCCGGAGGTATCCTGTTTATTATCTCTATCTTGTATTTTTCCTTGAGTTTCTCAAAGAGCTTTATCGCCTCCTCCCTTTCGAGTTCTTTCCTGAGTATGGGATAGTCCCTCTTTATTATCTCCCTCATCTTTTCTTCAATTTTGGGAAGGTCCTCCTCCGTTATCCTGTGTCCTTCTACCTCCACGTCGTAGTAAAAACCTTCCTCCGTGGTGGGTCCCACTCCCAGGTGAACCTTCTCCGTTCCGTAGAGCTCCTTCAGAGCCTGAGCCATTATGTGGGCGAGGGAGTGTCTCAGGATCTCCAGACTTTCTGGGTCGCTCTTTCGCACGGGCTTTATCTCTCCGCCCTCCATCACGGGAGTCTGGAGGTCTATTATCCTGTCCCCGATCTTTCCTCCGAGGGCGTCCTTTACGCCCGCTTCTTTGAAGATTTCTCCCAGGGGGGTTCCCCTCTCTACCTCAAACTCTCTTCCTTCTATGCTAACCTTGATCTTCTCTTTCACCCTCATGGCCTTCATATTTTACTAATTATCCAAATGATCCGGCACGGGCAACTTGGATCATGCAGACCACTTCGGATTTTAAGTAAAGAGTTGAAGCTTCAGATCTCTATCCTGGCGTATCTCTTCCTCCCCTCTTCGAAGATATCACCCCCGTATATATCGTTGGCTACTATTACGGGAAAGTCCTCCACGTAGAGCTTTCTTATGGCTTCCGTCCCAAGGTCTTCGTAAGCTACCAGTTCGGAGGACTTTATGTGCTTCTGAAGGAGCGTAGCCACACCTCCAACCGCCGCAAAGTAAACAGCCTTATACCTCTTGAGTAGCTCTTTAACCTGAGGAGATCTGTATCCCTTGCCTATCATACCCTTGAGGCCGAGCTTTAGAAGTGGCTCCACATATTTGTCCATCCTTATAGCTGTGGTTGGACCTGCGGAACCTATAACCTGGCCGGGCTTTGGAGGAGTGGGGCCTACATAGTAGATGATCTGGCCTTCGAGATCAACGGGGAGGCTCTCCCCCCTCTGAAGTGCCTCCACCATCCTCTTATGGGCTGCATCCCTCGCCGTATATATGTATCCCGTGATCAGGACCTTGTCCCCTGCCTTCAGGCTCTCCACAACCTCGTCCGTGAGGGGCGTGTTTATCCTCTTCTCCATGGGAAAAGTATATCATTTGGTTACGGTTATGAATATGGATAACGCTCCATCTCTAATCTTGTATCTCTTAATTATTAGCCTCTCCTTAAAGGCGTCCGGGATGTCTTTATATATGTCGGATTTTTTCAGAACCTCGAAGACGCTGAGCTTGAGATGTTCTCCTTCCCTTTTCATCCCCCTCTTTTCAAGTTCCTCTATTCCCTGAGGGGAGATTATTCTCAGATAAACGCCCATGTCGAGGGTTTCGAACTCTCTTACGTTGTATACTTTCTGCTCGTCCTGACCTCCCCTGAACTCGAAGCCTCTCTTGAAGAGGAGTCCCTTCTTCTTACCCTTTATCTTGGCAAGGCCCTCGGTAAATTCGAAGTCCAGATCCGAGAAGACCTTTTTAAAGTCCGCAGGGGAGAGCTTTACCTCTACCTCCGTGTCTATGAGATTTCCGAAGTTTATTAGATCCTCCTTGAATATCCCCATGCTAATTATCTTTATAGACTACCCTTCCCCCTTTTATGGTGTATATCACCTTTCCCGTGAGCTTTTTGCCCCAGAGGGGTGTGTTTTTGCTTTTGGAGAAGTTTGTCTCTTCGCTGAGGACCCACTCCTTCTTTATGTCGAATATGACTATGTCCGCAGGAGAACCTTCCCTGAGTGTGCCTCCCTCTATGCCCAGTATCTTCGCGGGATTTGTAGACATAAGCTCTATCATTCTGAATATGGATATCACCTCCTCGGAAACGAGCTTTAGCATCACCGGGAGGGCTGTCTGAAGGCCTATCATCCCCGGCATGGATGAGTCGACCCTTCCCTTCTCAAAGCTCGCATGGGGGGCGTGGTCTGTGGCTACGCAGTCTACAGTTCCGTCCGAGAGAGCCTCCCTCAGAGCTTTAACGTCCTCATCCTTCCTGAGGGGAGGGTTCACCCTTGCGTTCGATCCGGACTTCGCAACCTCCTCTTCCGTGAAGAGCAAGTGATATGGGTTAACCTCACAGCTTATATTCGCACCCTTTTCCTTGAAGTATCTGACTATGTCCACACCGAGGGCGGTCGTCAGATGCTGGAGGTGAACGTGCCCCCCCGTGTAGAGGGAGAGTATGCAATCCCTTGCGTTGAGGATGTCTTCCGCTTCTGGAGGCCTTGAGGATATACCCGTGATAGCGGAGATCTCACCCTCGTTTAGGGCTCCGCCGGCGATCGAGTCGTCCTCACAGTGATCCATTATGGGAACCCCCAGCTGGGCGGAGAGCTCCAAGGCCCTCCTCATTATTCCTGAGTCCATAACGGGGGAGCCGTCGTCGGTGAAGGCTACGCACCCCGCTTCCTTCAGAGCCCAGAAGTCAGAAAGTTCTTTGCCCCTTCTTCCTTTCGTTATCGTTCCCGCGGGCAGGACCCTGCAGAGGCCGTAGCAGTTGGCCTTGCTTATTACATACTGGGCCACGTGGGGAGAGTCTATAGGAGGGCTGGTGTTGGGCATGCAAACGATTGTTGTAAAACCGCCCGCGACCGCGGACTTGGAACCGCTTAATATATCCTCCTTGTAGGTCTGGCCCGGGTCTCTGAGGTGGACGTGGAGGTCCACAAAGCCGGGGGCGACTATCAGGCCCCTGGCGTCTATGATCTCCGCCTCAGGCTCGAATATCTCCTCCTCTACCCTGCTTATCCTGTCTCCCTCTATCAGGAGGTCGTATATGCCCAGAAGCTCCTGGGAGGGGTCTATCAGGGTCCCTCCCTTTATCAGGTATTTGAGCATCAGCCCTCCTTCTGGGCGCCTTCCTGGGCGAGCTTTTCCGCCTGCTCCGCCAGGTTTATGACCTCCGGTATGGCGGACTTGAGGGCGGAGAAGTCCTCCAGCTCCCTGAAGTTGGAGACCAGGATCGCCAGGGAACTCAGAAGCTCCTCCTTGAGAGGCCCCTCACCTACCTTTATCTGAGCCATCGCCCCGAAGATGGGGTGCTTGATGCTCTCTATGAGGGGCTTGGCCTCCTCGGGGGAGCCGGCCTTAGCTATCTGTTCCAGAATCTCCCTGAACCTCTTGATCAGGTTGATCCCTATCTGGAACTCCTGACTCATGGTCATCTACGCTACCTCCTGGAGCTTTTTCTTAAGAAGCTCTACATCGTCCTCCTCTGAAAGCCCGAGGTGCTCCAATAGCCTCCCTATGCTCACCCACCTCTTGAGAACCATCCCCTGGGTGACCAGAGTCTCGAAGGGCTCATCGTCCCTCACGAGGCCTATGTCTTTCAGGAACTTCTGGAAGAACCTCGCGTAGAGCAGGTGCAGGACCGCGTGCTCTATACCGCCTATGTAGACGTCCACGGGCATCCAGTAGTCGGTCTTCTCCTTATCAAAGGGTCTTTCCTCGTTCTTCGGATCGCAGTATCTGAGGAAATACCAAGAGGAGTCGAAGAAGGTATCCATGGTGTCCGTCTCCCTCCTGGCAGGTCCACCGCATTCGGGACAGGTGGTTTTGAGAAACTCCTCCGAGGTCTCCAGCGGGTTTCCCCTTCCCGTGAACTTCACGTCGAGGGGAAGCTTTACGGGAAGCTCCTCCTCTGGAACGGGAACGGTCCCGCATCTCTCGCAGTAGACTATCGGTATCGGTGTTCCCCAGTATCTCTGCCTTGAGATGTTCCAGTCCCTGAGCCTGTATGTGATCTTGAACTCCCCGAGGCCTCTCTCTTTTAGCCACTTGGTAATCTCTTTCTTGGCTCTCTCGCTCTCCATCCCGTCGAAGGGTCCGGAGTTTACCAGCTTTCCCTTCCCCTCGTAGGCCCCTTTCTCAAAGTCCCACTCACCCTCTTCAGGAAGGACGACCGGGATTATCTCGATCCCGTATTTTTTAGCAAACTCCCAGTCCCTCTGGTCGTGGGCGGGAACCGCCATTATGGCCCCCGTTCCGTATTCGTAGAGGACGTAGTTGGCGGTCCAGACGGGTATCTCCCTGCAGTTTGCGGGATTCTTCGCGTAAACTCCCAGGAAGATTCCTTCCTTCTCTTGAGTTGTGGCTCTCTCCCTCGTGGACTGGGATCTGACCTTTTCCAGGAACTCCTTAACCTCCTCCAGCTTTCCTCCTTCCTTCGCAAGCTCCAGGGTCAGGGGATGCTCGGGGGCGAGGACCATGAAGGTGGCCCCGAAGACGGTGTCGGGCCTCGTGGTGAAGACCTCTACCGCTCTATCCCCCACGAAGAACCTGAGGACCGCTCCCTCGGACTTTCCTATCCAGTTCCTCTGCTGGGCTATGACTCTTTGGGGCCATTTGCCCTCGAGCTTCTTCAGATCCTCTAAAAGACGCTCCGCGTAGTCGGTTATCTTAAGAAACCAGGAGGGGATCTCCCTCTGGACCACGGGGGTTCCGCACCTCCAGCACCTGCCCTCTATCACCTGCTCGTTCGCCAGAACCGTCTCGTCGTGGGGACACCAGTTCACGACCGCATTTTTCCTGTAGGCTATGCCCCTTTCATACATCTTCAGAAAGATCCACTGGTTCCACCTGTAGTATTCGGGATCGCAGGTTGCTATCTCCCTCTCCCAGTCGTAGGAGAGGCCAAGGAGCTTGAGCTGTTTTCTCATGTTATCTATGTTCTCGTAGGTCCACTTGGCGGGGTGAACCCCGTGCTTTATGGCCGCGTTCTCCGCGGGAAGGCCGAAGGCGTCCCAGCCCATGGGATGCAGGACGTTGTAGCCCCTCATCCTCAGAAATCTCGCCAGGGCGTCCCCGATAGTGTAGTTCCTCACGTGCCCCATATGTATCCTTCCGGAGGGGTAGGGGAACATCTCTAATACGTAGAACTTTTCCCCTTTAAAATCCTTAGCTTTAAAGACGCCTTCCTCTTCCCAGACCTTCTGCCACTTTTCTTCTAAGGACTTTGGGTTATACCTTTCGGCCATCAGTAAGAATTATAGCCCAAGGAGCTGAACTACCTGATCCTCGGGGAGGGGCTTGGAGAGGTAGTAGCCCTGGCCGGAATCGCAGCCCATCTGCCTCAGGATCTCCAAATGCTTTTCCTTCTCTATCCCCTCAGCGGTGACTCTCAGGCCCAGGTTCTTAGCCAGCTGGACTATGGCGTTTACTATCGCCCTGTCGTTGTGATCCCTGTCTATGTCCCTGACGAAGGAGGTGTCTATCTTGAGGATATCCACGGGAAGGATCTTAAGGTAGGCGAGGGACGAATACCCGGTTCCGAAGTCGTCTATGGCTATCTTCACACCCAGATCTTTGAGCTCGCTGAGACTCTTCTTTGCAAATTCTACATTCTCCATTATCACGCTTTCCGTTATCTCCAATATGAGAAATCCTCCTAAGATACCGCTCTCCCTGAGTATATCCTTCACCTTATCGGGAAAGTTCTCGTCCCTAAACTGAACCGCGGACACGTTCACCGAGATGGGCATCCGCCATTCTTTTATCTTCCTGCACGTCTCTTTCAAGACCCACTCTCCCACCTCGTTTATAAGTCCCGTTTCCTCCAGAATGGGAATGAACTTTGAGGGTGGAACGAGGCCCAGATCTTCGCTGTTCCACCTGAGAAGAGCCTCGAAAGCGTGGAGCTTCATATCTTTAAGCTCATAGCAGGGCTGGTAGTGGAGGACATACTCTCCCCTCTCCAGGGCGCGGGAGAGGTGTTTTTCCATCAGCATGAACTCAGCTATCCGGGCGTTCATCTCTTCCGTAAAGAACTGGTAGCCTCCCGAGGGCACTTCCTTCGCGTGGGAGAGAGCCATTTCCGCTTTCCTGACGAGCTCTTCTGGATCAGTTCCATCTTCGGGAAAGACCGCCACGCCTATCCTGACTTTCAGGTTAAACTCCTCCCCATCCACGTTGAAGGGATCTTCAAAGGCCTTTAAAACCTTAGAAAGCAAATTAGGAATATCCTCTTTCCTGGACATATCCGTCAGTATGAGTCCAAATTCATCGCTCCCGAGTCTCGCTGCGGTATCCCCTGCCCTAAGAGCTTTCCTTATCCTGCGTGCTATCTCCCTGAGGATTCTGTCCCCCACCTGGTATCCGTAGGTGTCGTTTACAAACTTGAACCTGTCCACATCCATAAAGCAGATCGCCAGGACCTTACCCGTGGCCTTGGCCCTCGATATATAGAAGGAAAGCCGTTCCATGAAGTTGCTCCTGTTGGGAAGTTCCGTGATTGGATCGTAAAGGCTCAGGTGAACGAGTCTCTCTCTAAGCTCTCTTTCGTGGGTTACGTCCTTTCCCGTTGCTACGAAGCCTACTATCTTACCCTCTCTATCCTTTATGGGAGTTATGGTCTGGTCCAGGTAGAAGATCTCCCCGTCCTTCCTTCTGTTGATGAAGATGCTCCTGAAGCTACTTCCGGAAAGTATGGTCTCCCAGAGCCTTCTGTAAAAACTATCCGGATGCCTGCCGGACTTGAGCATATTGGGTTTCCTGCCTATAAGCTCCTCCCTTGTGTATCCGCTTATTTCCTCCACCGCCCTGTTAGCATATTGGATCACACCATTCTCGTCCGTTATAAGGATCCAATCCGAGGTCTGCTCAACCGCAAGGGAGAACCTGTGGAGCTTCTCCTCCTTCTCCAAAAAGTCAAGGGCAAAGCTGAGCTGTTCCGCTATCTCATTTACCAGCTCTACTGTCTCTCTGTCAAAGAATCCTTTTTCGGTAGCGTATAGGTTAAGAATTCCAATAACATTTCCGTTTAGTCTTAAAGGAACTGTGGCGGAGGACATTATGCCTCTTTTAAGTAGCTCTTCTCTAAGTTCCTCTTGATCTATATCCTCTTCCATATCGTTGTTTACAACCGCACTCCCGGTTACGAAGGCTTTACCGCAAGGGCCCTCACCCCTTTTAATGTTTTCTTCAATTCTGGGCTTTATAGCTTCTAAAAGATCACCTACTCCTGTGCACGTGCTTACTATGTTAAGTCTTCCTTCCTCTATAAGACCTATCCATATACCTCCAAAACCCCCGTAGGAACTCACAGCGGTGCAGACTCTCTCGAGGAGGCTTTTCCTATCCCTTTCCCTGAGGATTATCTCACTCATAACAGACAGTGTTTTGTAAAGCCTGTTTGCCTTTTGAAGCTTCTTCTCTGTGTTTAGTAGATCTCTCTCGAACCTGATCTTCCCTATGGCAAGACCCAGTATGCTTGCCACCGATTCCGCAAAGTCCACCTCTTCTTTCGAAAATTTCTTTTCCTGCTTGAAGTATATGCAGAGTGTCCCGTAGGGTTTCCCTCCTCCCCTGATAGGCATACAGAGACCACTTTTTAATCCCAGGAGGTATGTGTCAGGGGATAGCTTGAACCTCTTTTCCTTATCTACATCCTCTACAACCACGGATCTTCGGGAGTTGTATACGTAGTAGAACTCCGTTCCCTTTTTTAGAGGAAGCCTGAAACGGTTTATAAGTCTTCTATCTATCCCGTATCCCGCCCGGAGAATTCCCTCATTGCTACCTTCCGGAACCTCGTAAACCACCACCAGATCCGCCTTCAGAGCCTGCGCGGTCCACCATACCGCTTTTTCCAGGAGTTCTTCAATTTTCCCCTCCAAAGCCAATAAGGATAGGTCACTGAGGACCTTCCTCCTCGTTATATCCCTCGCAACGCCGATGAAGCCTACTATCTTCCCCTTTTCGAAGACAGGTATTATCCTGTCCTCTACCCATATATACCTTCCGTCCGAGGTTCTGACCCTGTACTCCCTTATAACACCTCTCCTCTCCTTTAAAAGCTCTAAGGCACCCTCTATAGCCTTCCTCTTATCCTTTGGATGGACGAGCTTTACCCATAGAGAAGGATCCCTGATGAAATCTTCAGGATCGTATCCGGTTATGTCCTTTACCTTCCTGTTTACGTATTCGACCTTTGCGTCGGAAGGGTCTTCTCCCTCCCTCATGCTTATCATGTATATGATGTCGTTTACGAGTTCCAAGAAGAGACTCTGACCACCCCTATAAAACATGATGCATCCTATAAATTCGTTTGGAAAAGGGAACCTTTCAACCGCCGCTTCCGGCGGACTATGATAGCATAAAGACATTCAGTTTCAATATACATATTTTTATGGATTCCAAAGGACGTATAATAGAGGCATGCTACCTGACGAAAGGGGATACTTTCAAGACTTCGGGGGAAAGTTCGTCCCCGAGACGCTTATGTACGCCCTCGAGGAACTCGAGAGGGAGTATCTAAAGATAAAAGAGGACGAGAGCTTTCAGAAAGAACTCAACCAGCTTTTGAAAGAATACGCAGGTAGGCCTACCCCCCTGTACTTTGCCAAAAACCTGACCGAGTTCGTGGGAGGAGCAAAGATATACCTCAAGAGGGAAGACCTACTCCATACAGGTGCCCACAAGATAAACAACACCCTCGGCCAGGTCCTCCTGACGAAGAGGATGGGTAAAAGAAGAGTCATAGCGGAGACCGGGGCCGGACAGCACGGGGTAGCAACCGCCACCGCCTGTGCCCTGTTGGGTGTAGAGTGCGTGGTCTACATGGGAGAGGAGGATGCCCAGAGGCAGGAGCTCAACGTCTTCAGGATGGAGCTTCTGGGGGCAGAGGTCAGGATAGTTAAGAGCGGGAGCAGGACCCTCAAGGACGCCATAAACGAGGCTCTGAGGGACTGGGTGACCAACGTGGAGACGACCCACTACGTCATAGGTTCTGTTGTAGGGCCTCACCCCTTCCCGATGATAGTCAGGGACTTCCAAAGGGTTATAGGGGACGAGACCAGGGAGCAAATACTTCAGAAGGAAGGAAGGCTCCCGGATGCGGTAGTCGCCTGCGTAGGAGGGGGTTCCAATGCAATGGGTATCTTCTATCCCTTCATCGAAGACAGAGAGGTTAAGCTCGTTGGAGTTGAGGCAGCTGGATACGGCATAGAGACTGGAAAGCACGCCGCCTCTCTGACTGGCGGAGAGGTTGGAGTCCTCCACGGAATGAAGAGCTACTTCCTCCAGGACGAGGAGGGTCAGATACTCCCCACCCACTCCATTTCAGCAGGTCTCGACTATCCCGGAGTTGGTCCCGAACACGCCTGGCTCAAGGAGACAGGAAGGGCTGAGTATATAAGCGCCACAGACGAGGAGGCCCTCGAGGGCTTCAAACTCCTCTCAAAAACTGAAGGCATAATTCCTGCTCTGGAGTCCGCCCATGCGGTTATAAAGGCTGTGGAAATCGCCAGGGAGATGGAAAAGAATGGGATCGTCGTTATAAACCTTTCGGGAAGGGGGGACAAGGACATGTGGCACGTTATGAAGCACATAAAGCATGGCCTTTAAAGGCTTCTCCAGGTGGATCAGATCCCTCAGAGAGACTTCGGAGAACTATCCTGTTCTGGTGGAGGGCAAAAGGGACGTCTCCGCTCTCAGAAAGTTTGGAATAAGGAACGTTATTAGCCTCTCCGGCAGAAGGTTTGCGGACATCCCGGATCTCCTTGAAGGAAAGACGGAAGGAGCTGTTCTGCTCTTTGACCTCGATCCACACGGTGAAAGGATAAACGAGAAGATCTCTAAGCTCCTTCGGTCTCAGGGATTTATAGTGATAGAGGACTTTAGGGAGGAGCTTAGGGAAGCGGGTATAATTCATATCGAGGAGCTGGGAGAGTATGGAAAAGGTAAAGGTCCTTGAGAAGGTTCTCATCTACGACAGGATTCTAAGGTTCAACATAGACCTTCTCACCGGAATAAAGTCGGAGATAAGGGCGGACATAGAGGAGACCAAGATAATGGGAGACGCCCTTCTCGACGAGGGAGAGCTGAAGTCCGTCCGAGATTTCCTTCTCAAGGTTGAGGAAAACTTCCTCCTCAAGCTGGGAGAGGTTCTCGATAGCATTTACGACGAGTATGAGGTCTTCAACTTCGATATAACCTTTCTGTCGAGCATCCCGGAGGAGGTGGGAAGGGAGATAGAGAGACTCGATCTAATAGGATCGATAAACTCAAAACTTGAACTTCTGAGGGATATCCTCTACGAAGCTTGCTGTATCCCCAGAAGTAACGAGAAGATAGATGTGGTTTTAACTCCCTTCAAAGTTTATTGTGAACTCCTCAATCACGCGATAGATTTCAATAAAAAATTTGAAAAAATTTAAAAAAAACGCTAAAATATACAAAAAAACGGAGGTAAACGTCATGGCGAGAAAGAGCAGGAAGAGAGGTGGCCCCAGGTATAAGAAAGTTTCTCTTTCTCTACCGAAGAGGCTTTATCTTATCCTGAATGGCATAGCTATGGGAGATGATAAGAAGCTCAACAGATTGATAAGGGGCATCCTAGAGGACAAGCTTCAAGAGTGCACCGTCGCGGAGCTGGAGATGTATCTGAGGAAGATGGAAACGGAGGAGGAAAAAGAGGAACCCGAAGCCCAGGCCTGATTTATGCTTTCGGACCGTATAAAGAAGCTAAAGGCCTACAAAACGGAGAAGTCTAAAGCTAAGGTAAGGCTCTCCTCCAACGAGCTTCCCTACGATCTGCCCACGGAACTGAAGGAAAAGATATCCGAAGAGATAAAGAAGGTTCCCCTAAACAGGTATCCGGATCCCTCCTGCGGAGAGCTGAAAGAGGTTCTTGCGGACTTCTTCGGTGTTAAACCGGATAACCTAGTCCTTGGAAACGGCTCCGATGAACTCATATACTACCTCTCCATCGCTGTGGGAGATCTTGAAGGAGCGGTTTACATCCCTGTTCCTACCTTTCCAATGTATGAGATCTCCGCAGACATTCTGGGAAGGCCCAAGGTCCTCGTGGAGCTGGATGAGGGTTTCGACATAGACCTTGAAAATAGCCTGAGAGCCTTAGAGGAAAACGGGGTGATTCTGTCCTACTACGCCTACCCCAACAATCCTACCGGGAACCTGTTTTCCAGGGAAAAGATACGGGAGATAAGAAAGAAGGGCGTCTTCACCGTGGTAGACGAAGCCTACTATCACTACTCTAAGGAGAGCTTCCTGAAGGAGGCCCTTGAGAGGGAGGACACCGTAGTTCTCAGAACGCTATCGAAGATAGGTTTGGCCGGACTTAGGGTGGGGGTGCTCATAGCCAAGGAAGAGATCGCCCGGGAGATAGATAAGATGAGGATACCCTTCAACATAACCTACCCTTCACAGGTTATAGCGAGGGTCGTCCTTACGGAGGGCAGGGAGTTTATAGAGTCCGCAATCAGATCCGTTGTAGAGGAGAGGGAGAGGTTGATCGCTGAAATGGAAAGGTTTGAAGAGGTTGAGGTTTTCCCCAGCAGGGCCAACTTCATACTCTTCCGGACGCCCTTCGAGGCGAAAAAGCTACACTCGGAACTTTTAAAGAGGGGCGTTCTCGTGAGGGATATGTCTTACCTTCCCAGGCTCGACAGGTGTCTTAGAGTCAGCGTAGGAAAGCGGGAGGAGAACGACCTGTTTCTGGAAGCTTTAGAAGAGTCTCTTCACTTCCTGACTATGTCCGAAAAGTCCACGTAATAGTCATCTTTGTTCTTCAAAGGCCTATTTACCTTCTTAAGGGGTCTGCACTCGTCCGCATAGTCCGCCTCCTCCCAGCAGGCGGTGTAAAACTCCTTCACTATCTCCAAACGTTCACCCCTTCTCACACTACCTTTTTTCATCTTCAACCTCCTCACAATTTTAAAGATATATCAATAACTTAGTTTGTCCGGATAAAATGGCGTTTTAAAATTTTTAAAACAGCTTTTGAATACTTAGTAGATGACTTCCAAGGTTGAGAAGTCCCCCTGTTTCTTCACTATTATCCTCTGGTGGAACCTCTCCGCCAGATCCGGTATGTGGGATATTATCCCGACCATCCGGTTTATCCTCTGCTTTATCACCTCCAGGATGTCGCTTACCCGCTCCCTCGTCTCTTCGTCCAGGGATCCAAACCCTTCGTCTATGAAGAGGCTCTCTAAGTGGGCGTCCGCGGAGAGAACATCGCTTACACCCAGGGCGAGGGATAGACTCGCAAGAAATGTTTCACCACCGCTCAGGCTACGGACGTCCCTTTCTACCCCTTGTGCTCTGTCGAAGACCGCTATATCTCCCTTGGCGTCCATCAGAAACTCGTAGTTGTTGGTGAAGTTGAATAGATACTCGCTGGCCCTCTCCACTATTCTCTTGAGCATAAGACTGGAGGCAAAATCCTGGAGCCTGTCGCTTCTGAGGTCCTCCCTGAGCCTGGAAAGTAGCAGAAGCTCTTTTTCTATCTGAGAGGTCCTCCTCTTCAATCTTTCCTTCTCCTCCAAGAGCTTCCTCTTCTGCTCTAACTCCCCTTCGATCTCTCCCGCCCTTCTGAGATTGTCCTCAAGGTCCTTCCTGAGCTGGGATAGACGGAGCTCTACTTCCTTGGAGGAGGGTAAACGGGAAAACTCGTGAAGTCTGGCCTCAATTTCCCTCTCCTTCTCCTTAAGAAGTCTTAGCTCCCGCTCAAAAGCCTCCACTTCCTCCTCGATCCTCTTAAGCTCTTCTTCCGAAAGGGCAAACTCCCTGACCTCCTCTATACCTCCGAACTCCTCGAAGAGGGGAACAAGCTTTCTCAGGTTATCCTTTCTCTCCTCTTCCCTTCTCTCCAAAAGTGCTTCCAGCTCCTTGAGCTTTGTGTCCAGAGCAACGAGCCTTTTGGACAGCTCCTCCCAGTAAGAGTTTATCCTCTCCCTTCTCTCCTCCACCTCATTTATCTTGTCCTCAAGGTCCTCTTTTCTCCGCATCAACCTCTTCCTTTCTCTGTCTATAAGAGCGAGGTCGAGACCGCCATCGGTGAGTTTCTTTGCCCTTCTTTCCTTTTCCTCGAGAAGATGTCTCAAGGAGTCCATCTCGTTCCTCAACCTTTCGAGTTCTCTCAGCGCTTCCTCCCTTTCCCTGAGAAGCTGGTTGAACCTCTCTTGATATTTCCTGAGCCTCTCTTCAAGCTCCCTCCTTCTCTTTCTCTTCTCCTCAAACTCCACAAGCTTTCTTTCGAGATCTTCCTCAAAAAGCTCTCTCTCTTTTTCTAAGGTTTCCTTCAGAGCTTCTCTTTCTCTCTCGAGAGCTGATATGTGCGCTTCCACGGAGGCAAGGGATCTCTCCAAGTTGAGGACATCCTTCCTGACCCCCTCAAGCTGTCTTTTGATACTCTCAAGGTCCGCCTCCACCTCCTCAAACTCACCGCCCTTGAAAAGGCCCCCGCATACGGGACACCTGTCCCCTTCCTTCAGGAGGGACCTTATGTGTCTTGCGTGAGCCTCTATCCCTGCCCTCTCAAGCTCCCTTTCCTTCTCCTCAAGCTCCTTCCTCTTTTCTTCCAGATCCTTGAGGATCTCCTCCCTCTTCAGACTCTCTTTCTCAAGGACCTTTTCTATCTCTTTGAGCCTTTCCAGATCCCTTTTAAGGACCTTCTTCCTCTCCGCCTTCTTTATAAGTTTCTGATGTTCTTCTTCGTCGTAATCGAGGTTCTCGAGCTCCCCCTTTACCTCCTCTATCAGCTTCTCTCCTTTGGAGAGTCTCGATTCGCACTCCTCGTAGGTATTTCTTCTCCTTTCAAGCTCTCCCTTTTTGTTCTCTATGCTCTCCCTTATTTTCTCGATGGACTTCAGTTCCTCGAAGGCCTCCCCGAGCTTTTCCAGTTCCCTGACAACCTTATTCAGTTCCTCCCTCAGGGCGGGCAGTTCCCTGAACTCCTTCTCTACCCTTTCCCTCTCCTCCTTCACGTTTTCCATCTCACCCAGAAGTTCCATCCTGTTCTTGAGTAGCTTTTCCTTCTCTATCCTGAGGTCCCTGAGCTCCTTCTCTATGCTCTCTACCCTGTCCACGTAAGGTAGATAGGGCAGAACTTTCCTCGCCCTGTCCAGCTTTTCCCTGAGTTTCTCCACTTTATCCCTTTTCTCTTCCAAAGACACGAGGGAGGCTCTGATCTTTTCAAGCTCTCCCTCCAGACTCTCCTTCTCTTTAGAACGGGACAGAAGTTCCTCAAGCTCCCTTACCTTCTCTCTGAGCTCCTGCGTTCTGCTCTCCACTTCGTTCCTTTCCTTTTCGAGCTGTTTCAGAGTTTCCTCGGTCAGGTCCGTGAGGTTTTCCATCTCGGATCTGAGGACGTTCAGCTCGCCCTCGAGCTCTCTATACCTTTCGGAGGCAAGCTCTCTTATTCTCTCGAAGATCTCAAGATTCAGGAGATCTATCAGTATCTCCCTTCTCTCCCTCGGCTCCTTGGGCTTGAGGAACCTGTCGAACTCACCCTGCGGAAGCAATATCACCTTGGTGAAGGTCCTGTAATCGAGACCGGTAGTTCTCTTTACCCAGGTTTCCGCTTCCCTTTTGCCGAGGTTCAGCCTCCTTCCTTCCTCCTCCACTCTGAGGATGCTCTCCCTGGGCTTCTGGCGGTAGAATCTCTCTATCCTGTATCTTCTGCCTCCTACCGAGAACTCCAGAGAGACCCTGAGCCTGTTGCTCCCTTTCGAGAGGACCCTTGCGGAGGCCTCTGTGTTCCCGTATCGGGGAACCTTCCCGTATAGGGCGTAGGTTATGGCATCTACTATGCTCGTTTTTCCAGCTCCCGTCTTTCCCTGTATGACGAAGAAGTTGAGTCTCTCGAAGTCTATTACCTGAGGTCTTTTGTATACGGTGAAGCCCTCTAACTCAAGCCTGAGAGGTCTCATTCAAGGCTTTCCTCTATCCACCTCAGGTAGTCCTCGTTCCCCGCAACTATGGGCAGGGCTATTATCTCCGGAACAGTGTAGGGGTGGACTTCCCTCACCTTACTCTTAAGCTCCCCGAACTTCTTCATGGAGGTCTTGATCACGAGCAGGGACTCCTTATCCTCCTCGATCTTTCCCTTCCACCAGTAAGTAGAGCTGACCTCGGGAATGAGATTCACGCAGGCTCCCAGCTTGTTCTCCACTATAAAATCCGCAAGCTCTTCTCCTTTATTTACGGGAACCGTTATGAGGACTACCAGATACCCCTCCATGATACCTGAATATTATAGGGTAACCTCAGGTCTGAGCGGAGCTGGCGTTGAGATCCTTTCCCTGCGTGGTAAAGGAGAAGTCAAAGTAGTGGTCCGGATACTCCTCCGCAAGGCTCTGGGCTTCTTCCTCATACCACTCTCCAAACTCCCCAGCTGTGGGTATGTAGGTGCTAACGTAGTATCCCTCCCCGTTGAATATGTCCACTCCGTAGGAACACAGGCCAAGAGTCCTCGCCCGTTTTACGAGAATGAAGAGATCGGAGGTGTGAACCGCTGATCCCCTCCTTTTAAGGTCTCCGTAGAGAAACTCCTTCAGCTCCATGAATATAAGGATAACCCCGCTCGTCCGATACGCAGGTGAAAAATCCCAATATCTTAGACTCCTTTAAGCTCTCTCAGTATCTCGAACTGCCTCTCCATAACGTAGTCGCTCACTATCTCTTCGGTAGGTATGTCAAGCTGATACTGAAGCCCAACCCTGAATAACTTACCTTTGCTGAGCAGGTATCTGACCGAGGCCCGAGCTTCGATCTTTCCCTTCGGTAGGGAGAATTTGAGGAGAACAGAGTCTCCTTCCTTAAGATCTTTCGGGTCCCCCAAGTAAATACCAACACCTCCCACGGATATGTCCGCCAGGCTCCCTTCTCCTTGCCAGTTTCCTTTAAAGATGTTCACCTTCACGGGTTTATCCGGAAGGACCCTTAGATACTTTCTCCTCTCCTTAGGAAGATTCCTAAAGCCTATCACTTTAAGCAGGGCTTCTCCCTTGCCAAGATCCCTCTCGATGACACTGGTCTCTATGGGTTTTGGAAGGTTAGGATGCTTGAGGTATACCTCCCTCTTGGGAGCGAGTATGTCCATTGCACAGGTGGACACCTTTACTATATTTTCCCTTACCTCCAGTATCTCCGAACTACAGGCCACCGGTATGCCCTTGTAATAGGAAAGGAGATTTATCTTTTCCCTCCCACTTACCTTCTCCAAAAACTCTACAGCCAGTTTCCTCTCCATATCCTCTACCGCGCTCTCCTTGGCTTTAACCTCTTTTCTGAGTTCATCCATGTATCTGAGGTAGGCTTCCTCCACGGTAGAGAGGTAGAGGTCTATCAGATCTATGAGCCTCTTTACTCTTTCATAATCCGAGTCTTTGAGAATTACATGGTCTATGTAGTCCTTCAGAAGGGCGAGGAGAGCTTTCTCGAGGACCTTTTTAAGGTCTATCTCGCTCTTGGCCAGTGTGTAGGAGATCTTGAAAAGATCCTCCGCCGGGTCCCTGCGGAAGGAGAAAAGAAGAAGGTAGAGGCGATCCACCAGGGTGTTTATCCCCGGAAGGCTGATCAGCTTGGACCTCTCCTCGTCCACGAACCTGAGGAAGTTCTCTCTGAACCTGTCTCTGTAGCCAGTAAAGAACTCTTCATCCTCGGAAAGATCTTTCCATATTTCCTTCAAGATTGTCTCTCCAAAACTAACCTTTCGAACTCCTCAGGGGGCATGGGTTTTCCAAAGTAGTATCCCTGGCCGAAGTCGCATCCTATCTCCCTAAGGATCTTTACCTGCTCCTCCCTCTCCACGCCCTCCGCCACAGTCTTGAGGCCGAAGGTTCTGGCAAGATCAACGGTGGCCTTCACTATCTCAAGGTCGTCCTTATCGTGGGGTATGTCCTTAACAAACTCTATGTCTATCTTCAGTGCGTAAACGGGGAGCTTCTTCAGGTGTATGAGGGAGGCGTAGCCCGTTCCGAAGTCATCGATGTAAGTTTTTATTCCCGCGGAGTTGAGTTCGTTCAGTATGTCCACTATCATATCTGTATCTTCCATAACCGCGGACTCGGTTATCTCAAATTCCAGTGCGGTGCACTTCCCCTCGCACTTAGAAACCACCCTAAGAGTATCCCCAAGAAAACTCGGGATCTTCAGCTGAGCAGGAGAAACGTTTATTGCTATGGGAATATTTATCCCTTTTGATTTCCAGGTCCTGATCTGTCCGCACGCTTCTTCAAGTGTCCAGAGGCCCACTTCGTAAATCAGTTCACTTTCCTCCAAGACTGGTATGAATTTGGCTGGAGGGATTATATTTCCTTCCTTTTTCCACCTCAACAGGGCTTCCGCTCCCACGACCTTCCCCGTCTTCAGATCGACCTTAGGCTGGTAGAAGAGGAGGAACTCCTTCCTTTCTATAGCCTTCCTCATATCACTTCTGAGCCGGACCCTTTCAATGGAGGTTTCGTGCTTTGTCTCCGAGTAAAAGAGTGTCCTATTCCCGCCCAGTTCTTTGGCCCTGTGGAGGGAGTAGGAGGCGTTGGAGAATATCTTCTCACCCGTATCCACATCCTCGGGAAATATGGAGATACCGCTCGAAAAGGTTATGTAAACATCTTGAGAATCCACCCTTAGAGGTTGCCCGAAGGCTTCCTTTATCCTTTCGGAAAGCCTCTCAAGGGCGTTTTTGGCATCCTCCGATATTACCGCTATACCGAACTCGTCCACGCCTACCCTGCCGATGAGGTCCGATTCTCTGACCAGAGCCTTAAGCCTACCCGCCACCTCTTTCAGAAGTGTATCCGCCTTTTCGTGTCCGAAGGCCTCGTTCAGCTCCGAGAAGTTGTCTATGTCCAGAAGAAGCACACCTACCTCCTTCCTTTCCCTTTTAGCCCTGTCTATGATCTCAGAAAGCTTTCTGAGGAAGTGAGATCTGTTGGGGAAGTGGGTTACCTCGTCGTAGAGCTCAAGACGGGCCAGCCTCTCTTCCATACTGAGTTTCTTCATACCGAAGGAAAGATCGTGAGCCACCTCCCTGAGAAGTTCTATCTCCTCTTTTGTGAATTCCTCTTTATACGGCCGTGAAACGAGAAGGTGAAGGTCGTTCTCCATAGGAACGCAGAGGGACACGTCCTCCTCTGAGCGAACACCATCCTCCGCAAGGGGTGTTTCCTCTCCCTTACGGAAGATACCGGCGTAGCTGAAGCCTCCCTCTTTGAGTATCCGGACCGCGGTTCTTAGGAGCTCCTCCTCGGAGGTTGACGTGGTGGTGAGCATGTTTATCCTGCTGAGGGTATCGTAAAGGCGGTTTATCCTCCTTATGATCTCTTCCTTTTTTAATCTCTCCCTTATGTCCCTGAATACGCCCACGAGGTATCTTTTGCTATCCTCCTCAAAGATCCCGTAGACTACCTCTACCGGTATCCGCTCACCGGTTTTTTTGTTTTCCAGATATTCTACCTCTGTTAAGCTTCCTCCTCCGCTCAGGTATCCTATCAGTCTCTCTTCCGCTACAGTCTTAAGCTCCTTAGGATAGACCCAGAGGATGTCCTTTCCAAGGATCTCTCCTTCATCCTTCAAGCCCAGGATCCTAAGAGTGGATCTGTTTAGATCAACTATCCTCCTCGTGGTCAGATCCGCAACTATAAGCGCATCCTTTATAGCATCCAAGACAGCTCTGTATCTGGGATCGGAGGATCTGATAACCTTGGCAAAGAGGTAGGCCTCGAGCGATATGGTCATATCGAACACAACAGCTTTGAAGAGAGCCAGAACGGTGGGCAGAAGCTTATCCTTAGGAACCTTTTTCTCTATCAGGGGAAGTATAGTCTCCACCCACTTGGCGAAGGCCCCTGTGTAGAACTTCGGATCCACGCCTACCCTCTCGTGGACCATTCCCACCTTTAACCTTGATAGGGCGTAATCTAAGTTGTGTTCCGCTTTAAGGAGTTCTCTGAAGTATTTGATCTGTGCATCCTTAAGCCGATCCAGGAGATCTTCTTCTCTCTCAAGGATCCTCTTAGTTTCCTCAAAAGAAAAAAGGTGTTTGTAAAACTCTCTGAATATCTTTGCTATTTCCTCTTCGCTGAGTTTGTTTGAAAGTTCCCTTAAGAAATTTACCTCTTCGGGGGACAGGTTTACGTAAGCGATCCTTCTTTTGACCTCCCCTTCCGAGAGGCCGAGGATCTTAGAAATTCTTTCGAGCATGCCACCTTTAAACATACAGATTTTTACGGCATGTGTCTACCCGAAATTTAACGTGCAAAAGAATTCCTTCGGAGTATATTTACGCTTGAAGGATGGTGAGGTTTGAGGAAGAAGACCTACCTGTTTGATTCGGACACCCTTGAGATCCTAAGCACCCTTAAGGAGAAGATGGGCAAGAAGGAGACCCAGATAATCAGGGAAGCCCTGAGGTTGTATCTGGATAGCTACATGAAAGAGAGGAAACTCCTCGACACAGTAAGCGAGTTCATGGACAAGATCGAGCGGATCGCGGACCAGATATCGGACCTCAGCTACAGGCTCGGAAGGTGCGAGGAGAGGAACAGGATCCTCGAGGCGGAACTCAGGAAACTTAAAGGCTCCCGAGGGATCTGACCTTCTCCGCCCGTCTCCTTTATAAGGGTAAATTTAAAAAGAAGGAGGTGGGAAAGTGGGCCTGAAGGAGAAACTGATCAGGAAGGGAGAGTTCGTGTGGGAGCTTCCCAAGAACACGATAGAGGGTCAGAGGGTTCCAGTGATCCTATATCTGAGTGATGCCCTTTTCGAGCTTCTGGAGGAGGATGCGGTAAGGCAGGCGGCGAACGCGGCCACACTGAGGGGTGTGGAGAAGGCTGTTTACGTCATGCCGGACGTCCACGTGGGCTACGGGTTCCCCGTCGGAGGTGTGATGGCCACCAACGTGGAAACGGGGATAGTAAGCCCGGGAAGTGTGGGGTATGACATCAACTGTGGTGTCAGACTTATAGCCACAAACCTCCAGTCGAGAGACATAGCGGACAGGATAAAGGAGCTCATGCAGGAGATCCTCAGGAATGTCCCAGCAGGTGTGGGCTCAACGGGAGACATAAAACTCTCCAGATCCACCATGGAGGAGGTTCTCGTAAAGGGTGCAAGATGGGCCATAGAGCACGGATACGGGTTCGAAGAGGACCTGGAACATATAGAGAGCTTTGGAGCTCTTCCGGAGGCGGATCCGGACAAGGCCTCCCACGAGGCCTATGATAGGGGATCGGATGAACTCGGAACGGTGGGTTCCGGGAACCACTTCGTCGAGATCCAGTTCGTAGAGGAAATATACGACGAGGAGGTGGCTCAGAGGATAGGACTTCGGGAGGGTCAGGTTACCATAATGGTTCACTCGGGTTCGAGGGGCTTCGGCCATCAGGTCTGCACCGACTACCTGAAGGTGGCGGTCAAGGTCCTTCCAAAATACGGGATAGAGCTACCTGATCCACAGCTCGCCTGTATGCCCTTTCTCTCCAAGGAAGGACAGGACTACTTCAAGGCCATGTGTGCAGCTGCCAACTACGCTTTTGCCAACAGACAGATTCTCGGCTTCAAGACCGCTAGCACGATCAGAAAGTTCTTGGGAATATCCTGGGAGGAGCTGGGATACAGGCTAATATACGACCATGCCCACAACATAGCCAAAGTGGAAGAGCACAGGGTGGGGAACAGGCTCAAGAAGGTGGTGATCCACCGCAAGGGAGCTACGAGAGCTTTTCCTCCCTTCAATCCCGAGGTCCCTCCCGCATACAGGGAGGTGGGCCAGCCCGTTATAATTCCCGGCGACATGGGAAGGGCTTCATACCTGCTCGTAGGTCAGCCCGAATCCATGAACAAGAGCTTCGGGACAGCCTGCCACGGGGCGGGAAGGGTGATGTCGAGGAGGAAAGCTAAGAAATTCGTAAAAGAACAGGGTCTCGAAAAGGTGATAGCAGGCCTCACGGTCGTGGCGAGAGGCAAGGGAACGATCATGGAAGAGATACCCCAGGCCTACAAGGACGTCTCGGAGGTAGTGAGGGTGATAAACGACCTCGGGATAGCCAAGGCGGTAGCAAGGCTAAGACCTATGGGAACGCTGAAGGGATAGCTCTCTCTTCAATCTTATCCTTGCCAGCGAGGCGCTGTTCAGCCTCTCCTTCATCCTCCGAAGAACTAAGAGAAGGGCGGAAGGATCTATCGAGCTGTAATCTGACCTGAGAACTAAACCTTTAACTTCCCGAAACCTTCTCATGCTGGATATTTATTTTATTCCGAGCTTATCCCATATCTCGTCTATCTTCCTCTTCACATCCTCGTCCATCCTTATGACCTCGGGCCACTCCCTCCTGTATCCTTCCTCCTTCCACTTGGTGGTGGCGTCCACCATCATCTTCCCCCCAAAGCCCACCTCGTTGGTAGCGTGATCAAGGACGTCTATGGGACCCTTCAGAATTTGGACGTCCCTCGAAGGATCCACGTTGTTGCCCCAGGCCCACAGAACCTCCCCGAAGTCGTGAACGTTTATCCAGTCGTCGAAGACTACTATGTGCTTTTCCAGAGACATAAGACCGAGGCCGAGCAGAGCGTAGGCTACCTTGTAGGCATGACCGGGAAAGCGCTTTTTAATGGAAACGAAGCAGAAGTTGTGGAAACATCCTTCAGCTGGAAGGTGGTAGTCCACCACCTCAGGAAGGTTGAACTTTATGAGAGGTAAGAATATCCTCTCAGTCGCCCAGCCCAGATACTTGTCCTCCTGGGGCGGTATCCCTACTATGGTATGAAGATATAGAGGTTCCCTTCTTCTAACTATAGCGGTAACATGCATCTGGGGATATTTGTCCACCGGCGTATAATAGCCCGTATGATCTCCGAAAGGACCTTCGTCCACGAGTTCTTCCGAAGGGTCCACGTACCCCTCTATAACTATCTCCGCGTTGGCGGGATACTCCAGGTCTACAGTTATACCCCTTACAAGCTCCACGGGTTTTTCCATTATTATTCCCGCAAAGAGATACTCATCCACCTCGGGAGGTAGGGGAGCACTCGCCACGTAAGGGAGGGGAGACTCACCCCCTATGGCCACAGCCACCTCTATCTTTCTACCGAACCTCTTGGCCTTCCAGAAGTGATGATTCCCGTCCTTGTGTATCTGCCAGTGAACCGCGAGCCTCTTTCTATCGAGGACCTGGAGTCTGTAGAGGCCCACGTTCCTTATACCGCTCTCCGGGTCCCTGGTTATAACTTGGCCGAAGGTTATGTATCTTCCCCCATCCTTGGGCCAGCACTTGGGTATAGGAAGGGATAGGAGATCCGGATCTTTATCAATTACCTCGTGAACAGGGGCCTTTTTGACCACTTTGGGTATAGCATCGTTGAGCTTCTTGAGTTCGGGAAGCTTTTTGAGCTTATCCAGGAAGGTCTGGGGGACCTCGGGCCTCAGTATCTTATACAGTTTCCAGCCTATATCCTCGAGTCTCTCGTATCCGAGAGCGAGCTTTATCCTGCTTTCAGATCCGTATAGATTGGCTACCACCGGGATATCGTAGCCTTCCACGTTTTCAAACAAAAGCGCCTTCCCGCCTCCGGGAAGCTTGGAAACCCTGTCTATAACCTCCGTGATCTCAAGTATGGGAGAGAGGGGTTCCTTTATCCTGACCAGCTCGCCTTTTCTCTCCAGATCTCTGACGAACTCTCTCAGGCTTTTGTAAGGCATGGGAATATTATGGTTAGTTTAGTACTCTCGCTCAAGCCCTTAAGGGAGCATCCTTTCGATAGCTCTTTTCAGTTCCTCATACAGGATCTTGCGGAGTGTATTTATCGTGCTGAGATTCCACAGGATAAATACCTTCTCTACAGAACCTATTATCAGACCGCAATCCACCTCGGGCAGGAGAGTCAAATCCTCCGTAGGATCTCTCAAGCTTCTCCGTTTTCTCTGGAAACTTTTTTCGAACTCCTTAAGTAAAACTACAGCGTTCGCTTCGTTGTTTCCGGTAATCACCCCTACATCTTTTGCCTTTTCTCCGGATCTATGAGCTTCCTCCCCGTGCTCCCCATATCCTCATACGAGATAGAATATGAAGGGTGGTGAGTCCGCGGTCTTCTCGGTGAGAGTGAACCTCAGACCGACCCCGATTTCCTTTCCCGAAGGAGTATTTCTTACCTCTGAAGCTGTCGTAAACCTCCGGAGATCAGTCCACGTTCACTCCCACGCAATCGAAGCTCTATTTTATCCTGTTAGGAGCTTCGTTACATCGAAGATATCCTCCCTAAGAAGAGGCTCACCTCCTGATTGATAAGTTCTATATGAGTATGATTCCCTCAGGCGATCTGTATTCCTTGCCTGCCGTAGTTTTCCGGCATTTAGAACTCCACCTTTACCTCACATACACCTTCTCCCATAGCGTTGCACTTTGTCTCCGTGGCCTTTACCTTCTTGCGGAGGAAGCTCTCGAAAAGTCCTGCTACGAAGCCGGCCTCGAAGTGGCATATACGCATCCCAATGTTAGGCATACCGGAGCAGGTTATACATTCCTCTATCCTGAGGATTCCCTCATCCTTTTCTACCCTCTCGGGAACGAGTAGCCCTATTTTGCTTTCTTTCATAAAAGCTCCCACGTTTTCCAGATAACCCTCCACGCTGTCGCTTTTGAGCTTTTCCCCTAAGGATCTTCCAAGCTCCCTGCCCGCATTCTGGAAGAGAACCACCGCTCCCTTGTCTCCGAGTATATCCCTAAGATACTCTCCCGAGAACACCCTGAAGGCACGGAATATGAGTATGGGGATCTCTTCCCCCAGCTGGGGCCTGTTTACACTACCTATGATCTCGAGCCAATCTCTTTTCATACCCTACGACCTCCTTGAGACTTTTTATAAAGTGAAAGGAGTGTATTTACTTCCTCATTTATGAGCTGGGAAATTATCTCCTCCATGCTTCTGCTCATCTCGTAGACCGTATTCGGCCTTTCTCTTAAATCTATCCTCTTCAAAGGTTTGATCTTCCTGTCAGTAAGGAGCACAAATCTTGGCAGGATACAGCTGACCGCAAGCATGTCGTCCAGAAGGGCTATATTTCCCTTCGCGATCCCTCTCATGCTATCAAAACTCCTGAAACTAAGGAGTTATACTCAGACCTTTCTGGAGATGGAAGTAGACCTTGCCCTGTTTCCGCTGGCCTTCTTCGCAGGTATGTTTCTCCTTTTCGCATAGAGGAGATTACTCCCTGATCACACATACCTTCTGGAACTTCATCTCGGGATTATGCTGTAGGGCTGGATGGCTTTCCTTGGACAATCAAAGCCTCCTTTTCCCTTCTCCAGAATCCTTACTTACCTGAGGAAAGCAGGTTGGAAAGGTGTCTTTCCTCAACGCTCGTAAGTTCCGCTATTGTTGTGCTCTTCAGGAAGTCTATCACCTTCCTCTTTATCTTTTCCCACTTGTGGTGGATAACACATGGATTTGTCTCATAGACCTCACACTTGTCGGGCATAAGTATGCAGGTCTGAAACTTGTTCTCCTCGCCTAAAAGAACTATAACATCCCAGATAGAAAGCTTCTCAGGATCCACTTTAAGGGTAAAACCCCCCTTGGGCCCCTTCACGGAGGTAAGTATGTCCCTCTTGGAAAGCTCATGGAGTATTTTTGACAGAAACGGTCTCGGTATGTTCTGTGTGCGAGCTATCTCTTCCGCCTTAACAAGCCTGCCTCTATTTAAAGCCAGGTAAGCTAAAGCCATCAACGTATAGCGAACCGTATCTGAGTAGATCATCATGAATTACATTATATGGTCTGAGTATGTCTTTAGCAACTTACCACCAGACACTTCCGCTGAACCTGTTTTGAAAATAACATGGTTAACAATACTATGGAGGACAGGGATCGGACCAAGGATTTGCATGTAGCAAGTTTCTATATATTTGGGAGGTTTGCTATATACAACCTTGCTCTTCTTTAGGACCTCCTTTTATTGGAGCTTAAGATCTTGAGGCATATAACTCCTTTCAACTTATTGTCCTTTAATAAAAGGAGGATTTTTCCAACAGATTCCGCCCAGCTTGACAAAAGGCATAAAATAAGTTAATCCTTCTAAAACGTCGTTTTAAGGCAGGAGGTAGAGAATGGCCAAGGGAACTGTCGCCTGGAAGATAATCAAGGACCATCTGGTAAGCGGAAAGATGGAGCCGGGAGAGGAGATAGCCATAAGGATAGACCAGACCCTCACTCAGGATGCAACAGGAACTATGGCATACCTTGAGCTCGAAGCTATGGGAGTTCCGAGGGTTAAAACGGAGCTCTCCGTGAGCTACATAGATCACAACATGCTTCAGACGGACTTCAGGAACCCCGACGACCACAAGTATCTGATGAGCGTTGCCAAGCGCTTCGGTATATGGCTCTCAAAGCCCGGAAACGGCATATGCCATCAGGTTCACGTGGAGAGGTTTGCAAAGCCCGGAAAGACGCTCCTGGGCTCGGACTCCCACACCCCCACGAGCGGTGGTGTCGGGATGCTCGCAATAGGTGCGGGAGGCCTGGACGTTGCCGCTGCGATGGCAGGTGAGCCCTTCTACTTGAAGATGCCCAAGATCGTCGGAGTGAAGCTAACCGGAAAGATGCCCGAGTGGGTAACCGCCAAGGACATAATTCTGGAGCTCCTGAGGCGTCTGACGGTCAAAGGGGGGCTCGGTAAGATATTCGAATACTTCGGGGAAGGAGTAAAGGAGCTTTCGGTCCCCGAAAGGGCTACCATAACCAACATGGGAGCGGAGCTGGGAGCCACGACCTCCATATTCCCTTCGGACGAGATAACGAGGGCATACCTCAAGGCTCAGGGAAGGGAAGAGGACTGGGTGGAACTGCTTCCCGATCCGGACGCGGAATACGACGAGATCATAGAGATAAACCTCTCCGAGCTCGAACCTCTAATAGCCCAGCCCCACTCGCCCGACAACGTGGTTCCGGTGAGGGAAATAGAAGGTATAAAGGTGGACCAGGTTGTTATAGGCTCCTGCACCAACTCTTCTTTTGTAGATCTGACAAGGAGTGCCAAGCTTTTAGAGGGAAGGAAAGTTCATCCGGACGTGGTCTTTGCGGTCGCCCCAGGATCGAAGCAGGCTCTGGAGCTTATAACCATGAACGGAGCGCTCCTTAACTTTCTCAAAGCAGGTGCCAGAATCCTCGAGAGCGCCTGCGGGCCCTGTATAGGTATGGGCTACGCTCCTCCCAGCGGAGGAGTTTCTATAAGGAGCTTTAACAGGAACTTCGAGGGCAGATCCGGAACACCGGACGCAAAGGTATACCTGGCCTCCCCCGAGACCTGCGTGGCCTGCGCGATAGCGGGGGAGATAATAGATCCCAGGAGGCTTTCCAAGGAGCTCGGTGTCAAGTGGATAAAGGTAGAGATGCCCGAAAGGTTCCCATACGGGGACGAGGCCTTCATAGAGCCCCTGCCTCCCGAAGAGGCGGAGAAGGTGGAGATATACAGAGGGCCCAACATAAAACCCCTCCCGCCCTTCGACGAGCTTCCTGAAAAGCTGGAGGCGGAGGTAGCCCTCATAGTAGGAGACAACATAACCACCGATCACATAATGCCCGCGGGAGCTAAGATACTGCCTCTGAGGTCGAACATATACGCCATCTCCGAGTATGTTTACCACTATGTAGATCCCGAGTTCGTTCCCCGTATAAAGTCCATAAAGGAGAAGGGCAAGGCGGGAGTGATAATAGGAGGGGAGAACTACGGACAGGGATCCTCGAGGGAGCACGCGGCCTTGGCTCCCAGGTTCCTCGGTGTCAGGGCAGTCATAGCCAAGTCCTTTGCGAGGATACACCACGCCAACCTCGTGAACTTCGGCATAGTTCCCTTAGAGTTCGTAAACAAGGAGGACTACGACAAATTTACCCTCGGAGACGAGATAGAGATACCGGAGCTGAGGGAGAGACTGAAGGCGGGCAAGGAGATAATCGTGATAAACAAGACCACCGGAGAGGAGATCCCCTGCAGATACAACCTCACACCCTATCAGGTTGAAGTTCTCCTGGGAGGAGGCAGACTCAACTACATCAAGAGGAAGCAGGCTCAGGGGGTTACCAGCTGAGGAGGTGAAACATGGCTACGAGAAAGGTCGTTTCGGTGGTGGGAGCTGGGAACGTGGGAGAGCACGTGGCAAGCCTGCTGGCGATAAAGGGCTTTGCGGACGTAAGGATATTCGATATACCGAGAAAGGAAGGAGACAAGGTCTTTGAACCTGTTAAGGGTAAGGCTCTCGACATGAAGCAGATGATCTCCGCCATGGACATAGACGCCAAGATAGACGGTTTCACCGTCACGCCCGATGGAGACGGATACGAGCCTATAGTTGACAGCGATATAGTTGTCATAACCGCAGGCTTCCCCAGAAGGCCGGGAATGTCGAGGGAGGACCTTTTGGAGGCTAACATAAGGATCCTTTCGACCATCATCTCGAAAGTTCGCCAATACGCCCCCAACGCGATACTGATAGTTGTTACCAACCCCGTGGACATAATGACCTACGTGGCGGTTAAGCTGAGTGGTTTTCCTGCAAACAGGGTGATAGGAATGGCGGGTGTTCTCGACTCCGCCAGGTTCAAAACCTTCATCGCGGAGGAGCTTAGAGTGTCCCCCAAGGACATCCACGCCTACGTTATTGGCGGGCACGGGGACGAGATGGTCCCTCTCATATCGATATCCAACGTGGGCGGTATACCTCTTAAAGATCTCATACCGAAAGAAAGGCTCCAGGAGATAATACACAGGACCAGGTTCGGAGGCGGTGAGATAGTTAACCTTATGGGAACCTCCGCCTACCACGCCCCTGCGGCTGCGGTGGTGGACATGGTGGAGGCTCTGGTAACGAACAGCAGGCGCATACTTCCCTGTTCCGTATACCTGGACGGAGAGGCGGGGGAGTATTATGGAGTCAAGGGTTTCTGCGTAGGAGTTCCCGTAAAGCTTGGAACGAACGGAGTTGAGGAGATAATAAAGGTCCCCATGATAGAGGAGGAGAGGGAGATGTGGGAGAGGTCTGTTGAATCTGTGAGGAAAAGCGTAGAGGTCGCGGAGGTGATGCTCGGTGAGAAGAGTCCAAGTTGAGGAAATTGTGGAGGCGGTTAAGGAGCTTACCATAAAGGCCAACTACGAGCTTCCACAGGAGACGGTCGTTCTCTTCGAGGAGGCTATAAAGAAGGAGGAGTCCCCCCTCGGAAGGGAGGTCCTCAGGCAGATCCTCGAGAACGCGAGAACCGCTGTCCAGGAGCAGATGCCCTACTGTCAGGATACGGGCGTTACGGTGGTCTTCCTCGAGGTGGGCCAGGAGGTGGTTATAGAGGGAGGATCCCTCGAGGAGGCGGTGAACGAGGGCGTCAGGAGGGCGACCGAAGAGGGCTATCTGAGAGCTTCTATGGTATGGGATCCCCTCTTTGAGAGGAAGAATACGGGGGACAACACCCCCGCCATTATACACACCGAAATAGTTCCCGGAGACAGGATCAAGATAACGGTGGCTCCAAAGGGAGCGGGTTCCGAAAACACCTCGCGCCTGGCGATGCTAAAGCCCGCGGACGGCTGGGAGGGTGCCAAAAGGTTCATCCTTGAGACCGTCAAGAATGCTGGTCCTAACGCCTGCCCTCCCCTTACGGTAGGGGTCGGAATAGGCGGAAACTTCGAGATGTGCGCCTACCTCGCCAAGAAGGCCCTCCTCAGACCCCACGGGGAGAGACATCCGGACCCGCTCATCAGGAAGGTGGAGGAGGAGCTTATAGAGGACATAAACAAGCTGGGTCTGGGACCTATGGGCTTCGGGGGTAGCGTTACCGCGGTGGACGTGAAGGTGGAGATGTATCCCTGCCACATAGCCTCCCTTCCCGTTGCGGTCAACATCCAGTGCCACGCCTCCAGACACGCGGAGAAGGTGATATGAGTCCGGAGGCATACAGAGAACTCGGTAAATACCTAATGGATATATCCAAAGGAACGGTTCTCGTAGGTATAGTTTATCCGCTTCTCAAAGGCAGGTTCGATTACAATACTCTCTTGGCTTTTGGCATAGGTGTGCTTTTAAGTGTGGTAGGTTTATATTGGATAAACAAGGGAGGCAGTCAGAGTTGAATGAGTTCACTTACACCCTCGTGAGCCTGCTGGTTGCGATGGGCTTACTCATCAGTATAGTCTACCTTTGGGACAAGATAGAAACTCCTCACAACAAGCCGAGATGAAATACATACTCATCCTCGCCATAATAGGCCTGATAACGGTCCTCTTCCTCTCGGGCTTTCTCTTCAGGTTTCTAAGAACCGAGGCCAGGAAGAAGGTGGGAAGATGGAAGTAGTCTTCCTCTCCTTTTACGCGGGCTCCTTGTTTCTGATCCTGTCCTCCGTGGCTCCCGTCCTTCTCAGAACCGGGAGAAACAAGGACCTGGCGGGGAGCTTCTACGGGCGTATCCTCTGGCGCTTCTACAAGATTGCTTTTTTCCTGCTGTTGGTGTATCTTATATTGGGCGAAAAATGGTTGGGACTTTTGCTTCTTCTGGGGCTCGGACTGAACGTGGCGATATCCATGTGGCTTAGAAACTACAAGAAAAAGCTGGGGAGCATAGAAAACTACGAATTTAACTCTCCTGAGAGAACACTTTTCAGGAGGGTTTCTTAC
This sequence comes from Aquificaceae bacterium, assembly GCA_027079305.1. GTDB lineage: Bacteria > Aquificota > Aquificia > Aquificales > Aquificaceae > Hydrogenivirga. The sequence continues at coordinate 110,111 of JALWVU010000052.1, forward strand.
CTTTCTACCTCTGTCCTTGCGATAAATCTAATATTATCGACTCTCGTCCTTCTCAAGGAGGCCACATGAAAAAGTTCCAAGAGCATAGGGTAAACAGACAGATAAGGGCAAAGGAGGTGAGGCTTATAGACGAGACAGGCCAGCAGATAGGTATAGTTCCCATCAGCGAGGCTCTCGCCCTTGCGGAGGAAAAGGGTCTGGATCTGGTAGAGATAGCCCCTCAGGCTAAACCTCCCGTTTGCAAGATAATGGACTACGGAAAGTTCAAATACGAGCTCAAGAAGAAGGAAAGGGAGGCGAGAAAAAAACAGAGGGAACACCAGATAGAGGTCAAGGACATAAGGATGAAGGTCAGGATAGACGAGCACGACCTCCAGGTAAAGCTGAAGCACATGAGGGAGTTTTTAGAGGACGGGGACAAGGTCAGGGTCAGGATAAGGTTCAGGGGAAGGGAGAACGTCCATCCTGAACTCGGTGAGAGGCTCTTCAACAGGATAAGGGAGGAGCTTGAGGACATAAGCGAGGTGGAGGTTCCACCCAAGAAGGAGGGACCTTTTCTCATATTCACCCTTGCACCAAAGAGAAAGAAGTGATCGTGAAAGATAGGAAGCCTCCGCCCATACATTTTACAGGTCTACAGCAACCCTTCCCTTTTTAGCAACTCCCTCAGCTCTTCGTCGGTCTTTGCCTTTTCCCTGAGAACATTCAGGAGCCTCCTTAGCTTTTCCGGTTTTGTCTCCCTTTCAAGTTCTTCAAGGGTTTGCCTCTTTGCCTCCCTGATTATGGTTCTCCTGTCCCACCAGGCAAAGGCTATTACGCTTACCGTCAGAGTGGTGAATATTCCCGTTATTATCCACAAGAAGTTGTTCATCTGCTCAAACCTTTTGTCAGTTTGCTCCATGAACACCTTTAGCGTGGTTTCGAGCCTTATCAGCCTCTCCCTGTCCTCTTGGGTGAACCCGCTTTCTCCCGAAAAGGTTATACTCCCAAGGAACGCAAGCCCTATAAGCAGAGTTCTCAAAACCTTCATAGCTTCTAATATAACCCGAGTTACTGGGTGTGTGAAAACGCTAAGTTTTCGGGTATAATAAGGCATTCGGAGGAAAAAGATGGCCAAGATTAAGATGAAGACCAACAGATCCGCAAGAAAGAGGTTCAAGGTAACCGCCAAGGGCAAGATAAAGAGGTGGAGGTCCGGAGGAGCCCACTACAACACCAAAAAGAGCCCCGACAGGAAGAGAAGGCTCAGGACTCCCACCTACGTGAAGGAAAATATGGAGGACCACATCAAGGCCCTTCTCAGGGTATCTTAACCTAAAGGTTCCAGAAAGGAGGTATGGATCCTCTTAATCTTACCTTGGAAGTCCACCTCCGCCCTCTCTCCTTCAACTTTTAAGACCTTCCCCACACCGAAGACCCTGTGGTTTACAAGTATTCCCTTTCTGATCTTGGAGTTGGGCTTCAGCTCCACCGCGTAGGAGACCCTAGGCTTTCTCTTCTTAAAGTGCTCCAGATTGAGGAGGTTCTTTGGAATGTCGGAGAGGAACCTGCTGGGCCTTCTGTCTTTCGACCTCGTGTAGGAGAGGTAGAGCTTCTCCTTGGCCCTTGTGATCGCAACATAGAAGAGTCTCCTCTCCTCTTCCAGCTCCTCTTCGTCCTCAAGGGCTGACCTGTGGGGGAGTATCTCTTCTTCGAGCCTCGGGAGGAAGACCACCGAAAACTCCAGACCCTTCGCGGAGTGTATGGTCATCAAACTGACCGCCTCCTTCTCCTCCTCCTCAGAGGAAAGGAGCATGGCCTCGCTGAGGAACTCCTCGAGATCCGTTCCCTCCTTGAAGCTCTCCCGGGCCACTCTGATAAGCTCTCTGACGTTCTCCAGCCTCTCCTCGTGGTCCTTCTTGAACTTTCTCTTCAGGTAGTCGAGATACGGAGTTCTCTCAAGGGCTTCTCTCAGCACCTCAGGGTAGCTTTTGGTTCTCATATCGGAAAGAAGGTCGTGAAGCTCCCTTATGCTCCGGGCTTTGGAAGGGGGCAGGCTTCCGCTCGCCTTCAGCAGGGCCTCTATCCAGTTCCCCTCGTAGTGCTCCCTTATTGCTTCAAGGGTCCTCTCCCCGATGCCAGCGGTGAAGGCCTCGACCACTTTTCTAAAAGCCATCTCGTCTGAAGGGTTCAAAAGGAGCCTGAGGAGATACAGGAGGTTTCTCACCTCTGGTCTCTCGTAGAACCTGAGCGCTCCCACAACCCTGTAGGGAATACCCATCCTGAATAGAGTGCTCTCGATCACGTCCGTTATGTAGGAGACCCTTACAAGGACTGCTATATCTTTGAGACTGAATCTTTCCGAGAGCCTCCTTATCTCCTCCCCTATCCAGAGGGCCTCCTCCCTCTCGCTTTCGAACCTCCTCACCAGGGGCTTCTCCCCCATGTCCTTGACAGGCCTGAGTGTAGGTATTAGCTCCCTCCACCTGGAGCTCGCCTTCTTTAGAACGGAGTTGGCCACTGAGAGGATGTATCCCTTAGAGCGGTAGTTGGTTTGAAGCTTGACTATATCGGGATCGAAGTCCTCTATGAAGCGGAGTATATTGTCTGGCCTTGCGAACCTCCACTCGTAGATACACTGGTTGGGATCGCCCACCACGCAGATCTCCCTGCCAGAAATTAGCTTCAGGATCTCATACTGGACTGTGTTCGTGTCCTGATACTCGTCCACGAGGATGAACCTGAACTGTCTCTTTAGAGCTTCCCTGAGTTTGTCGTCCTCCCTCAATCTCATATACAGCTCGTAGAGGAGGTCGGAAAAGTCCATAAGGTTGTTCTCCCTAAGGACCCTCTGGTAGGTTTCGAAAAGCTCCCTCATGCCTTCGGAGTGAGGCTCCCTCAGGTCCTCCTTCACGCGGGATATGAACCTTCTAACCTTCTCGTAATCCTCTCTGGGGATATCCAGCTCCCTCATTATGGAGCTCAGGATGGTTTTTGTGTCCGACTCGTCCGCAACGCCGAAGCTCAGACCCAGCTTAGATCTCAGGAGCCTGTAGGCTACCGAGTGAAAGGTCCCCACCCAGGGGAGCTCCTTCCCAGTAACGGAGTTCACCCTTTCCTTTATCTCCCTCGCCGCCTTGTTGGTGAAGGTGATGCACAGGATGTTCTCGGGAGGGATCTTCAGCTCCTCGAGGATGAACTCAACCTTGTGGGCGAGGGTCTTGGTCTTCCCCGAGCCCGCCCCAGCCACCACGAGGAGGGGCCTGCCGTGGTGCCGGACTACCCTCTCTTGGTCCGGGTTGAGCATCTCAGTCTTCTTCAACGCTTATTATGTTTACCGAGATCTTGTCCCCGTAAGATTCCTTCAGGCTCTCCTCTATCCTCAGTTCCTCCTTCAGAAGATCCTCCAGGCTCTCGTAGTCTTTAAACAGCTCCACCTCCACCTGGTAGACCTCCTCCTGGAAGTCCGCGCTCACGTAGACCTCCCTGAGCAGGAGCCCCATACGATTGCAAACCTCCGCGACGTCCTCCTTTATCTGCTCTATGGACAGATCTCCGAACATGACCACCTCCTAAAAGCTGAACTTGTTTATCACAGGCATCCTCCAGTCCTTGCCGAAGGCCCTGGGCGTTATCTTTATCCCTATAGGAGCTTGCTTCCTCTTGTATTCGGCCTTCTTTACCATCTCCACAACTTTAAGGACAGTATCCTTCTCGAAACCCTTTTTGATTATCTCCTCCACCGAGGCGTTCTCCTCCACGAAGAGCCTGAGGATGGGATCGAGGATTTCGTAAGGCGGGAGGGTGTCCTGATCCGTCTGGCCGGGTCTCAGCTCCGCGGAGGGGGGTTTTTTGAAAACCCTCTCGGGTATAACAGGCTGGAGGGAGTTCCTGAACCTGGCGAGCCTGTATACGGTGGTCTTGTAGACGTCCTTGAGGGGAGCGAAGCCACCCGCCATGTCCCCGTAGATGGTCGTGTATCCTGTGGCGGACTCGCTCTTGTTGGAGGTCGAGAGCACCATGTATCCGAACTTATTGGATATGTAGAAGAGTATGTTGGCCCTTATCCTCGCCTGGAGGTTCTCGTCCGCGGTGTCGAACCCGAGCTCCCCGAAGGCGGGCGTCATCTCCCTCAGGTAGGCGCCGAAGGCCTCGTCTATGGAAACGGTGTGGAACTCTATCCCCAAGTTCTTTGCGAGCTCCCTCGCGTCCTCGAAGCTCTCTTCGGAGGAGAACCTCGAGGGCATGAAGACACCCATAACGTTCTCCCTTCCCAAAGCGTCCACAGCCACGCAGGCGGTGAGAGAAGAATCTATCCCTCCCGAAAGACCAACAACCACCTTCTCGAATCCGTTCTTCCTCACGTAGTCCCTCGTTCCGAGGACGAGGGCAAGGTATATCTCCTCCTCCTCCTGAGGGCTTTTCTCCACCCTCGGCTCCGCGGGGGGCTTTTGGGGAAGCTTGAGTGAGGCCACGGGCTTTGCAGGCTCCACCTCTTTGCTTGCATTCCTCCACCTGAGATCTAAGAGCCTCCTTCTCCTCACCTCCTCCAGGTCGAGGCTCACGGTCAGGAGATCCTCCTCGAAGGCCTTAGCTCTCCCTATCACATTCCCGAGGGGGTCCACCACCATGCTCCTTCCGTCGAAGACAAGCTCGTCGTGCCCCCCCACGAGGTTGGCGTATACCACGAAGCATATGTTGTCCTCCGCCCTCGCCCTCACAAAAACCTCCCTGAACCTGTGCTTGTCTATGTGGTAGGGGGAGGCGTTGATGTTAACTATAACCTCAGCTCCCGAGAGGACGGTGAACCTCTCCACCTCGTCCGGATACCAGATGTCCTCGCAGATGGAGAAGCCCACCCTGTGGCCGTTTATCTCGACAAGTAAGGGCTCCACACCCTCCCTGAAATACCTCACCTCGTCGAAGACGC
>JALWVU010000053.1 GCA_027079305.1 Aquificaceae bacterium
CCCCACATCCATTCCGAAAAAGGAACGTTATCCTTCTGCCTCTCCAGAACATCAAGGGCTATTTTGAGAATCTCTTTCCACCTCAGTACTTCCATACCTCCTCAAGATGTCTGTTTCTGCAGAAAGGTCTCACAAACCTCTCATAAAAAGCCCTCAGCTCCTCAGAACTGATCCCGTACTCTTCACAGAACCTCATAAGAATCCCCGGCGGATTGTCGGCAAAAAAGTCGTATATGTGAAACTTCCATTCTTCGGGCATTTCCATATTCTTTATGGCCTTCACAACAACCTCATCGGTCATCTCCCTGCAATAGCTCTGGTTGGCCGTTGCCGTAGCAGGATGAATCCTGCCCATATTAAAGCCTCACCTCAGGAATTTAACTTCCGTCGTGATGCATAGCCACCCCAGCGCATGCCTGTAAATATTCCTGTCCATGTAGAGGATCGAATAGCCCGCAGGGACCGCCTCATACACACCGAAGCTGATGCTCTCGTGCCTCACGACAAAAAACCTCAGTGGAACCCTGACTTTCCTGCCCCTTGAGTCCATATACCTGAAGAACACATAACACCTCACCCTGCTCCCCTCAGGTGCCCTCAGATGCCCGAGCCCTTTAACTGCAGGATTCTCTCCCCTTATCTGTTCCCTGCTCACTGGGGGCCACCTTTCCGAAAGACTCCTGTAGATCTCCCTGTCCTTCCTGTCATCGTAGTAAAGCAGAAAGTCATCGGCCACATCCCTGCAGGCAGAGAGCCCCCTTTCTTGGATCATCTTTCTCTTCCACTCCTCACTGAAGTGAAGCTGGGGTGCATCATCACCTCCGCCCGTGCTGATAACGGTTATCCCCATGCTTTTAATATAATCTGCTTTCTGCGGATTCCCTCAGCACATAAATTCCAGAATACTATCTATTTCATTCTGAATTTCTATAGTTTCCTTTATGGCCCCGGCCACTTTCATAAATTCGAGGGGAGAAACCTGTCTTTCGTTTCTTTCTTTTAACCATTTCTCGAGAACCTGATAGCCGCCTGTGTAGTATTTCCATACTTCCTCTGGTATACCTTCAAAGTATTGATGGTCATTTATCCAGAGCTTCTCATTCTCGTATCTTATTCTTTTCTTATTTACAATATTATCTCCGCTTACAGGGAATCTGCCTAAAGGCCGAGCAGTTCTCTCCCATTCTGTATGAAGCTCTACAAGTCTCTTCCCGAGCGGGATAAGATCGTTTATCGCCTCTTCCTCAAAGAAGGGAATAGAGGGAAAATCATACATAAGCTCTGGTTCATAAGCAGTCCTGTAGCACTCGGAATACAAGACCGAGTAAATATAGTAGAAAACTTCCTCCGCAGACAAAGAAGGATAATCAGCTCTTAAGAATTCCTGAAAACTTTTTGTGAAGTTGGGTTCTTTAGAGTTGCTATTGCTGAGTCTGTCTTCATGATAGAGGTAAAGGGGGAATATATATCCAGTTCCTTTGTTGCTACGAGTAACCCTGTTGTCTGTAAGGTAAAGAGTACAATAAGCGTGGTTGAATTCCCCTTCTGCAACCTGTCTCACAGTTATCAACCCTAAATTATCTCCAAGCAGAAAGTGTTTCATTACCTCCTGCCTATCCCAGTCTATCATGTAATTTACATAATAGATATATCTCATATCAAAAGGCCTATAAAGAATTTTTTTGAGCCTGATCGGATTGTTCCAGTTAATGTCATTCTGTATTATTCTTCTCGCTTCTGTTAATTTCCATCCTCTTGTGTCTCCGGGAGGGTATTTCTTTCCCCTTGCTCCCGAAAAGAAAATCTCTCTTATATCTTCATCCGACAACTTTGGATCTCTGAAGGTTGCTATTTTCCTTTCCAGTTCCTCTCTTGTAAATCCTATTACAAGCTGATCCCTTGCCGTTATTATTCCAGTTACACCTTTACTGAAGATTTCGTTTACCCTGAACTCTCCCCTGGAAGGGGGCTTTCTCGCCACTTTTCTGGGAATAAAGAAGTAAAAGGGGCTTTCGGGCTCAAGCCTCTCCCACTCTACCGAGCTTATGTCGTTGTCTCTTAAGAACGCATACTTCTCTCTCCTTTTCACCATCCCCATTTCCAGCGTATCCGCATAGTAAACCTCAGCGTATTCCCCGTTCCTAGAGCCATCCTTTACGAAAATTCCTATGGCTGTTCCCTGCTGTATGTCAAAAACGTTTTCATCAGGCTCTCTTCTTCTCGCATTACCATGGAGGTTCATTATGTATATCCTGTCAAAAGTCCTCAGAATGGACTGCCTCATTCCCCTGAATGTAGGATTGTCAAGATATGCATGGTTGGTTATGTACGCAAGAATACCTCCCCCGCTTTTATGGATCTTCCACTGTCCAAACCTTATGAACTTCACATAGTCATCCTGTAACCATACTTTCCTTTCCCCCAGAGGTCTTCCGTCTACCTCATAGTAACTCTGGCATCCGTCCCAGTCTTCCCTCAGCTTCCGGGTTAGCTCTGCCTCCATGTTGGCCGAGATCCCCGAATAGGGTGGGTTTCCCATTATCACCATTATCGGGGCTTCTTTCTTGATTCTGTCAGCTTCTCTGGTCTCTTCTGACATATCTCTCAGAAGACCTGTAGAGTACAGAGGAAACTCGTGCTCAAGCTCAAGGGTATTGGTGAGATAGAGATTGAATCTTTTGTTAATACCAAAATCCCTGAGAAAAGCAGATATTCTCAGATGTCCTATAACATAGGCAGAAGGCAGGAGTTCAAAAGCAAAGTAGTTATTCACTGCACAATGATCTAACCACTCCCTCACCATACCCTCTCCATACCTGCTCCGGATCCACTCGATAGCCGTGTTGATGGCATGAATAATAAAGGTCAGAGTTCCTCCGGCAGGGTCAAGAACCATCAGCCTTTCATTCTGTGAACCAAGTCCGTCTTCCATACCAAATCGCTCTTTCAGTAGGGCATCAACGCTTCTGACTATAAACCTCACTACAGGTGATGGGGTGAAGTAAACGCCTCTTATTTCCCTGAGTCTCGGATCGTAGATTTTGAGAAAGGGTTCGTAAAAGTGGGTGATCATATCATCCAGAGTAAGTCCTCTCGTAAATAAGAGTCCCGGGTCAAATTTGCTCAGCACCTCTGCAAGGTCCTCGATTATGTTTTTGACTTCTTCGTCATCTATATCCGTGTAAAGCAGGGTGAAAAAGTCCTTAATCAGTCTCAGATTTACCGGAATCAGGGCAAGGGCATCCTGAGGCCTGAAGCTTTCCCCGGGATGCGTATAGAGCTTCGCTATCAGAAGCGAGTATGAAAACGCCTGTGCCAGCGTATCACAGAAGCCTTCCTGATCCATATCTTTTACAAAGCTTTCCCTGAATATTCTGTATATTTCTTCAATCCTCCTGTCTTCCGAAAGCAGAAGCCTGAGCTTTTCCTTAAGCAATGCGGTTCTTTTGGCCAGGAATTCAGCAAGGCTCTCTGCTGATGTTATAAGGGGTATCCGGTAGGAACTGAACTCCGTAAACAGCTCTTCAAATTCGGATACAGCCCCGGGCCTCAGCGTAAGATGCCCTCTTGAAAAATCAGGATAGTCGATCAGTTTTACCCTTTTCCTCAGGACACCGTCCCTGTAGAGCCAGAACTCAAGATAGTTCGTGAGCATCAGGTTCTCAAAGCTGTTTATGTATGTCCGGATCTGAGAAGTTCTGGAAATCCTGTCCAGGTCCGTTCCTGTATCCTTACATTCAAAACAGCCAACCACTTCTGCATTGTCCAGAACTTTCCCGTCCGGATAACCTGCCGGCGTTCTTGCCGGCAGAATAAGGACTCTGAAAGAGTATCCGAGTGATCTGCCTGCAGATTCTAACAGCTCCTTTATGTGCGGGTAAAAACTTCCTTCTGTGGAAAGGCCGGAAGAGTGAGTTCTGTAAAGGTCCCCGACATATCTTTCAAGTACTTCCTTCATTTCAAAAAACTATTCTATCTGAAGCTCAAAATCTTGGTTCAGAAGATCTGCTTCTCTGTGTTTCGCTCTGTGTTAGGCAGATTCCCTCCTAAACTCCTGCTATGGACCACTACCTGACAAAGAGGCTCAGAAAATGCCTCCGCTATCTGAGAGACCCCCTGACGGGCTGCTTCACAAGAGCAGTCCTTGAGGTCCCCGGCTTCATAAAAAGAGAGGAGGCAAGGTCAAAAAGGAGGGAGGTATGGGTCCTCTTTATAGACGTTGACGGCCTCAAGAGGATAAACGACGAGCTCGGCCACGAGGCGGGCGACAGGGTCCTTGCCCACATGGGGAAAGCCCTCCTCTCCTGTCTCAGGGGCGAGGACCTGATAATAAGGTGGGGAGGCGACGAGTTCGTGGTCATCCTCACCTGCCCCTCCGAGGCCCTCCCTTCAGTCGTCTCCCGCCTGAGAAACTCCTGCACCCCAGCCCCCTTCGGCTGCACAGTATCAGTAGGAATAGCAAAGATGGAGGGAGATTTCCTCGAGGCGGTGAAGAAGGCAGACAAAAGGATGTATGAGGAAAAGAGGAAGGCAAAAGCCCTCAGCCCAGAGTCTCAGTAAACTTCCTGAAGGAATCCACCGACTCACCTGCGCTTTTTAGCTGATCACAGAACCACTCAAGCTTCTCACGAAGCGGTCCCAGATACGCATGAGCTATCTCAAGCTCCGCCTCCGATCTCTTCTCATCGATCATGTATGGTTTGGCGGGAAGGTTGAGGATCGTGATTGTCCTGAGAGCCTCCGGCGATCCCGGATCCAGATTCCTTATCCCCTTCCGGGCAAGGTATATGGCATCCTCCTCTCCCACATACTCAACAGCCCTCAAATATATGTAGATATTCAGGGCCGAGAGCTTATCCATGTGAGTGGCAAGTTCCTTTCCCTCGGGAAACTGAACCCCCGATATGTTCTCCGTTTTCCTGCCGATCTCCATCACGTAGGAAGGCGTGATGAGGGGAACGGGATCGGGGTCCCTGCTCCTGCCAAAGAGGTCTATGAACTTGTTTTTGCGCCTCTGAACATGCTCAAGTATTTCTTTTTCCACTTCCTTATCGAAGGGTTGCTCAGCCACAATCTCATACTTGGGAACCGACTCAAGGCTGTATCCCGAAAAGGTTGGCTTCAGAACATACTCCTTTCCCTTCCTGATGGCTATCAGAAAGAAGGTGTTCAGAAGCGGATCCCTGTGAGTGATCATCAAGTAGATCTTCTCCACCGAATTTTTTCTCAGAAAGAGTGAGGTTACCTCGGGCCTGTGGAGGATCAGGAGAGTTGCCGCCCTTTTGATGTCCTCAACGGGAATCCTCTTTACCCTAACCGGCACCTGAGGTCCTCCATCAGATCTTTATTTTCGGGCCTGAGCCTGAAAAAGGGAATACCCCTCTCATCGCACTTCCTCTTTATAACCTCTGCTGCTTCTTCTCCCGCCCTGTCGCTGTCAGTTGCACAGACAACCCCCTCAAACTCCTCAAGACCTGCCGCTCTTCTGGCAAGTCCCGCTCCTCCCAGGACCATTATGGAGCACTCCGGATATAAACTGTGAGCTGCCAGCGCATCGGTGAGCCCCTCAACCACGACGAGGATCCGCTCCTCTCCCCTGTATATGCGGGGCCTCACCTCGGCAAGGCTCAGCTTCCTGCCGTTGTCGGGAATAATGTGCCTGATGTATACGGGAGTCTTCAGCTCCTCATCCAGCATAACAAGGTAGGGAAGGCTCTCCCGCCTGTAGTGGCTGAGCCTGATCTTCTCTCCGTTTTTATCAATCTTTTCCACGGTTCTGAGCCTTTCCACAACACCGAGCTTTATGAAGGGGGGAAACCTCTCAACCCCCCATATCTTCAGCGCCCTCTCATCGGGATCGTATATTTCGCTCACCCTCACCTTCGGCTTTCTCGGGAAAGAAAGCCTGCATATTCCCGAGGGCCTTCCCGCCGACTGAATGAACTTCAGGGCCTCTTTTTTGCCGAGCCCCGTTGCCCTTATAACAAGGGAGAGAGTGGTCCCTCCCGTGCCCTCCGCCGCATCATACCACACCCACCTGTCTCCCTTGAAGTGGGCAATGAGGGAGGGTTCCGTGTCCTTCCTCCAGGGAACGTGAGCAAGAATGTAGGGTCCTCTCTCCGAGTGCCCCATGTAATAGGGGACCTCAAGCTTCTCAAGAACCGCCGGAAGCTCCTCTATCCTTTCCATCATACCTTTTAAAAAAGCGAGCCCGGGAGGCCCGCAATACAGGGATGGGGGAGGGATGGAGAGTTCATGAAGATACTTACGGCTGTCAGTGGCCTCTTCTTTCTATGTGAAACTCCTTTGCCCAGTAAGGAGCGCTTCCCGTGCGGCTCAGAAGACACACAATAACGGGCTCTCTCACCGGCTTTACCTCATTCCAGGGCGTTTCTCCGTCTGTGAAAACTATCACCGGAGAGTGATTCCTCGCCTTTTTTGCCACGTATTCAAGGGCAAGGTCCATTCTTGTCCCTCCCCTTCCGGGGATCTTCCTGAGATCCTTCAGAGGATTGTCCGTGTAGAAATCCCCCTGAAGACCCGCATCAAAGAGAATTATCCTTATTTTGCTGTTTCCGAGCCTCAGAAGATGAACGCACTCTGCAACCGCTTTCCTTATCTGATCACTGGTCATCGATCCGCTTGTGTCTATCACCACGACAGGATTGTAGGTGTAGCCGATCTCAGAGGGAAGGATAAATTCTGTGGGATTTCTCTTTTTTCTCTTTCTGAAGGTAACGTCAAGCCTCTGAAGCCTCCCCTCATAGATCTTTCTGGCCAGCCTTGCAAGGACCACCTGCCAGGGAAGGGAGGGCTTCTGCCTTTCGGGATCAAGGAGCGATGACGCCCTTCCCCTGAGCTTTCCTGCCCTGAGCCCCTCGCGGATAACCTCCTTTGCAAGCTTCCCTATGAGGTTCCTGTCCTTTCCCCTTATCTTCTTTCCCTTCCCCTCCGGCGCTGTGAGCTCAAGTCCCGGCGCGTGTTTCTGCCCGTAGCTGTTTATCAGATCCGAAAACTCGGCGGATCTGCTTATCAGATACCTTAGGTATTCCTCCGCCGTCAGTCCCTCGGGAAGACCAAGGTCAGAGGGATGAATGAAATCCTGAGGAAACCTTATTTTCTCTGATCGCGCAATGTCCGCCTTTATATTGTCATTGATCTCAAGGTCCATTGCTATGTTCTTTACCGCCAGGGGAGCGTTTACCTTCTTCATTCTCCTGAAGTGGTTGAAGGCCACGTGAAGAGCCTCGTGATACAGAAAGCAGGCAAGCTCCCCCACATCCCTCTCGAGTACCTGCGGATTATAGAAAACCTCAAGGGATTCATTCACCATCATTGAAGGCGTATCCTGCGTGGGAATGAACTCCATGAGGGCGATGAGCTTTTTAAGAAAGGGCCTCTCCCTCATCAGCAGGAACTTGGCCCTCATTAGCCTGTCCAACCCCTAAACCTCCATCAGCTCAAGGCACTGACTCACTATCTCCTTTATCTCTGGCGCAGCCCTCAGTGCCGTATTCATGAAAAACTCATCCCTCTGGACCGCCTGAGCGAAGGGAAGAACGGATACCGCTGTCATATCGGGATGCTTTCCGAATACCCTCTTCATCAGCTTCCCGTAGAGACTGCAGTACTCCTCCGCTTCTTCCTTTCTGTCTTTTTTGGATATCACCATTGATGTGATGCTCTGGAGAACTATCAGGAGAATGTCGAGCCTCTCGGGAAGGTCCTCCTCTCCCCTGAGGACCTTTTCGGGATCGGGAATGCTCAGCTCCGAGAGCCAGGAATCAAACTCCTGAGCGTATCCTTCCCCTATCAGCCCCGATGCATATAGAAGAAACTCATCCTCCTCTATCATGCCCGCCATCTTAAGGGCAAGGATCCGCGAGACGTAATCCCAGGTTCTCGGCGTGGGAAAGGGCCCGGGCTCCGAATCAAAGACAGGATGCCCGATAAGGGCCGATCTGTTTGCCGATATGTATCCCGCAACTATCGTCCTTGCCTTGGTGAAGGTCTCATGTTCAACGTTGATTGTCGGCGGATTTCCCCAGTAAGAGGGAAAGAGGCTTATCCACTGGTCAATTATCCTGACCGTGCCCTCTGTGTCGGGATACCTGACCTTTACCTTCGGAAAGGGAAGGTCAAGATAAAGGTGAAGAAACCTGTTCATCAGAGCGGGCGACAGCTCCCATCCCCCCGCTGCCGTATCGGGAGGATTGGCGGCAGCTATCCTGTAAACGTTGGAGGGAAGCCCTGTCTCACCGACCACTCCCTCAAGGATGATCCTCAGAAGCGCCGCCTGAACCGAGGGCTGACACGTTGTTATCTCATCAAAAAAGAGAATCACATCCCTTTTTGATGCCTCTTCTTTGGCTTCCTTCACCCATGCGGGGGGTGCATACCTCACATACTCCCCGTCGGGAACGGGAAATCCGAGGAAGTCAGAGGGCTCCCTTATTGATGCAATGAGAGTGATTAAATGACAGTCATTTTCTCTTGCTATCTGATATATCTGGGATGACTTCCCTATTCCAGGATTTCCCCAGAGCAGGGCGGGGATTCCGGCCCTTAGAACGTGAATGAGTGATTTCATCCTGCCTCTCCTTCTTTAATCTCCTGGTGCTTTTTTCAAATGCTTACGACTTTCAGGTCGGTAATCGGGATGTTTCCCATAACTAAGCTAATATCACCGCAATGTTCATGGAAACTGGTGCCGTAATAAATGCAGTGGATATCAGGAAACATAGGACAGGGTGAGCCGTAAAAAATGATGGAATTAAAAGCAGTATCTATAAATCCACCGCCTTAACATTTACTCAGTTGAACACATAATCTTTAAAATTTCTAATATTAACTTATATTTAATATATTTATTATAAATATTACGGCTATCATATATTAAATTATGGCCTTAATAATAGGTAAACTCTATACACGACAGGAAAGAATAGCAAGTAGCATCATCCTGCAATCGTTGAAAGCCTTTCCGTCACTGGTATTTTTACCGAAAATTCTGGTCTAAATTAATTATTATTTCATTGATAGCCGTAATGCACAGGGCAGTATGTGAATTTTCAGGAGGAAGGGAAATGATAATAAAGCTGATAGCGCTGTTTGTATCCGTTTTTATCCTCGGGTGTTCGCAAACGGATATCTCATCGGGAAACGGCGGTGATCAGCCTCCCGATCCGCCACCCTTTGACAACAATCTGATGCCCTATCAGCCCGTAAATCTCACGATCACCTGGAATTCCCAGACGGGGCTGGCCTTTTTTGTTACATGCACGGACGGACAAGATCAGATTCCTCTGATTTCCTTCACTGAGGGAACAAAAACGATTGTTATTCCAAAAGGCTGGGAATGTGTATTTTTCCTCAGGGACACAAATCTCAGTCTGACAGGAATGGTTCTCGATACCAATAATCCATCAAATCCATACATTCACAAAGCAGATTCAGATACATCTCTGACTTTCAATTTCAGGGATAACGGCACCGGTTTTCTTGAGGCATTTCTTCCCTCAACAGGATCCTCACAGGTTCTGCTCAGAGACAGCAACAACAATTCCGTTCTGGATTTTGCAGAGCTTCCCTCATCGGAAATTGTTTTCTTCACTCCTTATGCTGTCTTTAAAAAATACGGAGTGAGGCTTCCGCCCTTTGACAGTATCGGCTTCTGGATAGATGAGCTTGGCCCGGGCGCCGGTGATAAGGATGCAGACGGCATCTACGACTATGTTATATGGGGACCGAGATACTGGCAGTCAGATCTCAATAACACCTTTCTCGACTCAACATGGTTTCCAAGGGGAGAATGGGTTTATCCCATAGGATCAACCGGAGATACACTCATATACGACGGTCCCGACAACATCACCGCTCAGGAGTGTAACAACGTTGCCATAGTGGCCAAGACTGTATACATAAAGATCAACGTTTACTTTGAGATCGATAACAGCAGATTTTCTCCAGAAGTCATTACTGCCGCATCTTACAAACTCTACAGGGCCCTAAAAGAGTGGGAACAGAAAATCAACAGCCAGTCTCCTGTAAAGGTTCAGTTTAATTATGCAGGAAATTATCCTGTTAATGACCAAAATTATATTGTTAATGATCAGGCAGTTTTTGATAAATATACAGTTAAATTTTCCATTTATAACGAAGCCAGGTACTTTAGTGGAGTTACTTCCGCGTGTAGAAGCTCGGATTATTCTTATAACAAACTTGGAACAATTAACGTCGGATTTAACGGCAAAACCGCCGACATAATAAGTTTTACAAGGTGCATGATAATTTCTGTACTTGAATCCGATATTCCATCAATGGATAACTACGATGTTTATCTTCACGAAATAGGCCATTTGATAGGGCTTGGACATGTTCCTTCCAGCGATCCTGCATGCACAAACGGATCCGTTATGAGCATAGATAACTGCAACAGAACGCTCAGTGTTTCTGATGATGATATAAGCGTGGTCGTTGAGGTGTACAGAATCCTGAATGATTATCCGCTTGCAGTTTTCAGTACCTTTCAGGATTTTGCCGTGTTTCTTGAAAATGTCTGTCAGAGGTAAAGAATTAATCCGGGAAATCACAATTCCGTGACATTCTTGAACTTTAATATATTAGAGTCACTGAGTTTGAAGAATCAGGGACTTGTTATATCTCAAGAAGGCTTACCTGCCCTGATAGAAATTTAAAAACTCATGAATTATTCTTGTTTAATTATAATTTTTCTAAAAAAGGAGGTTAAGGGCGATGAAATATTACTTTGCATATGGATCAAACATGAGCAGAGAACAGATGAGGGAGCGCTGTCGTGATTCTGAATTCGTATGCGTGGCAATTCTTCATGGATACAGGTTTGTCTATGATGGGAAATCAAAAACTTGGGGCAATCGTTCAGTGGCAAACATAGTTCCGGATTCTGATGGGGTTGTATACGGGGCTCTTTATCGTATTTCAGAAAATGATGAGAGAAATCTTGACAAGTGTGAAGGATATTACAGTGGAATATATAACAAGAAAGTTGTAAAAGTCAAAGATCTTGGCGGAAAAGAATATAAAGCGATGGTTTACTACAGAGAACCTCTTGAAGAGGGTAAGCCCTCTGAGGAGTATGAAAAAACAGTCGTAAACGCTGCAATAGAACTTCAGTTACCCGAGGAATACATTAACAATTTCCTAAGAAAAAGTTAATATTTCTGCTCAGGTCATTAATTCAGCAACCTACAGTAACCACACCATAAACACAACAACTAAGGGCAATTACGTATTAACTGCCCGGTGAAAGCCTTATCTTCTCAGGAACCCTTTCCATCTATCTTAAATCCGGGTACAGCAGGCGGCAATGACCTCAGGAATCGCTCAAGATCTTCCCGGAGGACGATCAGACGCCCACCCCAGCGTCTGGCTGGAAGGTTCCCACGGTAAATCATATTCCTGACCGCAGCAGGACTTACGCCGAGGAGTTCCGCTACCTGGTTAACGGTATAAAAATCTACGCCTTTTCTCATGATCACAACCTCCTAACTTTTGAAGAAGTTTATGAGGGTTTCTGATTTTTTCCCGGTAAGATGAAAAATTCAAGACTACGGATTAATTTTTTAAGAAAATCATGGAGCGTTATGGAAACACAGAGTGATGCCGAGGAGACCGGATAAAGGGAAGGTTGCACTGGGGGACAATCTGTATCAAATCAAAGGCTCGTACTGGTTAATCTTTACGCATAGGAGGAAAACCTATAGACAGCGGATCGGGCGCGTATCAGAAATCCCCCTTACTGCTGCCAGGCGGATAGCTCTCAAACTGAAGGCAGAAATCCTTGAGGGAAAAGATCCCTCAAGACCTGATCCCCCCTTATTTCAGGAAGTGGCTCAAAAATATTTGGAATGGTATATTTCATCGCGTCCTGAGGTTTCTAAAAAGACGATTGAAGAAACAAAGAGGCGTGTAAAGACCCTGGTTCAAAGATTCGGAGAAAAGAGACTTGATCAGTTTGCAGATTTCACAGTTGAATCCTATAAGATTGACAGAATCCGTGCAGGTGTTAAGCCTGCGAGTGTGAATCGTGAGCTGAACATTCTCCGTGCAATACTGAGAAAAGCGGTTGAATTCAGCCTTCATAACGGTGACCTTCCCAGATTTAAATCTTTCAGAGTCAATGACGAAAGGACGCGTTTCTTAAGCCGCGAAGAATTTGAGAGACTGATGAAAGTTCTTCCCCCATGGCTCAAGGCACCCGTGATTTTCGCAATTTACACAGGGCTCAGGCCAGGAGAACTGTTCACTCTGAGATGGGAAAACGTAAACCTTCAGGAAGGTTATATCACCGTTCAGGCAAAATACAGCAAAACAAAAGAAACAAAACATCTTCCCCTGCACCCCAGGGCTCTTGAAATACTTGAAATGCTTGAAAAAGAACGGAAAGAGAAAGGTCTTGACAGTGAATTCATATTTGTAAACAGTAAGGGAAAGCCTTATTCCCCGCAGGGATACAGAAGTGCTTTCAAAACAGCTCTGAAACGGGCAGGAATTGAGAACTTCAGGTTCTACGACTTACGCCATACGTTTGCGTCACACCTTGTTATGAAGGGCGTTGATCTGTATACAGTTGCAGAGCTGATGAGGCACAGTTCACCAAGGATGACGAAAAGATATGCGCATCTCAGCCCTGAACACCTGAGGAAGGAGCTGAAGAAGCTGGATCTTTAGCGGCTTAAAGAATGAATCTTTTGTCAATGGCCGTAGCAATTTGAGATATTCGTTCGGTTCTGAGGATAACGGTTCAACTCAGTACCTGATTTTTTGACAGTAGGTATAATCGTCTTGACATGACCAACATCAGGGCAAGATTGATATTCAGACACAGGCAATTAATTTTCAAGGAGGATAGGTTGCTGGGTGTGGTGGAGATGAAAATATACCAGATCCCGCAAAGAGAAGCCTATGAAGAGGGAATTAAATATGCTCTTACCTTTGCTCGTTTGAACCCAGACACAGGAGAATTTGAAGGAGATTATCTAAGGTATGACAACTACCGGGGGCATGGACACCATAAGCACATAAAGGGTAGAAGAGAATCTTATGAATTTGAAGGGATAGAGAAACTTATAGAAGATTTTTATTCCGACCTTGAGAAGATTCTGGAGGAAGCATGATGGTGGTTGCTGGAAAGACCAGGGAAAAGGTTATTATCATAACTGACCCCAAAACGGCCCTTCAGGAGTTTGCACAGGCCTACAGGAAAGCACAAAAAGGTGAACTTGAAGAAAAGGATACCATAGGCGTATCGGGCTTGAGAGAACTTCAGTCTATTCTTTCTCCTGAGAGGTTAAAGCTTTTAAAAACGATCAGAAAACATTCTCCAGGTTCCATAAAGGAACTTGCTCGGCTTGTGGGAAGGGATGCTAAAAACGTTCACAGGGATCTTACCCTGCTCAAGGCAGCGGGGCTTATAGAGCTCAGGAAGAAAGGCAAGGAAGTCAGGCCTGTGGTGGATTATGATGAGATTGTGATAAAGCTGTAAGCCCACAGCCAGAAAGCCCAGGAACCAAGGAAAGATAGTCTTAGAAAACCACCATCAAATCACCCTTTAATCCATGAGCCAGGAAGATAAGAGACGGGTGCAGACCACGGTAATTTGGTCTCAGATTTTTAATCTATTTTTAACCTGATCATGAGGTGTGATAGATAGTTATTGGTAGAGAAGGGATTTAGAAAAAAGCTGCCCGCCCTCGCACGGCGGAGGTCGGGGGCTCAAATCCCCTCGTCTCCATTATTAAATCTTTTTCTTCTTTCTGCGTAATTAAGAACCTCTGCAAGGGGGACGAGCCAGGACCCGCCGACCTTTTTACCCGCAAGGGCACCCCTGTTTATTAACACC
>JALWVU010000054.1 GCA_027079305.1 Aquificaceae bacterium
ACATGGCAAGGATGATCGCCAAGCACGTTGTTGCTGCTGACCTTGCCCAGAAGTGTGTCGTTCAGATAGGTTACGCCTTCGGGCTTACGGAGCCCGTTGCCTTTGACATAGAGACCTTCGGAACCGAAAAGGTTGATAAGGAAAAGATTGAGGAGGCGGTTCTGAAGGTATTTCCCATCAAGCCCTATGAAATCATTGATTTCCTTGACTTGAGGAAGCCCATATACAGGCAAACGGCCTGCTACGGCCACTTCGGCAGGGAGGAGTTCCCCTGGGAAAGGCTTGATTACCTTGATAAGCTCAGGGAATTAATTTAGAGAGGTAAACCGCCCCGCCCGTAGCAGGAAAGCTCCCGCCGAGGGTTGTAACAAGCCTGTCGTATCTCCCTCCGCCCGCAACGGGGGAGCCGAGCTCTCTGTAAAAGACTTCAAAGACCACACCGCTGTAGTAGGGAAACTCCCTTATCTCTGTTAGGTCAAAGATGAACTCCACTCCTTTTTTGCTTAGATACCTTCCTGCCTCGTGAAGTTCCTCTGCGATCTTTTCCAGCCCTATCTTCTCAAGGATCCCGAGAACCTCCTCCTTTCCCTGAGCGAGGATGAGGTCTCCTGCTGTGATCCCGCCGGGGAGCCTGAGCACCTGGGACAGGGAAGTGATGTTCTTCTCTATAAAGTATCTTCTTGCCTCTTCTCTCAGCCGAGGATCAACTCCCTCAAGAAGCTTCTCTACGATGCCCACGTGGCCAACGGAAACGATGATGTCTTCAAGGCCGAGGGACTTCACATAGGAATAGATCGCCTCAATGACCGATGCGTCCGCTTCAACAGAGCTGTCACCGAATACTTCAATCCCTGCCTCGGGGTGCTCTTCAAGGGTATCGGTGTATCTGAAGACCTTTCCAAAGTAGTAAAACCTCTGAGCGGAATCCCCAATTCCCCTCTGGATTGCCTGACTCACCGCCAGCGTGGTAAAGTCCAGCCTTAAAGCCATTATCTCACCGCTCTCAAAGTCCCTGAAGGTAAGAGAGTTTCTGCTGAGAGTCCCCAGGGCTTTTTCCTGAA